>DAOLFG010000143.1:0-3570 GCA_035326425.1 Geminicoccus sp. | reverse complement strand
CCGCCACCTCGCAGAAATGCGTGCGCGCCGGCGGCAAGCACAACGACCTCGACAACGTCGGCTACACCGCCCGGCACCACACCTTCTTCGAGATGCTGGGCAATTTCAGCTTCGGCGACTACTTCAAGTCGCTGGCGATCGAGCTGGCCTGGAACCTCATCACCAGGGAATACGGGCTGCCGGCCGACCGGCTGCTCGCCACCGTCTATTCCGAGGACGACGAGGCCTTCGAGCTCTGGAAGAGGATCGCCGGCCTGCCGGAGAGCCGGATCATCCGCATCCCGACCTCGGACAATTTCTGGCAGATGGGCGACACCGGCCCCTGCGGCCCGTGCTCGGAGATCTTCTTCGACCACGGCCCCGCGATCGCGGGCGGCCCGCCCGGCAGCGAGGACCAGGACGGCGACCGCTTCATCGAGATCTGGAACCTGGTCTTCATGCAGTTCGAGCAGCGCGCACCCGGCGACCGGATCCCGCTGCCCAAGCCCTCGATCGACACCGGCATGGGCCTCGAGCGCATCGCCGCCGTGCTGCAGGGCAAGCACGACAACTACGACATCGACCTGTTCCAGCGCCTCATCGCTCGCAGCGTCGAGCTGACCGGCGCGCCGTTCGAGGGCGACCGCCGGCCGTCGCACAAGGTGATCGCCGACCACCTGCGCGCCAGCGCCTTCCTGCTGGCCGACGGCGTCATGCCCTCCAACGAGGGCCGCGGCTACGTGCTGCGCCGGATCATGCGCCGCGGCATGCGCCACGCCCATCTCCTGGGCGCTACCGAGCCGCTGATGTGGCGGATCGTGCCGACGCTGGTGGCCGAGATGGGCGAGGCCTATCCCGAGCTGCGCCGCGCCGAGGCGCTGGTCACCGAGGTGCTGAAGCTCGAGGAGACCAATTTCCGCCGCACCCTCGAGCGCGGCCTGAAGCTGCTCGACGAGGCCACGGCCGAGATGCCGCAGGGAGCACCCCTGCCCGGCGAGACCGCCTTCCGCCTCTACGACACCTTCGGCTTCCCGCTCGACCTCACCGAGGACGCGCTGCGCGGCCTCGGCCGCAGCGTCGACCGCGCCGGCTTCGACGCGGCGATGGAGAAGCAGCGCGAGGCGGCGCGCGCCAGCTGGCGCGGCTCGGGCTCGGTCGCCATCGAGCCGGTATGGTTCGAGGTCCGCGAATCCGTGGGCGCCACCGAGTTCCTCGGCTACGAGACCACCCGTGCCGAGGCGCAGGCCGTGGCACTCGTGGTCGACGGCCGGCGGGTCGACGAGGCGCTGGACGGCGCCGAGCTGATGCTGGTCGCCAACCAGACGCCGTTCTACGGCGAATCCGGCGGCCAGCAGGGCGACACCGGCATCATCCGTGCCGGCAATGTCACCATGACGGTGACCGACACGAGGAAGCTGTTCGGCGATCTCTACGTCCATGTCGGCCGCCTCGCCGGCGGCCCGCTGCGGGCCGGTGCGCTGCTCGACATGCAGGTCGACGAGCTGCGCCGCGCCCGCCTGCGCCGCGCCCATTCGGCGACCCACCTGCTGCACGCCGCCCTGCGCGGCCATCTCGGCACGCATGTGGCGCAGAAGGGCTCGCTGGTCGCTCCCGACCGGCTGCGCTTCGACTTCAGCCACACCAGGCCGATGACGGCCGACGAGCTGGCGGCGGTCGAGGACGAGGTCAACGCCTATGTCCGCCAGAACGGGCCGGTGACCATTCGCGTCATGGACCGCGAGGGCGCCATCAAGTCCGGTGCGATGGCGCTGTTCGGCGAGAAATACGGCGACGAGGTCCGGGTGGTCTCGATGGGCGAGGCACCCGGCGGCACCTACTCGGTCGAGCTGTGCGGCGGCACCCATGTCGGCCGCACCGGCGACATCGCCTTCTGCAAGGTGCTGGGCGAGGGGGCGGTGGCCTCGGGCATCCGCCGCGTCGAGGCGTTGACCGGCGAGGCGGCGCTCGACGAGGTGCGCAAGGAGCAGAGGCTGCTGGTCGAGGCGGCCAATGCCCTGAAGGCGACGCCCACGGAGCTGCCCGCCCGTGTCCAGGCCCTTCTGGACGAGCGCCGTCGCCTGGAGCGCGAGGTCGCCGACCTGCGCCAGAAGCTCGCCACCGGCGGCGGCACCGGTCCCGGCGTCAAGCAGGTGGGCTCGATACGCTTCGCCGGGCGCACGCTCGACGGCGTGCCGCCCAGGGATCTGCGCGGCACCGCCGACGCGCTGAGGAAGGAGCTGGGCTCGGGTGTCGTGACCCTGGTGGCCGTCAACGACGGCAAGGCCGCCGTGGTCGTCAGCGTCACCGAGGACCTGGTGGGCAGGCTCAGCGCGGTGGACCTGCTGCACAAGGCGGTGGCGGCGGTCGGCGGCAAGGGCGGTGGCGGCAGGCCCGACTTCGCGCAGGGTGGAGGCCCGGACGGCAGTGCCGCCGCCTCGGCGCTGGCGGCGGTCGAGGAGGCCCTGGCCGGCTAGATGTTCTACCGGCTCTACGAGCTGCAGCGCTGGGCGTCGGCACCGCTGCTGGCGGCCCTGCGCCTGCCCGGCGAGCCGATGGCTCCCTGGCAGCGGCCGGCCTGGGCGCTGGCCGAGCTGGTGGCCCGCAGCGCCGAGGCGGCCGAGCCGCGGCAGGAGCCGATCGAGGCGGCGGTGGCCGCCGAGCTGGGCCGCCCGGTCGAGGCGCGTGTGACATTGGCCACACCCTTCGTGCGTGTGGTGCGGCTCCGGCTGGACGGGCGCGGGCAGCCCCGGGTGCTGCTGGTGGCGCCCCACTCCGGTTATGGCGCCAGCGTGCTGGCCGATCTCGTCGTGGCCCTGCTGCGCCAGGCCGAGGTCTGGGTGACCGATTGGGTCGACGCGCGGCTCGTGCCGGCCGCGGCCGGCCCGTTCCGGTTCGCCGACCAGGTCGCGCTGTGCCGGTCCGCCCTCGCCGCCGGGGGCCAGCCGGCTCATCTGGTGGGGCTGTCGCAGTCCGTGCCGGCGGTGATGGCGGCGGCGCCCACCTTCGAGGGCATCGCCTCGCTGATCCTGCTGGGTGGCCCGGCCGACCCGTCCCTGGACCCGACGCCGCTGCAGCGGGCCATGGCCATGGTGCCGCGGGAGGTGCTGGTCGGGCAGCTCACCAGCATCGTCGCCGGTCGGCATCCCGGCGCCGGTCGCCGGGTGTTTCCGGCCGTCTACCAGCTCCTGGCCTATGCCGGAGCCAGCCCCTCGGCCTATCTCGACGTTCAGGCCGGTCTGCTGGCCGAGCTCGCCATCGGCGGATCGAACGGCCGGGCCCGCCAGCACGCCGACATGCACCGGCTGCTCGACGTCCCGGCCGAGCTGTTCGCCGAGACCATCGAGCATACCGTGCGCGGACCGGTGGCGCCGGGCGAGGGGGCCGGCCTCGCCGGCGCGCGGCTGCTGACCATCGAGGCCGGTTCGGACGGGCTCGTCGGCCAGGGACAGACCCATGCCGCCCACCGGCGGCTCGCCGGCCTGGGCGCTGTTCCGGCCGGCCGCCACACCGTGCCCGGCGCCGACCACCACGACCTGTTCACCGGCCCGCGGTTCCGCTCCGAGGTGGTGCCGATCCTCGAAGCGTTCCTCG
>DAOLFG010000089.1:0-19363 GCA_035326425.1 Geminicoccus sp. | reverse complement strand
GGGGTGGCAGGGACAATTCCGAGTCCGTCGGTGGCGCCGAGGCGGCCGGCGCCGGCGGGCTCGCGGCGTGGCGGGCGGCGGGGCTTGCGGAGCTCCTGCCGCCCGCCGATTTTCTCGCCATCTCCGGCGGCGGCGAGAACGGCGCCTTCGGCGCCGGGCTGCTGGTCGGATGGACCGAGCGCGGCGACCGCCCGGTCTTCAAGGGCGTGACCGGCATCAGCACCGGGGCGCTGACCGCACCCTTCGCCTTCCTCGGGTCCGACTACGACGACGACCTGCGCCGGGTCTATACCGAGATCACCGCCGCCGACGTGCTGACGCCGCGCAGCTATTTCAGCGCCATGATGCTGGACGCGGCGGCGGATACCACGCCGCTGCGCCAGACCATCGCCAGATATTTCGACCAGGCGATGCTCGATGCCATTGCCCGGGAGCACGACAAGGGCCGCATCCTGCTGATCGGCACGACCAATCTCGATGCCCGGCGGCCGATCATCTGGAACGTGACCGAGATCGCCGCCAGCCACAGGCCGGGGGCGCTCGAGCTCCTGCACGACATCCTGGTCGCATCGGCGGCCATTCCGGGCGCCTTCCCGCCGGTGCTCGTCGACGTCGAGCTCGACGGCAAGCCGTATCAGGAAATGCATGTCGACGGCGGCGCCAGCGCCCAGGTCTTCATCTACCCGCCGTCGCTCGACGTCTCGGCCCGGGACGCAGAGCGCGGGCTGACCCGCGAGCGGCATCTCTACATCATCCGCAACTCGCGTCTCGATCCCGACTGGGTGCAGGTCCAGCGCCGGACGCTGAGCATCGCGGGACGTGCGATCTCCTCGCTCATCCAGACGCAGGGCGTCGGCGATCTCTACCAGATCTACCTGACCACGCAGCGCGACGGCTTCGACTACAATCTCGCCTACATCCCGACCAGCTTCGACCGGCCGCTCAACGAGCCGTTCGAGTCCGCCTACATGCAGGAGCTGTTCGAGGTCGGCCACCAGATGGCGCTGGCCGGCTATCCCTGGGCCAAGGCGCCACCGACCTTCACCATGCGTGAGCAAGCGGCTGGAGCGGCCGAGCGACCGTAGACGGGCGCGCGGACGAAGCATGCCGTGATGACAACGGGGTGACCAAGATGATCTCGAGCCGACAGAGCCGCTCGCTCACGATCGCGGCGGCGGTGCTCCTGGCAGGAGCTGTCACCGCCCGGGCCCAGGAGGCGGCTTCCCCGCCCCCCTCCGACCGCTGGGAGCTGTCGGCCACCGCCTATTTCTGGGCCGCGGCACTCGACGGCGACGGTGCCCTGCGCGGCCGGGGCTTCGACGTCGACGTGCCGTTCTCCGACGTCTGGGAGTCGCTCTCGGTCGGCTTCATGGGCACCGCCGTCGCGCGCAAGGGCGACTGGGGCTTCTATGTCAGCCCGTTCTTCGTCCGGATCGGCGACGACGCCGAGGTCGGCGGCGCCAAGTTCCGCTACCGCAACGACACGACCTTCCTCGGCGTCGGCGGGACCTACCGCCTGCTCGACTGGCAGAACCCCGACACCTCCCATGGCGGCCCCAAGAGGGCGCAGCTCGAGGCGCTGGCCGGCGGACGTGTCGTCGACCTGCGTCTCGAGCTCAACGGCCGGCACCGTCTGCCGGACAATGACGAGAGCGAGACCTGGGTCGATCCGGTCGTCGGCCTTCACGGCCGGATCGAGCTGACCGATCGCTGGGAGCTGCTGGCCGAAGGCGACATCGGCGGCTTCGGCGTCGGCTCAGACATCTCCTGGTCATGGCTCGCCGCCGTCGGCTACCGCTTCGAGCCGCTCGGCCACGACACCTTCCTGCGCGCCGGCTACCGCATGCTGCACATCGACTACGAGGACGGCGGCTTCGAATGGGACGTCACCTACAAGGGGCCGATGGTCGGGCTCACGATGCGGTTCTGAGGGCGACCGGGATGGCGCGGTCCCCGCCCGGCTGCGCCGACGCGCCGGCCGCCGATTCCGGGATCGCCCCCTCACCATGCACGAGGACCATGAAATGACCGGGTATTCACGCCGCTTCGCGCTGGCCGCGCTGGCTGCCACGGCGGCGCTGGGCACGGCCTGCAGCACAACCGCGACGTCGACGCCGCAGCCTTCCACAGCACTGCCGTCGTGGAACGATGGCCCCGCGAGGTCGGCGGTCCTCGACTTCGTCGCCGCGGTGACGAACGAGGGCGGGCCGGACTACGTGCCGGCGGAGCAGCGCATCGCCGTTTTCGACAATGACGGCACGCTCTGGGTCGAGCTGCCGGTCTACACCCAGCTGCAGTTCGCGCTCGACCGGGTGAAGGCGCTGGCCCCCGAGCACCCGGAATGGCGCACGACGGAGCCCTTCGCCTCCGTGCTCGGGGGAGATCTCGGCGAGGCCTTGGCCGGCGGCGAGCAGGCGCTCGTCCAGCTCGTCATGGCAACCCACGCCGGCAACACGACGGAGGAGTTCTCCCGCACCGTCGAGGACTGGATCGCGACGGCGCGTCATCCGAAGCTCGGCCGGCCCTACACCGAGCTCGTCTACCGGCCGATGATCGAGGTCCTGGAGCTGCTGCGTGCCAACGGCTTCGAGACCTGGATCGTCTCCGGCGGCGGCGTCGAGTTCATGCGTCCGTGGACGGAGGGGGTCTACGGCGTGCCGCCCGAGCGGGTCATCGGATCGTCCATCGTCACGAAGTACGAGCTGCGCGGCGGCACGCCGGTGCTCGTCCGCCTGCCCAAGGTCGATTTCATCGACGACAAGGCCGGCAAGCCCGTGGGCATCCACAAGTTCATCGGCCGGCGGCCGATCGCCGCCTTCGGCAACTCCGACGGCGATTTCGAGATGCTGGAGTGGACCACCTCCGGCCCAGGGCGGCGCCTGGGCGTCATCGTGCATCACGACGACGCCGCGCGCGAGTTCGCCTACGACCGTGACAGCCATGTCGGCCGTCTGGCGCGCGGCCTCGACGAGGCCGCCGGGCGCCGCTGGACCGTGGTCTCGATGCGCGACGACTGGAACACCGTCTTCGCACCCTGAAGCATCGCGCCGCCGCTGCGGCGCGGGGTTGACGGGAGTTGCCGGGCGTGTCTCGTGGCGCTCCGGACAACTCCAGATGCGAGCCCATGGCCGGCAATTCCTTCGGCACCCAGTTCCGCTTCACCACCTTCGGCGAGAGCCACGGCGTGGCCATCGGCTGCGTCGTCGACGGCTGCCCGCCGCGCATCCCGCTGACCGAGGCCGACATCCAGCCCTGGCTCGACCGGCGCCGGCCGGGCCAATCGAAGTTCACCACCCAGCGCCAGGAGCCGGACGAGGTCGAGATCCTCTCCGGCACCTTCGAGGGCCTGACCACCGGCACGCCGATCGGCCTGCTGATCCGCAACCAGGACCAGCGCTCCAGGGACTATGGCGAGATCAAGGACGTCTACCGCCCCGGCCACGCCGACATCACCTACGACCTGAAATACGGCATCCGTGACTATCGCGGCGGCGGCCGCTCCAGCGCCCGCGAGACGGCGATGCGCGTCGCCGCCGGTGCGGTGGCCCGGAAGATCCTGGGCGATCGCATCCGCATTCGTGGTGCCCTGGTCCAGATGGGCGCCGACCGCATCGACCGGGCCGCCTGGAGCTGGGACGAGGCGGCGTCCAATCCCTTCTGGTGCCCCGACGCTGCCGCCGCCGCGCGCTGGGAGGAGCAGCTCCTGGCCCTGCGCAAGGCCGGCTCGTCGGTGGGTGCGGTGATCGAGGTGGTGGCCGAGGGCGTGCCGGCGGGCTGGGGCGAGCCGATCTACGACAAGCTCGATTCCGACCTCGCGCGTGCCATGATGTCCATCAACGCCGTCAAGGGTGTCGAGATCGGCGACGGCTTCGCCGCCGCCGCACTGCGCGGCGAGGACAATGCCGACGAGATCCGCATGGGCAATGACGGCCCGCGCTTTCTCTCCAACCATGCCGGCGGCATCCTGGGCGGCATCTCCAGCGGCCAGGACATCGTGGTGCGCTTCGCCGTCAAGCCCACGAGCTCGATCCTGACGCCGCGCCGCACCATCGACCGCCACGGCAACGAGACCGAGATCGTCACGAAGGGCCGCCACGACCCCTGCGTCGGCATCCGTGCCGTGCCCGTGGGCGAGGCGATGATGGCCTGCGTGCTGGCCGACCACATGCTGCGGCAGCGAGCATTGACCGGCTCGTGATGCGACCGATGCCGCCGGACTCCGCCGGCGGTCGAACAGGGAGGCAAGCAACGATGAGTTCCGACAGCTCCAGCCGTGGCGCTCGCCGATCGTGGCGGACCGCGGCCAAGCTCCTGACCCTGGCTCTTTCCACCATGGCGGTATCCATGCCCGGACTCTCCCGCGCCGACACCTTCGCCTATGTCGGCAATGCCGAAAGCAACGACGTCAGCGTCTTCGAGCTCGACCCCGGCTCCGGCGGCATGAGCCTCGTCGCCACCACCAAGCTCGACGGCGTCGAGAAGGCTGGCGGCTCGACGCCGCTGGCGGTGAGCCCGGACAAGCGCTTCCTCTATGTCGGCGTGCGCTCCGAGCCGCTGCAGGTGATCACCTTCTCGGTCGATCCCGCCACCGGTGGCCTGAAGCAGCTCGGCAGCGCCCCGCTCGCCGACAGCATGGCCAGCATCGCCACCGACCGCACCGGCCGCTTCCTGCTCAGCGCATCCTATGGCGGCAACAAGGTCTCGGTGAACCCGATCGGCGAGGACGGCCTCGTCCAGCCGCCGAGCCAGGTGGTACCCACCGGGCCCAAGGCACACCTGATGATCGCCAGCCCCGACAACCGCCATGCGCTGGCGACCAATCTCGGCTCGGACGAGGTGCTGTCCTTCGCCCTCGAGCCCGGGACCGGCACGTTGACGCCGGCGCAGTCGCCTTCGGTCAAGGTCGCCGAGGGCGCCGGCCCGCGGCACTTCACCTTCTCGCCGGACGGCAAGTCGGTCTACCTCCTGGGCGAGCTGGACGGGGTGGTGCGCGTGCTGTCCTACGACGCCGCCACCGGCGGCCTGAAGGAGCTCGGGCATGCCACCGCCATGCCCACGGGCTTCGACGGCAAGCCCTGGGGGGCCGACATCCACGTCACGCCCGATGGCAAGTACGTCTACGCCTCGGAGCGCACTTCCAGCACCATCGCCGCCTTCGCCGTGGGCGCGGGCGGCCAGCTCACGCCGCTCGGCAACGCACCCACCGAGACGCAGCCGCGCGGCTTCAACATCGACCCCACCGGCCGCTATCTCGCCGCCGTCGGCCAGCTGTCGCACGGCATGACCGTCTATTCGATCGACGCCGGCACCGGAAAGCTGACGAAGCTCCAGTCCTATCCGACCGGCAAGAACCCGAACTGGGTCGAGTTCATCGCCTTTCCGTGAGTATCCGGGCACGGCCGGCGCCCTGTGAGCAACTTCACCTTCTGCAGGTGAAACGCTTCACAGCGCCGGCCCTGCCCTCGGGCGCAACATCCTCCACGCGACGAGGTTCGCATGGAGGAAACGATGGCACGCTTCATTGGCACCAACGGCAACGACATCATCAGGCCGGGTTTCATTTCAGCCGGCGTCACGGTCATTCCGTCCGGCTCCGATCTGACCGGCGACGACACCATCATCGCCGGCGACGGCAACGACTTCGTCGAGGGCGACAGCGGCACCGACATCGCCTCGCTCGGCAACGGCAACGACACCTTCGACTGGGATCCCGGCGACGGCGACGACACGGTCTGGGGCGGCCGCGGCGTCGACACGCTCGACTTCGACGGCTCGGACGGCGACGAGCTGATGACCGTCACCACCCAGGGCGGAGGCTTCCGCTTCTTCCGCGATCTCGGCGACATCACCGTCGACACCACCGGCGTCGAGGTGGTCGACGTCGAGGCCAAGGGCGGCAACGACGTCATCGACGCCTCGGGCCAGACCCGCTCGACCGTCGCCGTCAACGTCGTCGGCGGGCTCGGCACCGACACCTTCACCGGCGGCGCCGGCAACGACAGCTTCGTATGGAACCCGGGCGACGGCGACGACGTCTTCGATGGCCGCGGCGGCACCGACACGCTGGTCTTCAACGGCTCGGCCGCCGACGAGCTGATGACCGTGACACCCTTCGGCAACGGCTTCCGCTTCTTCCGCGACGTCGGCGACATCACCGTCGACATCCAGAACGTCGAGCGCATCGACGTCGACGGCGGCGACGGCAACGACGTCATCGACGCCTCGCAGATGGACGATCCCGGCATCCGCATGCTGGTGGACGCCGGTGGCGGCGACGACTCGGTGATCGGCGGCGCCGGCGCCGACGACGTCTTCGGCGGTACCGGCAACGACTTCGTCAGCCTCGGCGACGGCCACGACCGCTTCACCTGGAACCCGGGCGACGGCGACGACGTGTTCGACGGCGGCAACGGCACCGACACGCTGCGTTTCAACGGCTCCGACGGCGACGAGCTGATGACCGTGACGCCATTCGGCAACGGCTTCCGGTTCTTCCGCGACCTCGGCGACATCACCGTCGACATCGAGAACGTCGAGCGCATCGACGTCGACACCAAGGGCGGGGACGACACCTTCGTCGGCACCGGGGCCGCGGTCCAGCGCATGACCATCCGCACCGGCGACGGCGACGACGTCGCCTCGGGCGGCCGCGGCAACGACTGGGCGTCGCTCGGCACCGGCCACGACCGCTTCATCTGGAACCCCGGCGACGGCAGCGACAGGGTGTTCGGCGGCACCGGCGTCGACACCCTCGAGTTCAACGGCTCGGGCGCCGACGAGGTGATGGTGGTGACGGCGGCGGCCGGCGGCGTGGCCGAGCTGACCCGCGACGTCGGCAACATCGTGATGTCGCTCCAGGACGTGGAACGCGTCGAGGTCGACGGCCTCGGTGGCAACGATCGCATCGACGCCCGCGGCGTGGCCGCCAATGCCGGCGTGAACGTCACGCTCGACGGCGGCGACGGCAACGACGTGCTGCGCGCCGGCGGCGGCAGCGACCGGGTCTATGGCGGCATCGGCGACGACTGGATCGCCGGCGGCGCCCGCGGCGACCGGATGGCCGGCGGCTCCGGCGAGGACGTCTTCGTGTTCGGCGGCGAATATCGCGACGGCCGCAAGGACCTCGACGTCGTGCTGGACTTCGACCGCGACGAGGGCGACCTGCTGCAGGTGCAGGGTGCCGTCATCTCCGCCAGCCTCAGCGCCCAGGGTCTGGTGCTGACGCTGGAAGGCGACGGCGACACCATCCTGATGGCCGGTGTGCGCAACCTGGCCGACCTCGCCTTCGTCTGACCTCCGCTCTCCCCCTTCGAGCCGAGGCCGCCCATCCCGACAGCCGGGGTGGGCGGCTTCGATTCGAGGCGGCTCCGGTCAGGCGAGATCTGGCGCGTAGTCGGCGAGCGCATTGCGATGGCGCAGCACCACATGGCCATGGTCCAGCGCCAGCACCCCTTCCGCCTCCCACTGCTTGAGCTGCTTGTTCACCGTCTCGCGGCTGGCCGCCACCAGGTTGCCCATCTCGGCCTGCGACAGCCTGATGCCGATCCGCCGTCCGCCGGGCACCGGCTGGCCGTGTGTCCGGTCGAGCTGCAGCAGCAGCCGCGCCAGCCGCGTCGGCAGGTCGAGGAACACCACGCTCTCGCAGATGTCGTTGGCATGCCGCACCCGCTCGCACAGGATCTGCAGCAGCCGCACCGCCAACTTCGGGTCGCGCTCCAGCACCGGGATGGCGTCGCGCATGTAGAGCACCTGCAGCCGCGTCTCGCCCATGGCATAGGCGTCGGCGGTGCGGCCGCGGCCGTCGAGCAGAGCGATCTCGCCGAACACCTGGCCCGGCTCGATGATCGTCAGCACGATCTCGCGGCCGTCCTCCGAGGCGATGCTGATCCGCACGCGGCCGTCGAGCACCGCCATCATGCTGCCGCCCTCGTCGCCGCGCTGGAAGATCAGCTGGCCGTTCTTGAACTTCCGCTCCTGGGCGCCGGCGAACAGCCGGGCACGCTCGTCGGGGGTGAGCTGCTGCACGAGGCGGCTGTCGCTCGCCGCCGGATCGCGCATCGATTGCGGACGAGGCTGGCTGCCTGCGGTCGTCGAGGTCGGCATGGCCTGGCGCAATCCTCATGGTTCATCGGCAATGAACGGGATGGACGGCAGCGGGGCAAGCCCATTCCGCCGCGCCGAGCGGGCCTCGCCGGCACTTGATCGCCGGGATGCCGCCGCCAAAGCCATTGCCAAAGCCATTGACAGCACCGGGAAGCGACTTCTCCTGTAGCGGCCGGCCGGGGAGGCGACATGACGCTCTATCGCGACTTCACCTCGCAGGAGGAGATCGACCGCGAATACAATGCCGGTGCGGCTGTGCCCGACAGCGCCGCCCGCGTCGAGGGCTGGGTGGCGCGCAGTGCCGCCACCCGCGGCTCGCTGCCGTGCAGGCTCGGCGTCGCCTATGGGCCCACCCGCGACGAATATCTCGACATCTTCCCATCGGGCGAGCCGGCACCCGTCCACGTCTTCGTCCATGGCGGCTACTGGCGACGGTTCACCGCCCGCGAGCACAGCTTCGTCGCACCGCCGCTGGTGGCGGCCGGCGTCGCGGTGGTGATCGTCAACTACGCGCTCTGCCCGGCGGTCACCATCGACGAGATCGTCCGCCAGGTCCGGGCCTCGATCGCCTGGGTCCGCCGCAACGCCGCCAGCTTCGGCGGCGATCCGGAGCGGATCAGCGTCTCCGGCCATTCCGCCGGCGGCCACCTGACCGCCATGGCGCTCGCCACCGACTGGCCGGGCGTCTACGACCTGCCCGCCGACACGTTGAAGGCCGGCCTGCCGATCAGCGGCCTGTTCGACCTCTCGCCCTTTCCCTACAGCTTCCTGCAGCCGGCGCTGCAGCTCGACTGGGGCCAGGTCCGCCGCAACAGCCCGATCGGGCTGTCACCGCCGCCCCGAGCCCGCGTCGCGGTTGCGGTGGGCGGTGCCGAATCCGCCGAGTTCCGCCGGCAATCGGCCGCCTTCGCCGAGGCCTGGGCCGCCAGCCGCTACCTGGAGCTGCCCGGCTGCAATCACTTCACCGTGCTCGAGGAGCTGGAGCGTCCCGAAAGCCAACTGTTCGCCACGCTGCTCGACCTCGCCCGCGGCTGACCGGGCTCGCCCGCGTCGCGGCTTGCCGCTAGGTTGCGCCGGCACTCGACGTCGGCAACGGGAACATCGAACGCATGCGCAGGCTGTCCACGCTCGCCCTCCTGCTCACCGCCGCCTGCGCAACCGAGCCGACGCCGCGCGCCGACCGCTCGGCATCGTCTGCGCCATCCCTGGCGCGCGTCGCAGGCGCCGTCGAGGCCACCCTGGCCGAGCCGCCGACGGAGGTGATCGAGCGCGCCGGCCGTATCCTGACCGAGCGCGGCTTCGTCACCACCGGGATCAGCTCTCCCGGCCGCTCGGTCGAGGCGCGCGCACCCGGCACCAGCGATCCTTCCTGGGCGACCTGCCTCACCATCACCGTGCGCGACCCGTTCGCCGAGGCCTTCCGCAGCCGTACCGCCGAGGCGACCGACCTGCGGAGCACGGTGACGGTGCTGGCGGCAGTGGCGCCCGACAACGGCACCCGCCTGGTCGTCAGGGCACGCCACATCGGCACCTATCTCAACAGCTTCACCAACAATCCCGAGGAGGCCGCCTGCCGCTCGACCGGTGTCCTGGAGCAGTCGGTCCTGGACGCGATCACCGGCGGCTGAGCCACTGACGGTGCCATCCGACGTCCGATGACCGGAGACATCCCATGAGCCTGGCCGCTCGCCTGGGCCTACCCGAAGACGCGAAGATCGTCGTCGGGCATCAGGACGACATCGGCATGTGCCACGGCGCCAACATGGCCTTCGCCGATCTCTATGGCAAAGGTGTCGTCACCTGTGCGTCGGTGATGGTGCCCTGCCCGTGGTTCCTCGAGGTCGCAGCGATGGCGGCGGCCCGCCCGGAACTCGACATTGGCATCCATCTGACGCTGACCGCCGAGCGCGACCACTACCGATGGCGGCCGCTGGTCGGCATCTCCCCCACCACCGGCCTCGTCGACGGCGACGGCTACATGTGGCGCAGCGCCAGGGAGGTCCGCGAGCATGCCGACCCCGGGGCGGTCGAGGACGAGCTGCACCTGCAGGTCGAGGCCGTGAGGCGGGCCGGCATCGACGCCACCCATCTCGACTGCCACATGGGCACGGCGATGGCGCCGGAGTTCGTCGACATCTATCTCCGCCTCGGCGAGGAGCTGGACCTGCCCGTGCTCTACACGCGGTTCTGGAACGGCGACGCCGCCAAGGCCGCCAATGCCCGAGAGCAGGCGGTGATGGAGGAGAGCGTCCGCCACCTCGAGGGCCGCGGCAACCCGATCTTCGAGGAGGCCATCGAGACGCCCTGGATCCCGCACGAGGGCCACCGCGCCGCCTACGAGGCGATCGTCGACCGCATCCCGCCTGGCCTCACCTTCCTGTCGCTGCATCCCAACCGGCCGGGCGACATCGAGGTCATCGATCCGGCGAAATGCCATTGCCGCACCGACGAATGGCGGCTGTTCCAGGACGGGTCGTTCGCCGCCCGCATCCGCGACCGCGGCATCCACCTCGTCGGCTTCCGCGAGATCCGGGCCACGATGCGCCACGGCTGAGATCCGATCCCGCAACTCGAACGGTCCGACCGCCCCCTTGACCACGCGTGCCCGCGGCGCTTGCCTGAGGAGCTCGAGCGGAGGGGGCGCCATGCGGCCTGCGACGGTAACGAGTCGGGTCGGGCTGCGACAGCGGCCTCGCGTCCGCCTGCGTGCTGGCCGCCACCTCCTCGGCATGGGCCTGCTCTTCGTCGCGGCGCTGCTCGTGGGCTGTGCCGCCGAGCCCCTTCCCGACTACCCGCGCACGCCGTCGACGGCGTTCGAGGATCCTGCATCGACCACGCTCGGCCGCTTCTTCGGAAAGGCCGCCGACCAGCATCCCGGGCTCTCGGGATTCAGCCTGCTCGTCGAGGGTCGTCGGGCATTCATCGCCCGGCTGTCGCTGATCGACACTGCCGAGCGCAGCCTCGACATGCAGTACTACATCTGGGACCCCGACACGACCGGACGCATCATCGTCGACCGGGTGATGCGGGCGGCCGATCGCGGGGTCAGGGTGCGGCTGCTCGTCGACGACCCCTATCACAGCGACGTCCACGAGGCGATCGCAGCACTCGACGCCCATCCCAACGTCGAGATCCGGCTGTTCAACCCGCTGCTCAGCCGTGCATGGTATGGCTTCGATTTCATTACGGATTTCAGCCGGGTGAACCGGCGCATGCACAACAAGCTGATGGTCGCCGACAATGCCGCGGCGCTGGTCGGCGGCCGAAATATCGGTGATATCTACTATGGCGTGAACACCACCGCCAACTATCGCGACCTCGACGTGCTGGCGGTCGGGCCGGTGGTCCGCAGCCTCTCGGGTGTGTTCGACCAGTACTGGAACAGCGCCTCCGCCGTGCCGATCGCGGCGCTGGTCGAGCGGACCTACGGCCCGGCCGACCTCGCCGACATCCTGGCGAGGCTGCGCCAGACGATCAGCGAGGTCGAATATCCCTATCCGATCGAGCAGGATCTCCACGAGATGACGGTGGGGGCCAATGAGATCCGGGACGAGCTCGTCTGGGCGAACGGCCGCATCATCGCCGACGATCCAGGCGACATCGCCCGTGGCGAGGTGGCCGACGACGTGTTCGGATTCCTCGACCGGCGCGTCGCCGAGCTCCAGAAGGAGCTGCTGATCGAGTCGCCCTATTTCGTGCTGAGCCCACGGGCGATCGGCATCGTCAAGGAGCTGCGCGACCGCGGTGTGCGCGTGCGCGTGCTGACCAATTCGCTGGCCTCGAACGATGTGCTGCCGGCGCACTCCGGCTATGCCAAGACCCGGCGGCGACTGCTCGAGAACGGCATGGAGATCTCGGAGCTGCGCCCGGACACCGACGCCTTCCGCCCCGGCTGGTCGCTGGTGGCCGGTCGGTCGCGGGCGGCGCTGCACACCAAGGCCCTGGCTTTCGACGGGGAAGCGGTCTTCATCGGCAGCTTCAACCTCGACCCGCGCTCCGCCGTGATCAACACCGAGGCCGGCCTCTATATCGAGAGCCCGGTCTTCACCCGGAAGCTGGCGGACTACATGGCGACCGGCGTATCGCCGGCCGACAGCTATCGCGTCTTCCTCGACGAGGCAGGCCGCATCGTCTGGGAGACGGTCCAGGACGGCAAGAAGGTCCGATACGACGACGAGCCCGAGGCGGGCTTCCGCCGCCGGTTCATCGTCGACCTGCTGAAGATGCTGCCGCTGGATTCGCAACTCTGAGAGATCTCCGCAGATCTGCTGTCTCTCAGGGAGTGAGCTCGTCCGGCTCGGGCGGATCGACGGGTGCGCCGCCGGCATTGTGCGCACGCTGCGGCCCGGCCCGCCTCCCGGCATGCTCCTCGACGAAGACGTGGCTGTAGAGATGCGCCAGCCATTTCTTGCCTTCGAGGGTCTGGTCGAGGTGGCGGATGCCCTCCTGGATGTAGGGCGAGACGCAGCTCCAGAAGAACCGGGGATAGTCCTCGGCCAGGTCGGCCGGCGATTCGTAGCCGAGCTTCTGCGCCATCCCGATCTCCTGGAACTCGCAGAACAGCCCGTTGAGCTTGCAGGGATAGTAGGGGTCGCCGAGCTGGCCGATCAGGTCGGCGGCGCGCACCAGCCCCGGCTCGCCCGTGGTGTCCTGGTGGTCGCTGTCGTCGGGCACCGGGAACCGTGTCAGCTCGATGCCGCGGGCGATGCGGTCGGTGTCGATGATCCGCATCTCGCCCAGGCGCTCGCGCACGAAGATCTCGCCGCGCTCGACATGGTACGGCGCCAGGGCGGCATCGGAGGCGCCGCGCGGCAGCATCACGGTGTCGCCCGAGGCGTTGACGACGTAGCGGCCGTCGGCGTCGCCCAAGCAGATGCCGCGCAGATAGCCGATGTCGTGGACCAGGGTCGCCACCGTGTAGTGCAGCCAGTCCTCCGGCGTGACGTGCTGGCTGAGGATCCGGCCGCGCAGGATCGATTGGCCCACCATGGTCACCATCATGGTGTGGCGGGCGTCGTGATAGAGCGCGTCGCTGTTGGCCATCCGCTCGACGACCACCCGCGCCATGGCCCGCAGGAGGTCGGCATATTCCGGGTGCGAGCTGCCATAGATCGAGGTGTAGTTGCTGCCCAGTCGGCGGCCGAGCTCCTCGGCCAGCAGGGCTGCGATGTTCAAAGGCGTCCCCTCCGGTCGGACAGGCCCATCCGAGCCCACGGTGGCCCAATCCGGGGCGCTGTCAACCGCCCAGGCCGGCGCGCCGGTGCCGGGATCCAATTGCCGGCCTTTCGAGGGATCCGTGCTGCCCTGCATTGAACGCAGGGCACCCATGCCATAGGCTCGCCTCACGACAAGCTTCCGCGGGAGGACAGCGCGATGAAGAAGTGGGCAATGCTGCTGGGCGCCGCAGCCCTCGGCCTGGTGATGGCGGCGCAGGCGCAGGCGCAGCAGCAGATCCGCATCGTGATGGTGACGCACGGCCAAGCCGCTTCCGGCTTCTGGTCGGTGGCCAAGAAGGGTGCGGACGACGCCGACGCCGACCTCGCCGACACGGTGGTCGAGTACCGCGCGCCCGAGACCTACGACATGGTGGCGATGGCGCAGCTCATCGACGCCGCCGTCGCCAGCAAGCCCGACGGTCTCGCGGTGTCGATCCCCGATCCCGACGCGCTGGGGCCGTCGATCCAGGCGGCGATCGCCGCCGGCATCCCGGTGATCTCGCTCAACTCCGGCGTCGAGGTCGCCAAGCAGCTGGGCGTGCAGGTGCATGTCGGCCAGACCGAGTTGATCGCCGGCATCGGCGGCGGCGAATCGATGAAGGCCCGGGGCGTCACCAAGGCCGCCTGCGTCAACCAGGAGGTCGGCAACGTCGCCCTCGACCTGCGCTGCCAGGGCTTCGCCCAGGGGCTCGGCACCGACGTCGACGTGATCGCCACCACCATCGATCCCACCGAGGTCAAGAACGCCGTCACCGCCTACCTGACCAGGAACCCCGACACCCAGGCCCTGTTCATCCTGGGCTCCGATCCGGCGATGCCGGCGGTCGAGGCCGTCGAGGGCATGGGGCTGATCGGCAAGGTCAAGCTCGCCACCTTCGATCTCAGCGAGGGCATCCTGCAGTCGGTGCGCGACGGCAAGATGGAGTTCGCCATCGACCAGCAGCAGTACCTGCAGGGCTACCTGCCGGTCGTGCTGCTGCGGCTCTACAAGAAGTTCGGCCTGATGCCGGGTGCCGACGTGCTGACCGGCCCCGGCCTCGTCACCAAGGAGAACGCCGCCAGCGTGATCGACTGGAGCGCCAAGGGCTATCGCTGAGCCCATCGGCGCCGCGTCACCCGGCCGGCCGGCGGCTTCCGCCGGCCGGCGGCACGAGCCCAGGGAGTTCGCATGGCAACGGCCACCGCAGGATCGCGCGACGAGCGCCTCGCCGAGACCTCGCTGCTCCGCTCCCTGCTGTCGCGCCCCGAGCTGGGGGCCGTCGCCGGCACCCTGCTGGTGTTCCTGTTCTTCGGCGCCGTCGCCGGCACCAGCGGCATGTTCAGCCCCAAGGGCATCGTCACCTTCCTCGAGGTGGCGGCCCAGCTCGGCATCCTGGCGGTCTTCGCCTCGCTGCTGATGATCGCCGGCGAGTTCGACCTGTCGGTCGGCTCGATGATCGGCTTCGCCGGCGTGGCCATCGCCATTCCGGTGACGATGTGGGGCTGGCCGGTCTGGACGGCGGTGCTGTTCGCCTTCGCCATCGCCGCCGTCGTCGGCTGGCTCAACGGCTACATCACCGTCAAGACCGGCCTGCCCTCCTTCATCGTCACGCTGGCCGGCCTGTTCGTGCTGCGCGGCCTCACGATCGGCGCCACCCGCGCCATTACCGGCCGGACGCAGATTCCCGGCATCAAGGCCTTCAGCGAGGGCGACTGGCTGGCGCCCTATTTCGGCAACGACGCCTTCACCGGGTTCTTCACCTGGATGGCGCGGGCCGGCTGGATCGACACGCTGCCGAACGGTGCCCCTGCCGTGCCGGGCCTGCCGGCCTCGGTGGTGTGGTGGCTGGGCCTCACCGCCGTCGCCACCTGGGTCCTGCTGCGCACCCGCTTCGGCAACTGGATCTTCGCCGCCGGCGGCGACAAGAACGCCGCCCGCAATGTCGGCGTGCCGGTCGACCGGGTGAAGATCATCCTGTTCATGGGCACCGCCTGTGCCGCCGCCCTGTTCGCCGCCATCCAGGTGCTGAAGTTCGGCTCGGCCGACACCCAGCGCGGGCTGCTCAAGGAGTTCGAGGCGATCATCGCCGTGGTCATCGGCGGCACGCTGCTCACCGGCGGCTACGGCTCCGCCATCGGCCCGGCCTTCGGCGCCCTGATCTTCGGCACGGTGCAGATGGGCATCTTCTACACCGGCGTCGATACCGACTGGTTCAAGGTATTCGTCGGCGTGATGGTGCTGGTGGCCGTGCTGTTCAACAACTTCATCCGCAAGCGCATGACGGAGGCCCGCTAGATGGCGGCCTCGGCCCATGCCGGCACGCCGCTGATCGACGTGCAGGAGATCAGCAAGCAGTTCGGCTCGGTGGTGGCGCTGTCGGGCGTGTCGATGACCGTCTGGCCCGGCGAGGTGCATTGCCTGCTGGGCGACAACGGCGCCGGCAAGTCGACCCTGATCAAGACCCTCTCGGGGGTACACAAGCCGAGCTCGGGCCGCATCCTGCTCGACGGCCAGCCCACCGAGCTCGGGAGCCCGCGCGACGCGCTGGACCGCGGCATCGCCACCGTCTTCCAGGATCTGGCGATGATCCCGCTGATGAGCATCACCCGCAATTTCTTCATGGGCCGCGAGCCGACCAAGGGCGCCGGCCCCTTCCGCCGCTTCGACGTCGCCGCCGCCAACCGCATAGCGCGGGAGGAGATGCGCAAGATCGGCATCGACGTGCGCGACCCATCGCAGGCCGTGGGCACGCTGTCGGGCGGCGAGCGGCAGTGCGTGGCGATCGCCCGGGCAGTCTATTTCGGCGCCAAGGTGCTGATCCTCGACGAGCCGACCTCGGCCTTGGGCGTCAAGCAGGCCTCGGTGGTGCTGCGCTACGTCGCCCAGGCGCGGGCGCGGCAGCTGGGCGTCATCTTCATCACCCACAACGTCCACCATGCCTGGGCGGTGGGCGACGTGTTCACCGTGCTCAACCGCGGCCGGACGCTCGGCACCCACGCCAAGGGCGCGATCAGCCGCGAGGAGCTGCTGTCCATGATGGCCGGCGGCCGCGAGCTCGAGGAGCTGGGGGCGGAGCTGGCCGAGTTCGCGCGGGCCGATGCCGCCCGCGCCGGCGGCCGGCAGAGCCCGCTCGAGGCCGGGGCCGCCGCCGAGGCGGCGATGGCGGCGACAATTCGCCAGGAGGTCAGCGAGGACCGCCGTGCCGCGCGGGGAGCCAGGACCGGAGGGCCCTGATCGCCGGGGAGCCATTCGGCCGCCCGGACGTTCCGGGAGAATACCCCACCCTGGAGGATCCCGATGCCGAACCACCCCGATCCGGTGAAGAAGCCCGCCGGCGGGACCGTGCCGCAAAAGCCGCCGAGCGAGCGCAAGGTCGACGAGGCGCTCGACGAGAG
Organism: Geminicoccus sp.; assembly: GCA_035326425.1. Lineage (GTDB taxonomy): Bacteria > Pseudomonadota > Alphaproteobacteria > Geminicoccales > Geminicoccaceae > CALKJU01. The sequence goes on along the minus strand of DAOLFG010000089.1, from coordinate 2,669 downwards.
CTTTCCCGCCAGCGACCCGCCGGCCTATGGCGGCAGCACCGGCGCCGGTGCGCCCGACGATGCCAAGTCGACCAAGACCCGGGCCAAATCGACCGAGACCCGGCGCCGAGCCTAGTCCGTCGGCGCCCAGCGCGGGGCATCGCAGGCCTCGGCGTGGTCGAGGCACCAGACATAGGCCGGCGTCTGCCGGCCGGTGTCGGGATCGATGACGAAGGCGATCAGCCGGCCGTTGGCCATCTGGCGCAGCGTGGGCTGCCAGAAGGCGCGGCGGTCGAGCGGACAGTAGGTCGCCGGCTTCACGCCCAACTCCCGCAGGAAATCCTCGTCCGCCACCGGGAAGCCCGGCTGGTATGAGGCGAACAGGGTGACGACCGGCTGCAGCTGATGAAAGACCACGTCGGAGTCCGGCCGGATGGTGCCGAACCTCGACGCCGCCAGCAGGTAGACGCAGGCCGAGATGCACTGATCCTGCACCACCACCTTGGTGCCGTGCTGGCGGATCTCGCGGGCGATCCGCTTGGCGGGTCCCAGCAGTCCGCCATGGCTGTCAATGTGAAGCACGGAATAGCGGCCATCCCCGATGACGGCGGTGAGCCGGTCGGCGGCGCGGTCGGACAGGGCGCCATGGAAAATCAAGGCTCCCTCGACCTCGTCGGCGATCAGATGGAACTCGTTGAGCCCGGGATCGAGCAGGGCTTCGACCAGCTGGACCGAGGCCATGGTCTGCAGCGAGGCCGCGCCCAGGAGTCCCGCAACGCCGACGACCAGCCAAGACTGGGCGAGGCGCGGCCAGAACCATCTGCCGCGCTCGCGCACGGTACGCCGGGCGCTGCGCCAGGTGCCCACCACCTGCCAGACCGACATGGCGGCGAGGAAGGGCATGGGCAGCCAGAACCAGCCCAGGTCGGCCAGGATGCTGCTTTCCTCGTCCGCCGGCCCGAGGCTGAACAGCAGCCACGCCACGAGTCCCAATAGCTCGTGGTTGATCCAGAAGCTCCGGGTGAGGGACATCTCCCCCCGCCAATGCCGCAGCAGATATCCCCGCATGGCCGGCCAACATGACGTCTGGCGGCATCGGCGTCGTTGAGATTTCGCAACGCCGGCCGGTCAACGCATCAGCGCATCGTCGGTCGACCGCCAGGCGCAGCGCTCGTTCACGATCGGCGCGACGGCGGGATGGCCGATGCCGCGGGCGAGGATGCCGCCGACGCGCTCGTCGGACGCGTAGCCGGTGTGGGCCGACAGCGGATTGGCGGCATCGCCGACGCCCAGCACCGAGCTGACCTTGGCGACATTGATGTCGATGTTGGTCAGCTTCGGGCACGGGCGCGGGTCGATGTACTTCTCCGCCCAGTCGAGCGGCACGGGATAGCTCATCAGATCGTTCGGATCGCTGAAGGCGACCGCGCTCAGGCTGTTGACGAAACGCTCGTTGCCACGCGTCGCCGAGGGGCCGCAGAAGTCGGCAGCGGTACCTATGGTGTCCTGCGGCTCCTCGCCGGCCTCGAGCAAGGGCAGCTGGTTCGACAGCATGAAGACCTGGATGTCGCGAGTCCGCAGGGCATTGGCCACAGGATCGTAGCGGTGATCGACGTTGGGCAACCCGCGGGCGATGCGCTCGAGGCCATCGAGCGTGGCACGGCTGCCGAGGCTATGGGTGATGAAGGCCAGCTCGTCGATGCTGACGCGCGAGCCGAAGCCGGGCATGCCCGGCTGGCAGCTCTGGTCGACCATCTCGGCGGGCAGCTCGCTCCAGCTCTTGCTCAGTGCCCAGCACATGGTCTGCCCGACGGCGGTCAGGATCTGCTGGCGCTTGGCGCCGGCATAGGCGATCGGGTCCGGGGCGACGTCGTTGACGAAGGCGCGCATGGCCTGGTTCAGGCTGGCACGGCGCTCGCGGTAGAGATCCGACCGGTCGAAGGCCAGGTTGTCCTTGGCCGGCTGGGTGATCACCGACCAGGTCAGCTCGTAGAAGATCAGGTCGCGGCGGCGGTTGTGGTCGCTCAGCCGGGTCATGTTGATCTCGCCCAGCGGCTCGTCCTCGAAGGCCGGCGAGCTGAGCACGATCCGCTTGGTGCGCGGTGCGCGGACATCGAGGCCGAGCGACCTCGAGAGGTTGTTGACCAGCGCCGCTCCGTGGCCGACCTCGTGCGTGCCGATGCCGTGGACGTAGACCACCTTGACCTGCGGACGGGCCGTATCGCCCTCGATGATCGGCGGCAGGTCGTCCAGCTTCGCGAGCAACGGCTCGATGCCTCCGACAGGCACGCCTTCGCCCTCGCACATGCGCGTATCCGGACCCGCCTCGCCGCTGCCGGCGAGCACGGCCTGTGCCACGCCCCTGCCCAGACTTTCACAGCCGCCCAACGAGACGGCCAGACCGATCGCCGCAAGCCAAGCATGTTTCCGCTGCCACCGCATGACGCGCCTCTCCCGCCCTCGAAGCCGGGCGAACGAACCGCGTCGCAATGCCATTGGCAAGTCCGGGATGGCGGTCCAGCCGACGGATTCCACGGCCTCGCCGCTCCCTACGGCCCCTGCGGCTTGGCCGGCTTGACGCCGATCTCCTCGCCGAGGATGGCGAACAGCTTCTCCATGCCGCGCGGCGGCTTGCTGCACATCGCCACCAGCCGCTCGGGCGGCAGGCGCTGATACATCGCCCGGATCTC
>DAOLFG010000088.1:0-20162 GCA_035326425.1 Geminicoccus sp. | reverse complement strand
CCGCCAGGCCTACTTCGCAGGTCGCGCCGAGCAGAGCCTGCCGGAGGACGTCCGCTCCGCCCTTGCCGATGCCGGGTTCGGGTTTGACCACCCGGCGGTGCTGAAAGCCATGGCGCATCTCGGCCGGTCGATCGCGACGGCAGCCCACGCCATGCCGACGGCCTCGCTGGCCGACCAGCTCGACAAGGAAATCCGGGAGATCATGAACCAGCACTATGGCCGGCCCAGCTACGCCGAAGCTCATGTGCAGAACCGTTTGCGAGCGCTCTTCGCTCGCCGGAACGGGCTCGATCCCAATGCCCACGGTTGACGCGATGGGGTGGTTTTCAGGCTCCGGAGCCCGACACCTACGGGGCTTGAAACCCCCTTATGGTCTGCTCCGCGCCACAGTTCGTGAGGTCCAAGCCTTTGTCCGGCAATCCCCGCCGTCCGCGCGGCCCCCGATGCCCAAAGCTCAACACGTTGGGCGGCGTGGTGGCGGAGCTTGGCCGGCTCTACCGCGAAGCGCGGCGGGGGGAGGTCACGGTGGGCGATGCGAGCAAGCTGGCCACCATCCTGGCGATCCTGCGCTCCGCGCTCGAAGCAGGCGACCTCGAGGCGCGGGTCGCGGAACTCGAACGGGTCATCGGAGGCAAGAAATGACCGGCACCCTGCGAACCCGGATCACTCGGCTCGAACAGCGCCGAGCCGCGCGGCGGGTCACGCTGGCCGACCTGCTGCGCTCGCTCGACGGCGAGCCCCTCGATCCCGATGCGGGCGGACCGCTGGTGGACCTGCTGGCGGCGATGGACCAGGAGACCACTGCCCATGAGTAGCCGGCTGGAGGCCCGCGTCGTCCGGCTGGAAGGGCACCGGCCGGCCGAGCCGTTTCCCTATCTCGACGAAGGGCAGGCCCGCGTGATCCTCGATGCGGTCGGCCGGCCGGACGCCGCGACCGTGCCGCGGCCGCGGCTGGCGCTCGACCGGCTCGTGCACGAGGACCGGCCCACCAGGCTCCGCCTGATCGAGGCCCTCACCATGCTGCTGGCGCCGGCACCGGAGGCATCGCCGTGCTGACCCGCCTCGCTGTCCGCATCACTCGGCTGGAGGCCGCCTCGGTGGTGCCGATCCGCGCGATTTCCGATGCCGATCTGGATGCCCGGATCACCGAGCTGCTGACGAAGGCAGGCGGGGCCGAACTCGCCGCCGCCGTCTTGGTCGATGCCGACATCCGTGCCGAGCTGGCCGCGAGCCTCGACGCCGCCATCGCCGCCGAAGGAGTCCGCCATGCGTGAGCTGGAACGCCGCATCGTCGGCCTGGAGCAGCGCCTGCTGCCGCAGCGGCCCGAGTTCGGCGTGCTGACCGTGCCCTATGGGGCCGACGAGGACGCCGAGATCGCCCGCCAGCTCGCCGCCGACCCGAGCCTGGCCGAGGCGCGCCGGCTCGTCGTGGTCGTCGACTATGCCGACGCCCCCATTCAGAACATCCCCCTCGACTGAAAGTCATCATCATGTCCCAGACACCGAATCAGCCGAAGAAGGTCAGCCGCCAGGACATGGCGCTGATCGCGGAGAGTGCGCGTATCCGGTCGTGGGAGCTGATCACCAGCGATCCCCTCGCCGTTGTCCTGGCCCCTGGATACTTCGACCCGATGTGCACTGTTCTCGATGTGCTCGACCGGCTCGATGTGACCTGTGGCTATCAGTCGGATCAGGTGGAGACGGCCCTGCTGGTGGTCACCGGCATCATCTTGAACGAGCCGAAGCAGGTGTTCGGCGACACGCAGCACCTGCCACCCGAGAAGCGCATCCCCGGCGTGGAGCGGAAGGTCCGCCGCGTCCGTGCTATCGACTACTCACCCGAGCGAACCCTCGGGCCAGAGAGGCAGCGCCGCCTGGGCGTGCCGTTCGGTGTGCTCGTCGCGCCGCACGGCACGATGACGGCGGCACCGCCGATCGCTGTCGAGGCGGCAGCCTGATGGGCGCTCGCTCGCCGCTTTCCCTCCTCGCCTGTGCCAGGCCTCCCGGCCTGATGGCACCCGACAGGTCCGTGACGCCGTCCGTCCAGGCGCGGCCTGCGTTGCGGCTGGTGGTCGACAACACGCCGCCGGCTCCGCGTGCTGCCGATCCCTCCTCTGCACCCGAGGCCGCGTGATGGCCGTCACCCTCCCGACCTACCAGGCTGGCGTCGTCGCGCCTCAGGCCGGCGTTCCACGCGCCGATATGGCGGATTTCGGCGGGGTCGGTCAGGCGGTCGAACATCTCGCCGACACGGTCAGCACCATCGCGGCCAAGGAGGTCGAGCGGGTCCGCACCGCGGAAGTCGGCGACTTCGTCGCAGACCAGGAAAGCGAGATCGCCCAGTCCTGGAACGAGGTCTACGACGCCGATCGTCTCAAGGCTGAGCCGGGGGCCAAGGGCTTCACCAAGGCCTTCACGGCGAAGCTGGAGGCGGACCTGAAGCGGCGGACCAAGGCGGCGCCGGGAGGCATCAACGGCCTCGCCGCGGCATCGCTCCGCAGCCGCGCCCAGAGCCACCTCGACCGGCTGTGGGACAAGGCGTCGACCTTCGAGCACGAGTCCGGCCGCGATCTCCGCAAGGCCAATCTCGACACCGCGGCGCAGCGCCTCGGCAACGTCGCGCTCGGCCACCCCGAGCAGTTCGCCGATCTCGATTCCCAGCTCGACGACACCGTCTCCCTCCACGCGCCGGACATTCCGCGGCAGGAGCTGGACGAGCTGCGGCGCAGCTACGGGCAGAACCTGGCGCAGGCGGCGGTGGCCGGCGGCCTGCAGGCCGATCCCGAGGGCACGCTGGCCGCCCTGCAGGGTGGGGCCTGGGACAGCCGCGTGTCGCCGGCCTTCAAGCTGCGGGCGCTCGACCAGGCCACGGCCGAGATCGAGAAGCGGCGCAACGAGGCGCTGAGGCTGCAACGGGAGCAGTTCGCGCTGGAAGCCGACAGCTTCGCCACCCGCGACCCGGTGGGTGCTGCGCGTGCGTTCGGTGTCGGCGACGACTTCAGCGTCATCCTCAACCTGGAGACCGGCAACCGGCCGGGCCTGCTCGGCCCGCAGGTCGAGATCACGACGGCCGACGGCTCGACCAAGACGACCCAGGCGGTGGGCCGCGGCCAGATTCTGCCCGATACCGCCCGCGACCGGGCCCGCGACCTGGGCTGGACCGACGTCGCGGCGATGAGCGACCAGGACCTCACCGCCTGGCTGCAGGCCAACGACGACAAGGCGACGGCGCTGGCTGCCGCGCACTGGAGCATTCTGCGGCGCCGCTATGCCGGCGCCCCGGTGCTGGCTGCGGCCGCCTACCACGCCGGCGAGGGCAACGTGGACCGCTGGCTCGGCGAGCTCGGCGATCCGCGGACAGGGCAGATCACGCCGGAGCAGTGGGCCGAGCGGATCCCTGGGCCGAAGACCCGAGCCTATGCGGAGGGCTTCCTCGAGCGTTCCAGGCCGGAGGTCACGGCGCCCGACACCCCGAGCCTGCGGGCGGGACAGCAGCACGTCGAGCGGAAGTACCTCGCCCATCTCGATGCGCTGGACCGCGAGTTCGAGCCGATGCGCGAGCTTCTCGCCCGCGGCATCGAGCCGGCGGGGCTGAACGACCTGGCACGAGCCGCCAGGGGCACGCCGCTCGCCGCCCGCATCGCCGCGGCCCGCGAGGGCCAGCAGGAGGCGCGGGCCTTCGTTGCCCAGCCGCTGCCGGCGCAGTTGCAGCAGCTGGAGGCGATGCGCCGGCGGGTCGAGGGTGGACAGGAAATCCAGCCGCCGACGAAGCCCGCGGGCCTGCTGGAGCCGGGCAACATCGACCTGTCGAACCGGCCCGTGGTCGAGAACGCCGACGGCACGATCAGCACGGTGCGCAGCATGTCGGCCGAGATCGATGGCCGCGAGGTGCTGCTGCCGACGGTCGACGACGATGGCCGGCTGTTGACCGATCAGCAGGCCATCGAGGCCTACCGCCAGGGCGGCCGCCATCTCGGGATCTTCGACACGCCCGAACATGCCACCGCCTACGCCGAGCGCCTGCATGAGGCGCAGGGGCAGCGTTATGGCGGCGGCCTGCCGACGGTCGGCGAGGCCGCGACCTATGCGCGGCTCGGCGCCGCCACGGCGAGCGTCCGGGAGGCGGTGGCCAAGGACCCGCTCGCTGCCTACGTGGCGCAGGCCGGCATTGGCCTCCCGGCCCTCGACTGGTCGGCCGGCAGCTTCGGCGCCCGGCGGGTCCTCGCCGACCAGGCGGCGCAGTGGACCGGCCAGCCGGTGTCGCCGCTGACCAAGCCCGAGGAGGATGCGGTCGCGCAGGCGCTGGACGTCGGCTCGGTCGACGACCGCCTGGCACGGATCGACGCGCTCGACACCGGCCTTGGCGAAACCGCGCCGGCTCTGTTCGAGCGCCTCGCTCCGAAGACGCCGGTGCTGGCGCAGGTCGGGCGCCTCGCTGCCCACGGCACGGACATCGGCACGCTGCGCGACGTCCTGGTCGGCCAGGACATGATCAAGACCGGCGATGCGGAGACCGTCATCGAAGCGACGCGCACCGACCGCGCCTGGATGGCCGACGGCACCCTCGGGCAGGTCCTCGGCCCCGAGATAGCCGAGCTGCGCTCGCAGGTCGTGGCGGTCGCCGACCGGCTCTATCTGGCGCGCTCGGCCCGTTCCGGCGCCGGCGGCGCCTTCGATGCCAGGCGTTACGACCAGGCCATCCGCGATGCCCTCGGCGGCGAGGTCGACGAGGTCAACGGCCAGCTCACGCTGCTGCCGCGCGGCATCACGGCCGACCGGGTCGAATCCCTGCTGGAGACCATGACGCCCGAGATGTGGCGCGTCGGCTCGCTGTCCGGCGATATGCCGCTCGGCCGCAACGGCAAGCCGCTGCCGACCGCCGTGCTCGAGGACGCCTACCTGGAGGCCGTCGGCGATGGCCTCTACCTCGTGAACCTGCAGCAGCGCGGCTCAGTGCGCGAGTACGCCGGGGGCGGCCCCGACGGCGGGCCGTTCGTCCTCGATCTCGGCCGCCTGACGGAGCCGACCCCGTGAACGACCCGCGGCTGTTCCCCGGTGCGGCCAGCATGCTCGGCCGGCTGCTGCCGGAGGAGACCGGCTATGAGCGCTCCGGCTTCGGCGCCTCGATGGCGGCGGGCTTCGCGGCCGAGGCTGCCAACGACCTCGCCGACCGGAACCGACTGCTGCGCGACGCCTACCAGCCGCTGGTCGAGGAGCTGAACCGCCAGCCCGGCGTGCGCCTCGGCAACCCCTACGACATGGGCGGCGATGCCCAGGTCGACCCCGCGGCGCAGGAACGGGTGCTGGGCGAGGTCTGGCGCGAGCTGGAGAAGCGCCGGGCCCAGATGCCCGGCGTTCCCCGGTCGCGCGAGGACCTGGAGGGCAGCGTGCTCGACAGCATGCGGGCCTCGCAGCGCCTGGCCGAGGACCTGGAGGGCCGGGCCGGTGTGGCCGGCACGATCGGCTCGTTCGTCGGCCGCGCCGGCGGTGCCATGGCCGATCCGACCAACCAGCTCTCCATGCTCCTGGGCGCGCCGGCAGGATCTGGTGCGGCGCGGATCATCGTCACCGAGGCGCTGCTGGGCGCGGCATCCAACGTCGCCACCCGGCCGCAGCGTGGCGCTCTCGCCGAGACCCTCGGCGTCGAGATGCCCCCGATCGGTGAGGAGGCGCTGCTGGGCGCGGCCTTCGGCGCGGCGGGCGGCGGTGCCGTCGCGGGTGGTCAGGCCCTTGCCCGTCTCTCCGGCCGGCAGATCGGGCGTCTGTTCGACCGGCAGGTGGCGCAGCCGACGCCGGAGCAGCGCGCCGCCCGCGAGGCCCTGGAGCGGGCCGAGGACATCGCCGACAGCTCGCCGCTGATCGACACGCCGCGCGGCCGCGCCGAGCATGTCGAGCGCCTGTCGGCCGCCATCGACGCGCTGGATCGCGGCACCGCGGCAGCCGTGCCTGACCGGCCGCTCAATCCGGCCATCGCACCCGACAGCCTCGACGGCGTCGTCCATCGCTTCCGGCCAGACGAGTTGCAGGTCGACGCCGAGACGTTCCAGTTCAAGGCCGGCGGCGATGCCGAGGGCGTGAGCGACCGGCTGGCCGGAATCGATGCCTGGGACCAGGCCAAGGCCGGCCAGGTGCTGGTGTGGGAGCGGGCCGACGGCAGCCGCTTCATCGCCGACGGTCACCAGCGCCTCGGTCTGGCCCGGCGGCAGGCGGAGCCGCCGCCGCTCTACGGCCTGCTGTTCCGCGAGGCCGACGGCTGGGACGCCGAGACGCTGCGGGTCGTGGCGGCGATGAAGAACATCGCCGAGGGCACGGGCACGGCGCTCGATGCCGCCAAGGTGCTGCGCGTGGCGCCGGAGCGCATGGCCGAGCTGCCGCCGCGCTCCGAGCTGGTCCGCCAGGCGCAGGGGCTGGTGAAGCTGAGCGACCCCGCCTTTGGCATGGTGGTGAACGAGCTGGTGCCGGCCCGCTACGCCGCGCTGGTCGGCGAGCTGGTGCCGGCAGAGGCCCAGCCGTCGGTCCTGGGCCTGCTGGCCAGGGCCGAGCCCGCCAACGCCACCCAGGCCGAGGCGATGGTCCGCCAGGCCTTGATGGCCGGGGTGACGCGCGAGAAGCAGGTCGGCCTGTTCGGCGAGGAAGAGGTGGTGGCGAGTCTCTATGCCGAACGCGCCAGGGTGCTCGACCGCAGCCTGAAGGATCTCCGCAAGGACCGTGCCGTCTTCGCCACCCTTGCCGGCGAGAGCGGCCGGATCGAAGGTGAAGGCAACGTCCTTGCCACCGACGCCAACGCTGTCCGAAAGGCCGCCGATGATCGAGCCCTCGCCCTCCTCCAGCGCCTCGCCCACAGCGTTGGCCCGGTCAGCGACGCCCTCAACGCCGCCGCCCGCGAGTACCGCGACACCGGCGAGCTCGGCCGCGCCGCCGCAAGGGTCGCCGAGGCTGTCCGACGAGCGGCTGCGGATGGCGATGTCGCTCGGCTACAGGCTGGCCGAGGCGAGCGCGCTCTGGGGCTTGCAGATGAAGATGCGGCAGCAGTTGCCGACCAGGGCGCCGCCGACGAGGTAGCGCGGTTCGACGAGCCGGGCGGCAAGGGCCAGGCCGGCAAGGGCCAGGTCGAGCAGATCAGGGACCTGCTCGAGGAGCTGTTCCCGGAGGCCTCGGCAGCGAGAGCCACCGAGCCCGGCGCCGAGGGGCTGCCGCAACATGTCCTGCCCGGAACGGAGCGCAGCGCCCATCAGGCCATGGCCGCCCGCGACTCCGAGGGCGGTGCCCGGCCCCGGGTGCCGCAGCAGGTGATGGACGGCGGCCTGTTCGGCCGTGCCGAGCCGGGCCAGCCGAGCCTCCTGGATGCCGGTCTCGACACCATCCCGGTCGGCGAGGTGGTGGACGAGGACGGCACGTTGCGCGCCGTGACGATGACCCGCGAGGAGCTGCAGGCCTCGATCGATGCCGACAGCGAGTTCGCCGCAGCCCTGGAGACCATCTGCCGTGTCGCTCCGTGATTGCATCGGCCGGGCGGTCGAGGGCGGTGAGCTGGACCCCGACCGCGCCCGCGAGGCCCTCGGCCTGTTCGACGAGCTGGAAGCCCGCTACCGCGGCAGCATGGGTCCCGGCGAGGCGTCGCGGCGCGCCCGGCGCGAGACGCTGGAGCAGGTGAAGGCCGCGACGGTCGAGCGCATCCGGCGCCAGCTCCTGCAGGCCAAGGCATCGGCCGAGATAGCCCACAACCTGCGGACCTACCGCAACGCCCGCGGCCGGAACGACATGGCCTTCGCCATGACGGCGCACATCGACACCGACGAGACCGCCCGGTTCTCCTCGGCCGAGCAGCGCCGCAAGGCCGTGCTGGGCATGGCGCACCGGCGGCTCGACAAGTTCCTGTCGACCTTCAAGCGCGACCTGCTGGGCCGGACCCGCAACCGCGCCCTGCTGAGCAACGTCGTCCGCGAGGCCTATGGCGACGAGACCGGCGACGCCGCGGCCAAGGAGCTGGCTAAGGCCTGGCTCGACACCGCCGAGGAGCTGCGCCAGCGCCGCAACGCCGCCGGCGGCGCCACAGCGAAGCGCGAGAAATGGGGCCTGCCGCAGGCCTGGAATGCCGAGGCGGTTCGTCGTGCCGGCTACCGTGGCTGGCGCGACGCCGTGCTGCCGGAGCTGGACCGGGTGGCGATGATCGACGAGCGGACGGGCCTGCCGTTCTCCGACGAGGCGCTCGAGGTGGCGCTGCGCAACGTCTTCGAGACCATCACGCACGAGGGCTGGAACAAGATCACGCCGAGTGGCGTCGCCGGCGGCCGCTCGATCGCCGCCCGCCACACCGACAGCCGGTTCCTGGCGCTCAAGGACGGCGCAGCCTGGGAGCGGGTGCATGCGCGCTTCGGCGACGCCGACGTGTTCTCCACCATGATGGCGCACCTCGACGTCCAGGCCCGCGAGATCGCCGCCATGGAGGTGTTGGGTCCGAACCCCACGGCCAGCCTGCGCTGGATGGAGCAGGCGATCCGCAAGCAGGCCTCGGGCGACGAGGCGGCGGCCAACCGTGCCAACAAGCGGATCAGCCAGGCCTGGGACCTGTGGGCGCACTACATCGGCAGCGCCAACCGGCCGGTCGACGGCAGGGTTGCCCGCGGCTTCCAGGGCCTGCGCAACGTCCTGACCTCGGCACAGCTCGGCTCGGCCTTCCTGGCGGCGCTGCCGGGCGATACCGCGACACAGACGATCGCCGCCAAGCATGCCGGCCTGCCGGTGACCCGCACGCTGGGGCGGGTCCTGAAGCTGTTCCTGCCCGGTTCCGAGGCCGACCGGCGCCTCGCCATCAGGGCGGGGCTGATCGCCGAGGACTGGTCGGCCGTGGCATCCGGCCAGGCACGCTATGTCGGCGAGGTGACGGGGCCGGAGCTGTCGCGGCGGCTCGCCGACGGCGTGCTGCGGGCGACGCTGCTGAGCCCCTGGACCCAGGCCGGCCGCTGGGCCTTCGGCATGGAGTTCATGTCCACGCTGGCCGATCACGCGGCCAAGCCCTTCGATGCCCTGCCGACGCCGCTGCGCAACACGCTCGGCCGCTATGGGATCGGCGAGGGAGCCTGGGACAGCATCCGCTCGGCCAGGCTCCACGAGCATGACGGCGTCCGCTTCCTGCGGCCGGAGGAGATCGAGGAGCTGCAGGGCCTCGCCCCGAGCCGCGCCCGCGAGCTGGCGACGCGGATGCTGGAGATGATCCAGACCGAGACCGACTTCGCGGTCCCCACCGCCAGCCTGCGCGGCCGCTCGGCCTTCATCGGTGATGTCCAGCCCGGCAGCCTGAAGGGCGAGCTGCTGCGCTCGGCGGCGATGTATAAATCCTTCCCGATCACCATCATGATGACCCACCTCCGCCGGGGCGTCGTCGAGGCGATGAGCGGGCGCTGGGCCTATGGCGGCGGCTACCTGGCGGCGTTCCTGGTCAGCTCGACCCTGGCCGGTGCGGCCTCGTTCCAGATGCGCGAGGTCGGCAAGGGCCGCGATCCGATGTCGATGCAGGATCCCCGCTTCTGGCTGCAGTCGGTGCTGCAGGGCGGCGGGCTCGGGCTGTTCGGCGACTTCGTGTTCCAGGACTACAACCGCTTCGGCGGCGGCTTCGCCGAAACGCTGAGCGGCTCCGTCGTCGGCCTGGGCGGGACCCTGTTGCGCTCCGGCCAGAAGGTCGCGACCAGCCGCGGCGACGACCTCTCGCCCGAGCTGCTGCGCCTTGCCCGCCAGTACACGCCGGGCGGCACGATCTGGTACGCCCGGCTGGCCTACGAGCGACTGGTGCTCGACCAGCTCGCCCGGATGACCGATCCCAAGGCCATGCGCCGCATGGCGACGCTCGAACGCGACAGGCTCCGCAACTACGGCCAGCGCTACTGGTGGCGGCCAGGACGGGCCGAGCCCGACCGCGCGCCGGCACCATAGGAGGTCGATCGATGCTGGCATTGGTGAGCGACAGGGCATCCGACGCGCCGCCGACCTCGGCCGAGCGCATCATGGCGATCGGCGAGAAGTGGCTGAACGAACACTTCGCCTACGGGCTCGATCGTGAGCTGCGGGCGATGCTCTCGGGCCCGGCCGAGGAGATGCGTCTTCGGGCGTTCCAGATCACCAAGCGGCGCGAGATGGTCGCCCGCCTGGTCGCCGCGGCCTGCGAGGTGCCGATCGACGGCCCGGCCGCGCTGGAAGCGCTGCGGCGGTTCTTCCAGATGGTGACCGCTCACGAGGCCATGGTCGACACCCAGGACGGCCACACGCTGGAACGCCGGCTCCTCGAGGTCCAGCACGTCGGCCGTGGGGCCAACGTCGTGCCGCTGCAGCGGTCCGGCGGGCCACATTCAGTGCTGTAGGCTGCGGGCACTGTCCTGATCGGAGAGGCCAAGGCCTTGATCGGGTGAGCGTAGCGAAAGCCATCCGCGGCGGCCCGGTGATCACCGAGTGGATGGAGAGCACATGGAGACCGCAAGCCCTGGATTCCCGCCGCTCCGACATGAGCCCGAACGCCGGCGCTGGGTGACGGCGGAAGAACTGCGGGCGATGTCCGACGAGGAGATGCAGGTCGAGGTACGGCGGCTCGGCTGGCCCGACATGTCGCGCCTGAGCCACGAGCACATCGAGGAGTGCGTGCGCCGAGGATGGCTGGTGAAGACCGCTCGCCGGTGGTGAGCGGACAGTTTGAACAGCCTGGACCGGATAGGAAGCCCGGCTGTTTGGTCCAAAAGGGACGCTCCCGTAAGGTGGGAGCCTACGCGTCGCCTTGCCGCGATTGCACGGGGCCGAAGCCCTTTCGCCCGTTCGTGCCTATCTCACGTTCTTGCCCGGGGGCCGTGTCACTCCGCGCTGTGGAGTGTTTCCGGGCCAGCCAAAAATTGGGTGATTATCCGGTGACGTACCCAGCTCTTAACAAAAGGCCGCCGCTCGTTCTCTCTTTATGGTAGAATTCAAGCTAGACATATTCCCGAAATCGGCCCATGCCTAGCATTGTGCCAGCAAAAAGGAGCGGTTTTGCATATTGCGGTGCACAAAGCTGGGGGTTGCCAAGGGGCCGAAAAGGCGTGATCATCTCTTCACCGGTCATGAACGAATCGAATCAAGAATGGAGAGGGAGACCATGGCTGGCTGGCGGCGCCGTACGGCGCTCAGGTGGGGCACCAACAGAAGGTTGGAACGTTCCTTTTTGGGGGCGAGCGCTATCACTCGTCGTCGTGGGCGGAGAGAGGCGGTGAGCAACGTTGCGGCTGTTAGGGCTGTTGTTTTCCAGGAGGGCGACGTGTGGGTCGCTCAATGCCTGGAATACGACATCTGCGCCCAAGCCAATACCGTGAACGAGGCTAAGGCTCGCCTCCTCGCGACAATCCGCTTTGAATATGAACAGACACTGACGGATTCTGGCGTGCCGTTTGCTGGCATCGATAGGGCGCCGAGGCAATTTGAAGAGATGTGGGCGAATGCGTCACAGCGCCCAGCTGTCGAATTGCAGGTTCCGAATGGGCGCGCGCACATCGATGTGAGCATGGGCATCGCCGCCTAAGCCCATGGTAACGCCGAGGCTCGGCGAGCTTGGCGGTTCGTGCGGCTGGCCAACCCTGTTGGAATATCTCGGGTGGGCACAAAAGCAGGGCTGTCAGGCTCGGTTCATTGTTCTGCATGAGAATGGGCGCATGTTCTCATGTATACGCATCGTCGCGCCGTCGGGCAGGTCAGTGACCGAGGTTGGCCTCGACCAATACGACACCCTATCCCCGAAAATGGTGGCTAACTTTGATCGCCGCCTTGGACTGGTCTCGCCGTTCTCGCCACCGCCGGGCGATCCTTGGCGCTAGGCAATTTGTCGCTTGAGACCGGCTTCGCCTTCGTCACCTTCCGCAGCGCTTCGTCGAACCGGTCGAAGTTCTCTTCGCAGCCGGTCCCGCGGGCGGCTCATGGAGCTGGCCAAGCCCGAGCTGGAACGCATGGTCCACGACAGATCCGAGGCCGAGCTCGACCTCTTTCTGCACGCGCTCGGCAAAGACCCGCGAGGATCTGGAGAGGGGCCGCTCCATGGAGCGGGTGATCGGACGAGAGCCGAGGTTGACGGTGAAGGCGAGCTAGGAGGACTCAGAAGACCGCAAACATCACCAGCACACTGGCCAGCACGCACCATCCCATGAGCGCCTGACCCAGCCGGTTCGAGCCAACCGCCAGCTCCGGCTGGTCCATGATCTCGTCAGGCTGAAGCAACTGGCTGGTCATCGGCTTCGCTCCCCTTTGGTGGGGCGCAGTGTGGCCGGTCGCGCGACAGGGACTGTGAGCCAGCTCACAAGCCGAGAGGAATCCGAGGTCGGGCGCCGACACCGAGCGCGAGGCGGCGAAGCTGGGAAGGTGGTGCGATGGGCCCCGCGCTGGGCCGCCCAGGAGCCCCGGGACGCGTTCGGGGCTTTGGCAGCAGGATGGCGGCAGGAAACGGCCGAAGGCGCTGTACGGGGCTCTGAGGGGCCGGAATGGGGCATGTGGGGCCCATGGCATTTCTGAAACAGCGACAGCATGGGCCTGATACAGATCGGCGGCAGCATGCCCGTCGGTGGCAAGGAGCCATCCGCCTTGTTCGGGAAGCTGTCCGATGAAGACGCTGATCGCCACGCTGGCTCTGTTGTGCATGATCGCGGCGGTTGCAGCGGAGGCCGGTTCGAAACGGGGCATAGCTTCCGGCACCAATCGCGAGTCTGCCCCTGTCGGACGTCACGGCCGGTGATCGTTTCGCAAGCGGCGTTGGCCTGCGCTTGGCGCTGCCCGGCGACACGCCGAATATCCTGGCGGCCTCGTCGAGGGAGACGGGCGGGGCTTCGCGGTAGATGGCTCTGTAGCGCTATCTACCTTCGCCTCGAACCGATTCGATCCGTGGTCGAGATTCGCCAGCCGTCCTGCCCCGAGTGCCCGGTCCTCGAGCGACAGATCCCTGCGCATGAGGTTGTACGACGTGACGAGCGCCGCCTGCCTGACGACATCCTCGCCGGCCTCGGCGGCCCTGGGCCATTCGGACAGGCGGCGGCTGTCGAGGCCGAGTTCGGAGAGCTTGGGCTTGGGTGCCGGCGTCTGTTCGGCCACGAAAGCCCCCGGATCGCGGGTACTTATTGGCCGCCCATCTTCCTTCCGCGCCACCTCTCCCCGATCCTGCGCCGCGTCGTACTCCCTGGCGATGCGGGCCTCGGCCATCACCTCCAGCAGCAGGCACTCGGCCTGCATCTCGTGGGCGGCGTTGCTCAGCCGGGCCAGCCACTCCAGGACAATCGGAAGCTTCCGTGCGGCGGCCGGGTATTCGGCCAGGGCCAGCACGGCATCGACGGCGTTCGGCCAGAACTCGGAGGCCGCCAGCAGCCGGTCGAGCCCGTCGAGCGCGAGCCCGATGTGGCGCTGCTGCAGCGGCGTCGGCCCCGCCGGCGCGGTGCGGAGAGATTCGCCTACCGTCGAGCGGACGGGTTCGGCATTCGGGTAAGGGCGCGGGATGGGCGCGTGCTTCGCTGGATCGGCCGGGGGCTCTGATCGGCGATTGCCGTTGATGCCGCCGGTGCGCATCTGGGCCGGCGCGCCTGTCTTCGGGTGGGTGAAGGTGCGCTCGGCATACTGGATTTCGCGTCCAGTATCGGTCGGGCGCAGCGACCCGACAAAGCTATGCGCAACGCCACACTGCCGGGCGATTTCCCGATCCGACCACTTTGACCACTCGGCGTCGCCGAGCAGCGTCAGGACAGCCCGACGCTTGTCCTCACGCGTCCTGGGGAGGCCATGGGCCGCATTGGCCCCAACGCTGAACAGCACGGCGTCCCGCCGCGTGCCGCCGAGCAACCGCCTTGTAAGCGGTAGCGCTACCCCTTCGCCTTCTCCGCCGGCTGCTGCTGGGCGGCCGGCTTGCTTCGTCCACCCTTAGCTTTGGGCTTCAGACGGAGAAACCGTTCGCAGGCTTCTGCGGCATCTCTTGCATGGAACGGTGACTTGGATGAAGGCTGCGTCGGCCTTAGCGCTCGTTCGTAGGCTTCGGCGATGCTCGGCGCCGGCAACCTGGCCTCCACGGGGCACGTTCCCCAGCCTCTCGGAGATGGAGCGGCCGAGCGTTCCTTATCGGCCAGCCACTGTTCGATGCCACTCCTACGAAATCGCCACAGCCTGCCTAGCCTGATCGCACCGGGAATCATGTTCGCAGCGGCTTGCGCCTGAATCCATCGCTTGGAGACGTTGCACATTTGGGCGACCTCATCGGCCGTCAAGAGCGGCTCCAATGTGCTCACTTCGGCAGGTAGCCCTTCTCGCGCAGCCATTCGACCAACCGCCTACGAAGCGGACACCTACCGCTGCCGCAGATCGCGGACACCCAATCTCGTAGCCATCCCCGCATCCTGCCATCCGTGCACCGGGCACTCGGGATCGACGCAAGGCTCGGGCAGGCGACCGCGGCGGATGATCTGCTGGCAGGTGCAAGCGGACTGCGGCTGTTCGGGCGGCACCGGGGGCGACTTCATGAAGGGCCTCACGCCTACCGCGCCGACGCTGCAAAATCGGTGCCCTCGAACCTGACGAAGTGCTTGATTGGACGTTGCCACAGCGCCAGCTGATTCAGCGGCTCCTTCGTGCGCCCCCAGGCTCGGGCTACCTCGTTGTAGCAGTCGGCCTCGACGGCCCAGAATACCGGCGGCTCGTCGGCCTCGATCTTGATCCGCTGGCCGGCCCAGGCGCGCAGATGGGCATCCGTGGGCGCCGCCTCGGAGGCAATCGAGCCTGCCAACTCGGCGAAGCAGCGATAGAGCCGGTCGTGGTCGCAGGCGCGCACAGCAGGCGAGTAGACCAGGTCGAGGGCCGCCAGCGCGGCGGCGATCAGGCCGAAGAACCACGGCGACCACGGCACGATGGCGGCCGAGCCCATCAGGATGATGCAGAACATGGCCAAGCGGTGCCAGCGCTCGAAATGAGCGCGGCGGCGCTGATGATACCGCAGCGACTTCTCGATGGCGAAACGCAGGCCGTCCAGCTTCAGGGCTTCGGCGGCGGCCGGCGATCCGGTGTCTTGCCCCACGGCGTCTTCTCCTCAGGCCGCCGGGATGGCGGCGGAGGCGGGGGTGGAGGTAGTGGCGGCGGCCGCCGATCCGGAATTTCACGCGTCGGGGATGGACGTGGCGGAGATGGCTTGTCGCGCTGCGCCCAACGCCCGATGGCCCCTTCCGGCACTTGGCTTTCTCCCGCGTATGCGGGGATACCACCACGGCACGCTGGTCGACGCAACCGCCTGCCGCTCGGCGTGACCGGCTAGCCCGTCACGCCTCGACCAAATCCAGCCGCCGCTCGATCCCGCTACGCCGCGGTCAACCAGCCCTCAGCGACCAGGCGCTCACGCGCCACCCGGATGTGGTCGGGCGTCATCACCTGGCGCTTGCGGGCGTTCCATCCATGCACCCGGCGGACGATCTCGGCAAAATCGGCGGCCGGGCCGGCCTCGCGCGCCACCCAATGGACGGTGCCGAGCAGCTCCATTCCGTAGGGCGTCTCGAATCCATCGATCAAGCGGGCGACGCGATCGACGCGCGCGGCCGTCGCGTCGTCGTTTCGAGCGTCAAAAAACTGATCCGCCTCGCTCAGAGCCTTGGGGGCCACCGTGATCTCCGAAGGCTTCGAGCCGTCACCGACGCCGTGGAGATAAGCTCCATCCATCTTGAGGAGAACGAACCGCAGCTCCGGCGCGTAGGGACCGTAGCTGTGCTTTTGAAACCGCAGCCCGCCGAAGTCCTGGCCCGCCTCGACGAGGAAGTAGACCAACTTCTGCACCTCGATCTGGCTCATCTGGTAGAGCATCTGGCGGTAGATCGACAGCACCTTGACGATCGCGGCCCGACTGGGAGTCATGGCCGGCGGCTTCTCTTCTGGCGCCAGCGCGCGGATCCCTTCGCTCTCGGAAGGTGCGAACAGCTTTACCTCGACGCCCGGGCGCGCCTCGAACGCCGTCTCGATGCGCTCACGCACATCCGGCCAGTGCAGCCCGCCATTGCCGCAGCCCAGAGGCGGGATCGCGATCGACTTGATACCCAGCCGGTCGATCTGCCTGATCAGATCCACGAGGCCATCGTCGATGTCCTTCAGCCGCGAAGGAAATCGCCAGTGCCGCTTCGTCGGGAAGTTGATGATGAACTTCGGCTCGGCGAGCCCGCCGTTGTCGAAGACGAACATCTTGCCCGGGACGACCTCGCCCCGCCTGCAGGCAGCTTCGTAGGCTTTGGCGTTGGCAGGCCACTTTCGCTTGAACTGCAGCGCGATACCCTTGCCCATCACGCCGACGGTGTTGACCGTGTTCACGATCGCGTCCACCCGCTGCTCAAGCAGGTCGCCCTTCGTGATCCGCACAGTCATTTGCCCCCTCGTCAGTAGTACCAGCCCGGAACCACCTTGAGGGTAGGGCTCCAGCCGGTGCCTTCCAGCGCCGCCGCCACACGCTGCTGACCTTCAGCAGTGCGTACGCCGATTTCCACGACGGCGGCAAGCGGAACCTCGCCGTGCACGAGAAACTCGGCCTGCCGCGTTTCCCGACGCTTCGCGTACTGCGGCTTGCCGGGTGGATTGTGCCAGTATTGACAGTACCCGGCAAGCCGCGGCGACTCGAAGAAAAGCGGCCAGTCTATTCGAGATAGGTCTGCCAAGTCCTTAAAAAAGAGCGCGTATGCGACGATCGGATGATGGTCAGTGAAAACGAAGGGAAGTCGCCGATCAACGATAGTCTGAACACTCGAAACCAGATGAACGATGTCACCCTGTCGATACGGGCAATTTGCAACGCTGCCCTCATCAATCGCCCTTAACATAGGAGATCGAGGAGCGAACATGAAGGGTACATAGTCGTGAAGGCTCCCGCCGGGCCGCATCGGAATGACCCGCCTCGCCCGTTTCGCCTGGAGATTCTCATATGCAATCGAGGCCGCGTCGATCCGAAGCGCGGTCAACTGGTTCTTGCAGAGCAGTCTGCCCGAGCGCGCGATCGACGCCAGATTGTCGATGGCGGTGATGTGAAAGATCCAGGTTGGGACCGGTGGGTCGGCCACGGCAGCCTATCACTGCCCAGGCTCGGCGGGCTCGCGCTTCGGCTGCGCCTTCTCTTCCTGATCGAGGCCGATCTCGATCAGACGGCGAAGCGCCTCGGCCTCTGTCTTCATCCTGCGCCCGAAACGAAAATCCTCCACCCGCTGTGCCAGTTCGGCGGGCAGCGAGACGATCTTCCGGGTATCCATGCTTTTCGGTCTGGCCATGTCCCGACCATAACCGAAGCGTTGATGTTTGTGTAGCAAAAACTCGTTGACACTTGTATCTGCTACGCTGCATAACTGTATCACTAACGGGCCGATCGGAAGCTTGACCCTCCCGACCGGCCCTGACCCCGAGCAAGGAACGGACCCATGCCCAAGGCTGAGCTGAAGCTTATCACGACGACGGAATCGTACAGCCATCTCGGCGATGGCGAGATGCTGATCGTCGACATCCGCGGCCTCATGGCCGCAGCGCACTGCCTGGCGAAGGAGGTGATGGAGGAAGAGCACCAGCTGTTCCTCCAGGAAGGCAACAAGGCCGTGGTCCACAACACGGAGGCGGTCGGGCTCCATGCCGTCATCGTGGCGCTCATGGAGAAGGTCGCGAAGCTGGACGATTGGTGGCAGGAGCAGCACGAGCTGACCGTCGCCGAACAGAGGGCCGCGGCATGAACGCCGATCTGGTGAAGAGCCATCTGGCGGCCAGGGTGCCCGCCGATGTTCTCATCCGCGAGCTGGCGACCATCCTGCCGGCGCTGGGAGCCGAGGAGGAGCGAG
This sequence comes from Geminicoccus sp., assembly GCA_035326425.1. Lineage (GTDB taxonomy): Bacteria > Pseudomonadota > Alphaproteobacteria > Geminicoccales > Geminicoccaceae > CALKJU01. The sequence continues at coordinate 2,343 of DAOLFG010000088.1, read as the reverse complement.
ACCTGAAGTCCCCGCTGATCGGTGAGATGGCGGCACGTCAGGACGCGCTGATCCTGCTGCTGTCGCGCACTCGGCCGACGACGGCGGAGGATGCGCTGGCGATGGCGGCCGTCGGCTTCGAGCGTCTGCAGCTCAACATGGCGATGCGCCCGCTCGACGAGGACCAGCTCGAACAGGCGGAACGGCTCATCGAGGTGTCGCTGCCGCTGCTGGCCAAGCTGTTGCCGAAGCGCAGCAAGGCCGTCCAGGGCGTGATCAACCACTATGCGCCGAAAGAGGTGCTGACGGAGATCCCGCAATGAGCGCCATCGGCCACGTCGCCGAGCTGCGCACATGGTGGCGCCAGCTCGTGGAGCTGGGCGTCGTCCGCGCGAAGGAGGCCATCCATGGCTAACCTCCACAAGCTGCGCGAGCCCATCATCGGCGCCGACGGCGAGCCGCGCGTCGACCGGCTGCAGCACTTCAAGCCGGGGCAACTACTCGACGTGCTGGCGGTCGTCGACATGCTCGAAGAGGACTCCATCGCCGAGACCGACGACATGCGCGTCGCCGTGGTCGAGATGCTGGCCGACAAGGAACCGGACAGCGCTGGCGAGGCCGTGGCCTACCTGCACATCGGCCTGCAGGCGCTCGGCGTACTGGCCGACAACAGCCCCTCGGCCGACTCGGAGACCGCGGTCGAGATCAGCCAAGCGCACCGCCTGATCGGCCTGGCCCTGCCGATCGTCGAGGAGAACCTGCCAGCGGGGCCGCCGGTGCTGTTCGTCGAGCACGCTCGCGAGACCTCGCCGCCGCACATCCGCCGGCAGCGTGCCAGGGGCGCCGCCGCAGGGGCGCCAGCGCCAGACCCGCTGGTCGAGCTAGAGCGCCGGTACGGCGAGATCGCCGCACCGGGCAGGAAGCTGGATATGGACGCCTTGGACGGCGTGCTGGACGAGATCGTCGACACCCCTGTCAGCAGCATCGCGGGCTTGGCGGTGATGGCGCGGCTGCTGATCAACAACACCAAGGAGGGGACATCGATCTGGGATGAAGGCGCCGCCGCGGCCATCCTCGAATGGATTGGCCGGCAGACGGGGCGCAACGAGTTCATCGGTGCGATGAACCAAATGAACGTGGGTGTCGAGCCCGCCGAGGCGGAGGCTGCAGCATGATCGGGCGCATCACCGACCCCGACGCCTTCCTGCAGTCACTCTTCAACCCGCTGCCGGCGGACAAGGAGCAGCCGGACAGCAAGGCCTTCCTCGACGAGATCGACAAGGAGACGCTCGCCTTCTGGCGGGACGGCATCGACCGGGCGACGCAGTTGGACACCGCCATCGGCGACCTGCGGTCGGTGGCTGCGCGCGCCAAGGAAATGGGCTGGCGGGTGAGCCTCGCCGAGGCCGACAGATGGCTCTTCCGAGAGCTGATCAAGGTCATGGACGGACTGATGCGTCGGCCCAGCGCAGATATGAGCTGCGTCGACTTCAAGCGCCGGCATATGGGCTGGAACGGGGGCTATCCCGGCTGGGTCGAGGCGCTCGCCGCCGACGAAGCGAGGGTGCGCCCCGGCGGCAGGCTGCGGCGGCTGGTCGAGCCCGGCAAGGCGACGGAGGCCCGGCCATGACGACCGACCGCCACGCCGAGTTGTTCGCCAACTATCGCCATCTCGTCGCCCCGGCCGAGCCTGACGAAATCGAGCATCTGCAGCGGCAGATCTGCGAAACCCGAGCCACCAGCCTGAGCGGCGCGGCGGCGCAGATCGAGATGGTCCTGCTCGAGCACCACAGCGACCTGGGCGACGACCTCGCCCAGGGACTGGAGAATGCCCTGGCGACCATCGAGCGCCTTCTCGGGAAGGCGACGCCGCATCCTGATGGCAAGCTGCTGGCGGCGCTGCGGCGGGTCAAGCTGGCCGACGAGCGCGGCGCCTACTGGCATGATCGTGATGATGCCCGCCGCGAGGCATGGAGCGCGAAGTGGTGCGATGCCATGCACGAGGCCGCGGAGACACCGGCCGCAACCCTGCCGGGCTGCATCGAGAAGGTTCGCCTCCTCGTCGAGGACATCAGGGGCGGCAAATGCAGCGCCGCCGAGACGATGGTGACAGGGCTGCTCGCCGACCTGCAGCGCATGGCCAAGGAGGCACGGTCATGAGTGCCGACCGGCCCGGCGCCGCCACCTACGATGCGCTGAACGTCCCGCAGTTCGACGCCGCCACCTGGAAGCACAACGTCGAGAACAGCGAGAAGCTGGCGCGGCTGCTGGTCTTCTACGGCCGCAAGGACGACCGGGGGATGGAGGAGATCGCCCGCAAGCTCCAGGAGAACGGCGACCTCGGCGCACTCTGCGAGCTGATGG
>DAOLFG010000087.1:0-20431 GCA_035326425.1 Geminicoccus sp. | reverse complement strand
ATCGCCCGCAAGCTCCAGGAGAACGGCGACCTCGGCGCACTCTGCGAGCTGATGGAGAGCTTCGACGACGACGCCCGATGGCACCGCGACGCGACCGACAGCTACGACACCATAGCGGCGCGGCTCCTGATCGTACTCAACCGTGTCGTGAACGGGACGAAGCGCGCCGCCTAGCCCTCCCGCCGTCGCACAATCGAGGCCCGGCGCCGCAGGGTGCCGGGCCTTCCTCGTTGACCGCACGTCTACCGCAGCGGCCCGTTAACCAATCGGTGGCACCATGTGCCTAGCAGCGCGCGGCTCCCAGCGCAAACTGTGGCCATGGTAGCTTCTATGAGCAGCAAGACGGCGAAGCGGATGAAGGTCGTTCAGTACCTCGGCGCGATCCTGGCGGCCGTCGGCGCGGCTGCGCTCTTGGTTGATCACCCCTATCGGCACGTCCCACTGATCCTGGGCCTTGCGCTGTTCTTCGGCGGGCGGGCAGGGCTGAGCGCCGAGTTGGCGCGCCAGAAAGGCTGAGCCTCCCGGCCAGCCGCCACTCTCACCTCGGCGGCCCTACAAGCTCGCCTGCTACGGCACGAAGGAGAGGGTGGAGCAGCGGTGTTACCTTGGCGCTACCTTGCGGCCCGTGCTACCTCTTGAATTCGCCTAAGTCTTTGTTTTTTTGGTGGGCGCTTTGGGACTCGAACCCAAAACCCGCTGATTAAAAGTCAGCTGCTCTGCCAATTGAGCTAAGCGCCCACGCGGCGACATATCGAGTCAGCGCCAACAGCCGTCAAGCTCGCAGGAGCGGGATGTCGCCCGCCGACTGCTCGGCCTCGAAGGAGGCGATGAACGAGGCGAGGCGGCCGCCGGCGATGGCGTCGCGCAGCAATGACATCAGCGTCTGGTAATACCAGAGATTGTTCCAGCTGAGCAGGATCCCCCCCAGCATCTCGCCGGACTTCACCAGGTGATGCAGATAGGCGCGGCTGTAGTCGCGCGCCGCCGGGCAGTCGCTGGCCTCGTCCAGCGGTCGGGGGTCGTCGGCGTGGCGGGCGTTCTTCAGGTTGACCGGGCCACGCCGGGTGAAGGCCTGGCCGGTGCGGCCGGAGCGCGTCGGCAGCACGCAGTCGAACATGTCCACGCCGCGCGCCACGGCATGGACGATGTCGGCGGGCTTGCCCACGCCCATCAGGTAGCGCGGCCGATCGCCCGGCAGCTGCGGACAGGTCGCATCGAGCGTGGCCAGCATCTCGGCCTGCGGCTCACCGACGGCGAGGCCACCGATGGCGTAGCCGTCGAAGCCCATGTCCCGCAGTCCCGCGGCCGAGCGCCCCCGCAGCACCGGGTCGGTGCCGCCCTGGACGATGCCGAAAAGCCCGTAGCCCGGGCGGGCAACGAAGGCATCGCGGCAGCGCTGCGCCCAGCGCAGCGAAAGCTCCATCGCCCGCTCGACCTCCGGTGTCGCCGCTGGCAGCTTCAGGCACTCGTCGAGCTGCATGGTGATGGTGGCGTCCAGCAGATGCTGGATCTCGACGGCCCGCTCGGGCGTCAGCTCGTGCCGGCTGCCGTCGAGATGCGATTGGAAGGTGACGCCGCGCTCGTCGAGCTTGCGCAGGGCGCCCAGCGACATGACCTGGTAGCCGCCGCTGTCGGTGAGGATCGGGCCGGGCCAGCGCATCATCTCGTGCAGGCCGCCGAGCCGGGCCACCCGCTCGGCGCCCGGGCGCAGCATGAGATGGTAGGTGTTGCCGAGGATGATCTCGGCACCGGTCTGCCGCACCATGTCGGCGGTGAGCGCCTTGACCGTGCCGGCGGTGCCGACCGGCATGAAAGCCGGCGTCTCGATGCTGCCGTGCGCGGTGTCGAGCCGGCCGCGGCGGGCTGCACCGTCCTCGGCCAGCAGGGTGAAACCGATGCTCATCCGTCGTTCCGCGTGATCAGGCAGGCGTCGCCGTAGGAGTAGAAGCGCAGACCCTCGGCGATGGCCGCGGCATAGGCGCCCTGCATCCTCTCCAGGCCGCCGAACGCGCTCACCAGCATGAACAGCGTCGAGCGCGGCAAGTGGAAGTTGGTGAGCAGCAGATCGGCCGTGCGGAAGTGGTGGCCGGGGGTGATGAAGATGCGCGTCTCGCCCATTCCAGGCTGCAGCTTGCCGGCAGAATCGACGGAGGCTTCCAGCGCACGCAGCACCGTCGTGCCGACCGCCACGGTCCGCCCACCCGAGGCGCGTGCGCGCTCGATGGCCCGGACCGTGGCGTCGGGCAGCGAGAACCGCTCCGCGTGCATGACATGCTCGGCCGTATCCTCGACGCGGACGGGAGCGAAGGTCCCGAGGCCGACATGAAGGGTCAAGGCCGCGCGTCCGATGCCACGCGCGGCCAAGGCGTCGAGCAGGTACGTCGTGAAATGGAGCCCGGCCGTGGGCGCGGCGACAGCACCCGGATCGGCTGCGAACAGAGTCTGGTAGTCGGCGCGGTCGGCGTCGTGCGGGCCGTCGGCGCGCTTGATGTAGGGCGGCAGCGGCATGGCGCCGTGCCGCTCGATTCCGGCAATCAGCTCGCCACCAGCCCGGTCGAACCGCAACAGGATCCGGCCGTCCGGCTGTCTCGAGAGCGGCAGGGCATCGAGCCCCGGCGCGAGGACCAGGGACTCGCCGATTCGCACGGCCCTGCCGGGCTTGGCGAAGGCCAGCCAGTGCCGGTCGTCGACCGACTCGACCAGCGTCACCTCGATGCGGCCGGCGCGGAACCGGGTGGGTAGCACGCGCGTGTCGTTGACGACCAGGAGATCGCCCGGCCGCAGGAGGACCGGCAGGTCGCGCATGGCGTGCAGGGACATGCCGGCGTCGACGTGCAGCAGGCGGGCGCTGTCCCTCGGGCGTGCGGGCTGCTGGGCGATGAGGTCCGCCGGAAGGTCGAAGTCGAAGAGAGCGACGCGCATGGATCCGGTTCGATGACGGCGTGGCTGCTTAGCGCAACATGGCGGGGTCACGCTAACCTTAACGCGGTCTCAACCATGCGACGCCATGCTTCGGGCACATCTAGGGAGACCACATTGACGATGATCGAGTATGCGCTGATCGCGGGGCTCGCGGCCGTGGCGCTGGTGGGCGTGGGCGCGCCCGTGGGCAGGAGCCTGACAGCCGCCTTCCAGGAGATCGCAGCGGCCATCGAGCCCTCGAACGCCTGCGCCGGCATGTTCTGCATCGAGCCCGCCGCAGGCGGCAATCCCGGACGCAAGCCACCTGCGCCGTGATCGGCTCATCGAGGCGGAATCCGGGGCGCGCGCAGTAGCATCATCAGGGGCGGGCCAACGGCGAGGAGCGTCGCCTGCAGATAGCGGCCGACAGTCTCGGCCGTGCCCGGTGGTGCCGGCCCGACCACGGGGTCGAGCAGACGGAGCGCCAGCCAGATGGCGGGCGCCCAGAGCGGCAGCCCGAAGGCCAGGCGACGACGGATGGCCAACCATGCCAGGGCCAGCACGAGGGTCGTCCAGGGCCATCCCCACAGGAGATCGAGCGGATCGGCGGACAGGACGGTCAGCGCCGCCTCCCCGGAGGCAGGAGGGCCGCGACCGGAAGCCGTGCCTCACCCAAGGCTATCCCTGCGCGTCCGACGGCCGCCGGCTCCGGCGCGCGTTCAGCCGTTCCAGGACATGGCGCGAGACGAAGCTCGACACGTCGCCACCCAGCGCGTGGATCTCCTTCACGAACCGGGAGGAGATGAACTGGTTGGTCTCGGACGCCATCAGGAAGACGGTCTCGATCTTCTGGCTGAGCCGCCGGTTGTTGGCGGCCATCTGGAACTCGTACTCGAAGTCCGACACGGCGCGAAGGCCGCGGATGATCATGTCGGCGCCGCGCTCGCGGGCGAAATGCACCAGCAGTGTCTCGAACGGCACGATCTCGACCTGGGCACCGTTCAGCGCGTTCGCCGCCATCACGGCGTTGATGTCGGCCTCGACCATCCGCGTGCGCTCCTGGAGGGAGAACAGCGGATCCTTGCCGACATTGATGGCGACGGCGATGACCAGGCGGTCGACCAGCAGCGTGGCGCGACGGATCACATCGAGGTGACCGTTGTGGATCGGATCGAAAGTGCCGGGATAGATCCCGATGCGGGAGCAGCCCATGCGAGCTCCTCTGGGCGCGGCGCCGAGCGCCCGTTCGTTGCGGGGTCGCTCGACTAGCTAGGCCGGTCCGAACGGGCTGCCAAGCTCCGCCGGCGACCATGCCGCAGTCCGATCAGCGATTCCCGGACGATCAATCCTCGAGCTGTTCGTCGTTTTCGTCCTCGTCCTCGCCATTGTCGGAGAGCCGGGCCGCCGAGACCACCTGCTCCTCGCCGTCGGTGTGGAACAGCTTCACGCCCTGGCTGCCGCGACTGGTGATGCGGATGTCGTGGACCGGGATACGAATGGTCTGGCCGCGATCGGTGACCAGCATGAGCTGATCTTCCTCGGCCACCGGGAAGGTGGCGGCGACGAGGCCATTCCGTTCCGAGGTGTCGATATTGATGATGCCCTGGGTGCCGCGGTTGGTGACGCGGTATTCGAAGGCGGACGTCCGCTTGCCATAGCCGTTGACGGTGATCGCCAGGATCAGCTGCTCGCGCACCTGCAGCTCGGCGATGCGCTCGCCCGTCAGCGCCGTCGGCTCGAAGGGCTCCTCGGCCTCGCCTTCGCCATCGCCCTCGGCGCGACGACGGGCCGCCGCCAGCCTGGCGTACTCGTCGCGCTCGTCGATCGTCAGCTCGACATGGTCGAGCACGGACATCGAGATGACCTCGTCGCCATCGGCGAGATCCATGCCGCGCACGCCCTCGGAGCTGCGCGACTGGAACACCCTGACCGTCTCGACCGGGAAGCGCACGGCCTTGCCGCCGGCCGCCGCCAGCAGGATGTCGTGGCGCTCGTCGCAGACGTCGACGCCGACCAGGCGGTCGCCCTCGTCGAGGCCCATGCCGATCTTGCCCTGGGTCGGCACGCGCTTGAACTCGGCCAGCTCATTGCGCCGCACGCGCCCCCTGGCCGTGGCGAAGAAGATGCTCATCCGGTCCCAGGCCGTCTCGTCCTCGGGCAGCGGCAGCACCGCCGTGATCGTCTCGCCCTCGGCCAGGTGCGGGAACAGGTTGATCATCGCCTTGCCGCGGGCCTGCGGCGTGCCGAGCGGCAGCCGCCAGACGTCCAGCCTGTAGACGCGGCCGCGGGTCGAGAAGAACAGCATCGGCGTGTGGGTGTCGGCCACCAGCACGCGGGTGACGAAATCGTCCTCGTGGGTCTTCATGCCGGCGCGGCCACGGCCGCCGCGGCGCTGGGCGCGGTAGGTCGAGAGCGGCACGCGCTTGATATAGCCCTTGTGTGTCACCGTCACGACCATGTCCTCGCGCTGGATCAGCGCCAGGACGTTGACGTCGGCATCGGCATCGGCGTCGATCTCGGTGCGCCGCGGATCGACGAACTGGCCGCGCACGGCCAGCAGTTCCTCCTTGACCACCTCGAGCAGCCGCTCGCGCGAGCGCAGGATCAGCAGGAGCTCCTGGATACGCCGGGCGATCTCCTCGAGCTCGTCGCGGATCTTGTCGCGCTCGAGAGCGGTCAGCCGCTGCAGGCGGATGTCGAGGATCGCCCGCGCCTGCTCCTCGGACAATCTGCAGGTGGCGGGCGGCTCCCTGCCCTCGCCCTCCTCCTCGACCAGGGCCAGCAACGGCGCCACGGTCTCGGCCGGCCAGTCACGCGCCAGCAGCTCGGCCTTGGCAGTGGCCGGATCCGGTGCCGCACGGATGAGCGCGATGATGTCGTCGATATTGGCGACGGCCACCGCCAGGCCCACCAGGATGTGGGCGCGCTCGCGCGCCCTGCGCAGGTCGAAGGCCGAGCGGCGGATGATCACTTCCTCGCGGAACTCAAGGAAGGCCACGAGCATGCCCTTGAGGGTCATCAGCTCCGGCCGGCCACCATTCAGCGACACCATGTTGATGCCGAAGCTGGTCTGCAGGGTCGTGAACTTGTGGAGCTGGTTCAGCACGACGTCGGCGTCGGCCTCGCGCTTCAGCTCGATGACGACGCGAATGCCCTGGCGGTCGCTCTCGTCGCGGACCTCGGAGATGCCCTCGACCTTCTTCTCGCGCACCACCTCGGAGATGCGCTCGACCATCTTGCCCTTGTTGACGAGGTAGGGAACCTCGTCGACGACGATGGCCTGCCGGTCCTTGCGGATCTCCTCGACATGGCTGCGGCCGCGGATGACGACGCTGCCGCGGCCGGTGGCATAGGCTTCGAGGATGCCGTTGCGGCCGAGGATGATGCCGCCGGTCGGGAAGTCCGGGCCCTGCACGATCTCGGCGAGCTCGGCGATCTCCATGGCCGGATTGTCGACCAGGGCTATGCAAGCGTCGACGATCTCGCCCAGATTGTGCGGCGGAATGTTGGTGGCCATGCCGACGGCGATGCCGCCGGCACCGTTGACCAGCAGGTTCGGGTACTGCGCCGGCAGGACCGTCGGCTCGCTGTCGCTGTCGTCGTAGTTCGGCCGGAAGTCGACCGTGTCCTTGTCGATGTCGGCGAGCAGCGCGTCGGCCGCCTTGGCGAGGCGCGCCTCGGTGTAGCGCATCGCCGCCGGCGCATCGCCGTCCATCGAGCCGAAATTGCCCTGGCCGTCGATCAGGGCGAGGCGCATCACGAAGCTCTGCGCCATGCGGACCATGGCATCGTAGATCGCCGAATCGCCATGCGGGTGGTACTTGCCCATCACGTCGCCGACGATGCGGGCCGACTTGCGGGGCGGCTTGTTGAAATCGTACCCGCCCTCGCGCATGGCGTAGAGGATACGCCGCTGCACCGGCTTCAGCCCGTCGCGCACGTCCGGCAGCGCCCGGCTCACGATCACGCTCATCGCGTAATCGAGGTACGAGCGCTTCATCTCCTCCTCGATCGGGACGATCTCGTAGGCGCGCGGCGGGATCGAGGCTGCCAAGCTCGCTGTTCCGAAGGTTCGCGGTGACGGTGGCGACGCGGGAATATTAACGCCATCCGTGATCTAGCAGAGGGCCGCTGTCCTTACAAGTTGAGCCCCTTCGTGCCGGCGGGCGGTGGTGCTATCTGGCCGTTGCGCGGTGGATGCGCGTGCGGGGACGAGATGCGGCTCGAATGCTTCACGACCGGCCAAGTGTTCGGCGAGTTGGTGCCGGCGCGCCAGGACCGCGCCTGGATGGACGCGTTCCCGGACCGCCACGCCTATCGCTGCCTGCCGCTCGGCATCGCCAACAGCTTCGGATGGCAGGTCTTGTGCCCCTGCCGGATCGACATCGAATACAATGGCGGGACGAGCTCGGCCGACCTCGTGGTGAGCAGCCCCGACGCGCCCGACATGCTGGAGCATGTCGCCAAGTCCAACTTCAGCCGCGGCATCGTCACCTTCCACACCGGCTATCTGTTTCGGACCGATGGCAATAGCCAGCTGCTGGCGACAGGGCCGCTGAACGAGCCCAAGGACGGGCTGTATCCGCTGACCGGGGTCATCGAGACCAACTGGCTGCCCTATCCCTTCACCATGAACTGGCAGCTCACCCGCCCTGGCAGCTTCCGCTTCGAGAAGGGCGAGCCGATCTGCCACATCTTCCCGCTGCCGATCGGCCAGCTCGACGAGCTGGTGCCCGAGATCCGGCGGATCGAGGACGATCCGGGGTTGAAGGCCGAGCACGAGGCCTTCCGCGACAAGCGCACCGAGTTCATGAAGCGCTTCCGTGCCGGCGATCCGGCTACGATCAAGGAGGCATGGCAGAAGTTCTATTTTCGCGGCCGGCTGCCCACCGGCGCCAAGGCGCCCGACAGCCATGTCCACAAGCTGCGGCTGGCGGCGCCGGTCGATCGCCGAGGCACGCCCTCGCCCTTGGCTTCGCCCACGCCTGCCACCGCCACGGCCGAGAAGGCGACAGAGGTGAAAGCCAAGCCGCGCATGCTGCGGGTGGTCGCCCGCCAAGCCGACACCGATGCCATCCTCTATCACGAGGGCCTGCTGCGGCCGGAGCATTGCCGGCATCTCGTCCAGACTTTCGAGCGGCGACACAATCTGACGGCGACGACGCAGGACGGGTTCTTCGCCAGCCGGGTGATCTGGATGACGCGGCTGCCGGAGGACGAGGAGAGCGAGGCGCTACGCATCATGCAGCAGGCGCGCTTCGTCGCCGCCCACCATGTCGGCCGGTTCTTCGGCCATGCCAAGCCGCTGTTCGACGACGCGCCGCAGCTGGTGAAATGGCCCACCGGCTATGCGATGCCGCCACATGCCGACAACGAGCATCCCGACGGCTCCGCCCACGAGACGCCGCATCGGCTCTATGCGGGCGTGGTGTTCCTGAACGACGACTTCGAGGGCGGGGTGCTCTACCTCGACCGCCTGGGCGTCGCCATCAAGCCGAAACCGGGCCTGCTCGTGGGTTTCCGAGGCGACGCTTCGCACCGTCACGGCGTATCGAAGATCGCCAGCGGCGAGCGCTACACCATGCCGATGTGGTTCACCGACGACATGAGCAAGGCAGCGGCGAACATCGGCCGCGTCTATTGATGAGGCGGTTTCGGGACGACCGTCTCGTCGAGAGTCGCGCCACCGTAATAGTGCCATAGAAAGACGGCGGCGGCGCCGCGCACCGGCCGCCAGGCCTCGGCAAGCTCGCGCAGGGCCTTGGCGCTCGGCCGCGCCGGCAGTCGCTTCAGACGCATCGCCGCCACCTGCAGAGCGAGATCGTCGGCCGGGAAGATGTCGACCCGGCCGAGGGCGAAGAGCCCGTAGATCTCAGCGCTCCAGCGGCCGAAGCCGCGCAGCGCGGCGATCGCGGCCACCAGTTCGGCCTCCTCGCAGGTGGCGAGCGCATCGAGGTCGAGCCGCCCTTCGGCGACCGCTCGGGCCAAATCCCGGGCATATTCGACCTTGCGCGCGCTGAATCCTACGGTCCGGAACTGCGCATCACTGAGGGCCAGCAGGGAATCGGCGGACAGGACGGGTCCGGCGGCCAGTTCCAGCCTGCCCCAGATCGCGGCCGCGGCCCGGGTCGAGATCTGCTGCGCCACGACGATGCGCAACAACGTCGCGAATCCCGGATCGCGCGTCCGGGGTGCCGGCTGGCCGACCAGTGGCAAGGCCGCGGCGATGTCGGCGTCGAGCGTCGCCAGCTTCTCGACCGCCGCCTTGAGACGCTGCTCGTCGAGGGGCTGGATCATGGCGGGATGCCTAGGGCATGAAGCCCGCCAGGTCCACCGCGGGCGGAACGGATGCACGGCGGCAGGCTGAGGGCTATCCTGGGGACACTGGCGCTGCTGGCCGGCATCGCGGGTCTCCTGTTCAACGAATGGCGTATCGGCCGGCTCGATCGCGGCATGGCGGATCTCCGCGCCCTGACGGTCGATGCCGATCCGATGGCGGCCGACTTGCCGTCCGACCGCCCGCTCAGGCTCTCCGGACGGGCCACCAGCGCAACCGTGCTGGTCGATCCCGTGCTGCCGGTACGTGCCCAGGCGCTGCGCCTCGATCGGGTCGCCGAGATGTTCCAGCACGAGGTCCGCGACGGCGTGCTGGTCGACCGGACGATGCGCCCGAAGCGGATCTGGTCGGAAAGACTGATGGATTCGAGCCGCTTCGCCAACCGCAGTCCGATCAATCCCGGCCACATGCCCATCACCAGCCTCCGGCAGAGAGCCGAGGACGCGAGACTGGGCCGTCTCGTCCTGCCGGCCGAGGCGATCAACGCGCTGCCGGCCAGCCTGTCCGTCACGCCCGAGCGCCCAGGTCCGGTCACCATCGACGGCACCACGTTCCAGCGGACCGGTGACGGCTACCAGAGCGGCGACTCGAGAGCATCGCCGGCCATCGGCGACGTGAGAATCCGGATCGCGGCCGTGCCGGCTGGCCAGATCACGGTCATCGGCGGCGTCTCGGACGGGCGGATCGTTCCCTGGCGCACAGCCGGAGACCTGCCGCTGCTGCTGGCGGCCGAGGGCGGGCCGTCGGTCGTACAGATGACGCGGTCGGCAGCGCAGGCGGCCGCGCCGGGGCTGTGGCAGGGCCGCCTCGGTGGCGGAGCCGTATCGCTCTTCGGCTTGCTGGTGCTCTGGCCCAGGCGCAGCGTGCCGGCTCCACGCCTCGTGACGCTGTGCGGCCGGCACCCGATCGGCGGGCCGATGGTGGCGGCGCTATCGATGGTCGCAGCCGTCGCGGCACTCGGCTGGGCGCTGTTTAGAAATCCCCTACTCTGGCCGTGACTCGGCCCATGTGCTAACCGCGGTTGCCCGGCCGGACATGGGAAGATCGATGCAGCGCGAGGCTATGGAGTACGATGTCGTGATTGTGGGTGCCGGTCCCTCGGGGCTGGCGGCGGCGATCCGGCTGAAGCAGCTCGCAGCGCAGAAGGATACCGAAGTCTCGGTCTGCGTGCTGGAGAAGGGCTCGGAGGTCGGCGCCCACATCATGTCCGGCGCGGTGATCGAGCCGCGCTCCCTGGACGAGCTGATACCCGACTGGAAGGCGCAAGGCGCACCGCTCGACACCCCGGCGGCCGACGACACCTTCGTCTTCCTGACGGCGACCAGGGCCATCCGCCTGCCGACGCCGCCGACGATGCGCAATCACGGCAACTACGTGATCAGCCTCGGCAATCTCTGCCGCTGGCTGGCACAGCAGGCCGAGGCGCTGGGAGTCGAGATCTATCCGGGCTTCGCCGCCGCCGAGGTGCTCTACGACGAGGCCGGGCGTGTCAAAGGGGTCGCGACGGGCGACATGGGGCGGCACAAGGACGGCTCCGAAGGACCGAACTTCCAGCCCGGCATGGAGCTGCATGGCCGGCTGACGCTGCTGGCCGAGGGATGCCGCGGATCGCTCAGCCGGCAGGTGATGGCGCGCTTCGACCTTCGCAACGGCGTGCAGCCACAGACCTACGGCCTCGGCATCAAGGAGCTGTGGGAGGTCGAACCCGCCAGGAGCCGGCCCGGCAAGATCGTCCACACCATCGGCTGGCCGCTGGACATGCGGACCTATGGCGGCTCCTGGCTCTACCATCTCCAAGGCAACCTAGTGTCGATCGGTTTCGTGATCGGCCTCGACTATTCGAATCCCTACCTGTCGCCGTTCGAGGAGATGCAGCGGTTCAAAACCCATCCGAGCGTCAGGCCGCTGCTCGAAGGTGGCAAGCGGCTGGCCTATGGGGCGAGAGCGCTGTCGGAGGGCGGCCTGCAATCGTTGCCCAAGCTGGTCTTTCCCGGTGGAGCGCTGATCGGCGACGCCGCTGGCTTTCTCAATGTGCCGAAGATCAAGGGCACGCACACCGCGATGAAGTCCGGCATGCTGGCGGCTGAAGCGGCATTCGAGGCGCTGCAAGGCGATTCCCCCTCGCTCGACAGCTATCCGGGCAAGCTGAAGGACAGCTGGCTCTGGGACGAGCTGCACCGGGTGCGCAACATCCGCCCCAGCTTCCGCTGGGGGCTGCTGCCAGCGCTCGCCTACTCGGCGTTCGACACCTATGTGCTCAAGGGCAATGCCCCCTGGACGATGGGTCACCACGCCGACAACGAGAGCCTGACCAAGGCGGCCTCGGCAGCGCGTATCTCCTATCCGAAGCCGGACGGCAAGCTGACCTTCGACCGACTCTCCTCGGTGTTCATCAGCAACACCAATCACGAAGAGGACCAGCCCTGCCACCTCACGCTGAAGGACCCCTCGGTCCCGGTGCGCGTGAACCTGGCCGAGTATGACGGCCCGGAGCAGCGCTATTGTCCGGCCGGGGTCTACGAGTTCGTCGACGATGCCGGCGGCGGTCGCAGGCTCCAGATCAACGCGCAGAACTGCGTCCACTGCAAGACCTGCGACATCAAGGATCCCACCCAGAACATCGTCTGGGTGACGCCCGAGGGCGGCGGAGGCCCGAACTACCCGAACATGTGAGCTGGCCCCCAAAAAAAATTTCTGCGGCATGGAACCGAAACGTCGAGACGGCATTGGCTACGTCGGGCGGTAGAATTCGGGAATGTTTGCTCTACCATGAACGTCATCCGTGCAGTGCGGCCGCAGCGGCCGCTTTCGGGATCGCGGAACATGCGCTCCATCCTGCCGGACCCGGGCCTGCCCGCCGGGTTCTCTCGTGATCGCCTCTCGACCGTCGATATCGCGATGGACGAGACTGGCGAGGGCATCCTGTTGCTCGACGATACGTGGCGTGCCGTCGAGGCCAATCAGGCGGCGTCGCGCCTGCTGGCACCGATCGCGCGTCTCGTCCCGGGTGCCCCGTTCGACTTCGCACGCGCGCTCAAGAATGCGGTCTCCGCGCGTCGGATCTGTGTCGATCCGCGGTTGGTGCAGGCTTGGCTGGACGATCTGTGGGCTGGCGAGCCCGGGGATCTCGTCATGGAATGCGCCGATGGCAGGTCACTGCGGCTCGCGGGCCGCTTCCTCGCGAACAACCGAACCGTCGTCATGATCGCAGACGTGACCGCTGCCCGCCGCCGTGAGCAATGGCTGGAGGTCGAGTACCTCAGGCTCTCGGCGGCCTGTGAAGGCCTGCGTCGGCGGGTGGCGACCATCAAGAGCGAGCATGAGGAGGCGCTGACCAGGGCGCGGGCAGCCGAGGCACGGGCCGAGGAGTTGGAGCGGCTGGCGTTCAGCGATCCCCTCACCGGGCTGCTCAACCGGCGCCGGATGGGCGAGCTCATGGAGGCCGAATTGGCGCGCGTGCGGCGCTACGGCGGCGGCTCTTCCCTGCTGATCCTCGATCTCGACCGCTTCAAGCTCGTGAATGACGCTTTCGGTCATGCGGCCGGCGATGCCGCCCTGTGCCATGTCGCCGAGATATGCGCTTCGACCCTTCGATCGAGCGACCTGCTCGCGCGCTGGGGCGGCGAGGAGCTCCTGGCCCTGCTCCCCGAGACCGGGCTCGGCGGTGCCAGCCAGCTGGCGGAGCGTCTGCGCCGCGAGATCGCAGCCCGCCCGGCGATGCATGACGGACGTGTCATCCCGCTGACCGTCTCGATCGGGATGGCGGAACTGACTCCCTCCGACCGCTCGGCCGACCCGATCGTCGCACGTGCCGACGAAGCCCTCTACGCCGCCAAGCGTGCGGGCAGGAACCTGGTGCTGGCGGCGTGAGCCTCTACCCGGCGTAGGGCGGCCGGTCGAGCCCGGCCGGCGAGAGGGTGAACACCTCTACGCCGTCCTCGGTGACGGCGACACTGTGCTCGAACTGCGCCGAGGGCTCACGATCGCGGGTGACGGTGGTCCAACCGTCCTTCAGGATCTTCACCTCGTGGCGGCCGGCATTGATCATCGGCTCGATGGTGAAGAACATGCCCGGCCGCAGCAGCAGGCCCTCGCCCCGCCGTCCGAAGTGCCGGACCTCGGGGGCCTCGTGGAAGTTCCGCCCGAGGCCGTGGCCGACGAAGTCGCGCACGACCGAAAACCGCGAGCCTTCGGCCACCTTCTGGATGGCGTGCCCGACATCGCCCAGCGTGGCGCCGGGACGCACGGCGTGAATGCCGGCCCACATCGCCTCGAAGGTGACGTCGACCAGGCGCTGCGACTTCACCGTCGTGCGATCGCCGATGACGTACATCCGGCTGGTGTCACCGTGCCAGCCATCGAGCACTACCGTCACGTCGATGTTGGCGATGTCGCCCGGAACCAGGCGCTTGTCCTCGCTCGGGATGCCGTGATTGACGACGTGGTTGATCGAGATGCAGCAGCTCTTGGGATAGCCCTTGTAGCCGAGCGTCGCCGGGATGCCTCCGTGCTGACGCATGAACGCGTCGATGATCCGGTCGAGCTCGGCGGTGCTGACCCCCGGCTGAACGAAGGGCGTGACATGGTCGAGCGTCAGCGCCGCCAAGCGTCCGGCTGCCCGCATGCCGGCATAGTCCGCGTCCCCGTGAATGGGGACCTTGCGATGGGCTGCGTCCCGATCGGCGGCAGTAGGCGCCGGCCTCGGCGCGGCTGCCATGCGCCTCGCTGCGAGGCCCTTCATCGCTTGTTCATCACCTCAGGATTGAGAAGCAGGCCGCCACCCGGATCCTCGCTCCGACAGACCGCCATGATGGTCTCGATGCAGCGGGCGGTCATGCTTTCGATCGCCCACTCGCTCAGTCCCGCCACATGGGGCGTCAGGATGACATTGTCCAGCTCCAGCAGGGGCGAACGGCCCGGCGGCTCGACTGCCAGCACATCGAGGCCGGCGCCCGCCAGCCGCCGCGTGCGCAACGCCTCGATCAGCGCCTCCTGGTCGACGATCGGCCCGCGTGCGGTGTTGACCAGGAAGGCGCCGGGCTTCATCAGCGCCAGCCGCCGGCCGTCGATCATCTTGTGCGTCTCGGCGTTGAGCGGGCAGTGTAGCGACACGTAGTCGGCGAGCCGCATCAGCTCGTCGAGACCCGTCAGCCGGCAGCCCAGCCTCGCCACCGTGTCGGCATCCATCACCGGATCGTGCACCAGCACGTCCATGGCGAAGCCCTTGCATCGCTTGGCGACGGCACGCCCGATACGGCCGAAGCCCACGAGGCCGACCGTCGTGCCGTGCAGACGGCCATGATAGCGGGTCGTCCACGCCCCACCGCGGATGTCCTTGTCGTAGGCCCCGAGCTGGGTGGCCAGCGCCGCCATCAGCGCGAAGGCGTGATCGGCCACGGCTTCGTGATTGGTCCCGAACGCCATGCCGACCGCGGTGTGGTTCCGGGTAGCGGCGGCGAGGTCGACCTGGTCGAAGCCGACCCCCAGGCGGGCGATCACGCGAAGGTCGGGTGCTGCCGCCAGCACGCGGCTGTTGTAGGGCTCGGAGCCCGCGAGGGTGGCGACATGTCCCGGCAGGACCTCCAGGAGCTCCGCTTCGTTCCAGGTCCGGTCGGTGTCGTTGAAGGTCAGCTGGAAGCCGGCCGCCTCGAGCCCGGCGAGCAGGTGCCGGCGGTCATTGAGATAGCGCGCTGCGATCAGCACGCGTCCGCCATCGCGCCTGCGGCCGTCGTCGATGCGCGAGAGCAGGCGCAGCTGACGGTCGACGACCATGGCCGCGGTCTCGCCGCGGAACCAGGCGAGGTGCGGCGAGCCCTTGTGGTTCTCGAATGCGGCCTCGGAATCGTAGACCTCGTAGAACACCACCGTGTCGGACGTGCCGGCCGGCAGCGTGACGTCGAACTGCAGGCAGCCCGGCTCGTTGGTCCGGCAATTGAGGGCGTGCCGGCGGGCCAGCGGCAGGAAGGTGGCGAAGTCCTCGGGCCGAACCCGGACCTCGGCGATGACGACGAAGGGAGCGCTGCTCATTGGTTCCGATCCTGGAGGCGCGGCGCAACAAAACGGATCAACGCCGCATTCGCAAGCGATGTTCGCGAATGGCGGTATAGAGCCCGGCGGCGATGACGATGGCGGCGCCCAACAGGGTCCAGCCGTCGGGAATGTCGGCGAAGAACAGCCAACCGAACAGCACGGCCCACAGCAGCATGGTGTAGGTGAACGGCTGTATCACCACCACCGGTGCCAGCGAGAGCGCCTTGATCAGCAACAGGTGCCCCCCTGCCCCGAGGGCCGCCAGCAGCAGGAAGAACGGCCAGTGCGTCAGCGGCGGCGTCACCCAGACCCAGGGTGCGAACGGCAGCAGCAGGATCGAGCCGACGACGATCTGGACGAAGAAGATCGTCTCGGGCCGGTCGACCCGAGCCACGATGCGGGTCATCACCTGGTAGACGGCGTACATCGCCATCGACACCAGCGCCCAGATCGTACCAGCATGCAACTGAACCAGTCCGGGCCGGACAATGATCATCACACCGACGAAACCCACCAGGACCGCCGCCCAGCGGCGAGGGCCGACGCGCTCGCCCAGCAGCGGCATCGACAGTGCGGTCACCAGTAGCGGTGTCGCCGCGAACAGGGCGTGGGCATCGGCCAGCGGCATGACGCGGAAGGCCAAGAGCACGAGGCCCATTTCGGTGACCAGGATGATCACCCGGAGGAGCTGGAAGAACGGCCGGTGGGTGCGGATGGCGACGCGCAGCCCCACCGGGGCGACGATCGCCATCGCGACCGGCACCGAGAACAGATAGCGCAGGAACAGGATCTGCGCCGGCGAGTAGCCGGTCTCGGCCAGGAACTTGCTGGCGCCGTCCATCAACCCGAACATCACCATCGCCGCCAGGACCGCGACGATGCCGCGGACCTCGGCCGGAAGGGCGGCGAGCTTCACGAAGCCGGCGGAGCGTGACGGGAGAAGCCTGTCTCGCGCTCGTAGGCCGCACCTGCCCGGAACAGCGTCGCCTCGTCGAACGGACGGCCGACGAGCTGGAAGGCGTTGGGCAGGCCGTTGGCCGTGAAGCCCATGGGCAGGGCCAGCGCCGGCAGGCCCAGATAGTTGATTGGTCCCATGAACCAGCCCAGCCGGTTGATCATCTCGACCCAGTCCGGATGGGCATCGATCTCGGTATCGGCGATGCGCGGCACCGCCGTCGGCATCACCGGCAGCAGCAGCATGTCGGCGTTGGCCAGCGTCGCGGCGACGAAGTGATCGGCCGTAGGCCCGCGGCGGCGCAAGGCGTCGAGATAGTCGACGGCAGCGATGCCGAGCCCCGGCTCCAGGCGGGCGAGCGTGGTCGGATTGTAGGCGTCGCGCTGGCCGACCAGCATCGGCCGGTGGATCGCCGCCGCCTCCGCCTGCATCACCTGCCGCCGCCAGAGGTTCATCGGCGCGAAGGACGGCATATCGACCGAGACGGCCTCGGCCCCGGCACCGGTCAGCACCGCCAGGGCTCCGTCCATCAGGCGCTCGATCTCGGCCTCGAGCGCGATGTCGGGCTTGCGCGGCACGGCGATGCGAAGCCCCTTCAGGCTGCGGCCCAAGGCTGCCGAATAGTCGGGCACGGCGCGCCGGCTGGTCGTCGCATCGAGCGGGTCGCGGCCCGCCAGCACCTGCAGCATCAGCGCATTGTCGGCGACCGTGCGCGTCAGCGGACCCACATGGTCGAGCGACGGCGACAGCGGCATGGCGTTGGCGCGGCTGACCCGGCCATAGGTCGGCTTGATGCCGACGAGATTGGTGCAGGCTGCCGGGAAACGGATCGAGCCGCCGGTGTCCGAGCCGAGCGAGCCATAGGTCAGCCGGGCGGATACCGAAGCCACCGGTCCGCTCGACGAACCCCCCGTGATGTGGTCGGTGTTCCACGGATTGCGCGGCGTGCCGGTGATGGCGTTGTGGCCGGTGAGCCCGAGCGCCCACTCGACCATGTTGAGCCTGCCGAGGTCGACGGCACCCGCCGCATCCAGCCGGGCGAGCGCTGTGGCCGTCGCGTCCGGCACCCAGCTCTTGCGGATGGCGGTGCCGCAGGCGCAGACACGGCCCCGGCGATAGAACATGTCCTTGTGTGCCATCGGCACGCCGTGAAGCGGCCCCCTGCTCTCGCCGCGCGCGAGCTCGTCATCGCAGGCCGCCGCGACCTCGAGCGCCCGCTCCGCATCGAGGCCCGCCACGGCCAGGTAGCGAGGGCCGCGGCTCTCCAGCGCATCGAGGCTGGCACGGGTGGCATCGACCGACGACAGCTCGCGCTCGCGGATGGCGCGGGCGACATCAACGAGCGTCAGGTCCAGGATTGCCCCGGCAGTCACGGGCAGTCCTCCCCGGCGAGGCGTTCGAGCGTCTCGACGAACGTCGCCGGCTCGACCTCCATCGGCAGCGGCTCGGCTTGCACGGGCGTCGCGGGTTCGGCTTGCTGGCTCACGTCCGGTCTCCAAAGGCGCGCGCCGGGCTTAGCGCCCGTCGGCGGGCCAGCACAAGGCCGATCCGATCGGGCGGGCCGCGCGCGCAAGGGCCGCTTTCGGGATCGACGCCGATGGTTGGCCAGACGGCACGATGCGACGTAGACATTGTGTCCCTTGCGTGTCCCTTGCCGGGATGAGGTGGCGATGAGCACGATCGTTCGGGAGGCGTCGTCCATGGATCGCCTGACCATGCTCGGCCAGATCGAGAAGAAGCTGCTGTGGCTGGCGAGCTGGACCATCCACAATGCCAACCATGTCCGGCCGTCGCGGGACAAGCTGAAGGTGGGCGGACACCAGGCGTCGTGCGCCTCGGTCGCCACCATCATGACGGCGCTGTGGTTCGACGTGTTGCGCCCCGGCGACCGGGTCGCGGTGAAACCGCACGCCAGCCCGATCTATCATGCCGCCCAGTATCTGCTGGATCTCGAGCCGGTGGAACGGCTGCAGCGGTTTCGGGCGCTGGGCGGGGCGCAGTCCTATCCGTCGCGCACCAAGGACCATCCGGGTGTCGACTTCTCGACAGGCTCCGTCGGGCTCGGCGCGGCGATGACCCTCTTCGCCTCGCTGGCGCAGGACTATGTCCGGCTGCATGGCCTGTCGGACCCGGCCGCACCGGCGGGGCGGATGATCAGCATCGTCGGCGACGCCGAGCTCGACGAAGGCAACATCTACGAGGCCCTGCTCGAAGGCTGGAAGTACGACGTCCGCAATCTCTGGTGGATCATCGACTACAACCGCCAGAGCCTCGACCGGGTGGTGCCGGAGCGGCTGTTCGAGAAGATCCAGCAGTTCTTCGCCGCCGTCGGCTGGCAGGTGGTGACGCTGAAATATGGCAAGCTGCTCCAGGCCGCCTTCGCCAGGCCCGGTGGCGAGGCCCTGCAGGCCTGGATCGACGGCTGCCCGAACGATCTCTACAGCGCGCTCACCTTCAAGGGCGGTGCGGCCTGGCGCTCCCACCTCGAGAGCGACCTGGGCCGGAACCCGGCCATCCGCCAGATCCTCGACAGCCACGACGACGACGCGCTGGCCCGGCTGATGACCAATCTCGGCGGCCACGACCTGGGCGCGGTGATCGATGCGTTCCACGACGTTGCCGACGACCGGCCGCATTGCTTCATCGCCTACACGGTCAAGGGCTGGGGGCTACCCTTCGCCGGGCACAAGGACAATCACGCCGGGTTGATGAACCCCGAGCAGATGGCAGAGCTGCAGCGGGCGATGGGCGTGCCGGCCGGCGAGGAGTGGAGCCGCCATGCCGGGCTCGATGTCTCTCCTGCCAGGCTCGATGCCTTCCTGGCCGAGGTGCCCTGGCGAAATCGCCAGCCGAAGCTCGCCGCCGAAACGCTGCCGGTGCCAGCGGAGCTGCCGGCTGGCCGGGCCGCCGGCCGCAGCTCGACGCAGGAGGCGTTCGGCCGGCTGATGGGCGAACTCGCCAGGAGCGAGCTGCCGCTCGCCGGCCGTCTCGTCACCACCTCGCCCGACGTCACGGTGTCGACCAATCTCGGCGCCTGGGTCAGCCGGCGCGGCGTCTTCAACCGTCGCGACCACGAGGACGTGTTCCGCGCCCAGGCGGTGGCATCGCCCACGGTCTGGCGCGAGAGCGGCAGCGGCCAGCACGTCGAGCTCGGCATCGCCGAGAACAACCTGTTCCTCAACCTCGCGGCACTGGGCCTGGCGCACGAGCTGTTTGGCGCCCGGCTGCTGCCGGTCGGCACGCTCTACGACCCCTTCATCAACCGCGGCCTCGATGCCTTGATCTACGCCTGCTACCAGGGTGCGAGGTTCCTGCTAGTGGCGACCCCCTCGGGAACGACGCTGGCACCCGAGGGCGGCGCCCACCAGTCCATCGGCACGCCGCTCGTCGGCATCAGCCAGCCCGGGCTCACGCTGTTCGAGCCGGCCTTCGCGGACGAGCTGGCCGTCGTGATGCGCTGGGCGCTCGGCCACATGCAGGCCGAGGAGGGTGGCTCGGTCTATCTGCGCCTGACCACCCGTCAGATCGACCAGCCGCAACGCCCGATCGAGCCCGGGCTCGCCGATGCGATGCTCGCCGGCGGATACTGGCTGAAACAGCCGGAGCAGGGCGGCGAGCTCGCCATTGCCTTCTGCGGTGCCGTGGCGCCGGAGGTGTTGGAGGCGGCCGAGGCCATGGCCGACGATCTGCCGGGCCTGGGCATTCTCAACATCGTCTCCGCCGACCGGCTCCACGCCGACTGGCGTCGTCGGACGCACATCTCCCATGCCGCGACCTTGCTCCAGCCGCTGGCGGTGGACGCGGCGATCGTGACCGTGTGCGATGGCCATCCGCTGACCCTGTCCTGGCTGGGCGCCGTGCGCGGCCAGCGGGTCGCGGCGCTGGGCGTGGAGGCCTTCGGCCAGTCGGCCGACATCCCCGACCTCTTCGGTGTCATGCGCCTGGATGCGCCGGCGATCGTCGACGCCTGCGCCGCCGTCCTGCTTCGACGGTGACCAACATCACTAATACGGGCAGATTTGTAGTCGAACAGGACTTAGAAAAGCCCAGGCTCGCAGGATTGGTGATTCCCGTCACTTTGGCATCAAATAACGAGACCTAGGAATTGGCCGTCCAGCGACGAGGCCGGCGGCGGCGATCGTCGTAATCCCGAGGAAACGGTCATGGCCAACATCAACGGCACCAACGGCAACGACAACAAGAACGGC
>DAOLFG010000086.1:0-20600 GCA_035326425.1 Geminicoccus sp. | reverse complement strand
CTGGCGGAGGGAGCGGGATTCGAACCCGCGAGGGGCTTTGGACCCCTACACACTTTCCAGGCGTGCGCCTTCGACCGCTCGGCCACCCCTCCGCGAGGCGGGGCGGAAAATAGCCAGGGAGCGGGGGCGTCGCAACATGGTTGCCGCCGCCGGCCGCATCGGCCAAGGTCCGGCCGCGGCGGGAAGACCGGGAGCGCGGCCAGGCATGGGGCGGTTCGGCTTCGGACTAGGCGTGGCATTGCTGGTGCTGGCGGCCTCGTTCGGCGTGGCGCAGCTGCTGGCGCTGCTGGCGGGGACGGCGGCGACGCCGGTCTCGCTGGCCAGCGTCTGGGCCGGCCTGGATCCGGGCAGCCTCGCCGGCTTTCAGGCCCTGGTCGAGGGCTCGCTCGGCGGCGTCGCCTGGACCGGCCTGCGCTGGCTGCTGGCCCTGCCGGCCTGGATTCCGCTGGGCCTGCTCGGCATCCTCCTGCTGCTCGGGCGCAGGCGCGGGCGCGGCGGCTTCGACTGAGCAACGCGGGGGAGGGGTGGAGATGACGACGACGCGGCGCAGCGCCTACGGCAGCATGCCGGACGGCACGCAGGTCGAACTGGTGGCGCTGGCCGACGGGACCGGCGTCGAGGTCGACATCATCACCTATGGCGGCATCCTGGCCGCCATCCGCGCGCCCGACCGCAAGGGTGCCAAGGCCAACATCGTGCTGGGGCTGCCGGACCTCGAGGCCTACCGCAGCCGCAACCGCTTCTTCGGCGCCATCACCGGCCGCTACGCCAACCGCATCTCCGGCGCGGCGTTCACGCTCGACGGCCGCAGCTTCCGCCTCGCCGGCAACAGCGCCGGCGGCGCCAACGCCATCCATGGCGGGCTCGTGGGCTTCGACAAGCGGATCTGGGCGGCCGAGACGCTGGCCGACGGGGTGGCGCTGGCCTATTCGAGCCCCGATGGTGAGGAAGGCTATCCCGGCAGGCTCGACGTCACCGTCACCTACCGGCTGAGCGGCGGGGCGCTGCGCATCGACTATGCCGCCGTGACCGACCGGCCGACGGTGCTGAACCTCACCAACCACAGCTATTTCAACCTGGCGGGCGAGGGCTCCGGCGACGTGCTGGACCATGAGCTGACGCTGCTCGCCGACAGCTTCACGCCGACCGACGCCAACGGCATCCCCACCGGCGAGCTGGCGGCGGTCGACGGCACGCCCTTCGACTTCCGCCGGATGACGGCGATCGGCGCCCGCATCGGCGAGGCGCATCCGCAGATCGTCATCGGCCGGGGCTACGACCACAACTACGTGCTGCGCAAGTCGGCGGCGGGAGCGCCCGAGCCGTTCGCCAGCGTCCGCGAGCCGTCGTCCGGCCGGACCATGCAGGTGTCGACCACCGAGCCCGGCGTGCAGTTCTTCAGCGGCAACAATCTCGACGGCAGCCTCGTCGGCACGGGCGGCCGGACCTACCGTCAGTCGGCGGGATTCTGTCTCGAGACCCAGCATTTCCCCGACAGCCCGAACAAGCCGCACTTCCCGAGCACGGTGCTCCGGCCGGGCGAGCGCTTCGCCAGCACCACGGTGTTCGCGTTCGGCGTGGAGGCGTAGCCGCCGCTTGCCGCTGCAGAACCGGGTCTCGCCCTTCGGCACCATCGAGGCGGTGGCGGCGCGCGGGCTGCTGACCGGCAATCGCGGCATCCTGCACGACGCCGCCCGCCGGCTCGGCAGGGCGCGATGGCGGCACAAGAGCTGGATCGCCTGCCGGCTCGACTTCGGCACCGTCCGCCGCGTGCCGATGTCGCCCGGCAGCTGGACCGAGCTGTTCTTCCTCGACGAGGCGGTGGCGCTGGCCGCGGGACACCGGCCCTGCGCCTATTGCCGGCGCGCCGACTTCGGACGGTTCGCACAGGCCTTCTGCGCCGGGCTGGGCCTGTCCGGGGCGCCGCGGGCGGAGGAGATCGACCGGGTGCTGCACGCTGCCAGGATCGAACCGGGGAGCAGGGTGCAGCGCACCTTCGAGGCCGATGGCGCGGCATTGCCCGACGGCTGCTTCGTCGGGCTCGGGGAGGGCGAGGCATGGCTGGTGAGCCGGCCCTTCCTGCTGCGGTGGACGCATCACGGCTACGACGCCCGCGCCGGTGTCCCCGATGGGGCGGTGCGCGTGCTGACGCCGGCGCCGACGGTGGCGGCGCTGCGCGCCGGCTACCGGCCCATGCTGCACGCCAGCGCCGGGCTCGCGCCCGCCGCCGGCCTCGGCTAGTGGAATGCGGGCAGGGCAACCGAGGGGAGGGTGCGATGAAGATCGCCATGGTCGGCCACGGCATGATGGGCGTGTGGCATTCCGATGCCCTGAAGACCATTCCCGGAGCCGAGCTCCACCGGCTGGTCGGCCGGCGGCCCGAGCCCACGGCCGAGTTCGCCGGCAGGTACGGCTACGCCAGGTGGGGCACCTCGCTGGAGGAGGCGCTGGCCGATCCCGAGGTCGAGGCCGTGATCGTCGGCAGCCCGAGCGAGCAGCACGAGGCGCACGCCATCGCCTGCCTCGACGCCGGCAAGCACGTGCTGCTCGAGATTCCGATCGCCATGAGCCTCGCCGGCGCCGAGCGCGTCGTGGCGGCGGCGGAACGCTCGGGCAGGACGCTCGCCATGTGCCACCCGATGCGCTTTCGCAGGGAGCGCGAGGCCCTGCGCGCAAGGCTGCGCAGCGGCGAGGAGAATCTCCGCCACATCGCCGGGCGGTTCTTCATCCATCGCCTGAAGAACGTCGGCGCCACCGGCTACCAGCGCAGCTGGACCGACAACATCCTGTGGCACCATTTCTGCCACTTCGTCGATCTCGGCATGTTCCTGCTCGACGGCGCGGCGGTGCGGCGGGTCCAGAGCTTCATGCCCGACGTCCACCCCCTCACCGGCATTCCCATGGAGTGTGTGGTGCTGATCGAGACCGAGGACGACAAATCCGTGCTCGTCCACGGCTCCTACCACGCCGCCTTCAGGCTCTACGACAAGCTGATCGTCACCGACCGCGACACCTACAACTTCGACATCCTGGCCGGGACGCTGACGACGCGCGACGGCGCCGTGGCGATCGAGGACGAGAAGACCAACTGCGCCCGGGTCACGCGCGACTTCGTCGAGTGCGCGGCGAGCGGCCGCGAGCCGCTGGCCTCGGGCAGGTCGGCGCTGCCGGCGATGCGCGTGCTGCAGGCGGCGCAGGACGACTGGGACGCCCGCCACGGCGCCCGCTCGCTGCCGGGGCGACAGCTCTGAGCCAGCCGCGCATGGCGCTGCCCCCGCCCGCGAGGCCACGGCCGCGGGGGCTGGCGGCGGCGCTCGTGCTGACGGTGGTGACGGCGCTGGCGCTGGCGGCATGGCCGCAGCTCGGCATCGACCCCTCTACCATGTGGGGTCGCTGGAGCCGGACCGCGGTGTCGGCCGTGCTGGTGCTGTCGGCGGCATGGCTGCTGGTGCGGCTGCTCGACATCGTGGTCTGGCGCGGGATGGTCGAGCGCCGGGCCGGCGCGCCGGTGCCGCGCCTGCTGGTCGACGTCTGCGCCGCGCTCGTCTGGCTGGTGGCCGCGATCGTGGTGGCGGCCTGGGCGCTGCAGGTCGAGGTGTTCGGGCTGGTCGCCACCTCCAGCGTCACCATCGCCGTCATCGGCTTCGCGCTGCGCGACATCATCGCCAGCCTGTTCGCCGGCATGGCGCTGTCGCTCGAGAAGCCCTACGCCATCGGCGACTGGATCGAGGTCGAGCACGGCACGGTGGCGCAGGTCGAGCAGGTCGGCTGGCTCACCACCCGCGCCGTCACCAAGGACGGCGTCGGCGTTGTGGTGCCCAATGCTCGGCTCGCCAACACCGTCTGGCGCAACTACACCCACCCGCGCCCGGACTGGCGGGATTCCGTGCGGGTGACGCTGGACTATGCCGTGCCGCACGACGTCGCCGAGCGGCTGCTCATCGCGGCGCTGAACGAGGTCGGCCCCGTCAAGCGGATGGCGCAGCGCCCGGACGTCAAGATCGCCGAGCTGAACGAGCGCGGCGTGGTGTGGGTGGCGCGCTACTGGCTCGGCGACTATGGCGCGGCGCAGGATGTCCGCTTCCTGGTGCAGAAGGCGATCCTGCGCCACCTGCACTATGCCGGCATCGAGCCCTCGCGCGCCTATGCCGAGCTGCCATCGCTGAAGCATGCCGGCCTGCACGCCGTCGACCCGAGCGAGCACCTGTCCCGCCTGCTGGCCGAGCACGAGCTGTTCGGCGCCATCGAGCCCGGCCTGCGCGAGCGCCTGCTGGCTGGCGCCGAGCGCCGGTTCTGCCGCGCCGACGTGCCGATTGTGCGCGCCGGCGAGCCCGGCAGCTCGATGTTCGTGATCGTCGAGGGCCTGTTGCGCGTGACGCTGCCGGATTCCGCCGGCCGCGAGATCCGCGCCGACGACCTGACGCCGGGCAGCGTGTTCGGCGAGTTCTCGCTGATGACCGGCGAGCCGCGCAGCGCCACGGTGGTGCCGTTCGTCGACAGCGTGGTCTACGAGATCGACAAGTCGGTGCTGCAGCCCATCCTGGAGCAGACGCCGGAGGTGGCGGACGAGCTGAGCCGGATCCTGGCGCTGCGGCAGGCGCGCACCCGCGACCTGCTGACGAGGCCGGTCAACCAGATGCCGGCGCAGGCCAAGCCCGCCCAGCACGCCATCCTCAGCCGCCTGCGCAGCTTCTTCGGGCTGCCGGACGACTGAGCGGCTTGACAGTCCGAAGTCTTATATAGTCATCGTATGACATGGCAAGCGGGCGGAGACCAATCCGCCCCGTCTAGCGGAGGCTGACATGCAGAGACGTGACGGATTGCGGCTGCTGGCGGCGTCGGCCGCGGTGGGTGCCCTGGGCCTTGGGCGCGCCGGCGGTGTCGTGGCGCAGGACAAGCTGGTGCTGAAGTCGGGCGACGTGCATCCGTTCGGCTATCCCACCGTCGAGGCGGTGAAGTGGATGGGCGAGCAGCTCTCGGCGCAGACCAACGGCCGGCTGAGCGTACAGATCTTCCCGTCGATGCAGCTCGGCGGCGAGAAGGAGATGATCGAGCAGGCGCAGGTGGGCGCCCTCGCCATGGCGCGCACCAGCGTCGGCCCGATGGGCACGCTGGTGCCCGAGCTCAACGTCTTCAACCTGCCCTACCTGTTCCGCGACACCGCCCACATGGAGAAGGTGATCGACGGGCCGATCGGCGACGAGCTGCTGAAGAAGCTCTCCGACCACCCCTCGGCCAACCTCATCGGCCTGTGCTGGATGAACGCCGGCACGCGCAACGTCTACAACAGCAAGCATCCGGTGGCCTCCAAGGCCGACCTCGCCGGTCTCAAGATCCGGATGATGGGCAACCCGATGTTCGTCGACACGATGAACGCGCTGGGCGGCAACGGCGTCGCCATGGGCTTCGACCAGCTCATCAACGCGCTGCAGACCGGCATCGTCGACGGGGCGGAGAACAACTTCCCGAGCTACGTCAGCGGCCAGCACTACCGCTACGCCAAGTACATCTCGCAGACCGAGCACCTGATGATCCCGGAGATCCTGGTGTTCTCCAAGCGCACCTGGAACAGCCTGTCGCCCGAGGACCAGGCGCTGGTGGCCAGCACCGGCAAGCAGGCGCAGCAGGAGCAGCGCAAGCTCTGGTACGCCATGGAGGAGAAGGCCCTGGCCGAGATGAAGGCGCAGGGCGTCGAGGTCGTGCAGGTCAGCGACAAGGAGGCGATGCGCGCCGCCGTCAAGCCGGTCTGGGACAAGTACGGCGCCGAGCTCGCCGGGCTGATCGAGCAGATCCAGACCGTCCAGTAACAGCTCGGCCATCGGCGCGGGGCAGGGTGCTCCGCGCCGCCTCGAACCACGGTAGGCAGCATGCTCGCTTCGTTCGTCCGTCTCATGGACGGCCTGCAGGGGCTCTGTACGGTGATCGCGGGCATCTGCCTCGTGGTGATCACGCTGATCATCCCGCTGGGCGTGTTCACCCGCTACGTGCTGGACCACGCCCTGTCGTGGCCCGAGCCCCTGGCCGTGCTGCTGATGATCTGGTTCTCGTTCCTGGCGGCGGCACTCTGCTACCGCGAGCGGCTGCACATCGCCGTCGGCTACCTGCCCTCGATCCTGACGGGCTGGAGCCGCCTGGCGCTGGGCGTGGTCATCGAGCTGGCGATGGGGGCGATCAGCCTGTTCATGCTGGTCTACGGCGTCATGCTGGTGGAGGTGACCTACCATCAGGTGATCGCCGAGTTCCCGATGATCTCGGTCGGGATCTCTTATCTCCCGGTGCCGCTGGGCGGCGCCATCACGCTGCTGTTCGTCGTCGAGCGCCTCTGGACCGGCCGGCTCTTCGCCGAAGCCGAGACCGACCCGGCGCACGCCGTCAGCATCGAATGATCCCCCTGCGATAGGCGGCAGCGATGGACATCATCGTTCTGGTCGGCAGCTTCGCCGTCCTCTGCATGCTGGGCATGCCCGTCGCCTATGCCCTGGGGCTGGGCGCCATCGTCGCCGCCCTGTGGATCGACATCCCGCTCGAGGCGGTGATGCTGAAGGTCTCGGACGGCACCGACGACTTCGCGCTCCTGGCGATCCCGTTCTTCATCCTGGCCGGCGGCATCATGGCCGAGGGCGGCATGGCCGAGCGGCTGGTCAACCTCGCCAAGGTGTTCGTGGGCTTCCTGCGCGGCGGCCTCGGGCTGGTGAACATCCTGGCCTCGGCGCTGTTCGGCTGCATCTCGGGCTCGTCGGTGGCCGATACCGCCTCGATCGGCTCGGTGATGATCCCGCAGATGGTGCGCAACGGCTATCCGCGGCTGTTCGCCGTCAACGTCACCTGCGCCGGCTCGCTGCAGCCCCTGCTGATCCCGCCGTCGCACAACGCCGTCATCTATTCGCTGGCCGCGGGCGGCACGATCTCGATCGCCGACCTGTTCATGGCCGGGGTGATCCCGGGCTTCCTGCTCGGCCTGTGCCTGATGTTCCTGGTGCTGTTCATCGCCCGCCGGAAGAATTTCCCCAGGGGCGAGGTCATCGGGCCGCGGCGTGCGCTGGGCATCGCCGTCGAGGCCTTCTGGGGACTGCTGACCGTCTTCATCATCATCGGCGGCATCCTGAGCGGCGTGTTCACGCCCACCGAGTCGGCCGCCGTCGCCTGCATCTACTCGTTCCTGGTGACGATGCTGATCTACCGCGACTATCGCTGGAGCGAGCTGCCGCTGCTGGTCGGCCGCGTCGTGCGCACCGTCGGCATCGTCATGATCATGATCGGCTTCTCGGTCGCCTTCGGCTACATGATGGCGATCATGCAGGTGCCGCTGAAGGTCTCCGAGCTGATCCTCAGCATCGCCGACAACAAGTACACCCTGCTGCTGCTGATCAACATCATCCTGCTGGTGCTGGGCACCTTCATGGATCTGGCGCCGATGCTACTGATCTGCACGCCGATCTTCCTGCCACTGATCAAGCAGTTTGGCATCGACCCGGTGCATTTCGGCATCATCATGATCCTCAACCTCGGCATCGGCCTGCTGACTCCGCCGGTCGGGCCGACGCTGGCGGTGGGCTGCGCCATCGGCAAGGTATCGATGGAGGCGGTGTCGCGCAGCATCCTGCCGTTCTACATACCCATGCTGATCGTCCTGCTGCTCGTGACCTACATCCCGGCACTGTCGCTCTGGCTGCCCAGCCTCTTCCACTGAGGAGGCGGTCTCAATGGCGGTGGCCGCCGATCGGCACGACCTCGGCCACGAGGTCGACCGTTCCCGCGCGCTCGAAGCGCAAGGTCATCGGCACGCCGGCGCCGTCGCGCAGCGGCTCGCGCAAGCCCTCCAGCATCAGGTGCAGGCCGGCGCCGGGCCGCATCGTCACGGTCTCGCCGGGCGGGATGTCGAGCCGGTCGACCGCCAGCATCCGCATGGTGCCGCCCTCCATCAGGCTCACATGCAGGCCGACGCGCTCGGCCGCCGGCGAGGCCGCGTCGAGCAGGCGGTCGGTCTCCGTGCCCCGGTTGCGGATCGTCAGGTAGGCGGCCGAGGTAGTCGAGCGGCCGATGCTGGCGCTGGCCGAGGCCTGCTCGATCACCAGGGATCCCATTTCCACCGGTGCCGCCAGGGAAGGTGCGGCCAGGGCCAATGCCGCCAGTATCGCCAGGGTGCGTCTCATCTGATGACGGCCTCCGTCTCGGCGATGAGCTTGTCGAAGTCGCCGATCCGGGCATCGAGGCGCAGCGACCAGCGGCCGGCGGCGAGCGGCAGCGGATCCTCGAGCGCGTAGCTGCCGGGCGAACGGGCGACCAGCCGGCGAGCCAGCGGCTCGATGCCCGAACCGGGATCGGCGAGCCGCAGGATGGCCTCGTCGGCGACCACCGGCTGGCCGTCCGGACCGAAGATCGTGACCTCGACGCCGTAGCCCAGGCCCGAAGGTGCGATCTCGAACAGCACCAGCGTTCCGCGCGTCACCGTGACGATGCCGATGCCGGGCAGCGCCGCGGCCTGCTGCGCCAGCGCCCGCGGCGGCGGCGTCCGCCCGAGCGTCACGGTCACGAGCAGGATCGCCGCCATGCAGGCGATCTCGGCCCGCACCGTGCGGCGCAAGGAGAGCGCGGCCGTGCCGTCGCCGCGCGACAGGCGCGGGGTCAGGCGGCGGTTGTTGTAGAGCGCCAGGCCCAGCAGCACGGCCACCAGCACGAGCTTGACCGCCAGCATCCAGGTATAGGGCGTACGCAGCAGGGCGTCGGGGTGGCGGATCTGCAGGGCGGCCAGCATGCCGCCGGTCGCCAGGAGCAGCAGCACCAGCGGAACGGCCACCCGCGCGAAACGGCGGACGGTGGCGGTGATCCGGCGCAGCGGCCCGAAGCCCAGCATCGCCTCGAGGCCGACCAGCGAGCCGAGCCAGAAGGAGGCGGCGGCGGCGTGCAGCGCCACCGCCGCCGTCGCCAGCCAACGCGGCGGTGCCGCCGCGGCATGGCCGGTGGCGGCGACCGACGCGGCGACGAGCGCCAGCGCCGCCAAGCCGCGCAGCCTCGACGTGCGCGACTGCAGCAGCAGCAGGCCGCCCATCACCGCCAGGGAGGCGCTGCGGCCGGCGGTGCTGGCGAAGCCGACCTGCCAGGGCTCGGCGGTAACGATGGCCGCGGCCGGCAGGTCGGCGAGCATGCCGCCCTGGAGAGCCACCCCGACCACGGTGGCGCCGATGCCGAGCAGGGCCGCCTGCCGCCGCCGGCGGGCGATGCGGAGCCTCAGTCCGTCATGGCCACGCTCGGACACGAAGCTCCTGAACAGAGCGAGCCCGGCCGCCGCCAGCAGCCCGGCGAGCGCCAGGAGCTGCGTGGCAAGGACCGCCGGCTGCCAGCCCGAGGCCGCGGGCATCGCCGCACCGGCGGCGGCCGCGGTGTCGGCGTCGGTGCCGATCCCGAAGGCGATCGATCCGGCCACCGGATGGGCGTCCAGCGAGGTCACGCGGTAGGTCAGCAGGTAGTGCCCCGGTGGCAGCCGAGCGGGCAGGGCGAGGCCGAGCGCGTTGCCGCTGGCCGTCACGCCGTCCGGTCCCGCCACCGTGGCGCCGGCCGCGTCGAGCAGGCGCACCGAGACCGGCGAGACCGGCTCGTTGAAGGTCAGCTCGATGGCGGCCGGTGCCGCCTCCAGCCGCTGCCCGTCCGCCGGCGAGGCGCCGACCAGCACGGCATGCGCCACCGCCGCCTGCGGGGCGAGGACGACGAGCCAGCCGATCAGCAGCAGACGGAGCATGCGGCGACGCCCGGCTCAGGGCTCGGCGACGATCTCGAGCATCGCCGCCGGATGCTCGTAGTCGTCGGCGGTCCTGCCGGCGGCCGGAATCTCGATCCAGCGGGTGACGCCGTCGGCGCATTCCTGCACCACCGGGAACCAGACCTTCGTGCCGACGGCGGCGTCCGGCAGCCGGCCGCGGAAGACGAACTCGTCGTACCAGGCGTCCGGCAGGCTGCCGCCGGTCCAGGCGATCTCGGTGACGCCTTCGGTCAGCGTGGTCTCGTAGTACTTCACCGGCTGGGCGTAGGGCTCGACCTTGGTGGCGAGGCTCCAGCCCGGCTTGGGCATCGGCTTCACCGCGATCATGCCGTCGGGGATTCGCACCCGGATGGCGGTGGTCGGCGAGCTGCCGCAACCGTGGCCGACGCGCAGCACGGCCTTGTAGGTAGAGCCGGCGGCGGCCCGCTGCGTCTCCAGGGTGACATGGGCCGAGGCCGACAGGGAAAGCAGGAAGGACAGGGCGGCAATGGCTGCCGCCCGGCCGATGGGCATACGCATGGCGAGCTCCGAATGATCCCGTGGCTTCAGATCGTCGAGATCGTGGAGCGAGGCGGTGCCCGGACCGACTGGGGCCGCCAGCGCCGGCTGTCGCGGCCGATGCCGAGATCGGCTCGCGGCCGCTCGACCGCTGCCGAGGCCAGGCGCAGCGGCAGGGCAGGCGGGGGTGTCGCCGGCGGCGAGGACCCGACGCAGAGCGCCATGTGCACGAGGCACCCGGCGGGATCCTCGCGGGGAACGGGGTCGCCGCGATGGCCGTGATGCCGGCCGGTGGCCTCGGCCAGCTCGAAGGTCAGTGCCGCATGGTGCCGGGGTGAAAGGGCCGGCACCAGGAGCTGGCACAGCATCGCCAGCACCGCGAGCCATGCGGCATCGCGGCAGGGAAGGAGCGTCGGCGAGCGGCTTCCGGCCATGGGCGGCCGCAAGCTAGCACCGCGACGGCGGCGCGGAACCCCCTTGGTCGCGGGAGCCGGTCAGATCGCGAACGACGAGCCGCAGCCGCAGGAGGAGGTGGCGTTGGGATTGGAGACCCGGAAATAGGAGCCGGTGAGATCCTCGACATAGTCGAGCTCGGCGCCCAGCACGTACATCAGGGACATGCCGTCGACGACGACGGCGGCACCATCCTTCTCGATCAGGACGTCGCCCTCCTCGTCCTTGTCGTCGAGGGCGAAGCCGTACTGGAAGCCCGAGCAGCCGCCGCCGGACACGCTGACCCGCAACCGCAGATCCGGCTTGCCCTCGTGCTCGACGATGCCGCGGATGCGGCGCGCGGCACTTGAGGTCAGGCCGAACGGCGCGGGGCGGGCCTTGATCTCGCCCATGTCTGACACCTATTCTCGCACAAATCTTGCCCCAACACATGTAAGCGGCCACGGACCCTTGTCAAACAGGACCCGGGCGCGTTGCGCGGGCTCGCCATGAGCCCGGCGCCGTACGCCTGCACTCCAGCGAAGAGCCTCGGGCGCGCCGTGCCCGAGCCGGAGAGCCGCGTGCGCGGCGCCTTCCAGCGCGACCGGGACCGCATCGTCCACTGCACGGCCTTCCGCCGCCTCGAATACAAGACCCAGGTGTTCGCCAATTTCGAGGGCGACCATTTCCGCACGCGCCTGACCCACAGCCTGGAGGTGGCGCAGATCGCCCGCACGCTGGCGCGGGCGCTGGAAGCCGACGAGGATCTGGCCGAGGCCGTGGCGCTGGCGCACGATCTCGGCCACAGCCCGTTCGGCCATGCCGGCGAGGGGGCGCTCGACGCCTCGCTGGCCGGACATGGCGGCTTCGACCACAACCTCCAGAGCTTCCGGATCCTGACGGTGCTGGAACGGCGCTACGCGCTGTTCGACGGCCTGAACCTGAGCTTCGAGACCCTGGAGGGGGTGGTCAAGCACAACGGTCCGCTGGCCCTGCCGCCGGCGGCGATCGCCGCCCACCCGCTGGCGCAGGCGGTCGATCTCGGCGCGCAGGCGCCGCTGGAGGCGCAGCTGGCCGGCATCGCCGACGACGTGGCCTATTGCAACCACGACCTCGACGACGGCCTGCGCGCCGGCTTCTTCGGGCTCGACGAGCTGTCGGGCCTGCCCCTGCTCGGCGAGCTGCTGGCGGAGGTCGACCGGGTTCATCCGGGGCTCGAATGGCCGCGGCGCAAGCATGAGACGATTCGCCGCCTGATCGACCGCATGGTGGTCGACCTGCTGGAGGAGACCGGCCGCCGCCTGGCGCTGGGGCCGGCGGCGTCGCCCGACGACATCAGGCGCCGGCCCGAGCCGGTGGTGGCGTTCTCGGCGGCGCTGGGCCCGGCCGTGGCGGCGTTGCGCGAGTTCTTGCACCTGCGGATGTATCGCCACTACAAGGTCAACCGCATGGCCCTGAAGGCGCGGCGCATCGTCCGCGAGCTGGTCGAGACGCTGCTCGACGCGCCGGACTGCCTGCCCGACAGCTGGCGCGAGCAGGCGGCGGCCCCGCGGTCGCAGGCGACAGCCGAGGCCGTGCGCGACTATATCGCCGGCATGACCGATCGATTCGCCCTCGACGAGCACGACCGACTCTACAGACTGGCCCGGGACCGCACATGAACCCGTTCAGCGAGCTCGAAGGTGCGGTGCGCACCGGGCTGGCGGATCTCGTCGCCGCCGGCGAGCTGCCCGCGGGCCTCGATCTCGGCCGGGTCACGGTCGAGCCGCCGCGCGACGCCGGCTTCGGCGACGCCGCCACCAATGCCGCGATGCTGCTGGCCAGGCCCGCCGGCAGGAAGCCGATGGAGCTGGCCGCGAGCCTGGCGCGGGCCCTGGCCGGTCGCGGCGACATCGTCTCCGCCGAGGCGGCGCCGCCGGGCTTCGTCAACCTGCGCATGCGTCCGGCCTTCTGGCAGCGCTACGCCCTGGCGGCGCTCGCCGCCGGGCCGGACTGGGGCCGCAGCGAGGTCGGGCAGGGGATCGGGATCAACGTCGAATACTGCTCGGCCAATCCCACCGGCCCGCTGCATGTCGGGCACGGCCGCGGCACGGTGTTCGGCGACGCGCTGGCCAACCTGCTCGCCAAGGCCGGCTACGAGGTGACGCGCGAATACTACGTCAACGACGGCGGCGCCCAGATCGAGACGCTCGCCCGCTCGCTGCACCTGCGCTACCGCGAGGCGCTGGGCGAGCAGATCGGCGCCATCCCCGAGGGCCTCTATCCCGGCGACTATCTGGTGCCGGTGGCGAAGCAGATCGTCGAGCGCGACGGTGCGCGCTGGCACAACCTGCCGGAAGCGGAGTGGCTTGGCGCGTTCAGCCGCATCGCCGTCGAGGCGATGCTGGCGCTCATCAGGGCCGACCTCGCCGCGCTCGGCGCCCATCACGACCTCTTCGTCTCGGAGCGCAGCCTGATCGAGGGCGGCCGGGTCGACGAGGCGCTGCGGGTGCTCGAGGAGCGCGGCCTGATCTACCGAGGCACGCTGCCGCCGCCCAAGGGCAAGCCCGACGACGACTGGGAGCCGCGCGAGCAGCTGCTGTTCCGCGCCACCGCCTTCGGCGACGATACCGACCGGCCGCTCAAGCGGTCCTCGGGCGAGTGGACCTACTTCGCCGCCGACATCGCCTATCATCTCGACAAGATCCGGCGCGGCAGCGACCAGCTCGTCGACGTGCTGGGCGCCGACCATGGCGGCTACGTCAAGCGCATGCAGGCGGCGGTCGCGGCGCTGAGCGACGGACGGGCCTCGATGGAGGCGCGTGTCTGCCAGCTCGTCAACCTGCTGGACGGCGGCAAGCCGCTCAGGATGTCCAAGCGCGCCGGCCGCATCGTCACGCTGCGCGACGTCGTCGACGAGGTCGGCAAGGACGTCGTCCGCTTCATCATGCTGACCCGCAAGAACGACGCGCCGCTCGACTTCGACCTCGTCAAGGTCACCGAGCAGTCCAAGGACAATCCGGTTTTCTACGTCCAGTACGCCCACGCGCGCATCCGCTCGGTGTTCCGCAATCTCGCCGAGACCGCGCAGGCGGGGCTGGCCGTCGACCTGTGGTCGGCCGACCTGGCACCGCTGGCCGAGCCCGAGGAGATGGCGCTGCTGCGCGAGGTGGCGTTCTTCCCGAGGCTGGTGGAGGCGGCGGCACAGCATCGCGAGCCGCACCGCGTCGCCTTCTATCTCAACGGGCTCGCCGGCAGCTTCCACGGCCTGTGGACGCGCGGCAACGAGCGGCCGGAGCTGCGCTTCCTGCAGCCCGACGCTCCCGCGCTCACCCGTGCGCGGCTGGCCATGCTGGAGGCCGTGCGCGTCACGCTGGCGGCCGGCCTCGCCATACTCGGCGTCGAGCCGGTCGAGGAACTGCGATGAGCAGCAATGCCGCGCAATCGGGCGGCTTCGGCCGGTGGATCGTCATCGCGCTGGGCGGGGTGGTGTTCGCCGTGTTCGCGGCGGTGATCTGGTATGCCTATGTCGAGGTGATGGGGCTGGGTGCCGGCGGCCCGCCGCCGCTGGTGCGCGCCGAGGCCGGCCCGATCAAGCGCGCGCCCGACGATCCGGGCGGCATGGAGATCCCCAACCGCGACGCCGCCGTCGCGCGGGTGTTCGAGGAAACCTCGGACGGGGTGCGCCGCGAGCGCATCCTGCCGCCCCAGGACACCACCCAGGTCCCGCCGGAGCCCGATCCGCCGCCCTCGGCGGCACCGCAGCCCGAGGCGGCGTCGACCGTGCCGGCGACGGACGGACAGCCGCCCGCCGCCGAGGTGCCGGTCGAGCGCCTGGCCGCCCCCGAGCCGGAGCCGCCGGCGGCCGTCCCGGCTCCGACACCACCGGCGTCGCGCCCGACCATCACGGTGACCAGCCAGCCGCCGCCGACCCAGGCGACGACACCGCCCACCGAGCAGACGGCCCCCAGGCCCCTGACGCCGCCAGCGGCGGCGGCGAGGCCGCCGGCCCAGGTGGCGCCCAGGCCGGCCGCCCAGCCGGCGCAGCCGCGGGTGGTGACACCGCCGTCGCCGCCGCAGCAGCAGGCGGCGCGCACCCCGCCGGCGGCGACGCCGCCGGCCCGCTCGGCGCCCGCCGCCGGGCCGACGTTCCGTGTGCAGCTCGGCGCCTTCCGCAGCGATTCCGCCGCGAACCAAGCCTGGAACCTGCTGCAGTCCAAGCTCGGCGGCACGCTGGGGGGGCTGCGCCCGACGGTGCTGGAAGCCAGGACCTCGGCCGGTACCTTCTATCGGCTGCAGGCCGGGCCGCTGCCCGACCGCGACGGCGCCGTGCGCACCTGCTCGCAGGTCAAGGCCGCCGGCAACGACTGCTTCATCGTCGGCCCGCTGCCGTGAGCCCGCCCCGGCCGCGGGCCGCGATCGCCGGCCTGCGCGGCACGACCCTCACCCCCGAGGAGCGGGAGCTGTTCCGCGCCCTGCCGCCGGCCGGGCTCATCCTGTTCGCGCGCAACTGCGTGGAGCCGGCCCAGGTGGCGGCACTGACCGCGGATCTGCGCGGGCTGTTCCCCGAGCGCCGGCTGCCGGTCCTGATCGACCAGGAAGGCGGCAGGGTGATGCGGCTGCGGCCGCCGCACTGGCCGGCTCTGCCGGCGGCTGCCCGCATCGGCGCCATGAGCGATGCGGAGCTGGCGGCCGAGGCCGCGAACCGGCTGGGCCATGCCATCGGCGAGGAACTGCGCGCGCTCGGCATCGACGTCGACTGCGCGCCCTGCCTCGACGTGCGCCGCCCGGACACCACCACCGCCATCGGCGACCGTGCCTTCGCGGCCGAAGCCGCCACGGTGGCCCGGCTCGGGCGGGCGATGGCGGACGGGCTGGCCGCCGCCGGCGTGCTGCCGGTGATGAAACACCTGCCCGGCCACGGCCGCGCCGTCGTCGACAGCCACGAGCTGCTGCCGGTGGTGGATGCCGGGCTCGACGAGCTGGAGGCGGTCGATTTCGAGCCGTTCCGCCGCAACGCCGACCTGCCCCTCGCCATGACGGCGCATGTCGTGTTCGAGGCGATCGACCCGGATGCGCCGGCCACCCATTCGCGCAAGGTGATCGACGAGGCGATCAGGGGCCGCATCGGCTTCCGCGGCATCCTGATGAGCGACGATCTCGGCATGAAGGCCCTGGGCGGCTCGTTCGAGGACCGGGCGGCCCGGGCGATCGCTGCCGGCTGCGACATCGCCCTGCATTGCAGCGGCGATGCCGCCGAGGCCGAGGCCGTGCTCGATGCCGCGGGCGTGCTGCCGGCCGCCACCGAGGCGCGGCTGGCGGCGGCCCTGGCGGACGTCGCCTCGGCCAGAGCGCCCGAGCGTGGCGTGGCCCTGGCGCGCCTCAACCAATTGCTGGACGTGGCCTGACGCGATGCCCGATCTCCTCGCCATCGGCCAGCAGCTGTCGATCTGGTTCCTGCCCGTCGTCACCGCCATCACGGTGCACGAGGCCGCCCACGCCTTCGCCGCCGACCGGCTGGGCGACGACACCGCCCGACGCCTGGGCCGGCTCAGCTTCAATCCCGTCCGGCACGTCGATCCGTTCGGCACGCTGGTGCTGCCGGGCATCCTGCTGCTGCTGCAGGCGCCGTTCCTGTTCGGCTGGGCCAAGCCGGTGCCGGTGGCCTTCCACCGCCTGCACCATCCCAAGCGCGACATGGTCTGGGTGGCTCTGGCCGGCCCGGCGGTCAATGTCGCGATGGCGCTCGCGGCTGCCCTGCTGCTGCACCTCGTCTGGCAGTCTCCCGACAGGCTGGGCGATTGGATCTCGGCCAATCTCCAGGCCGCCATCGGGTTCAACATCATCCTTGCGGTGTTCAACATGATGCCGATCCCGCCGCTCGACGGCGGGCGCGTGCTGACCGGCATCCTGCCGCTGCCGCTGGCGATCCGCTACGCCCGGATCGAGCGCTACGGCCTGCTCATCCTGCTGGGCCTGCTGTTCATCGTGCCGATGCTCGGCCGGGAGCTGGGCTTCGACGTCAATCCGGTGGCGACGATCCTCGGCCCCTTTCTCGATGCGCTGCAGCGCATCGTTCTCGTGGCGACCGGCTGGCCGCTGCCGCCGTCATGACCGCCGGGGCCGCCACCGCCGAGGCCGGTGCCGAGGCCTTCGTCGTCGACCTCGAAGGCTTCGCCGGGCCGCTCGACCTGCTGCTGGCGCTGGCCCGCGAGCAGAAGGTCGATCTCGCCCGCATCTCCATCCTGGCGCTGGCCGACCAGTATCTCGCCTACCTGCAGGAGCGGCGCGAGCTGCGGCTCGAGGTGGCGGCCGAATATCTGGTGATGGCGGCCTGGCTGGCGTTCCTGAAGTCGCAGCTGCTCTTGCCGGTCGCCGAGCGCCAGGAGCCCGACGCCGAGGCGATGGCCGAGGAGCTGGCGCTGCGGCTGAGGAGGCTCGAGAGCCTGCGGCGGGCGGCCGCCCGGCTGGCCGCCCGCCCGCGCCTGGGCGCCGAGCGCCTGCCGCGCGGCCTGCCGGAGCCGCCGGCGATCGAGCGCGTCACCGTGCTGCGGGCCTCGCTGGCGGGGCTGCTGTCGGCCTACGGCGCCGTGATCGGCCGCGGCCGGATGCCGACGATGACGGTGCCGCCGAGGCCGGCCATGAGCGTCGACGCCGCCATGGCGCGGCTGTCGCGCCTGATCACCGGCCACGACTGGCGTGATCTCGCGGCCTATCTGCCGCCCGAGCTGGCCGAGGGCTTCGGCCGGCGCTCGGCGCTGGCGGCGAGCCTGGTAGCCAGCCTGGAGCTGGCCCGCCTCGGCCGCATCGAGCTCAGCCAGGCTGGGCCCTTCGCCCCCATCATGATCCGTCGCCGCGCATGACAGACACAGAGCCCGACAACGTTGCCGCCAGCCCCGACGATGCGCCGCCGGCCGACCCGAAGCGGCTGGTGGAGGCGCTGCTGTTCGCCTCGGCCGAGCCGGTCGACGAGACCGAGATCAGGACGCGCCTCGGCGGCCGTGCCGACGCCGGCGCCGTCCTGGCCGAGCTGCAGGCGGACTATGCGGGCCGCGGGGTGCAGCTGGAGCGGCACGGCCGGACCTGGGTGTTCCGCACCGCTGCCGACCTGGCACCGCATCTGGTGCGCGTCGAGCGCCGGACGCGCGGCCCGTCCAAGGCGGCCCTCGAGACGCTGGCGGTGATCGCCTACCAGCAGCCGGTGACGCGGGCCGAGATCGAGGCGGTGCGTGGCGTGGCGGTGGGGGCCGGCACCCTGGACCAGCTGGTCGAGGCCGGCTGGGTCAAGCCGGCGGGCCGACGCGACACGCCGGGGCGGCCGGTGACCTGGGTGACGACGCCGGCCTTCCTCGACCAGTTCGACCTGGCCTCGCTCGACGACCTGCCGAGACTGGACGAGCTGGAGGGTGCCGCCCTGTTCGGCGCCACCGGCGCAGCCTCGTGACGATCGCCGAGCCGGGCCGCGGCCTGCGGGTCGAGGGGTTGCGCCACCGCTTCGGCGAGCGGCTGGTGGTCGACGATGTCGGCTTCGCGATCGGGCCGGGCGAGGTCCACTGCCTCGTCGGTCCCTCCGGCTGCGGCAAGACCACGACGTTGCGGCTGATCGCCGGGCTCGAGGACGTCCAGGCCGGCCGGATCGAGATCGACGGCGCTGCCGTCGGCGAGCCCGGCCGCGACCTACCGCCCGAGGAACGGCGGGTCGGGCTGATGTTCCAGGACTTCGCGCTGTTCCCGCACCTGCGCGTCGCCGACAATGTCGGCTTCGGCCTGCGCCGCCTCGACGGCGCCGCCCGGCGCGAGCGCGTGGCGCGCTGGCTGGAGCGGATGCGGCTGGCATCGCATGCCAGGAGCTGGCCGCACACCCTGTCCGGCGGCGAGCAGCAGCGGGTGGCGCTGGCCCGCGCCCTGGCGCCGGAGCCGGCGCTGATGCTGCTCGACGAGGCGTTCTCGGCCCTCGACACCTCGCTGCGCGCCGCCGTGCGCGAGGAATCGCTGGGCGTCCTGCGCGAGGCCGGCACGCCGACGCTGCTGGTGACGCACGATGCCGAGGAGGCGGTGCAGGTGGGCGACCGCATCCACGCCATGCAGGGCGGCCGGATCGTGCAGAGCGGCTCGCCGGCCCAGCTCTACCGCGAGCCCGCCGACGCCTTCGTCGCCGGGTTCTTCGGGCCGGTGAACCTGTTTCGCGCCAGGGTTCGGGACGGCAGGGTGGCCACGCCCGTCGGCAGCGTGCCGGCGGCGTCGCTCGCCGACGGCGCCGAGGTCGAGGCCATCGTCCGGCCGGAGGCCATCGCCGTCCGCACCGCCGCCACCGGCGACGGCATCCGGGCGCGTGTGGTCCATCGCCGCGACCTCGGGCCGGTGCATGTGCTGCGGCTGGCAATGGCCGACGGCTCGACGGTCAAGGTCCGCCAGGCGGCGGGGACGGCGGCGGCCGTCGGCGACGAGGTGGGAATCCAACTCGACCCTGCCCATCTGTTCGTGTATCCCGCCCGGCGCTAGGACGCCGGCGGCGACCCGGCTCGGGGGCGGATGATGAGTATCGGCGTATGGCAGGTGGTCCTGATCCTGCTGATCGTGGTGATCCTGTTCGGTGCCGGTAAGCTGCCGCGGGTGATGGGCGACGTGGCGAAGGGCATCAAGACCTTCAAGGCGGGGATGAAGGACGAGATCGCCGGGGCGGACTCGCCGCCGGCCGAAGAGGTCAAGCGTCCGGATCCGGCGGCGGCCCGGACGGACGAGAACGTCCGCGGATAGGCCGCGGGCGAGGAGGCGGCGATGTTCGATCTCGGCTGGTCCGAGATGGCGGTGATCCTGCTGGTGGCCCTGGTCGTGATCGGGCCCAAGGATCTGCCGCGCGTCGCGCGCGAGATCGGCAAGTGGACCGCCAAGGCCCGGTCGATGGCGCGCGACTTCCAGCGCTCGCTCGACGACATGGCGCGCGAGGCCGAGTTGCAGGACATCAAGGCCGAGCTCGACAAGGCGACCTCCGGCAACATCGGCAAGACGATCCAGGATTTCGTCGATCCCGACGGCGAGCTGAACAAGGCGCTCGACCCCAACCAGCCGGCACCCTCCCTGCCGCGTCCGCCGGCCCCCGTGCCGGAGCCGGTGTCGGCCGTGGCCGCGACGACCGCCGAGGCCACGGCGCCGGCCGCCACCGCATCATCCACCGCGACCGCGAGCCCGGCGGTCGTCGCCGGCGCCGCCGACGACAAGCCCGACCGGGGTTAGAGTTCCCACGTGCTCAAGGACATCGACGACCGCGAGATGCCGCTGCTCGACCATCTGATCGAGCTGCGCAATCGCCTGATGTACTCCGCGATCGCGGTGATCGCGGGGTTCCTGATCTGCTACGCCTTCGCCGACGACATCTACGGCTTCCTGGTCCGCCCGCTGGCCCATGCCTACGAGGGCCAGACCGGCCGGCGGATGATCTACACCGGCCTGACCGAGGCCTTCTTCACCTACCTGAAGGTGGCGTTCTTCGCCGGCGCCTTCCTGACCTTCCCGTTCGTCGCCTCGCAGCTCTGGCTGTTCATAGCCCCCGGCCTCTACCGCAAGGAGAAGCAGGCCTTCCTGCCGTTCCTCGTCGCCACGCCGATCCTGTTCTTCGC
This sequence comes from Geminicoccus sp., assembly GCA_035326425.1. GTDB lineage: Bacteria > Pseudomonadota > Alphaproteobacteria > Geminicoccales > Geminicoccaceae > CALKJU01. The sequence continues at coordinate 317 of DAOLFG010000086.1, read as the reverse complement.
CGGCGGAGCCTTCGTCTATTACTTCATCTTTCCGCTGGCCTGGCGGTTCTTCCTCAGCTTCGAGACCCCCGGGGTCGGGCCGGATGCGCTGCCCATCCAGCTCGAGGCCAGGGTCGGAGAATATCTCGACCTGGTGATGAAGCTGATCTTCGCCTTCGGCCTGTGCTTCCAGCTGCCGGTGCTGCTGACCCTGCTCGGCCGGGTCGGGATCGTCACGGCGGCCGGCCTTGCGCGCAACCGCCCCCACGCCCCCGTCATCGCCTTCATCGTGGCGGCGGGGGTGAACCCCCCCCCCGCGGTCAGCCCGATCGGGCCGG
>DAOLFG010000085.1:2908-21225 GCA_035326425.1 Geminicoccus sp. | reverse complement strand
GGAACATCTCCTCGGAAAGCCGTGTGCGGAACAGAATCTCGCCCATCCAGATGAACAGCGGCAGCGCCGCCAGCGTCCAGGAGGCGCTGTTGCCCCAGATGGTCGTCGCCAGCACCGAGCCGGCCGGGATGTTGCCGGCCGCCAGCTGCATGCCGACCCAGCCGCAGGCCATCAGGGCTATGGCGATCCACACGCCGCCCGCCAGCAGCAGGATGAGCAACAGCAGCAGCAGCCCGGCGGTCTCGATCATGCCCAAGGCCGCTACACCCCGCTCTGGATGGCGCGCTCGACCACTTCCTCGGCGGTGGTGGCGGGCGGCTTCTCGTAGCGCGGCATGCCGCCGGCGGCGACGTGCAGCAGCTCGTCCAGCATGGCGACGGCCAGGATGACGAGGCCGCCGGCATAGCCGAGCTGCGGGATCCACAACGGCACCACCACCACGCCCTGCGAGGTGTCGTTGAACTGCCAGGACTGCCAGGTCATCACCACGGCGTGCCAGGCGAAGTAGGCGGCAAAGCCCAGGCTCAGCGTCAGCGCCACCATCTCCAGCCACCACCGGGCCGGCCCGCGCACCCGCTCGATCAGCAGCCCGACCCGGATCATGTCGCCCGAACGGAAGGTGTAGGCGAGGCCGAGGAAGGCCATCGCCGCCATGCACCATGACGCGAAGTCGTCGCCCGAGGGCAGGTTGATGCCGAGCTGCCGGCCGGCCGACATCACCATCATCAGCACGAAGATCGCCACCAGGAAGCCGCCGGCGGCGATGCCCGCCGCCAGATAGAGCGCGTCGAGGCCACGACGCACCGCTCCTCCTGTCCGCATCAGCGATCCCCGCCCCGAAGGCCGATCTCGGCCCCGACTATTCCGGTATCCGGATCGCCATGCAAGGACGGGGCCTTGCGCCCGCCCGCAGCAGCCTCAGCCGAGCGCTTCGGCGTATTTCCCCGGCTCGAAGCCGACCAGCAGCCGGCCGTCGACGTCCAGCACCGGCCGCTTGATCATCGAGGGCTGGGCCAGCATCAGCGCCACGGCCTTGCGCTCGTCGAGGCCCTGCCTGTCGGCATCCGGCAGCTTGCGGAAGGTGGTGCCGGCGCGGTTCAGCAGGGGCTCCCAGCCCAGCGTGCGCACCCAGTCCTCGAGGCGCGGCCGGTCGATCCCCGCAGCCTTGTAGTCGTGGAAGGCGTAAACGACCCCGTGCCCGTCGAGCCAGGCGCGGGCCTTCTTCATCGTGTCGCAGTTCCTGATGCCGTAGATCGTCACCGGTCCGGCCATGATCGCCCTTCCCCGAGGATCAGAGATCGCGCAAGCCTTCGAGGAGCGCCGCGTGCGGGCTGCCCATGCGCACGAACACGGGCGGCGCGCCCAGGCCCGCGGCGACGCTCGCGGGCGACCCGCCGGCGAGCACCTCGCCGCTCCACAGGTGTCGCCAATCGGCACCCTCGGGCAGGTAGACCTCCCAGCTCTCGGCGCCGGCGCGATGCACCGGCGCCACCAGCAGGTCCGGCCCCAGGAGGAAGGCGTCCTGGATCGCGTGGCAGCGCCGGTCGGCCTCGAAGTGCAGGAACAGCGGCCGCTGCAGCGGCAGGCCGCGCCCGACCGCCTCCGCCACCAGCACCCGCCGGTAGGGCGCCAGATGCCGGAAGATGCGGGTCATGCGCGCGAAGTGCGCCAGCACCGCCGGATCCTCGTCGACCTGCAGATTGTCGAACGGCCGGTTGGTCTCGTGGGTGCGCATGACGGCGGTGAACGCCGCCATCTCGGCCCAGCGCATGAGCAGCTCCGCCGTGCGCACATTGCCGAACAGGCTGGTGTAGCCGCCGATGTCGCTGTGGTGATAGGCGTTGCCGAGCAGCCCCGACGACAGGGCGCCGCAGATCGCGGTCATCAGCCCGTCGTGGCGCGAGAAGTCGACCGACTGGTCGCCGGCCCACAAGAGCGGGCACCAGCGCTGCAACCCGGTGAAGCCGGCGCGCATGAAGAACAGCGCCTCGCCGGTGAGCCCGGCGTCGGCCACCGCCTCGGCATTGACCCTGGCCCAGAGCGGCGGCCAGGCATTGTGCATCAGCCGGGCGTCGACGCCGTTGGCCAGTACCGCGTCGATCGGCAGGTACTCGCCGAAGTCGCACATCCAGCCGGCCATGCCGAGATCCAGCATGTTGCCGCGCAGGATGCGGTCCTTCACCCAGCGGCAGGCGGCCTCGCTGGTCAGATCGAGCACGCCGCAGTCGAACTCGCCGAAATCGACCTTGTAGATGCCGCCCGCGGCGTCCTTCGCCAGGTGCCCCAGCGCGGCCGCCTCGGGATAGAGGCTGCCGTCGACGCACAGGTACGGGCTTACATAGGCCAGGAAGCGGATGCCGCGCGCCTTCAGCTCGGCGATGCGCTGCGGCAGCTCGGGGTAGCGCCCGGGGTTCCAGCGCCAATCCCAGAACAGCCGGTTGCCGAACGAGGTGACGCGGATGCCGGCCCAGTCCTCGCACCACAGGCCCGAGACCTGCACGCCGGCCTCGATGCAGCGTTCCATCCGGGCGAAGCTGCTGTCGCCGCCGCGCTTGAATCCCAGGATCGCCCCATGGTCGACCCATTCCGGCAGCGGCGGCTGGCGGCCGAAGCGGGCCGAGACCTTCTCGACCAGCTCCGGAAGGCCGTCGGCGACGATCAGCTCGAGGGCCTCTGGCACCGCCCAGGCCTGCAGCTCGTGCCAGTCGGGATCGCGGAAGTCGAACTCGGTATAGGCCGTGGTCTCGACATGCGCCATGTAGCGCCGCGACGACAGGAACGTCGGCTGCGGATAGTTGGTGTGGTAGTAGTCGCCGCCGGCCTTGCCGGTGACGTCGGACTGCCAAGTGACATAGGTGGTCTTGTCGCGGCCGACGCCCGGCTCGGAGGTCCACAAGGGGAATCTGCGGCCGCGCAGGTCGAGATAGGACATTTGCTCGCCGCAGCCCCAGGCGTGCTCGTCCGCCTCGGCCGGCAGGCGCATCCAGACGCGGTTGATCCTCGGATCGGCCTCGACGAACCGCAGCGTCGCCCGATCGGCTGCGATCTCGACCTCCAGGGCGACCTGCACGCAATCGGCGGCGTGGCGGCGGAACTCCAGCCGGCCACTGGCCTCGGTGACATGCGGCAGCGGCACCCGCTCCAGCAGATGGTCCTCGATGGCGAAATTGCCGCGATACATCTCCATGCGCTCGCGGCCGCGGCCGACATGCAGCCAGGGCTCGTCGGCGCTGTGGCGGACGAGCGTGCGGCCGTCGAGCGCCAGGGACCAGGCGTCGAGGGCTCCCGGGCCGCTCAAGGAGCCCGGCTCCACGGATTCGACCCGCATGAGCGTCCTGCAGATGGTGGCGGAAGTCGGCGATCTTTGCTCATGTGCCGGCGCCGATGGCCGTCTCGTGCACATGCAGCCACTCGACGCCGCAGGGTGTCCCGGCGGCATCGCGGAACAGCGCCGTGCTGCGCCGCACGTTCGCGCCGGCGGGACCGTCCTGCCGCTCGACATAGGTCACGAGGCAGACGCCCGGCCCGATCTCGAACGCCTCGACCTCGTCGGTGCCGATGACGAACGGCCGCTCGCGGCTGCCGCGGCTGGCGCGCGATGCGGTCAGCCAGTCGATCACCGCCTGCCGCTCCAGCACCGCACCGCCGGGCGGGATCAGCCGAAAGCTCCGGGCAGCCACCTTGGTGAACCGCTCCAGCGTCAGCGCCGGATCGGGATCGACCGCATCCAGCCAGCGCACGAAGAAGGCATGGAGCTGCTCGACCTCGGCGGCGGCGCGCAGGGCCAGCGGAGCATGATTCGGCATTGGTCGTCCCGGATCGCGCAAGCCGGCGCTTTGAGAGGTTTCGCCCGTCGCCGTCAAGTCGGCACATTCCGGCTTGACGCAATTTCACCCGGGCAATATAGGCCGGCCTGTTCCGACATCTGGAGATCTCGATGGACGGCCCGATCAGCTGCACGGCCTTCCTCGGCGAAAGCCGGCTGGCCGCGGGCGCTCCCTGGGAGGTGGCGCTGGCGGTGAAGGCCGCGACCGCGCAGCGCCACGACGCGAGGGTGCTGGTGTTCGACGACCGAACCGGGGCGCAGATCGATTTCGACCTGCGCGGCGACGATGACGAGATCGCGGCCAGGCTCGGGCCGGCGCCCGAGCCCCGCCCGGTCGGGCGGCCGAGGCTCGGCGTGACCGCGCGCGAGGTGACGCTGCTGCCGCGCCAGTGGGAATGGCTGGCCGGCCAGCCCGGCGGCGCCTCGGCGACGCTGCGCCGGCTGGTCGACGACGCCAGGCGCGGCGGCGAGGGCCGGGCGCGCGTCCGCGCGGCGCAGGCGGCGGCCGATCGCTTCATGCTGGCGATGCTGGGCGACAGACCGGGCTACGAGGAGGCGTCGCGCGCCCTCTATGCCGGCGACCGGGCACGGTTCGTCGAGCTGACCGCGGCCTGGCCCGTCGACCCGCGCGACCATCTGCTGAGGCTGGCCGATCCGGCCTTCGCCTGATCCGGCGCCGCGTCACTCCTTGTTGAGGTTGTACTTCATGATGCGGCCGTGCCGTCCCTCGCGGTCGCGCTCCAGCGTGTAGGCATCGCCCTCCGGGCCGCGGCGCTGCGCCAGCACCGACGCCAAGGCGGCGCGGTCGGCATCGTCGAGCGCGAACGTGAACACCTGCAGGTTCTCGCCGAGATTGGCCGCGTAGCGGGCGCCGATGATGGCGCCCGCCACATGCGGCCGGTCCAGCACCCAGCGCGTGGCGACGTTGGCGATGCCGACGCCGTGCTTGCGAGCGATGCCCTCCAGGGTGCGCAGCAGGTCCTGGAACAGCTCCCAGCCGCCGAAATCGTCGATGATCAGCTTGTATTTCACGAGCGAGCGGTTGAACGAGACGTCGGGCGGCTCCGACGCGCCGAGCCAGCGGCCGCTGAGAAAGCCGCCGGCCAGCACGCCGTAGCACAGCAGCTTCATCGACGAGCGGTCACACAGCGCCGCCAGGCCGTTCTCGGGCCTGGCATCGAGCAGCGAATACTGCGTCTGCATGCTGGCGAGCGGCAGGCCGGCATCCAGCATCTGCCCGGCGCGCACGCTGTCGAAATTCGTGGCGCCGAGGCGGGCGACCTTGCCGGCCCTGGCCAGCTCGGCGATCCAGCCGGCGGCCTCCAGCCAGCCGGGGACCGCATAGTCCCACCAGTGCAGCTGCACGAGGTCGAGCCGCTCCATGCCCAGCCGGCGCAGCGAGCGGTCGACGATGGCCTCGACATCGGCCTTCCTCAGCGTGGCGAGCGAGGCGAGGTCGGGCACCAGCTTGGTGTGGACCTGCATCCGCGCCCGGAGATCGGCCGGCATCGCCGCCCGCGCCCGGCCGATCAGCTCCTCGACGCCGGTATAGATGTCGGCACAGTCGAAGGTGGTGATGCCGCGCTCGACGAACGCCGCCATGTCGGCGACCGCCCGCCCCGGCTCGACGCTGCCGTGGCCGCCGGCCAGCTGCCAGCCGCCCTTGAGCAGCCGCGAGATGCGATAGCCGGGTGCCAGCTCGAAGGTCTCAACGGTCATGCGTGCCGTCCCGGGCAAGGGGAACCGCCGTCACCTCGGCATGGCTGAAGCGCCGCAGGCCGGTGCGGGTGATGCGGAAACGGGCGCCGCAATGCGGGTCGGGACAGGCGACCTCGGCATCGGTGGTCATCCAGTCGTGGGGATGGGTCGGCCGCTGCTTGGCCGGCAGCAGCGGCAGCAGCGCCGCCAGCGGATAGATCGGGAAGCCCTGCCCCGGCGGCAGCCGGAGCGTCTCGCCCGACAGCAGGAAATAGTCGCCGGCCGCGTGGGCGCAGACCATCGGCCGGTCGGTCGCCACCACCTCGACCCTGAGATCCCACAGCTCGAAGCTGTCGTCGCCCTCCGCCATGCGCCGCCGCCTTTCGCGTTGTCGCTGCGGTCGATCCCGTATAACGCCAGGGCGACGATGTCGAACGGCCAACCACCGCCCCTGCTGCGCGCCGACCGGCTGTGCCGGGCCTTCGGCGGCATCGTCGCCGTCGACGAGGTGACGCTCGAGATCGCGGCCGGCGGCATCACCGGCCTCATCGGCCCCAACGGCGCCGGCAAAACCACGCTGTTCAACCTCGTCGCCGGCGGCTTGGCGCCGAGCTCGGGCACCTTGTGGCTGGACGGGCGGCGGATCGACGGCATGCGCCCCGACCGGATCTGCGGCCAGGGCCTCGGCCGCACCTTCCAGATCCCGCGGCCGTTCGCGCGCATGACCGTGCTGGAGAATGTCATGCTGGCCCGCCACGGCCAGTCGGGCGAGCGGTTCTGGGCGGCCTGGCTGCGGCCGGGCACGGTGGCGCTGGAGGAGCGACGCAACCGCGACCGGGCACGGCACTGGATCGAGTTCGTCGGCCTCGGGCGGCTCGCCGGCGCCCCCGCCGCCTCGCTGTCGGGCGGGCAACGCAAGCTGCTCGAGCTGGCGCGGGTGCTGGCGCAGGCCCCGAAGCTGATCCTGCTCGACGAGCCGGGTGCCGGCGTCAACCCGCAGCTGCTCGAGCTGATCATGGCCAAGGTGATCGAGCTGAACCGCCAGGGCGTCACCTTCCTGATCATCGAGCACAACATGGATCTGGTGACGGCCTTGTGCGACCGCGTGCTGGTCATGGCCGGCGGCCGGCTGCTGACCGACGGCACGCCCGCCAGGGTCCGCGCCGATCCGCGGGTGATCGAGGCCTATCTCGGCGGCATCGCGGCATGAGCCCGGCGCTCGCGGTCGAGGGGCTGGCCGCCGGCTACGAGCCGGGCCTGCCGATCGTCAAGGGCGCCACGCTGGCGGTCGCCCCCAACGAGATCGTGACGCTGCTGGGGCCCAACGGCGCCGGCAAGTCGACCCTGGTCAAGGCGGTGGCGGGGCTGGTGCCGGTGAGCGCCGGCCGCGTCCTGCTCGAAGGATCCGAGATCACCGGCGCGCCGCCGCACGGCTTGGTCGGCCGGGGCCTCGCCTTCGTGCCGCAGACCGACAACGTCTTCGCCAACCTCGGCGTCGAGGAGAACCTGGAGCTGGCCGGCTTCCGGCTCGGCCGGGCGCGCAGGGAGCGCATCGGCCGGCTCTACACCCTGTTCCCCGACCTGCAGCGCCAGCGCCGGCTGCCGGCGGGGCGGCTGTCCGGCGGCCAGCGCCAGATGCTGGCGGTGGCCAGGGCGCTGATCGTCGAGCCGCGCGTGCTGATGCTGGACGAGCCCTCGGCCGGGCTGTCGCCGCGGATGGTGGAGACCCTGTTCGAGCGGCTGGCCTACATCCGCTCGACCGGCCTCACCATCCTGATGGTCGAGCAGAACGTGCGGGCGGCCCTCGAGATCGCCGACCGGGCGGTGGTGCTGGTGGATGGCCGCGAGCGGCTCGACGCACCCGCCCGCGACATCGCCGCCGACACCCTGCGCGACCTCTATCTCGGACGCGGGGCCGCCTGAATGCTGCAGCATCTGGCCGACGGACTGGTGATCGGCTCGATCGTGGCACTGGGCGCGATCGGCGTCACGCTGACCTACGCGATGCTGCGCTTCGCCAATTTCGCCCATGGCGAATATCTCGCCTGGGGTGCCTATCTCGCCCTCACGGCGCTGGGCGTGGCGCATGGCCTCGTCGGCGGTCCCGGCACGCCCTTCGGGCCGTTCTCGTTCGGCTGGCCGCTGCTGGCGGCGCTGGCGCTGGCCGCCCCGCTGACGGCCGGCCTGGCGCTGCTGCTCGACTGGGCGCTGTTCGCCAGGCTCGGCCGGCACGGCACCTCGATCGTGCTGGTGATCGCCAGCTTCGGCGCCTCGCTGGCGCTGCGCAACCTGCTGTTCTTCGTCTTCGGCGGCGTGCCGGAATATTACGGCCGCGAGATCCAGATGGCGCTACCGCTGGTGCCGCGAAACGTGTTGGGCGGCCTGCGCGTGACCCCGGACCAGCTGCTGGTGCTGGGCGTCATGGCCGCCCTGGTGGTGGCGCTGCACCTGCTGCTCACCCGCACCACCCTCGGCCGGGCGATGCGGGCGGTGTCGGAGAACCCGACGCTCGCCAGCGTCACGGGCATCGACGTCGCCTCGGTGATCCGCTGGGTCTGGGTCATCGGCGCCGGGCTCGCCGCCGTTGCCGGCGTGATGGCCGGCCTCGTCATCCAGCTGCGGCCGACGATGGGCTTCGACCTGCTGCTGCCGTTGTTCGCCGCCGCCATCCTGGGCGGCATCGGCAGCGTCTACGGTGCCGTGCTGGGCGGGCTGATCGTCGGGCTGGCCGAGAGTCTGGCCGTGCCGCTGATCGGCGCCGAGTACCGTGCCGCCGTGGCCTTCCTGATCCTCATCGCCATCCTGCTGGTCAGGCCCACCGGCATCATGGGCGAGCGGCCCTGATGCTGGAGACACTGCCGGGCCTCGCCAGCTACCTCGTGTTCTTCGCGGTGTTCGCCTCGTACTTCGCCCTGCTGTCGCTGGGGCTCAACATCCAGTGGGGCATGGCCGGCCTGTTCAACGTCGGCGTCGCCGGCTTCGCGCTGATCGGCGCCTATGGCTCGGCCATCCTGACCACGCCCGACCATGCCCAGCAGATCGGCGGCTTCGGCCTGCCGGTGGCGGTGGGCTGGCTGGGGGCGATGGCGCTGTCCGGCCTGTTCGCCCTGCTGGTGGGCATCGCGGCCCTGCGGCTGCGCCACGACTACCTGGCGATCACCACCTTCGGCATCGCCGTCACCGTCCAGCTGGTGGCGCTGAACGCCCAGGTGCTGACCGGCGGCGCCTTCGGCATCGGCTTCATCCCCCGGCCGCTCTACGACGAGCTGGGCGGCGGCGTCGGCTGGAACCTCGCCTATCTGGGCCTCGTGCTGGCGATCCTGGGCATCGTCTACCTCGCCGCCGAGCGGATGGCGCGCGGCCCCTGGGGCCGGGTGCTGCGGGCGATCCGCGAGGACGAGACCGCGGCGTCGGCGCTGGGCAAGCACAGCCGGCGGTTCAGGCTCGAGGCCTTCGTGCTGGGTGCGATGGTGATGGGGCTGGCCGGTGCCGTCTACGCCCACTTCGTCGGCTTCATCGCGCCCGAGGACTTCCTGCCGATCCTGACCTTCCAGGTCTGGACGATGCTGATCGTCGGCGGCTCGGGCAACAACCGCGGCGCCATCGCCGGTGCCGTGCTGGTCTGGGCGATCTGGACGGCGTCGGGCGCCCTGCTCCACGCCGTGGTGCCGCCGGAGATGCAGGTCCGCGCCTCGTCCCTGCAGGTCGTCGCCATCGGCGTGGCCCTGGCGGCGGTGCTCCTGGCGAGGCCCCGGGGCCTCTTGGGCGAGGAGATCATCGTCTCGCGCCACGCCCGGCCGGATTGACCGGAAGCGGCCGTCCCCGGCCGGAACCAGGGACGGCCGGCCGATCACCAGAGCTGCTGGTACTTGGCGGCGGCCTTCGGGTTGTAGTGGCTCGGGTAGAGCTTGTACGCACTCGCCGGCTCGCAGTTGAAATAGGTCTCGTAGGCGATGCTGCCCGCGTTGCTCTTGAAGAACTGGAACATCTTCTCGATGAAGAACGGGTTGTCCTTCGAGCTGCGGTCGTTGTGCCCGTCGGAGATCGCCCACTCCGGCACCGCCAGCTTCTTGCCTTTCGACTTGGCGAACTGGAGATAGGTGTTGATCCCCTTGGGCCCGCCGTTCTTCTTCTCGTTGGCGGCGGCCTGCCACTCCTTGTCGCTGTGGACGTTCGGCCAGCGGTCGTAGTAGAGCAGGCCGACGATGTCGACGACGTCGTTGCCGGGATAGATCTTCTCGACGCTGTAGCCCAGCGCGCTGTCCTTGCGCATCGTCCACTCGATCTTGAGCCCCGGCGCCTGCGACTTCAGGTTCTTCACCTGCCGGCGGAAGCATTCCTTGTAGGCGTCGGGCTGCTTGCCGGCGAACCAGGGAAAGCCGCTGCCGTTCGCTTCCCAGCCGAGGCGGATGACCGCATCGCCCAGGCCGTGCGACTTCAGCGCCCTGCCGATATCCTTGAAATGATTGTCGAACTTGCCGGCGTTGCAGTCGCCGAACTTGCCGCGCGTGTCGTTGGTGAGCAGCGCCAGGCCCAGCGAGAACACGCCGGGCTTGTTGGAGAACTGCCTGAGCCAGCTCCCCTGCATCAGCTTCACGACCGAGCGGAAATTGTCCTTGCCCGAGAACTTGTTGTGGGCGTCGCTGGTACGGCCGCGCCAGCTGTCGAAGCCCGAGCTGTGACAGGCCGCACCGGACTTCCACCCCAGGCCCGAGCCCTTGCTGCCCGAGCCGCTCGACTGGTGGCTGGCGAGGAGAAGCTCCGGCGCCGGGCTCGTCACGCCGTCCAGCCCGACGGCCGGGAACGGCGTCATGGCCGTCGGCGCACGACTCTGCAGCAGCCCCGGCAGCTCGACCGGGACGGTGGCCGAGGCCGAGGCGGCACAGGCCAGCAGTCCGCCGGCGAAGCCGGTGGTCAGCATCAGCAGTCTGAGTGGGCGAGAGTCCCTGATGTGGCTGAGGGTTGAGGAAAACGTGCTTGTTCTTGCTTGGCGAAGAGCCATCGATCCACCTCGGTTGGTGTTTACGTTCGTCGCGGTCGGCACCGGCGCAGCAGCCAGGGTTCGCGCGCGTCGACGGCCGAGGCGGCCACGCTGAATGCGCGTCCAGGCGATGCATGCTGCGGCGGGGAGGCCGTTGCGCCATCGGCAGGCGCTAAGGCCTACGAGGGAGCTGACGTGCTCGCGTGATAAATCATCCCATACGTTATTATATTCAATCGTTGGTCGAATTCGTGGCAGTTATCAAATGACAGGTTCTGTCGGCCTGGCCGTGTTCTACCAATGGGCTAGCGACCACGAAGGGAGGAGATGTGCGAAAAACCGGCATCAACGGTTATTGTGCAAGGCCCGCAGGCCTTGGCATGCGGCTTGCTCGCCCGGCGGGCAGTGATTAGCGTCTGTGCAAACGATCCTGGGGAGCCAGCAGAATGAGCAACCGGGCCCTAGCCGCCGCCCTCGGCGCCGCGGCGCTCCTGGCCGCGGCCTCCGCCTCGGCCGACACGGCCATCAAGTTCACCCTCGATTGGAAGTTCCAGGGACCGACCGCGGCGTTCTTCGTCGCCCAGGACCAGGGCTATTTCGAGGAGGAGGGCCTGGACGTCACCATCGACAGCGGCAACGGCTCGGCCGGCGCTGTCACCCGCGTCGCCAGCGGTGCCTATCAAATGGGCTTCGCCGACATCAACGCGCTCGTCGAGTTCAACGTCGCCAATCCCGGCCAGGCCGTGAAGGCGGTGATGATGGGCTACGATGCCGCGCCCTTCGGCGTCTACGCGCTGAAGTCGAGCGGCATCGCCAAGCCTGCCGATCTCGTGGGCAGGAAGCTGGGCGCACCGGTGTTCGACGCCAGCTACAAGCTGTTCCCGGCCTTCGCCGCCGAGGTCGGCATCGATTCCGACGCCGTGCCGCGGGTCAACATGGACCCGCCGCTGCGCGAGGCGATGCTGGTGCGCGGCGAGGTCGACTTCGTGTCGGGCCACTATTTCAGCTCGATGCTCGACATCCAGTCCAAGGGCGTGAGGAAGGAAGACATCGTCTACATGCTGTACAAGGACTACGGCATGGACTTCTACGGCAACGCCGTGATCGCCGGCGGCAAGTTCAGCGAGGACAACCCGGCGGCCGTCGCCGGCTTCGTCAAGGCGGTCGCCAAGGGCTGGAGGTGGGTGGTCGCCAACCCCGAGAAGTCCGTCGACATCGTGGCCGGCGTCGATCCGCTGATCGACAAGCCGCTCGAGCTCGAGCGGCTGAAGCTGGCGCTCGACGTCAACGTGCTCACCCCCTTCGTCAAGGAGAACGGCATCGGCGGCGTCGACCCGGCGAGGCTCGAGAGCTCGATCAGGCAGCTGGCGATGGCGCTGAAGCTCACCGCCACCCCGCCGGTCGCCGACATCTGGACCGATCGATTCCTGCCGCCCAAGGCCGACCGCATGCTCTGAGCCGGCCGTTGGCCTTCATCGAGATCGACCGTGTCGCCCTCCGCTATGGGGGCGACACCGGCGTGCTGGCCCTGCAAGACTGCTCGATGCGGGTCGAGCGGGGCGAGCTGGCGGCGGTGGTGGGACCGTCGGGCTGCGGCAAGTCCACCCTGCTCAAGCTGCTGTCGGGCCTGCACAGGCCGTCGGCCGGTGCCGCCATCCTCGACGGCCGCGAGATCGCCGGGCCGCAGCACGGCATCGGCATGGCCTTCCAGAACCCGACGCTGCTGCCCTGGCGCACCACGCTCGCCAACGTGCTGCTGCCGCTGGAGGTCAGCGACGCCCACCGTCGCACCTTCCGCGCCCGCAAGGCCCAGCATATCGAGGCGGCCCGCGCCCTGCTGCGCACCGTGGGCCTCGGCGAGTTCGAATCGCGCGCGCCCTACGAGCTTTCGGGCGGCATGCAGCAGCGCGCCAATCTCTGCCGGGCGCTGATCCACGAGCCGCGGCTGCTGATGCTCGACGAGCCCTTCGGGGCGCTGGACGCCTTCACGCGCGAGGAGCTGTGGGGCGTGCTGCAGGAGCTGTGGATGCGCCGCCGCTTCACGGTCGTGCTCGTCACCCACGACCTGCGCGAATCGGTGTTCCTCGCCGACACCGTCCACGTCGTCAGCAGGCGCCCCGGCCGCATCGTCAAGTCGCGCCGGATCGACCTGCCCCGACCGCGCACGCTGGAAATGACCTTCGAGCCCGCCTTCGTCGAGATCTACCACGAGCTCAGGGATGCGATCAGCGAGGTGAGGGCTGCGTGACCAACCGCACCAGGACCGCCCTCGCCCCCTGGGTCGCCACGGCCGCCCTGTTCCTGATCTGGGAGCTCGGCTGCTGGCTCCTCGCCATCCCGGAATTCATCCTGCCCACGCCCTCGGCCAGCCTCGCCGCCTTGTGGCAGTTCGCCGGTGCCATCTGGTTCAACGCCGTCTTCACGCTGTGGGTGACGCTGCTGGGCTTCGCCATCGCCGTCGCCTTCGGCCTCGTGCTCGGCGTGCTGATCGGCGCCTCGCCGCTGGCCTATGCCGCCCTCAACCCGCTGCTGATCGGCTTCAACAGCATTCCCAAGGTGGCGATCGTGCCGGTGCTGGTGATCTGGTTCGGCATCGGTGCCGTGCCCGCCGTGCTCACCGCCTTCCTGATCTCGTTCTTCCCGATCGTCGTGAATGTCGCCACCGGCATCGCCACGCTGGAGCCCGAGCTGAAGGACGTGCTGCGCTCGCTGGGGGCTCGGCCGATCGACATCCTGCTGAAGGTCGGCCTGCCGCGCGCCATGCCCTACTTCTTCGCCAGCCTGAAGGTCGCCGTCACCCTGGCCTTCGTCGGCTCGGTGATCTCCGAGACCATCGCCGGCAACCGCGGCATCGGCTACCTGATGCTGCAGGCCTCCTCCAGCTTCAGGGTGCCGCTGGTGTTCGCCGGGCTGATCGTCGTGGCGCTGATGGGCATCCTGATGTACGCCGCCTTCGCGGTGCTGGAGCGGCGCGTGACCGGCTGGGCCTTCCGGGGCTCGCAGCCGGCGGGATGAGAGCCGGGAACCTTCGATGACGAGTGCCGCGGACCCGTCGCCGGCCGGCGTGCCGGCGCTGCCGACCATGTCGACCGAGGCGGAGCTCGCCTACTACTACCGCCTCGGCCGCGGCTGGCGTGGCGCGGGCGCGGTGGTAGAGGTCGGCTGCTGGCTGGGCGGCGGCACGGTGCGGCTGGCGGCCGGCATCCGCGACAGCGGCCGGCCCGGCAGGGTCGTCGCCATCGACCGGTTCGTCTGGCAGGGCGAGCTCTACGAGCGCATCCATCCGGCGGGCCTTCCTGCCGGCGCCGACTTCGAGCCGCTGTTCCGCCGGCTCACCGCCCCGCTCGGCGAGCTGATCGAGGTCCGGCGCGGCGAGGTCCGCGGATTCGTCTGGGACGGTCCGCCGATCGAGATCCTGCTGGTGGACGCGCCCAAGCAGGTGCCGGACATCCTGGGCTTCGTCGACGGCTTCGGTGGCAGCCTGATGGCCGGCGCCACCCTGGCCTTCCAGGACTACCTGCATCCGCCGGCCTATGCCCTGCCGGCCGTGCTGTCGCTGCTCGGCGACGCACTGCGGGTCGAGGACGTCGTGCTCGACGGCCACCTCGCCGGCTTCTCGGTGCGACGCCCGCTCGTGCTCACCGCCGCGCAGCGCGCTGCCGCCGATCTCGCCGCCTGGACGCCCGCCCGGGCGATGCGGACCTTCGACGAGCTCGCGGCCCGCATGCCCGAAGGCACCGCGCCGCGGCTGCGGCTGAGCCTCGCCTTCTTCCTGCACGACCTCGGCGATGCCGCCGGCGCCGCCGGCCTCGCCCGCGAGCTCGCCCGTGATCCCGGCCTGCGCTGGCCGGTCGAGCAACTGGCGCCGACCTCGGTCTACTGGCGCTACCCACCGATCTTCGCGGCCTTCGGCGTGGCACCGGCCGAGCTGACGCCGGACCTGCTGGTCAAGCGCAGCATCATCGCATGGAAGGGCGGCGACCTCGAGGCCGCCATCGAGGCCTGCCGCCAGGCCCTGGCGATCGAGCCCGGCCATGCCGCCGCCGCCGAGCGGCTGGCCAGGCTGGAGCGCCGCCGGCGGGTCTGACGGTCACGCCGCGCTGGCATCGCGGCCGGCATCCGCCTAGAACCCGCGGCCGTACCGGACAGGAGATGGGCGGACCATGGCGGACAGCGGCGGCGGCGTGGCGGCGGAGCGGCTCACCAGCTTCATCGAGCGGCTGGAACGGCTCGAGGACGAGAAGCGCGACGTCAGCGACCAGATCAAGGACGTGTTCGCCGAGGCGAAGGGCGAGGGCTTCGACGTCAAGACCATGCGCCAGGTCCTGAAGCTGCGGCGGCTGAAGCCGCACGACCGCAGCGAGCAGGAGGAGCTGCTGGAGGTCTACAAGGCCGCCCTCGGCATGGCCTGAGGCCGACGAGCCCGGCCGCGGCGCGCCGGCACCACCGAGGGCCGGGTCCTAGACGGCCGCACAGCTGATCTGCGTCACCAGCGATGTCCGGGCGCCGGGGTCGCGATCGCGCAGCGCCTTCAGCGCGGCCGACGCCTGGGTCTCGTCGTTGGTGCATTCGGCGACCCGGCGGGCGAAGAAGCGCAGCAGCCGCTGCTCCTCCTGGGCCGAGAACGTCGCCGGCTTGTTTTTCGCAGGGTCGGCAGCACCCTCGTACCACTGGTCGACCAGCCGGGCGCTCGCCGCCTTGCGCTGGGCCTCGCTGCTGTTGCGGCTGCGCAGCACGTCGACCTCCTGGCGGGCAGTGTCGGCGCCCTCGCGCTGGCGCAGGGCGACGGACAGCGAGGCGAGCGTGTCGGCCGACACGCCGTCGGCCCGCATGATCGCCGGCGAGCCGGCGGCGAACTCCGCCCTCAGGGCGCTGTAGACCGCCTGCTGGCGGTCGTTCGCCAGCGAGCTGCGCGCACGGTTGATCTCGACTACCAGATAGCTGTTGGCCCGATAGAGGCAGGCCGGCGGCGGCTCCTCGGCCGACGCGGCACCCGCGCAGCCGCTCGCCCCGACGTCGACCAGCCGGCCGACCATCGGGTTGAGGTGGATCCGGTTCCAGTCGGTGTCGGCCTGGCGCACGCCTTCCCGCACCAGCGGCACGTAGCCCGCCTGCAGCACGGCGTAGCGCACCCCGTCGGCCCCGCCCTCGGGGCGGAGATGCATGGTGTAGTGGAGGTGCCGGTCGTCCTGCTCGTCGGCGATCAGCGACCCGGCGAGCTCGGCCAGCGGCCCCGCCAGCGGCGAGGCCGGCACGGCGAAGGTGGCGCCGATCTTCGCCAGATTGCCGAGCAGCGCCCGCAGCTGGTCGCCGGGGAGATCCAGCTCGACGACATAGAGGTCGAGCACCAGCGCATTGCCGCCGTAGCGCAGCGGTCCGTAGAGCGGCAGGTCGTGGAAGTTGAGGAACTGCCCCTTCTCGACATCGTCCGAGAAGTAGACGACGCGGCCGTTCGCCAGCCCCTTCGGGCCGAACTCGAGGGCGCGGCCGTCGTCCTCGTAGACGTTGGCGACGACGGCGATCTCGCCGTTGGGGCCGCCCTCCCGCAGCAGGCTCCCGAAGATCTCGTTGAAGTCCTCGATGTAGCCGGACTTCAGCGAGACCAGCAGCGGCTCGCCCTCCTCGATCGGTCGCGCCGCCTGGCCGGGCTCGATGTCCTTCACCATGCGGGCCGTGCCGTCGGCCTGCACGGCGACCTGGCGAAAGTCGGTGGCACCTTCGTCCGACACGGCGCACGCGCCGAGCGCGGTCGCCAGCAACGTCGCGATGAGACCGGTTCCGGGACGAATCTCGCGCATGCTCTTTCCCCGTCTGTCGCGCCGAGGGCAGCCACATCGTCGATGATTATCAGGCTCCTAGAATGTACCGGTTATGTCCCCTCCGCTGTGTCGAACGTCACCGCCGGCCGACGGTCATCGCGGCGGTTGCGCGGCGGCTTCATTCCGGCGAAGAAAGAGGCGGGGCCGGCCGTGCCGGCCGCGGTCGCTTTAAGACATGGAGAGTGGGGATGTCGCTGTCGCGCGCGCTTCGGTCGGCTTCGCTGGGCGCTGCACTCTGGCTCGTCCCGCACCTGGCCTCCGCCGAGCCGGTGACGGTCAAGATCCTGCAGATCAACGACTGGGACCTGATGGACGGCACCAGGGATCGCGGCGGCTTCTCGCGCCTGCTCTCGATCCTCGAGGCCGAGAAGGCCGACGATCCCAACGTGCTGCTGCTGCACGCCGGCGACGCGCTGTCGCCCTCGCTGCTGGCGGGCATCGATCATGGCGCCCACATGGTCGACCTGTTGAACCGGCTGCCGCTCGACGCCTTCGTCATGGGCAACCACGAGTTCGACTTCGGCCCCGACAACGCCAAGGAGCAGCTGGCCAAGGCGACGTTCACCATCGTCAACAGCAACGTCACCGACCAGGACGGCAAGCTGTTCCCCGGCACGGTCGAGAGCAAGATCATCGAGGTCGGCGGCTACAAGATCGGCATCTTCGGCCTGACCACGCCCGAGACCGAGGTGCTGGCGACGCCGGGCTGGGCCAAGTTCGGGCCGGTGATCCCGACCTCGCAGGCCATGGCGCAGAAGCTGCGCGCCGAGGGCGCCGACATCGTGATCGCCCTCGCCCATACGCCCACGGCCGAGGACAAGGCGCTGCAGGCGTCGCGGCTCATCGACCTCATCGTCAGCGGCCACGACCAGGATCTCAAGGTCGACTACGATGGCATCAGCTCGATCACCGAGAGCTACGCCCAGGCCGACTACGTGACGGCGATCGAGCTCGAGATCGACCGGGTCAAGGACGAGGTGGTGTGGCGGCCGCGCTATCGGGTCATCGACAGCGCCCTGTTCGAGCCCAGCGCCGCCGGCCGCGAGGTGATCAAGACCTACGAGGACAAGCTCTCCAAGGAGCTCGATGTCGCGATCGGCAAGACCACGGTCGAGCTGGACAGCCGGCGCGCCATCGTCCGCGGTGGCGAGGCGGTGATCGGCAACGTCATCGCCGACGCCACGCGCGAGGCGGTGGGTGCGGACATCGGCATCACCAACGGCGGCGGCATCCGCGGCGACAAGACCTACGCCCCCGGCACCACCCTGCTGCGGCGCGACATCCAGACCGAGCTGCCGTTCGGCAACCGCACCGTGAAGCTCGAGCTCACCGGCAAGCAGGTGTGGGAGGCATTGGAGAACGGCTTCAGCCAGTGGGAGAAGGTCGCCGGCCGCTTCCCGCAGGTGTCGGGCATCGTCGTCACCGCCGACCCCACCAGGGATCCGGGTGCGCGCGTCGTCTCCGTCACCGTCGGCGGCCAGCCGCTCGACATGGGCAAGACCTACACGGTGGCCACCAACGACTTCATGGCGACCGGCGGCGACGGCTACGATTCGTTCAAGGACGGCAAGACGCTGATCGACGTCACCTCGGCCCAGTACATGGCATCGCAGGTGATCGACTGGATCGCCGCCAAGGGCGAGATCGCGCCGGCGATCGAAGGCCGCATCGTCAAGAAGAATTAGCTGCCGGTGTGGTTTGACGCCGTCTCGGGGCGAGGTTAAGCCCTTGCCCTGAGACGATGCTTCAAGAGGTTGCCGCGATGCGCCTGGTTGTCCTCCTGCTCGCCGGCCTGACCCTGTCGGCCTGCGCCCTCGGCCTGCCCAGCACCACCGCCGAGCAGCAGGCCATCCAGCAGCAGATGCAGGCCAAGCCGGCGGGTTGAGGCCGTCGACCGGGATCCGGCCGGCTCACCTTCCGACCTTGCCGATCATCGCCCCCAGCGGCGCGCCGCCGAACAGGTGGATGTGGAGGTGCGGCACTTCCTGGTGGC
>DAOLFG010000085.1:0-2808 GCA_035326425.1 Geminicoccus sp. | reverse complement strand
CCCAGCGGCGCGCCGCCGAACAGGTGGATGTGGAGGTGCGGCACTTCCTGGTGGCCGTGCTCCCCGACATTGGCCAGCATGCGGTAGCCGCTCTCGGAAACGCCCTGCTCCTCCGCCACCTTGGCGACGGCGCGGAACAGGCCGGCGATCTCCTCGGCGCTGGCCCTGGCGCCGAAATCGACCATCGATACATAAGGCCCCTTCGGGATCACCAGGATGTGGACGGGCGCCCTGGGCGAGATGTCGTGGAAGGCCAGCGCCCACTCGTCCTCGTAGACCTTCTTGCACGGGATCTCGCCGCGCAGGATGCGGGCGAAGATGTTGCTCGGATCGTAGGCCATGCTGCGTCTCCTCGGCACCGACGGGCGCGCATAGCCCGTGGCCAGGGGTTGTCAAGCCGCAACGAGCGGGCAGCTTCGGAGCGGTCGGCCTCCTGCCGCATGAGACTCTCGGCGTCCGACGCATAGGCAGCGCTCTGGTTGTCAACCGCCGGGGGCTCTGCCAGAACGCCGGCCGATCCGCGCTGACAGGAGCCGCCATGTCGCTTGCCGTCGCCATCCAGATGGACCCACTGGAGAGCGTCAACATCGATGCCGACAGCACCTTCGCGCTGGCGCTGGAGGCCCAGCGCCGCGGCCACGGCCTCTACCACTACCTGCCGCGCCACCTGAGCTACCGGCACGGCCGGGTCGTTGCCAAGGCGCGGCCCTTCGAGGTGCAGCGCGTCAAGGGCGACCATGTGAGCTTGGGCGCGCCCGAGATCATCGATCTCGCCGCCGTCGACGTCATCCTGATGCGGCAGGATCCGCCGTTCGACCTCGCCTACATCTCGGCCACCCACCTGCTCGACCGAGTGCATCCCGAGACGCTGGTGGTGAACGACCCCGATTCGGTCCGTAACGCGCCGGAAAAGCTGTTCGTCACCGAGTTCGCCGAGCTGATGCCGCCGACGCTGATCACCTACGACATCGACGAGATCAGGGAGTTCCGCCGCGAGCACGGCGACATCATCGTCAAGCCGATCTACGGCAATGGCGGCGCCGGCGTGTTCCGCATCAGGCCCGACGACACCAACCTCGCCAGCCTGATCGAGCTGTTCCAGCGATTCCTCAACGAGCCGCTGATGGTGCAGCGCTACCTCCCCGAGATCCGCAAGGGCGACAAGCGCATCATCCTGGTCGACGGCAAGGCCAGGGGTGCCGTCAACCGCGTGCCGGCAGCCGACGAGACCCGCGCCAACCTGCATGTCGGCGGCCGCGCCGAGAAGGCCACGCTGACCCGGCGCGAGGAGGAGATCTGCGAAGCCATCGGCCCGGCGCTGGAGGAGCGCGGGCTGATCTTCGTCGGCATCGACGTCATCGGCGACTACCTGACCGAGATCAACGTCACCTCGCCCACCGGCATCCAGGAGATCGACCGCTTCGACGGCGTCAGCCTCGAAAGCGACATCTGGGATGCCATCGAGGACAAGCGCGGCGGCCGCACCGACCGCAAGCTGCCCACCTGAGCTGCGACACCTTGCACGGCCACGGAACGTCCTCGCCCTGGCATGCTGCGCGCCTGTTGTTGCGGCGCAGCGCGAGGGCGAGATGGGCAAGGCCGGTACCGGCAACTTCCTCGAGGATTTTCGCGCCGGCCAGGAGATCCGCCACGCCACGCCGCGCACGCTGACCGAGGGCGACGCCGCCCTCTACCTGGCGCTCACCGGCTCGCGCTTCGTCCAGGGCTGCTGCGAGCCCCTGGCCCGAGCCGCCGGCCTGCCGCGCTCGCCGCTCGACGACCTGCTGGTCTTCCACACCGTGTTCGGCAAGACCGTGCCGGACCTGTCGCTCAATGCCGTGGCCAATCTCGGCTATGCCGACGGCCGCTTCCTGGCGCCGGTCTATCCCGGCGACACGCTGGAGGCGGTCTCGACCGTGCTGGGCGTGAAGGAGAACTCCAACCGCCAGACCGGCATCGTCTGGGTGCGCACCACCGGCCGCAAGGCCACCGGTGAGCCGGTGCTCGACTATGTACGCTGGGTGATGGTGCGCAAGCGCGATGCCGCGGCCGCGGTCGCCGAGGCCGCTCCGCCCGCCCTGCCGGCCTTCGTGCCGTCCGAGCGGCTGATGATCCCGCAGGGCCTGCGCGCCGCGCCGGTCGACCCTGCCGTCACCGGCTCGCCCTGGCTGTGGGAGGACTACGAGGTCGGCGAGCGCATCGACCATGTCGACGGCATGGGCGTCATGGAGAGCGAGCACCGGCTGGCCACCCGGCTCTACCAGAACACCGCCCGCGTCCATTTCAACGACCATGTCGAGAAGGCCGGCCGGCTCGGCAGGACCATCGTCTATGGCGGGGTGGTCATCAGCCTCGCCCGCTCGCTCAGCTTCAACGGGCTCGGCAACGCCCAGAACATCCTGGCGATCAATGCCGGCCGCCACGTCAACCCGTGCGTCGCCGGCGACACCGTCTACGCATGGTCGGAAGTGCTGGCCAAGGCCGAGCTGGGACCGGATCTCGGCGCCCTGCGGCTCCGGCTGGTGGCGACCAAGGACCGGCCCTGCCGGGACTTCCCGCTGCTGGACGCCGCCGGCAGGCACCTGCCCGAGGTGCTGCTCGACCTCGACTACTGGGTGCTGATGCAGCGGCGGCGCTGATCGGCCGCCGCTGCCAGCCGCCGGCTCAGCGGATGAGCCGCTTCTCGACGAGATCCGTCACCACGCCCGGATCGGCCAGCGTGCTGGTGTCGCCCAGCTGCTCGGCCTCGTTGGCGGCGATCTTGCGCAGGATGCGGCGCATGATCTTGCCCGAGCGGGTCTTGGGCAG
>DAOLFG010000084.1:0-21443 GCA_035326425.1 Geminicoccus sp. | reverse complement strand
GCGGTCGGCCACAGCCGGCCGTGCCGGGCGACCAGGCCGATGTCCTCGAGCAGGTGCGGCGGCATCTGCGCCACCCGGCGGACGTCGCGGCTGCCGCGGCGCCTGGCCAGCAGCCCGTCGATCCGCCGGCGGGCGGCGGCGACGATCCCGGCCGCCAGCGACGGGCGGGGCTCGGCGAAGGCGCGGTCGAACGCCTCGAACAGGTTGGTGGCCATCGGTGGGTCCTCCGGTCGCGGCCCGTGGCCGCCGTTGCGATGGCCCGCTTGTCGCCGCCGGGATTTTCCCGGCCGTGTCGCCGGGCCGGCCGCGGCGTTTCAATTGTCCCGCCCGTTGCCGGGTGATTGTCGCCGCCGCCGGCCCGAAGCATGATCGCGCCAGCCGAACCGGGAACCGCGAGCCATGGCCGACCCGCCCTCGATCGTCGTCGTCGATGACGAGCCGGACATCCGCGAGATGCTGCGCGACTATCTGAGCCGCCACGGCTTCTCGGTCCGCGCCGCCGCCGACGGGCCGGAGCTCGACCGCCTGCTGGCCGAGCGGCCGGCCGAGCTGCTGGTGCTCGACCTCAACCTGCCGGGCGGCGAGGACGGCCTCGCCATCGCCCAGCGCATCCGCAAGGGTACCCGCGTCGGCATCGTCATGCTGACCGCCCGCGGCGAGCTCGACGACCGCATCCGCGGCCTCGAGCTGGGGGCCGACGACTATGTCGTGAAGCCGGCCGAGCCGCGCGAGCTGCTGGCGCGCGTCCGCTCGGTGTTCCGCCGGCTGGCCGCCGAGGCCGCCCGGCGCAGCGTCGAGGCGGTGCCGCCGTCGCGCCGCGTCCGCTTCGGCCGCTGCGAGCTCGACCTCGACGCCCACCGCCTGCTGGCGGCCGACGGCCGGGAGGTGCCGCTCACCGCCATGGAGTTCGACCTGCTGGAGACCTTCGCCCGCCATCCGGGCCAGGTGCTGAGCCGCGACCGCATCTCCGAGCTCGCCCACAACCGGCCCTGGCAGCCGGCCGACCGCAGCATCGACATCCGCATCACCCGGCTGCGCCAGAAGATCGAGGCCGATCCGGCCGATCCCAAGGTGCTGCGCACCCAGCGCGGCGAGGGCTACCTGTTCGATCCCTCGGCCGGCGGCTGAGCGGCGGCGCCATGGTGGGCCGCGTCGGTCAGGCCCGTCGGCCCACCGCCCGGGCCAGCGCCGCCCGCGCCAGCAGGCGGGTGGAATCCAGCACCGGCAGCGGCGAGTTGGCGTCGCCGATCAGGAGCGGGATCTCGGTGCAGCCCAGCACCACCGCGTCGCAGCCCTCGTCGCGCATCCGCAGGATCACCCGCCGGAAGACCGCCTCGGCCGGCGCGCCGACCACTCCCTCGACCAGCTCGTCCATGATGATCCGGTCGGTCTCGTCCCGCTCCGCCGGCGTCGGCCGGAGGAAGTCCAGGCCGCGCGCCGCCAGCACCGACGGATACACCTCGCTGTCGACCAGCCAGCGCGTGCCGGTGATGCCCAGCTTGCGGAATCCCCGGCGCGCCGCCTCGTCGGCCACCACCTCGGCGATGTGCAGCCAGGGCAGCGGCGATCGCGGCAGCACCAGCGGCATGGCGGCGTGGATGGTGTTGTCCGGGCAGATCAGGAAATCGGCGCCGATGCTCGCGAGCTTGTGAGCCGAGGCGAGCATCAGCCGCGCCACGCCGTCGAGGTCGGAGACCTCGAGCCGGGCCAGGTATTCGGCCAGCGACGGCGTGTGCATCGAAACCTCGGGATGGGCACGAGGTCCGAGAAGCCCGGCCCCCTCGCCACAGATCGTCCTGTAGCACAACGCCGCACCCTCTGCCGAACAGGCTATAATTCCTATATGATCGACCCTGCTGTCGACGGACATGCCGCCTCCCGGTGGCTGGCGATCCGCTCGATATCGGTGGCGGCAGCGCCCGCGCAAGCGGCGGGCGGGCCGGCCCATGCTGCTGGCATGTTCACGATGGCTGCGACATCATGGCCCAAACCGGGCACGTCCAGCCCGGGCCGAACGAGGGGAGGCCCCTACCGATGCAGGAGACCCGCCAGTCCGCGAGCCCCGTCTCGCCCCGCCGCACGTTCCTGAAGGCTGCCGGCGCCGCTGCGGCGGTCGGCGCCGGCACCGTCGCCATGCCCAATGTCAGCCGGGCGCAGACCGTCACGCTGAAGATGCAGGGCGCCTGGGGCGCCACCGACATCTTCAACGACATGGCGACGGAGTATGTCGACCGCGTCAACAAGATGGCGGGCGGCAGGCTGCGGATCGAGTATCTCGTCGCCGGTGCGGTGGTGAAGCCGTTCAGCGTCATGGACGCCGTGCACGATGGCGTGCTCGACGGCGGCCATCACGTCACCGTCTATTGGTACGGCAAGCACAAGGCGGCGTCGCTGTTCGGCACCGGCCCCTATTTCGGCTGGAACGCCGCCCAGGGCCTGGCCTGGATCCACAAGGGCGGCGGCAAGGAGCTCTACAACGAGCTGGTCAACGACATCCTGCAGCTCGACGTCGTCGGCTTCTTCGCCATGCCGATGCCGACGCAGCCGCTCGGCTGGTTCAAGAACAAGCCCGAGGGGCCCGACGACCTCAAGGGGCTGAAATACCGCACGGTGGGCTTGGCCGCCGACCTCTTCCAGCAGATGGGCCTGTCGGTGGCCCAGCTGCCGGGCGGCGAGATCCTGCCGGCCATGGAGCGCGGCGTCATCGACGCCTTCGAGTTCAACAACCCGACCTCGGACAAGCGCTTCGGCGCCCAGGACGTCGCCAAGAACTACATGCTGGGCTCGTACCACCAGGCCACCGAGTATTTCGAGATCATCTTCAACAAGACCAAGTTCGCCAGCCTGCCGGCCGAGCACCAGGCGATCCTCGAGTTCGCCGCGGAGGCGGCCTCGACGTCGAACCTGGCCATGGGCCTCGACAACTACAGCCGCGACCTGACGGTGCTGCAGCAGGAGCACGGGGTCGGCGTCCACCGGACGGCGGAATCGATCCTGGCCGGCCAGCTGGCGGCCTGGGACGTGCTGCTCGCCGACCTCGCGACCGACCCGTTCTTCGCCAAGGTGCTCGAGAGCCAGAAGGAGTGGGTCAAGCGCGTGGTGTTCTACGAGCTCTACAACGCCGCCGACCAGCGGCTCGCCTACGAGCATTTCTTCGGCAAGCTCGACATCTGACGACAGCGTCGGGGATCGGACGGGCAGGGCGGCGCAAGGTGATTGCGCCGCCCTCGCACGAGATGCCGAAGCGGCGGCAGCGGGGGGCGTGATGCGGGCGTTCGTGCGTTTCGTCGACCAGCTCTCGCTGGGGATAGGTCACGCCTTCGCGTGGTGCATCGTCATCCTGACCCTGGCGATCACCTGGGAGGTGGTCGCCCGCTACGCCTTCCGGGCGCCGACGGTTTGGGCCTTCGACATCAGCTACATGATGTACGGTGCCCTGTTCTTCATGGCAGGGGCCTACACCCTGTCGCGCGGCGGCCATGTCCGCGGCGACATCTTCTACCGGATGTGGGCGCCGGCGACGCAGGCCAAGCTCGATCTCGTCCTCTACATCCTGTTCTTCTTCCCGGGTGTGCTGGCGCTCGTCTATGCCGGCTTCGGCCAGGCCGCCCAGTCGTGGCGCTACGGCGAGGTCAGCGTCTACAGCCCGGCCAACATCCCGGTCTCGCCGCTGCGCACGCTGGTGCCGCTGGGTGCGGCGCTGCTGGCATTGCAGGGTGTGGCCGAGGTCTGCCGCTGCATCCTGTGCATCCGCGAGGGCCAGTGGCCGCGGCGGCTGCACGACGTCGTCGAGCTCGAGGAGCAGATCCTGCAGCAGCACGCCGCCCGGAGCGCCACCCCGGGAGGCCGGCCGTGAGCGACCCCCAGATCGCGCTCGTGATGCTGTCGCTGTTCATCGTCTCGATCTTCCTGGGCTTCCCCATCGCCTTCACGCTGCTGGCCCTGGCGTTCGGCTTCGGCTTCTACGCCATGGATTTCCGCATCCTCAGCCTGCTCGCCACCAACACCGCCGACGTGATGTCGAACGACGTGCTGGTGGCGGTGCCGCTGTTCCTGTTCATGGGCTACATCATCGAGCGCGCCAACATCCTGGACCGGCTGTTCCGCAGCATCCAGGTCGCGGCCAAGGCCGTACCGGCCTCCCTGGCGGTGGCGGCGCTCGCGACCTGCACGCTGTTCGCCACCGCCACCGGCATCGTCGGTGCGGTGGTCACGCTGATGGGGCTGCTGGCGTTCCCGGTCATGCTGCGCGCCGGCTACAGCGTCCGGCTGTCGGCCGGGGTGATCTGCGCCGGCGGCACGCTGGGCATCCTGATACCGCCCTCGATCATGCTGATCGTCTATGGCGCCGCCGCCAGCGTCTCGGTGGTCCGCCTCTATGCCGCCGCCATGCTGCCCGGCCTGATGCTGGCCGGCCTCTACCTCGTCTACGTGGTCGTCCGGGCGGTGATGAACCCGTCGCTGGCGCCGAAGCTGCCCAGGGAGCAGACCGACATCCCGCTGCGGGCGGTGGCCTGGGATCTGCTGACCGCCTTCATACCGCTGGTGGCCCTGATCATGGCCGTGCTCGGCGCCATCCTGTTCGGCCTCGCCACCCCGACGGAAGCGGCGGCGGTCGGGGCCTCGGGTGCCGTGATCCTCGCCGCCTGCTACAGGGCGATGAGCTGGACCAACCTGCGCGAGGCGGTCTATCTCACGGCGCGGACCTCGGCCATGGTCTGCTTCCTGTTCATCGGCTCGACCAATTTCGCCGCAGTCTACTCCTATCTCGGCGGCCAGAAGCTGATCGAGGAGTTCATGCTCGGCCTCGAGCTCAGCCCCGTCGCATTCCTCGTCCTGACCCAGCTGATCATCTTCATCCTCGGCTGGCCGCTGGAGTGGACCGAGATCATCATCATCTTCGTGCCGATCTTCCTGCCGCTGCTGCCGCACTACGGCATCGACCCGATCTTCTTCGGCGTGCTGGTGGCGCTCAACCTCCAGACCGCCTTCCTCAGCCCGCCGGTCGCCATGTCGGCCTTCTATCTGAAGGGAATATCGCCGCCGCACGTCAAGCTGTCGGACATCTTCATGGGCTGCATGCCGTTCATGGCCATCGTCGTGCTGGCCATGGTGCTGATGTACATCTTCCCGGCCATCGCCCTGTGGCTGCCTTCGCTGCTCTACCGATGAGCGAAGCCATGCCGCGCGATGCCGACGAGCTGGTCCGGCTGCCGGCCCACCGGCTGGCGGTCCTGCTCTGCCAGGGCAGGCTGTCGGCCGAGGAGCTGACACGCGCCTTCCTCGGCCGCATCGCCCTGCGCGAGCCGGAGGTCCAGGCCTGGACCTTCCTCGATCCGGACCATGCGCTGTCGCAGGCCCGGCAGCGCGATGCCGACCGCCGCGCCGGCCGGCCGCAGGGGCCGCTGCACGGGCTGCCGGTGGGCATCAAGGACATCGTCGACACCGCCGACATGCCGACCGAGAACGGCACCGTGCTGATGGCCGGCCGCCGGCCCGGCCGCGACGCCGCCGTGGTCGAGCGCCTGCGCGCCGCCGGCGCGGTGATCATGGGCAAGACCGTCACCACCGAGCTCGCCGTCTACACGCCGGGCAAGACCCGCAATCCGCACGACCTCGGCCACACGCCCGGCGGCTCGTCGAGCGGCTCGGCCGCCGCCGTCGCCGACCACATGGTGCCGCTGGCGATCGGCAGCCAGACGCACGGCTCGACCATCCGTCCCGCCTCCTATTGCGGCGTGCTGGGCTTCAAGCCGAGCTTCGGCCGCATCTCCCGCTCGGGCGTCCTCGTCCAGTCCGACCTGCTCGACCATGTCGGGCTGTTCGCCAACGATCTCGTCGATCTGGCGATGCTGGCCGAGCCGCTGATGGGCCACGACGCCCGCGACCCCGCCACCGCACCGGTCGCGAGGCCCGATCTGCGGGCGGTGCTGGAGGCCGACTGGCCGCTGGCACCCACCTTCGCCTTCGTGCGGACGCCGATCTGGGGCCGGGCCGAGCCCGACCTCGTGGCGGCCTTCGCCGAGCTGGTGGAGGCCCTGGGCGGGCAGGTGCGCGAGGCGGCACTGCCGGCGTCGTTCGAGCGGGCGCATCACTGGCATGCGCTCATCCACGAATCCGACATCGCCGACAGCTTCGGCTCGCTGTACGAGCGCGGTGCGGCCGGGCTCAGCCCGACCCTGCGCCAGATGATCGAGCGTGGCCGTGAGCACCGCGCCCACGACTACATCGAGGCCAGGCGGCAGGTGGCCCGGCTGCGGCGCGAGCTGGAGCCGGTGTTCGAGTGGGCCGACGCCATCCTGACCCCGGCTGCCACCGGCACCGCGCCGGCCGGGCTCGGCAGCACCGGCTCGCCGCACTTCTGCACCATCTGGACCCTGCTCGGGCTGCCGGCGCTCGGCCTGCCGCTGCTCGAGGGCGGTGACGGGCTGCCGATCGGCGTCCAGCTCGTCGGCCCGCCGGGCGACGATGCGCGGCTCCTGCGCCATGCGCGCTGGCTGGCGCGCCGTGTGGCGTCGCAATCGGGGGAGGCGTGAGATGGGCAACCGCATCGCCGCCGTCATCGGCATCGTGCTGTTCGCCGCCTATGTGCTGTTCATCGCGCTCAAGATCCGCAGCGGGGCGGGCCCGCTGATCGGCATCGGCGTCGCGGTGATCGCGATGGCGATCCTCGATGCCTGGCAGTCGGCGTTCCGCGACGGCAGGCGCGGTTGAGGTCGGCCTCACGTCCGGTGCGCTTGGCCATGTCGATCGTCACATGCTAGTCAGCCCGCCCGTCGACCGGCCGACCGCCGGAGGAGCATGATGGCGACTGTCGTCGAGGATGTGCTGGAGACCCGCCTGCTGGCGATGGGCGACGCCGCGCGCGAGGCTGCGTCCGTGCTGGCCACGGCGCCGACCGAGGCCAAGGACCGCGCCCTGCGCGCCGCCGCCGAGGCGATCCGCGCCGGCGAGGCCGCCATCCTCGCCGCCAACGCCAGGGACATGGCGGCCGCCCGCCAGCGCGACCTCTCGCCGGCCCTGCTCGACCGGCTGGCGCTCGATCCCAAGCGCGTCGAGGCGATGGCCAGGGGGCTGGAGGAGATCGCGGCGCTGGTCGACCCGGTAGGGCGCGAGCTGGCGCGCTGGACCCGGCCCAACGGCCTCGACATCGCCCGCGTCGCGGTGCCTCTGGGCGTGATCGGCATCATCTACGAGAGCCGTCCCAACGTCACCGCCGACGCCGGCGGTCTGTGCCTGAAGGCCGGCAACGCCGCCGTGCTGCGCGGCGGCTCCGAGAGCTTCCACTCCTCGGCCGCCATCCTGGCCTGCCTGCAGGCGGGCCTGCGCGAGGCGGGGCTGCCCGAGGCCGCCGTCCAGGCGCTGCCGACCACCGACCGGGCCGCCGTCGGCATCATGCTGCGGATGAGCGGGCACATCGACGTGATCGTGCCGCGCGGCGGCAAGTCGCTGATCGAGCGGGTGCAGAACGAGAGCCGCATTCCCGTCCTGGCCCACCTCGACGGCAATTGTCATCTGTACCTGCACGAAGGTGCCGACCCGGCGATGGCGCTGGAGCTGACGCTCAACGCCAAGCTGCGCCGCACCGGCATCTGCGGGGCGGCCGAGACCCTGCTGTGCGACCGGTCGGTGGCGTCCCGCCTGTTGCCGCCGATCCTTTCGGCGCTGATCGAGCGCGGCTGCGAGATCCGCGGCGACGCCGAGGTGCGGGCGCTCGAGCCGCGTGCCAGGGCGGCCACCGAGCAGGACTGGCGGACCGAATATCTCGACGCCATCCTGGCCGTGCATGTCGTCGACGGCATCGACGACGCGATCGGGCACATCGCGACCTACGGCTCGCACCACACCGAGAGCATCGTCACCGGCGACGAGGCTGCCGCCGCCCGGTTCCTCGCCGAGGTCGACAGCGCCATCGTCATGCACAACGCCTCGACCCAGTTCGCCGACGGCGGCGAGTTCGGCATGGGGGCCGAGATCGGCATCTCGACCAACCGCCTGCACGCCCGCGGGCCGGTGGGCGTCGAGCAGCTCACCAGCTTCAAGTACCTGGTCCGCGGCAGCGGGCAGTGCCGGCCGGGCTGATTCCGGGGAGCGGCCTGCCGCAGCGGCTGCGGCGGCCGGTGATGCGGCTGCGCTCGGCCGAGGAGGCGACGCGAGCCGTGCCCGAGCCCCGGCCGCTGCGTGTCGGCCTGCTCGGCGGCTCGTTCAACCCGGCGCACGGCGGCCACCGCCATGTCAGCCTCAACGCCCTGCGCGAGCTGGCGCTCGACCAGGTCTGGTGGCTGGTCTCGCCGCAGAATCCCCTGAAGCCGGTGGCCGGCATGGCGCCGCTGGCGGAGCGAGTCGACAGCGCCCGCAAGGTGGCGAGGCACCCGCGCATCCGCGTCACCGACATCGAAATGCGCCTGGGCACGCGCTACACCGTCGAGACTGTCGAGCGGCTGAAGGCGCTCCATCCGCACCGCTTCGTCTGGCTCCTGGGCGCCGACAACCTGGCGCAGCTGCCGCGCTGGCGGCGCTGGCGCGACCTGATGGCGGCGGTGCCGGTTGCGGTGTTCGAACGCTCTCCCTATTCTTATGCCGCGCTGGCCGGAAAGGCTGCGGCCTCGTTCGGCGCGGCGCGAGTGGAGGAGGAGGGCCTGCGCGATCTGGCAATGCTGCCGCCGCCGGCCTGGGCGTTCGTGAGGCTGCGGGCGCATCCGGCATCGAGCACGGCCATCCGTGCCGCCGGAGGGCACGCCGCCCCGGGCGATGAGGAGGAGCGGACATAGCAGCGCAGCAGCGGGCCGTCATGCCGTCGCGCGAGCTTCTGGACCTGGTCCTGAGGTCGCTCGACGACGACAAGGCCCTCGACCCGGTGAGCATCGACCTCGCCGGCAAGACGACGTTCGCCGACTGGATGGTGGTCGCCACCGGCACCTCGCAGCGCCACATCGCATCCTGCGCCGAGAAGCTGATCGAGCGGCTGAAGGCGCTGGGTCTCGACGCCTCGGTCGAAGGGCTCGGCGCCAGCGACTGGGTGCTGATCGACGCCGGCGACGTCATCGTCCATCTGTTCCGCGCCGAGACCCGCGCCTTCTACGACATCGAGAAGCTGTGGTCGGCGCTGCCGCCCAGCCGCGCCGCGGCGGGTGCAGCCTGAGCCTCGCCGCACACGGCGAGGCTCCCGACTGAGCGATACAGGCCTTGCGGCTGCGCATCATCGCCATCGGCCGCTGTCGCGACGCCGCCATCCGTGAGCTCACCGAACGCTATCTCGGCCGCTGCGCGCTGCCGTCCGAGCTGGTCGAGCTGAGTCCGCGCGGCCCGGAGGCCGAGGCGCTGCTCGCCGCCCTGCCCGCCGAGGGGCGCATCGTCGCGCTGGACGAGCGGGGCAGGGATCTCGGCAGTGCCGAGATCGCCGCCATCCTCGGCCGCTGGCGTGACCAGGGCGAGCGCCAGGCCACCTTCGTCATCGGCGGCGCCGACGGCCTGGACGAGGCGGTCCTCGCCCGCGCCGACCTGCGCCTCGCCTTCGGCCGTGCCACCTGGCCGCACATGCTGGCGCGCGCCATGCTGGCCGAGCAGCTCTACCGCGCCGGCACCATTCTCAGCGGACATCCGTATCACCGCGCCTGAGCCGCTTGGCCGGGCGGGCGCCAGCCCGTAGAACTGCCGCCCGGAGGTGCCCATGCGTGATTTCCAGCTGCCGGGCCGCTCGACCGCCTACGCCCAGCACGGCATGGCCGCGACGTCGCACCCGCTGGCGACGCTGACGGCGCTCGATGTGCTGCGCGCCGGCGGCAACGCCGTCGATGCCGCCATCGCCGCGGTGGCGGTGCAATGCGTCGTCGATCCGCACATGACCGGCATCGGCGGCGACTGCTTCGCCCTGTTCTCGCCGGCGAGCGGCGGTGTCGTGGCCGTCAACGGCTCGGGCAAGGCGCCGGCGGCGATCAGCGCCGAGGCGCTGCTCGGCCAGGGCATCGGTGCTATCGTGCCGGGCACCCCGCACTGCGTCACCGTGCCCGGCGCGGTGGCCGCCTGGGACCTGATCGCCGGGAAGTTCGGCACCAAGGGCCTCGACGAGCTGCTTCGGCCGGCCATCGCCTGCGCCGAGGACGGCTTCGTGGTGACGCCGCGTGTCGCCTGGGACTGGGCCGGCAACGCCGACCGGCTGGCGATGAGCCCGGGCGGCACCGCCTTCTACCTGCCGGGCGGCAGCGCGCCGGCCGTCGGCCGTGTGATGCGGTTCCCGGCTCTCGCCCGCACGCTGAAGCGCATCGCCGAGGGCGGCCCCAGGGCTTTCTACGAGGGCGAGGTCGCGGCCAGGATGGTGGCGACCCTCAAGGGCTTCGGTGGCTATCATTCGGTCGAGGACTTCGCCGCCGCCACAGCCGAGGTGGTCGAGCCGATCCACAGCCGCTACCGCGACGTCCAGGTCTACGAGTGCCCGCCCAACGGCCAGGGCGTGATCGCCCTGCTGATGCTCAACATCCTGGAGGGCTTCGATCCCTCGAAGATGGAGCCCCTGGGGGCTTTGCGCTTCCATCTCCAGGCCGAGGCCACCAGGCTGGCCTTCGCCGAGCGCGACCGGCACCTGGCCGATCCGGCCCATGCCGAGGTTCCGCTGGCGCGGCTGCTCGACAAGACCTTCGCCGCCGAGCTGCGCGATCGGATCGACCCCGACCGCGCCGCCTCCGCCAAGGGGCCGGCCGCCCCCGAGTCGGGCAGGGACACGGTCTACGTCACCGTGGTCGACCGCGACCTCAACGCCGTCTCGTTCATCAACTCGCTCTACGACGCCTTCGGCTCCGGCCTGGTCTGCCAGGACACCGGGGTGATCTTCCATTCGCGCGGCCGGTCGTTCCGGCTGGCCGAGGGCCATCCCAACCGGCTGGCCCCCGGCAAGCGGCCGATGCACACCATCATCCCGGCCATGGCCTTCCGCAATGGCGAGCTGTGGATGAGCTTCGGCGTCAAGGGCGGCGACTACCAGCCGGTCGGCCACGCCCACGTCATCGGCAACATGGTCGACTTCGGCATGGATCCGCAGGAGGCGATCGACGCCGCCCGCGTCATGGCCTACCCGGGCGACCTCGAGGTCGAGCACGGTGTGACGGCCGAGGCGAGGGCAGGGCTCGAGGCGCGCGGCCACAAGGTCGTCGACGCCGCGGCCTCCTGGGGCGGCGGGCAGGCCATCGTCATCGACCGGCAGCGCGGCGTGCTGATCGGCGGCTCCGATCCGCGCAAGGACGGCATGGCACTCGGCTATTGATCGCGCAGGTCGGGGGTTTCCCGAACGCCCGCCAGCGGCTATCGGTCGGGGAGGCGGTGATCCGAACGACAACGAGAACCGATAGCGGATGAGCCTCGCGCTCCTGGTCCTGATTCCCTTCCTGGGCGCCGTCCTGCCGCCGCTGATGATCCGGGGCGGTCGCGACGCCTGCGCGCTCACCACCTTCCTCGTCACGCTGACGTCGCTGGTCCTGCTGCTGGTCCACGCCCCCTCGGTGTTCCGGGGCGAGGTCCCGAGTTATGCGCTGCCCTGGATCCCCGGCCTGGGCCTCGACTTCAGCTTCTTCCTCGACGGGCTGGGCCTGCTGTTCGCCGCGCTGATCCTGGGCATCGGCCTGCTGATCATCGTCTATGCCCGATTCTACCTCTCGAGATCCGACCCGATGGGCCGGTTCTACAGCTACCTGCTGCTGTTCCAGGGAGCGATGCTCGGCATCGTGCTGGCCGACAACATCCTGCTGCTGCTGGTGTTCTGGGAGCTGACCAGCCTCAGCTCCTTCCTGCTGATCGGCTATTGGCGGCACCTGCCGGAGGGCCGGCAGGGTGCGCGGATGGCGCTCGTCGTCACCGGCGGCGGCGGGCTCGCCATGATCGCCGGCATGCTGCTCCTGGGCGAGATCGCAGGATCGTTCGAGCTCAGCGACATCCTGCGGGCCGGCGACGCGATCCGCGCCTCCGACCTCTATTTGCCGGCATTGCTGCTGATCCTGCTCGGCGCCTTCACCAAGTCGGCGCAGTTCCCGTTCCATTTCTGGCTGCCGCACGCCATGGCGGCACCCACGCCGGTCTCGGCCTACCTGCACTCGGCGACCATGGTGAAGGCCGGCATCTTCCTGCTGGCCCGGCTCTGGCCGGCGCTGTCGGGCACCGAGGCCTGGTTCCTGATCGTCACCATGACCGGCCTCGCCACCATGGTGATCGCCGCCTGGATCGCCCTGTTCAAGGACGACCTCAAGGCGCTGCTGGCCTTCTCGACCGTCAGCCATCTCGGCCTCGTCACCATGCTGCTCGGCATCGGCACGCCGCTGGCGGCGGTGGCCGGCATCTTCCACATCGTCAACCACGCCACCTTCAAGTGCGCCCTGTTCATGACAGCGGGCATCGTCGACCACGAGACGCACACCCGCGACGCCCGACGCCTCGGCGGGCTGATCGGGCTGATGCCGATCACCGGCACACTGGCGGTGATCGCCGCCGCCTCGATGGCGGGGTTGCCGCCGCTCAACGGCTTTCTCTCCAAGGAGATGATGCTGGAGGCGGCATCGCACACGGTCTGGGGCGGCCGGCCCTGGCTGGTGCCGGCGCTGGCCACGCTGGGGGCGCTGTTCTCGGTGGCCTATTCGGCGCGCTACGCCTGCCACGTCTTCCTTGGCCGCCGGCGGCACGACTACCCGCACCATCCGCACGACCCGCCGGCCGGCATGTGGCTGCCGGTGGCGATCCTCGTCGCCCTCGTCATCGCCATCGGGCTGTTCCCCGGCATCGTCGCCGGGCCGATTGTGGCGCTGGCCGCCGGCGCCACCGTCGGCGGGCCGCTGCCGGAATACCACCTGGCGCTCTGGCACGGCCTCGGCCTGCCGCTGCTACTGGGCGCGCTCGCCATCGTCGGCGGCCTGCTGCTGCTGGCGGCGTTCACGCCGGTGCGCGCGGCGCACGACGCGGTGCCGCGGCCCGAGGCCAAGCGGATCTACGAGCGGCTGGTCGAGCATGCGGCCGCCCTGTCCGCCCGCGTCTCGGGCGGGCTGCACGACGGCTCGCTGCAGCGCTATGTCGCCGCCATCACCATGGCGATCGTGGCCGTCGGCTTCGTCGGCTACTTCACCGGCCCGCGCGCGCCGGGCGACCGTCCGCTGCTCGCCACCGACGTCCAGTCCTGGGTGGCGTGGCTGCTGCTGGTGTCGGCGGCCGCCAGCCTGCTCGTGCTGCACCGCCAGCGCCTGCTGGCCCTGGTGCTGACCAGCGTCATCGGCCTCGTCGTCTCGATGGCCTTCCTCTATTTGTCCGCCCCGGATCTCGCCCTGACGCAGATTTCCGTCGAGGTGGTGACGACCATCCTCCTGCTGCTGGCGCTGAACTTCCTGCCCAAGGAGACGCCGCCCGAGACCAGCCGGCCGCGCCTCGTCCGCGACGCGGCGCTGGCGCTCGCCGCCGGCCTCGGCGTCGCCTGGATCGTCTGGTCGGTGACGACGCGCGACTTCGAGACCATCTCGGCCTATCACGTGGCGGAATCGCTGCCGCAGGGCGGCGGCGCCAACGTCGTCAACGTCATCCTGGTCGACTTCCGCGGCTACGACACCTTCGGCGAGATCATCGTGCTGGGCATCGCCGGCCTGATCGTCTTCGCGCTGCTCGACGGTGCTCTGCGCGGGCCGGCCGCCCGCCGCCTCGCCAACTGGATCCCGGACATGCTGCGCGCCGGCGACCAGCATCCACTGATGCTGGTCGTCATCACCCGGCTGGCGCTGCCGCTGGCGCTGATGGTGGGCGTCTACATCTTCCTGCGCGGCCACAACCAGCCGGGCGGCGGCTTCATCGCCGGGCTGGTCGTCTCGATCGCGCTGCTGATGCAGTACATGGCCAGCGGCTTCGCCTGGGCCGAGGCCAGGCTGCGCTTCGACTACCATCTGCTGATCGGCAGCGGCGTCGTCATCGCGGCGCTGACCGGCATCGGCCCCTGGCTCGGCGATCTGCCCTTCCTCACCAGCGGCTTCGACCATTTCCACCTGCCGGTGGTCGGCGACGTCGAGCTGGCGACGGCCGCGATCTTCGACCTCGGCGTCTTCCTCACCGTGGTGGGGGCGGTGATGGTGGCGCTGGCCAACCTGTCGCGGGTGCTGCGCCGCACTGAGCACGAGCCGGAATCCGACCAGCCCATGGACTATGTGCCGCCCGAGCCAGTGGCCGAGCGGGTGGAGGGCTGAGATGGAGGCCCTGCTCGCCTCGGCCATCGGCGTGCTGACCGCCGGCGGCGTCTACCTGATCCTGCGTGCCCAGACCTTCCCGGTGATCCTGGGCTTGTCGCTGCTGTCCTATGCCGTGAACCTCTACCTCTTCGCGATGGGCCGCCTCGTCATCGGCGCCCCGCCGATCGTCCGCGAGGGGGTGACGACCTACACCGACCCGCTGCCGCAGGCGCTGGTGCTGACCGCCATCGTCATCACCTTCGCCATGACCGCCCTGGTCGTCGTGCTGGCGCTGCGTGCCTATCTCGAGACCGGCACCGACCGCGCCGACGGGGCCAAGGGCCCATGATGGGCAGCTGGATCATCCTGCCGGTGGTGCTGCCGGCGACGATGGCGCCGCTGATCGTGCTGGCGGCGCGCCACGACATCGTGCTGGCGCGGATCTTCTCGCTGGCCGCGACCTCGGCGCTGGTGCCGCTGGCGCTGGCGCTGTGGTGGGCGTCGGGCAGCGGTCCCGAGGTCTACCTGCTGGGCGACTGGCCGGCGCCCTTCGGCATCGTGCTGGTGCTCGACCGGCTGTCGGCGCTGATGCTGGTGCTGACCTCGCTGCTGTCGGTGGCCGTGGCGATCTACGCCATCGGCGGCTTCGACAGCCGGGGCCGGCACTTCCACGCGCTGTTCCAGTTCCAGCTCATGGGCGTCAACGGCGCCTTCCTCACCGGCGACGTCTTCAATCTGTTCGTGTTCTTCGAGGTACTGCTGATCGCGTCCTATGGCCTGATGCTGCATGGCGCCGCCTCGCGGGCGCTGACCGCCGGCTTCCAGTACATCGCCATCAACCTCGTCGGCTCGACGCTGTTCCTGATCGCCGTCGGCCTGATCTACGCCGTCACCGGCACGCTCAACATGGCCGACCTGATCGTCAAGGTGCCGCTGGTGGCCGATGCCGACCAGGCGCTGCTGCGCGTCGGCGGCCTGCTGCTGCTGACGGTGTTCGCCATCAAGGCGTCGCTGGTGCCGCTGCATTTCTGGCTGCCCGGCACCTATGCCGCGACCGGCGCCCCGGTCGCCGCCCTGTTCGCCATCATGACCAAGGTCGGCGCCTATTCGATCCTGCGGGTCCACACCGCCGTCTTCGGCGCCGCCGCCGATTCCGCCGGCAGCTGGCTCGCCGGGCCCTGGCTGGTGCCGCTGGCGCTGGTGACGGCGGCGATCGGCACGCTCGGGGTGCTGGGCGCCAGCCGGCTGCGCGACCAGGCCTGCTTCGCGCTGGTGGGCTCGATGGGCACGCTGCTGGTCGCCATCGGCCTGTTCTCGCCCACAGCCACCGCCGCCGCCCTTTTCTACCTGGTCAGCAGCACGCTCGCCGCCGCCGGCCTGTTCCTCGCGATCGACCTCCTGGCCTCGCGCCGGGGCGAGGCCGGCGACCGCGCCGAGCCGGCGCCGGCCCTGCCGGGCCAGGATCTCGTGGCCGGGCTGTTCTTCCTGGGGGCCCTGCTGATGGTCGGCATGCCGCCGCTCAGCGGCTTCTTCGGCAAGCTGCTGGTTCTCGACGCGGCGCGCGGCGATGCGTGGATGGCGTGGATCTGGGCGGTTCTCCTGGCTACCAGCCTCGCCGCCATCATCGGCTTCGGCCGCACCGGCAGCGCCGTGTTCTGGAAGAGTGCCGCCCTGCCGCCAGCGCCGGAGGGCGCGGCACCGCCCTTGCGGCCGGCGGCGGTGGCGGCGGTCGCCGGCCTGCTGCTGCTGGCGGCGCTCCAGACCGTGCTGGCCGGCCCGGCCATGCGCGCCTTCGACGCCATCGCCGCCGAGCTGCACGACCCGCAGGCCTATGTCGCGGCGGTGCTGGGGCCGCGGCAGGAGGCGGTGCGATGACGCTCGCCCGCCGGCTGCTGCCGCATCCGCTGCTGAGCCTGACGCTGGTGGTCGTGTGGGTCCTGCTGGTCAACGCCGTCACCGCCGGCTCGGTGGTGATGGGCCTGCTGCTGGGCTGGCTGATCCCGCTGCTGACCAGCCCGTTCTGGCCGGGCAGCCCCCGCATCCGCCGGCCGCTCAAGGTGATCGAGTACGGCCTCGTCGTGCTGTGGGACATCTGCGTCGCCAACGTCCAGGTGGCGATGCTGGTGCTGAGCCGGCGCAACGACCAGCTCCACCCCGCCTTCATCGTCATCCCGCTCGAGATCACCGCGCCCGAGGCGATCACCGCCCTTGCCGCCACCATCACCATGACCCCCGGCACCGTCTCGGCCGATCTCTCCGGCGACGGCCGCTCGCTGCTGGTCCACTGCCTGGACGCCGAGGATCCCGACGCCGTGGCCGCCTCGATCGTCGAACGCTATCACGACCGGCTGAAGGAGATCTTCCGATGATGGCCTGGGCGCTCGGCATCGCCGTCCTCGCCACGAGCCTGGCGCTGCTGCTCAACCTGTGGCGGCTGGCGGCCGGTCCCGACACCGTCGATCGGGTGCTGGCGCTCGACACCATGGTGGTGAACGCCATCGCGCTGATCGTGCTGATGGGCATCGGCCTCGGCTCGACGCTGGCGTTCGAGGGCGCGCTCCTGTTCGCCATGACCGGCTTCGTCACCACCGTCGCCTTCTGCAAGTTCCTGCTGCGCGGCGACGTCATCGATTGAGGAGGCGGCGATGACGCTCCTGGCCGAGGCCGTGGTGGCGCTGCTGGCGCTGACCGGCGGCTTCTTCCTGCTGGTCGGCTCCTACGGCCTCGCCAAGCTGCCGGACTTCATGACGCGGCTGCACGCGCCCACCAAGTCCTCGACGCTGGGCGTCGGCTCCTGCCTGCTGGCCTCGCTGGTCTACCACGCGGCCCTGGGCGACGGCCTGTCCTTCCACGAGCTGCTGATCACGCTGTTCCTGTTCCTGACCGCACCCGTCACCGCCAACATGCTGGCCAAGGCGCATTTCCACCGCGACCGCCGCACCGCCGCCAGCCTGCCGCCCGACCGCAACGGCAGCGGCTGGGCGACGCTGGCGGATCCGCCGCCGTCCGCGAAGAGGTGAGCGGCATCGGTCCTTGGCGCCGGCGGCTTTTTTGCGCGTGCATTGGCGGCCGATGCCGCTAGCCTCGATGCCACGACAAACGCGGGACGGAGACCAGGACGGGTGGCAGCCTCTTCCGACGTCATTCTGCAGACCAGCGGGCTGACCAAGGAGTTCCGCGGCTTCACGGCCGTCGACGGCGTCGACCTGTCGGTGCGGCGCGGCACGATCCACGCGCTGATCGGGCCGAACGGCGCCGGCAAGACGACCTGCTTCAACCTGCTGACCAAGTTCCTGACGCCGACGCGCGGCCGCATCGTCTACAACGGCCGCGACATCACCGCGATGAAGCCGGCCGAGATCGCCCGGCTCGGCCTCGTGCGGTCCTTCCAGATCTCGGCGGTGTTCCCGCACATGAGCGTGCTCGAGAACGTCCGCATCGCCCTGCAGCGGCGCCGGGGCGGCTCCTTCGACTTCTGGCGCTCGGGCCGCGTGCTGCACGAGATGGACGGCCGGGCGCGCGAGCTGATCGATGCGGTCGGGCTCGCCACCTGGGCCGACGCCATGGCGGTCGAGCTGCCCTATGGCCGCAAGCGCGCGCTCGAGATCGCGACCACACTGGCGCTCGATCCCGAGATGATGCTGCTGGACGAGCCGACCTCCGGCATGACCGCCGAGGACGTCGACCGCATCACCGCCCTCATCAGGCGCATGGCGCAGAACCGCACCGTGCTGATGGTCGAGCACAACCTGTCGGTGGTCTCGACGCTGTCGCACCACATCACCGTGCTGGCGCGCGGCCAGATCCTGGCGGAGGGCGAGTACGAGAAGGTCTCGCGCGATCCGCGCGTCGTCGAGGCCTACATGGGGACCGGGCATGGCTGAGGCCGCGACCGCCGCCGCGGCGCCGCTGCTGTCGGTGCGCGACCTGCACGGCTGGTACGGCGAATCGCACATCCTGCACGGCATGGCCTTCGACGTGCCGCAGGGCGAGGTGGTGACGCTGCTCGGCCGCAACGGTGCCGGCAAGACCACCACGCTCAGGGCGATCATCGGGATTCTCGGCCGCCGCACCGGCTCGATCCGCTACCAGGGCAAGGAGACCGTCGGCCTGCCGTCGCGGACGATCGCGCGGCTGGGGATCGCCTACTGCCCCGAGGAGCGCGGCATCTTCGCCAGCCTCGACGTCGAGGAGAACCTGATGCTGCCGCCGGTGATCGCGCCGGGCGGGCTCGGTGTGGAGGCGATCTTCGAGCTGTTCCCCAACCTCAGGCAGCGGCTGCGCAGCCAGGGAACCAAGCTCTCGGGCGGCGAGCAGCAGATGCTGGCGATCGGCCGGATCCTGCGCACCGGCGCCAGGCTGCTGCTGCTCGACGAGCCGACGGAAGGCATCGCGCCGGTGATCATCCAGCAGATCGGCCGCACGATCGGCAAGCTCAAGGAGATGGGCTTCACCATCGTGCTGGTCGAGCAGAACTTCCATTTCGCCGCCACGGTGGCCGACCGCCATTTCGTCGTCGAGCAGGGGCGGGTGGTCGACATGATCCGCAACGCCGATCTCACCGGCAGCATGGACAAGCTCCGGGCCTATCTCGGCGTCTGAGCCGGGCTGGCGGAAGTCATTCACGGAGGAGGACAGGAATGCGTCTGAAAGCACTCGTCGTAGCGACCGCCGCCGCCCTGCTGGCCGGGACCGCCATCGCCCAGGAGATCCCGATCAAGATCGGCGTGCT
The DNA here is from genome assembly GCA_035326425.1 of Geminicoccus sp. GTDB lineage: Bacteria > Pseudomonadota > Alphaproteobacteria > Geminicoccales > Geminicoccaceae > CALKJU01. The sequence continues at coordinate 2,531 of DAOLFG010000084.1, read as the reverse complement.
GAACGACCGGTCCGGCACCTATGCCGACCTGTCGGGCGAAGGCTCCGTCGTCGCCGCCCGCATGGCGGTCGAGGACTTCGGTGCCGAGGCCAAGGGCATCAAGGTCGAGATCGTCTCGGCCGACCACCAGAACAAGCCGGACATCGCCTCCAACATCGCCCGGCAGTGGATCGACGAGGCCGGTGTGGACGTCATCGCCGACGTGCCGACCTCCTCGGCGGCGCTGGCCGTGCACGAGGTCGTGCGCGAGAAGAACAAGATCTTCCTGATCTCGGGTGCCGCGGCCTCGGATCTCACCGGCGCCAAGTGCTCGCCCAACTCGGTGCACTGGACCTACGACACCTGGGCGCTGGCGCACGGCACCGGCAGCGCCATGGTCAAGCAGGGCGGCGATACTTGGTTCTTCCTGACCGCCGACTACGCCTTCGGCCATGCGCTGGAGCGCGATACCGCCGCCGTGGTCGAGGCGGCCGGCGGCCGGGTGCTGGGCGCGGTCAAGCACCCGTTCCCGGGCCAGGACTTCTCGTCGTTCCTGCTGCAGGCGCAGGGCTCGGGTGCCAAGGTCATCGGCCTCGCCAACGCCGGTGCCGACACCACCAACGCCATCAAGCAGGCGCACGAGTTCGGCATCACCCAGGCCGGACAGAACCTCGCCGGCCTCCTGATCTTCATCACCGACGTCAACGCCCTGGGCCTCGAGACGGCGCAGGGGCTGGTGATGACCGAGGCGTTCTACTGGGATCTCAACGACCAGACCCGCGCGTGGTCGACCCGCTTCGCCGAGCGGCACGGCGGTGCCAAGCCCACCATGGTGCAGGCCGGCGTCTATTCCTCGGTGCTGCACTATCTCAAGGCCGTGCAGGCGGCGGCCTCCAAGGATCCGGCGGCCGTCATGGCCAGGATGAAGGAGACGCCGACCGATGATCCGCTGTTCGGCAAGGGCGAGGTCCGACAGGACGGCCGCCACGTCCACGACATGTATCTCTTCCAGGTGAAGGCGCCGGCCGATTCCAAGGGTCCGTGGGACTACTACAAGGTGCTGGCGACGATCCCGGCGGCGGAGGCCTTCCGACCGCTGGCCGAGGGCGGCTGCCCGCTCGTGAAGCAGTAGCCGTCGCATCGGGGCGGCCCGGCCGCCCCGACCCTGCTTCCGCGGAGGTCGCCCCATGATGACCGTTTTCGGCGTGCCGCTCGCCGCGCTTTCCGGGCAGCTCCTGCTCGGGCTGATCAACGGCGCGTTCTATGCCATCCTCAGTCTGGGCCTCGCGGTCATCTTCGGCCTGCTCAACATCATCAACTTCAGCCACGGCGCCCAGTACATGATGGGCGCCTTCGTCGCCTGGATGCTGCTCAACTATCTGGGCATCGGCTACTGGCCGTCGCTGATCCTGGCGCCGGTCATCGTCGGCCTGTCCGGCATCCTGCTGGAGCGGCTGTTCATCTCGCGGCTCTACCAGCTCGACCATCTCTACGGGCTGCTGCTGACCTTCGGCTTCGCGCTGATCATCGAGGGGCTGTTCCGCAACCAGTACGGTGTCTCCGGCCTGCCCTACACGATCCCGCCGGCGCTGGCCGGCGGCCAGAACCTCGGCTTCATGTTCCTGCCCTACTATCGGGGCTGGGTGGTGGTGGCGTCGCTGATCGTCTGCCTCGCCACCTGGTTCGTCATCGAGCGCACGCGCCTGGGCGCCTACCTGCGCGCCGCCACCGAGAACCCGACGCTGGTGCAGGCCTTCGGCATCAACGTGCCGCGGCTGGTGACGCTGACCTATGGCTTCGGCGTGGCGCTGGCGGGCTTCGCCGGCGTGCTGGCCGCGCCGATCTACACCGTCAACCCGACCATGGGCGCCAACCTGATCATCGTGGTGTTCGCGGTCGTGGTGATCGGCGGCATGGGCTCGATCCTGGGCTCGATCGTCACCGGCTTCGGGCTCGGCCTGGTCGAGGGCCTGACCAAGGTGTTCTATCCCGAGGCCGCCTCGACGGTGATCTTCGTCATCATGGCGATCGTGCTGCTGGTGAAGCCCGCCGGGCTGTTCGGGAGGGCCAGCTAGGATGGCTGCCGCATCCGACCGCGAGGCGATCGCGACCTCTCCGGCCGCCGCCATCGGTATGGCGGCGCATCACCGCGTGGCCTTCCTGGTGCTGCTGGCCGTGCTGGTGGTGGCACCCTTCCTGGTCTATCCCGTCTTCCTGATGAAGGTGCTGTGCTTCGCGCTGTTCGCCTGCGCCTTCAATCTGCTCCTGGGCTATGGCGGCCTGCTGTCCTTCGGCCATGCCGCCTATTTCGGCATGGCGAGCTACGTCTCGGCCCACGCCGCCAAGGAGTGGGGGCTGACGCCGGAGCTGGCGATCCTGGCCGGCACGGCGGTGGGTGCCCTGCTGGGCCTCGCCATCGGCTCGCTCGCCATCCGCCGCCAGGGCATCTACTTCGCGATGGTGACGCTGGCCTTCGCGCAGATGGTCTACTTCTTCTCGCTGCAGGCGCCGTTCACCGGCGGCGAGGACGGCATCCAGGCGGTGCCGCGCGG
>DAOLFG010000083.1:0-21620 GCA_035326425.1 Geminicoccus sp. | reverse complement strand
CACCATCCTCGACAAGGTCGCCAGAGCTAAGCAAACGTTGGAGTCAATGCACTAGTGGCGCTAAGGCTAACCAGGGAAGCAAGCGCCTCCTGGCATCCTGGGCTTATATCGCGAATCGCGATAACAACTCTGCCTGCGAACCCCGCGGTCAATCTGGCGGAGTTCCGTAAAAAATTCAATGGCTTGAAACTCACACCCGTGGGCACGATTGTAGCTGCCCTCGCGTTGTCCGTTATCGTTTGGGTAATTGACCAGATTCGTAATTGTCGTCAGACCGCGCAACCCCGACCTAAGGAGTTCTCCACCCCATGCGCATCACCGACATCCGCGAACGGACCGTACCGATCAACGACCCGATCGCCAACGCCTATATCGACTTCTCGAAGATGACCTGCTCGGTGGTGGCGCTCGTCACCGACGTGGTGCGGGATGGAAAGCCCGTCGTGGGGTACGGGTTCAATTCCAACGGCCGGTACGGCCAGGGGGCCTTGATGCGGGAGCGGTTCTTTCCGCGGCTGCGGGAGGCCGATCCGAAGTCGCTGGTCGACGAGAGCGGGGCGAATCTCGATCCGGCGGCGATCTGGCGGACGCTGATGCGGAACGAGAAGCCGGGCGGGCATGGCGAGCGGGCGGTGGCGGTCGGCACCATCGACATGGCGGTGTGGGACGCCGTGGCCAAGATCGCCGGCGTGCCGCTGTGGCGCCTCCTGGCCGACCGCTATCGCGGCGGGGTCGCGGACGAAAGGGTGTGGGTCTATGCGGCGGGCGGCTACTACTATCCGGGCAAGGGGCTGGACGCGCTGAAGGACGAGATGAAGGGCTATCGCGACCGCGGCTACCGGGTCGTGAAGATGAAGATCGGCGGCGTGCCGCTGGCGGAAGATCTGGAACGCATCGAGGCGGTGCTGGAGGTGGTGGGCGAGGGTGCCAACCTGGCGGTCGACGCCAACGGCCGCTTCGATCTGCCGACCGCCATCGCCTATGCCGAGGCGCTGCTGCCCTATGGCCTGTGGTGGTACGAGGAGGCGGGCGACCCGCACGACTTCGCGCTGCAGGCCGAGCTGGCCAGGCACTACGAGCGGCCGATGGCCACCGGCGAGAACCTGTTCGCCCACCAGGAGGCGCGCAACCTGCTGCGCTATGGCGGCATGCGGCCGGACCGGGATTTCGTGCAGTTCGACTGTGCGCTGTCCTATGGGCTCGTCGAATACCTCCGCACGCTGGAGGCGATGAAGGAGCTGGGCTGGTCGACGCGGCGGGTGGTGCCGCACGGCGGCCACCAGATGTCCTTGAACATCGCCGCCGGCCTGCATCTCGGCGGCAACGAGAGCTATCCCGACGTCTTCCGGCCCTTCGGCGGTTTCGCCGACGGGATTTCGGTCGAGGACGGCTATGTGGCGCTGCCGCAGGTGCCGGGGGTGGGGTTCGAGACCAAGGCGGAGCTGTCGAGGCTGATGCGGGAATTGGCGGAAGGCTGATCAGGCGGGCGCCGGGATGGCCGATCGCGGCCGGACGGTGACGGCGACCTCGACCCGCTGATCCAGCCGGTCGAGGATCGTCATCAGGCGGTCGACGGTGAACCGGTCGAGCCGCACGTTGCGGATGCGCGAAAAGTCGGCGGCGGCGATGCCGGTTTGCTCGGCGGCCTTGCGAGTGGAGAGGCCGCGTTCTTCGAGCACGCCGATGATCTCGGCCGCGAGCAGGGAACGCAGCTGCTCCAGATCGTGATTGGGCAGGCCGAGGTCGCGGAAGACGTTGCCGCTGCCGTGGACCAGCTCGATGTCGTCGGTCATGCCGCCGTCTCCTTCAGGCCAACGTCTCCTTCAGGCGCTTCAGCCTTTGCCGGACGAGGTCGATCTCCGGCTTCGGCGTCTCGACGCCGGCCTTCGACTTCTTCTGGAAAGCATGGATCACCCAGATCGTCTCCTCGATCTGCAGTGCGTAGACGATACGATAGGCATCGCCGCGGTGCCGCAGCGCCAGCTCCAGAACGCCCGAGCCCAGGCCCTTGAGAGGCTTGGCGATGTCGGGATGCCTGCCTTCGGCGATGACGGTCAGCGCCCGCGCGAAATCAATCCGGGCCGGCTCCGGGAATGCATCGAAGTCCTTCCGCGCAGCCCGGATCCACGAGATCGGCCGGGTGACTCGCCGCATCCATGGATGTTGTCAGATTTGACAGCAGAGTGCAAGCCCAGGCAGCGCGGAAGGATGAAGCTCAATTCGTCGCGAAGCAGTAGAACAGGCCGGCGCCGCCGGTGCCCTGGAGGGCCTGCTGGCTGCAGCCGCCGCGCGAGGCGTGGGAGCTGTTCCAGGATTTCGCGGGCGGGCTGTCGTTGAGGCCCATGCGGTCGTGGTGGCCGAGCATGGCGGCACCCTCGGCACCGCTCAGGGTCCAGTTGCCGCAGGTCATGTCGTCGGCTCCGGCGAAGGCGGTACCGTCGGGCTGTGAGCCGGTCAGGATGTCATGCATGTTGGGCTGGTCGCCGCGGCCGTTGACGGTGGCGCCCTTCTCGGTGAGTGCCGTGGCCTTGGTCAGGTTGTTGGCGTCGTCGTGGAGCTGGGCGACGCTCTGCGCGATCACCTCTCCCTTGGCGTTCTGCCACGGGCCCTGGCCGATGCGGTCGCGGGCGTCGATGGCGGGCTGGCCGCCGGATGCCTGGGTGCTGAGATAGGCGTGCCAGGTCCTGCCGCCGGCACCCGCGGCCTCGGCGAGCTGCTGGCAGTGGGCGTCCGCACCCGCGAGGCCGCCGAGGTCCGCACCCTTGCCGGAGCCGGCGCTGGTGACGAAGAAGGTCATGTCGGCGGCCTGCTGCGCCGATGCGGCGGTCGCCAGGGCGCAGGCGAAGGGTATCGCGGCCGACAGCAGTGCCAAGCGCCAGCTTCTCGACATGATCAACCTCCCTTGGACGGTAGGAGGTGAACACCGGAATGCGCCGGGCTATTCCGGCACGGGCTCGCTGCACCTGGCGAGCTCGGAGCGCTCGAACAGCAGGACGACGACGAGCGAGATGGCGAAGGGCAGCAGAAGGTAGAGCAGGCGGAACACGATCAGGGCCGCCAGCACGTCGGCGGGGTCGAGCTCGGGCAGGCCGGTGATGAACAGCAGCTCGAGCACGCCGAGGCCGCCCGGCGCGTGCGAGAGCAGGGCCACGGAGAACGAGGCCACGAACAGGCCCAAGACCACGACGAAGCCCGGATTGCCGGCCGCCGGCAGGGCGAAATAGAGGATGCCGGCGGCACCGATCAGCTCCAGCGGGCCGATGACCAGCTGGCGGAAGACGATCGGCAGGCGCGGATAGACGAGCTGGAAGCCGCGGATGTGCAGCGGCGGGAAATGCATCCAGCTGCCGAGGACATAGAGCCCGACGGCGACGAGGAGGAACAGCCCGGCCGCCGTCGAGACACCCGTGGGCACCTCGTCGACGAAGCGGGTGACGATCCGGGGCTCGACCAGCAGGACGGTCCCGCTCAGCAGCACGGTGCCGAGGAGGAAGGTGAACGAGCACAGCGCCACCAGCACGCCGACCTCGGCCGCGGCCAGGCCGCGCGTCGAGTAGGCGCGATAGCGGACGACTGCGCCCGAGATCACCGAGGCGCCGATGTTGTGGGCGAGAGCGTAGGCGGTGAAGGAGCACAAGGCGACGAACGGCCAGGACACCTTCTTGCGCAGGTGCAGCAGCGCCATGCGGTCGTAGCCGGCCAGCGCCGCATAGGCGACGACGGTGGAGACGGCGGCGAGCAGCCAGCGATGCGCCGAGATCGCCGCCAGGCTGTCGACGACGTCGTCGAGCGAGAGGCTGCGCAGCTCGTGGTAGAGCAGCCACAGCGACAGCGCCACGGCGCCGGCGCCGATGACCGGCCAGCCATACTTTCTCAGCTTCATTCGCCGGTTGCCGACGAAGGGGTGCAGCTCATCTCTGGATCATTCTCGCCCGCATCGACGGGCCGACAGGATTCCGCGCTCGCTATCACTCGTGCCTGGGAGATCGGTTCCGGGCAAGAACCTTCGGAGGTCGCTCGGGCTCAGGCCAGCAGCCGCCGCAGGTGGAAATGGTGCGGTCCGAGCTTGCCGCCATAGTTGCCGGCGTCGATCGCGAGCACGCCGCCCGCCCGGCCCGGCGCGCAGGCCGCCCGCACGCCGGCGGCGGTGGCGGCAGCGATCGCCGCCTCGTCGACGCCGTCGATCACCAGCTCCAGCACCGAGCCGCAGTCCGCCGGCAGCGCGGTCGAGGCGGTGCGGCTGCGCAGGGTCGGGCAGTAGGCGTCATTGGTCGAGGCGATCAGGCCCTTGTAGCGCGAGCCGATCTTCGAGCCCGAGCGGGCGACGCCGCCCGGAAACGGCAGGATCGAGCCCGGCAGGGGGGCGATGGCGGCGACCGCCGCCTCGGCGGCGCGGCGGGCGGCCTCGGCCGTGGCGGCGAGGATCAGGAAATTGCCGCCGCCGATGCCCTTGGCGGTGCCCACCATGTCCTCGACCAGGAACTCGCCCTCCATCACCGGCACGCGCCAGTAGCGCCTCTCGCCCAGCCGCTTGCTCGACTGGAAGCCGTCGCCGAAGAACCGCAGCGCCCGGCCGAGCGGCAGGCGCGGCGGCGCGTCCATGCCGGCATAGGCCGCGGCCGACGGGCAGGTCAGCACGCACTGCCCGACCCGGTTGCGCAGCTGCTTGGTGAGATCCTTGTCCGACATGGCGAAGATCATCACCGCCATGCCCGGTCGGCCGTCGGGCGTCTCCTCCGGCGCCAGCTCGCGCTCGATGGCGGCCTCGCAGCCGCAGGCAATCACCGAGGTGGCGAAGCCGGTCATGGTGGTGGCGGCGGTGCGCGCCCAGCGCGCATCGGCGGCAGTGAGCACGAGGCGCGTGCAGCGCATCGGGAAGGCCTCGGCGAAGCTGTCGCGGATCTCGACGCCGTTGAGCTGCATGCGCCCTCCCTTCGGGTCCGGAGCCTACGACCAGCCGAATCGCACGGGAAGCCTGCAAGGGCCGGCATTGACCGGGCGTGCGCCAGCGGGCAGTTGGACGCCCGACCAGCTGGGGAGCGCCATCGTGGAATACAGACGTCTCGGAGGCTCGGGCCTCATGGTCCCGGCGCTCAGCTTCGGGACCGCCACCTTCGGCGGCGCCAACGAGTTCTTCGCCGCCTGGGGCAGCACCGACGTCGCCGAGGCGAGGCGGCTCGTCGACATCTGCCTGGATGCCGGCCTCAACATGTTCGACAGCGCCGACAGCTACTCGATGGGGGCGGCGGAATCGATCCTCGGCCAGGCGATCGCCGGCCGGCGCGACAAGGTGCTGATCTCGACCAAGGCGACCTTCCGCGTCGGGCCGGGCCCGAACGACCTCGGCTCGTCGCGCTTCCACCTGGTGGCTGCCTGCGAGGCGGCGCTGAAGCGTCTGGGCACCGACTATATCGACCTGTTCCAGCTCCACGGCTTCGATCCGCTCACACCGGTCGACGAGGTGATGGGCACGCTCGACTCGCTCGTCCGCGCCGGCAAGATCCGCTACATCGGCGTGTCGAACTTCTCGGGCTGGCACCTGATGAAGTCGCTGGCGGTCTCGGACCGCTACGGCTGGCCGCGCTACGTGGCGCATCAGGCCTACTATTCGCTGATCGGCCGCGACTACGAATGGGAGCTGATGCCGCTGGGCCTGGACCAGGGCGTGGGGGCGGTGGTCTGGAGCCCGCTCGGCTGGGGGCGCCTCACCGGGAAAATCCGCCGCGGCCAGCCGCTGCCGGAGCGCTCGCGGCTGCACAAGACCGCCGACCGCGGGCCGCAGCCGGACGCCGACTATCTCTACGAGGTGGTCGACGCGCTCGACGAGGTGGCCGAGGAGACCGGCAGGACCGTGCCGCAGGTCGCGCTGAACTGGCTGCTGCAGCGGCCGACGGTGTCGACGGTCATCGTCGGCGCCCGCGACGAGGCGCAGCTCCGGCAGAACCTGGGTGCGGTGGGCTGGAGCCTGACGCCAGGGCAGGTGGCGAAGCTCGACGCCGCCAGCGCCCCGACCATCGCCTATCCCTACTGGCACCAGCGCGGCTTCGAGCGCAACCCGCCGCCGGTGTGACGGCAGGCTAGGCCCGGCAAGCCGCCACGATCACGCGGCCGCGCCCGCCGTCCTCGATCTCGCCGTCGCCGAGCCGGAACGAGCCGAGCCTCATGTCGCGGTAGTCGGCCATGAAGTCGGCGACACGGCCCTCGATCGCCCGGTCCCAGCCGGGGCGGACGACATGGGTGGACCCCCAGACGTCGGGCCGGACGACCTCGCCGTCGTGGACGACCTGCACGCCATCCTTCAAGAGCAGCGCCGCTTGCGAGAACATCGCCTCCCGATCGTCGGAAACCCGGTACGCGGCCACGTCCGCGACCGCACCGATGCCGAGATGGCCGTGCGCCGCATCGAGGCCGAGCAGCCTCGCCGGGCCGGTGCGGGTGAGGATGGCGATCTGCTGCAGCGTGTACTCGCGGCCGATCGAGGGCAGGATCGACATCTCCTGCGCGGATTTCGGCAGCGTGGCGAAGGCTGCATCGCGGAAAGGCTTGTCCATCAGCAGGCGGATCAGGTGCGGGTAGGTCGTGAACGGCGCGCCGTTCGGATGGTCGGTGGTCAGCACGATCCGCCAGGGATCCTCGACCAGCAGGAACAGCTCGAGGCCGATCGCCCATTGCAGCGCGTTGACGAAGCTCCGGTCCTTGTAGCGGAACGGCACGACGCCGCAGCCGGCGTCGCACTCGATGTCCATGGCCACCCAGCGCTTCGGCGTCGCATGGGCGGCGTTGCGGACCTGGCTCATCGTGTCGCCCGAAGCGGTGACGGTCTGGCCGAACATCACCTGGCCGACGTCGACGCTGACGTTCGGGCTGCGATTGACCATCTCGGCGATCTCGGCCGCGGCCGAGGAGAATTTCCGCGGTCCTTCGGTGCCGTAGCTGTGGAACTGCAGATGGGTCAGGTGGATGCGGCGGCCTTCGAGGGCGGCGATGGTGTCGAGCGTCGTGCGGCCGTTGCCGGGGACACCGAGGTTGCAGCCATGGACATGGATCGGGTGCGGCACGCCGAGCCTGGTCACGGCATCGGCCAGGCTCACCAGGATGTCGCGCGGCCTCGCCGGGTAGCGCGGCCCCGGCTCGTCGAGATCGAGCTTGCGGCCGTTGTACTTGAAGGCGGCGATGCCGCCGGGGTTGACGATCTTGATCGCCAGCGCCTGCGTCGCCCCGAGCGTCCAGGCGACATAGTCGGCGATGGCGTCGGGGCCGGCACCCTCGGTCAGCAGGCGCAGGAACAGGTCGTCGTTGCCGAGCAGGGCATAGGCGCCCTTGTCGACGATCGGCACGTCGGCCATCTCGTGATGCGCCTGCCGGGCGTTGGTCGGCAGCATCGCCGGCTCGAAGGCCGCCGTGTAGCCGAGCCGGGCATAGGCGTAGCCGGTCGAGAAGGTCGAGGGCGAGGCGACGCCGCTGCCGCAGCGGCAGCCGTCCTGCGCCGGATGCAGGTGCTGGCGATGCTCCTCCGGCATCAGCATGCGGGCGATGTTGACCTTGCCGCCGCCGATGTGGCTGTGCAGGTCGATGCCGCCCGGCATGACAACGCAGCCGGAAAGGTCGAAGGTCGCGTCGGCCTTGCCGCCCGGCGGCGGCGGCACGATCCGGCCGTCCTCGACCCAGACGTCGCGCAGCTCGCCGTCGACGCCGTTGATCGGGTCGTGGACGCGGCCGCCGGTCAGCAGGGTCGGCATGGGGCTTGCTCCTGGTGGCCGGTTGACATCGCCGCCAATCTAGGATGCGACAGCGGCCTGTCCATCGCGGAGGCAAGGTGACCACCCTCCACCCCGGCTACTTCACCACCGGCCTTGAGGCCGATCCCGAGCTGGCGGCGGCCATCCGCGGCGAGCTGCATCGCCAGCAGGACCAGATCGAGCTGATCGCCTCGGAGAACCTGGTCAGCCGTTGCGTGCTGGAGGCGCAGGGCTCGATCCTCACCAACAAGACGGTCGAGGGGCTGCCGGGCGGGCGGTACTACGGTGGCGCGGAGTTCGCCGATGTCGTCGAGAGCCTGGCCATCGAGCGGGCGAAGCGGCTGTTCGGCTGCGCCTTCGCCAACGTCCAGCCGCATTCGGGCAGCAACGCCAATGCCGGGGTCTACAAGGCGCTGCTGAAGCCCGGCGACACCATCCTGGCCATGGACACCGCCGCCGGCGGCCACATCAGCCACGGCCATCCGGCAACCTCGACCGGCAGCGTCTACCGCATCGTCCGCTACGGCGTGGCGCGCGACACCGAGCGCATCGATCTCGGCGAGGTCGAGCGCCTGGCGCAGGAGCACCCGCCGAGACTGCTGATCGCCGGCGGCTCGGCCTATCCCCGGCACATGGATTTCGCCGGCCTGCGCCGCATCGCCGACGCCGTGGGCGCCATGCTGATGGTCGACATGGCGCATGTGGCCGGGCTGGTGGCGGCAGGGCTGCATCCCGATCCGCTGCCGCATGCCCATGTCGTGACCACCACCACCTACAAGTCCCTTCGCGGGGCCAGGGGCGGCATCGTACTGTGGAACGACCCGGAGCTGACCAAACGGCTGAGCCTCGGCGTCTTTCCGGGCGTGCAGGGCTCGGTGATGCTGCACATCGTCGCCGGCAAGGCCGCGGCGCTGGGCGAGGCCCTGCGCCCCGAGTTCCGCGCCTGGAACGAGGCCGTGCTGGCCAATGCCCGGGCCCTGGCCTCGGCCGTCGAGCAGGCCGGCCTGCGGCTGGTCTCGGGCGGCACCGATGTCGGGCTGATGCTGGTCGACCTCCGCGCCAAGGGTGTTTCGGGCGAGGCCGCCAGCAAGGCGCTGGAGCGGGCCGGGCTCGCCTGCAACAAGAACATGATCCCGTTCGACCCGCAGCCGCCCGAGGTTGCATCGGGCCTGCGTCTGTCCAGCAATGCCGGGACGACGCGCGGCTTCGGCACCGACGAGTTCCGGCAGATCGGCCGCTGGATCGGCGAGGTGATCGACGGGCTGGCGGCCGGCCGGGCGGTGGAGGCCGAGGTGTCCCGGGCGGTGCGCGAGATGTGCCAGCGGTTCCCGATCTACCCCGGACTGTACGGGGACGGGGCATGACGGGCCTGCTGGCGAGCGTCGCCACGCTGGACGAGGCCGCCCAGGCCGTGGCCTGGGGTGCCGACATTCTCGACCTCAAGGATCCCGCCAGGGGTGCGCTGGGCGCCTGGGAACAGGATGTGCTGCATGAGGCGGTCCGCCGCCACGGCGGCGAGGCGACGCTCTCCGCCACCACCGGCGACCTGCCGATGAGCCCGGCCATCGTCGCCGAAGCGGCGGCGGCGGTGGCGGCCAGCGGCGTGGCGCTGGTCAAGGTGGGATTCTTCGGCGGCGGCGATCCCGCCGGCTGCATCGCGGCGCTGCGGCCGCTCGCCCGGCGCGGCACGCGGCTGGTGGCGGTGCTGATGGCCGACCGGTCGCCGGATCTCGGGCTGATCGGGGATTTCGCCGCCGCCGGCTTCGCAGGCGCCATGCTGGACACCGCCGACAAGGCCGCCGGTAATCTGTGCGCGCACCTGGATTCCCGCGTGCTGGCGCGGTTCGTCGCCCAGGCGCGCGGGCATGGGCTGATCACCGGCCTTGCCGGCTCGCTCCGCCTCGACGACATCGACCTGCTGCTGCCGCTCCGGCCCGACTATCTGGGCTTCCGCACCGCACTCTGCGCCGGCGACCGGACCGGCCGCCTCGATCCGGAGGCTTTCGTCGCCATCCGCTCGGCCCTACCGCGCCCGTCGCGCCGGGAGCCGCGGCGGCGCGCCTCAGCCGGCTAGCAAGGCCACCGCCACCGCCGGCGCGCAGGTCGCGGCCATGGCGGCGGCCTCGGGCTCGACCTGGATCAGCTCGGCGAGATCGAGATAGGGCCGGCCCAGCCGCCCGGCCAGGTCGCTGACCAGCCGCCGGCCGCAGCCGGCACCCACCATCGGCGCCGACGCCGGCACGCGCTCGCGCGACAGCACCAGCAGCACGGCATCCTCGATCCGCCTGAGCTGCGCGCCGCCCAGCCATTCCGCCAGCCCCCGCCAGCCCTCGGCTCCGTCCGGCCCCAGGTCGGCGCCCACCATCCGTGCCAGCCGCCTGGCACTGGCCAGGGTGGTCTTCTCGCCATTGTCGGCGGCGGGGTGCTGGTCGTGGGCCTCGTCGAGCCGGCCGAGCAGGCGCCAGACATCGGCGGCGGTGGCGAAATACTCGTTCATCAGCGGCACCCACGCCCCCGCCAGCGGTGCCCTGTCGGCCATCGCCATGACCGGCGTGCGCGTCAGCCCCTGGTAGACCAGCTCGCCCTTGGCCAGCCGCTCGGCGTCGCTGTAGCCGGCGAACCGCACCGCGCCCGCCAGCAGCGGCAGGATGTCGGTGGTGGTGCTGCCGATATCGACCAGTAGGCCGTTGCCGGCCCTGGCCGCGGCGAGGCTGGCGGTCGCCAGCCAGTTGGCCGAGGCCACGGCGGCGGCGTTGTGGCGAGCCGCATCAGGCGGCAGGAAGCCCTCGCGGCCGGCCCAGATCAGCAACGGCCCGCCCGGGAACCGGCCGGCCGCCGCCTCGACCAGCGCCGCCACGCCGGCCGCCCGGTCGACAAACAGATCCGCCAGCTCGCCCGTCATGGTAAGCGCCACCCTGTCGGGAGGCGGCAGGCCGGCCAGCGCCACGTCAAAAGCCGGCGCCAGGCGGTCGAGCCCTTCCCACAGGCGGCAGGGCACCTGCCGCGCGGCCAGGACGCGGCCGTCGCGGGCGAAGGCCGCCTTGAGGTGGGCACCGCCGAGGTCGAGGCCTAGCACCTCGCCCCGGCCGGTACCGGGCATCGGGAGCTGCGGCATGGGCGCCTTCGAGATCATCCCCGTCATCGACCTCATGGCCGGCGTCGTCGTGCATGCACGGGCGGGGGAGCGCGACCGCTACCGGCCGCTCGCCGGCTCCCGGCTCTGCGGCCGCCCGCAGCCCGCGGAGGTCGTCGCCGGCCTCCTGGCGCTGCATCCCTTCCGCCGCCTCTACATCGCCGATCTCGACGCCATCGCAAAGCGCGGTGGCCACGGCGAGGCCATCGCGGACCTGTCCGCGGCCTTTCCGGGCCTCGAGCTGTGGATCGATGCCGGTGCTGCCGATGCAGCGTCGCTGGCAGCGGTCGAACGGACGGGGGGGCGGGCGGTGCTGGGCAGCGAGAGCCAGCAGGACGCCCGGCTGCTGGCGGGACTCGACCGGGCGATCCTGTCGCTCGACATGCGCGGCGCCGAGCGCCTCGATCCGGCGGGACTGTTCGACCGGCCGGAGCTGTGGCCCGGCGATGTGATCGTGATGACCCTGGCCAGCGTCGGCGCCGGCAGGGGGCCGGACCTGCCGGCGTTGCGTCGCATCCTCGCCAGCGCCGGAGAGCGCCGGATCTGGGCCGCCGGCGGCGTGCGCGACGCGGCCGACCTCGAGGTGCTGGCCGCGCTGGGCTGCGCCGGGGTGCTGGTCGCGACGGCGCTGCACGATGGCAGGCTCGGCCGGGAGGAGCTCGCCGTCTACCGGAGGTGAAAGGGGGTATCGAGGGACAGGCCCGAGGGGTGGGCCGTTCGGATCGGCTGCCGGGGCCGTGCGGCCCCGGTCGGTCAGAGCAGGAAGTCCGCCGAGCCCAGGTGGATGTCGGCGAGCCGGATCTGCAGCTCGGCCGCGGCGTCGTGGTCGGTGTTGGCCTGGATCAGGCGTGTGGCGCCGAGGTCGACGACCCGCACCTGCCCGGCTGCGCTGAAGCCGGCCGAGCCGATGAAGGTGAAGGCCTGGTTGCCACCGGCCCCGACATTGGCGTCGATCGCACGGAGGTCGATGTGGTCGTCACCCTTGGTGAAGTCGACGATGGTGTCGACGCCCGACGCCGTCTTGACGAAGCGGAACAGGTCGTCGCCGCCGCCGCCGGTCATCAGGTCGTTGCCGGCGCCGCCGGTCATGATGTCGTTGCCGTGGCCGCCCTTGACGTTGACGCGCACCGCCGCGTCGGTCTGGGCGCTGGCATCGTAGCGGTCGTTGCCGCCGCGCATGTCGGTGACGATCCACTCGGTGCGGACGGCGTCGACCTGGATGTCGCCGAGATCGCGGAAGAACTGGAACTTGCCGGCGCCGGTGGTGGTGACGGTCATCAGCTCGTCGCCGTCGGAGCCGTTGAACACCAGCGTGTCGTGACCGGCCTCGCCGGCGACCTGGTCGTCGCCGTCGCCGGGTTCCCACACGAAGGTGTCGTTGCCGCTGCCCATCCAGGCCCGGTCGTTGCCGGTGCCGCCGACGAGCAGGTCGTCGCCGCCCAACCCGCGGAGCTGGTCGTTGCCGCCCAGCCCGAGGATCGTGTCCTTGCCGTGGGTGCCGTTCAGCACGTTGTCGGCATGGTTGCCCTTGATCAGAGCCATCTCACTGTTCCTTGCTGCAGAGCGCCGGGGAGGCCGGCGGTGGCGCGTCGGCGCCACGTCCACCGGTCTAGGGCAGCTTCGGCCGGCGGCCTGTCAGCTGGGTGACAGCGAGAGGAAAATGCTGGAGCCGCACGTCAGGCCGCCGCGGTCTCGGCGATGTCGTTCAGCCCTCGGCGGTCGACGACGGACAGCATGGCGCCTCGGCGCTCCAGCAGGCCGTCGGCCAGCATGCGGCCGAGATGCAGGTTGACCTGCTGCCGGCTGGCGCCGATCAGCCGGCCGATGTCGGCCTGCGACAGCGCCGGCGTGGACTCGTCGGCCAGCGACAGCAGCAGGCGGGCCAGCCGTCCCTCGACCGGCATCAGCACGGCACCTTCGAGCCGCTCGCTGGTGGTGCGCAGCCGGTCGCAGATCACCCCGCACAGCTTGAGCGCCGCTTCGGCGGACTGTGCCAGCAGCGGCAGGAACTCCCGGCGGTCGAGCACCAGCGCACGGCAATGGCCGTGGGCGGTGGCGTCGGCGCTGCGGGCCCGGCCGTCGAGCAGCGCCATCTCGCCGAACGTCTGGCCGGGTCCGACGATGCAGAGCAGCACCTCCTTGCCGTCCGCCGAGGTCAGGCTGATGCGGACATGGCCCTCGACGACCACCATCATGCTGCTGCCCGGATCGCCGCGGCCGAAGATCAGCTGACGGTCGGCGAAACGCCGCTCGGCCAGCCGCTGTGCCAGCCGGTCCAGCGTCGGCCCCTCGAATCCGCCGAACAGCGGGCAGCGCGCCAGGAACCGGCGCTTTTCCTCGTGTGTCAGGATATTCACGTTTCCCCCGAAGCATCGACGCCGCCTTGCCTGTGGCGGCCACACGTTTTTCGTGGGCATCGAGGGAACGGCCGTCCCGTGCGATCACTGACGGGTGGCGGCCATGGAATGTACCTGCGGTCGCGGGCGTCGAACATGGCCAAGATGCAGCCAACCGATCAGGCCAACGGACCGGCCGAGGCGGCGGCCTCCCTGTCGTTCGCGGCGGGCGCGCGCGCCGGAACGCCGCTGTTCCGCCAGATCTACGCCCGCGTCCGCGATGCGATCCTCGCCGGCGAGTTGCGCGAAGGTGCGCGCCTGCCGTCGGTGCGGCTGCTGGCGGCCCAGCTCCCGGCATCGCGCACCACCGTCCAGGCCGCCTACGACCTGCTGGCGGCCGAGGGCCTCGTGACGGGCCGCGGCGCCGCCGGCACCGTCGTCGGGCCAGTATCGCCGGCGAGCCGGCTGCCGACGCCCGAGCGGCCGGCGCCCGCCGGGGTGATCCCGGGAATCGAGCTCGGCGCGGCACCTCGGCCGTTCCAGATGGGCCTGCCGGCGATCGACCAGTTTCCGCGCAAGGTCTGGTGCCGGCTGGCGGCCCAGGCCGCCCGCGGCCTCACCGATGCCTCGATCGTCTACCAGGACCCCGGCGGCGACCCGGCGCTGCGGCAGGCGATCGTGGCCTATCTGGCGGTCGCGCGCGGCGTGACCTGCACCGCCGCCCAGGTCATCGTCACCTCGGGCTTCCTGGGTGCGCTGGCCCTGGTCGCCGCCGCCCTGCTGCGGCCCGGCGACAAGGTCTGGGTCGAGGATCCGGGCTACTTCATCGCCCGCCAGCTGCTGGAGCTGGCCGGTCTCGTGCCGGTGCCGGTGCCCGTCGATGCCGAGGGCATCGACGTCGATGCCGGGATCGCGCGGGCACCCGACGCGCGCCTCGTGGTCGTGACGCCGACGCACCAGTTCCCGCTCGGCATGACGCTGTCGCTGCGCCGGCGGCTGGCGCTCGTCGAATGGGCACGGTCCAGCGGTGCTCGCATCGTCGAGGACGACTACGACAGCGAATACCGCTATCTCGGCCGGCCGCCGCAGGCCCTGGGCGGTCTCGACGAGCACGGAAGGGTCCTGCACGTCGGCACCTTCAGCAAGGTGCTCTTCCCGTCGCTGCGCCTGGGCTATCTGGTGGCGCCGCCGGCCGAGGCCGAGCGCCTGCTGCGGGCACGCTTCCTGCTCGGCGGCCACGCCTCGGCGCTCGACCAGGCCATCCTCTGCCTGCTGATGCGGAGCGGCGGCTTCAGCCGCCACATCGGCCGCATGCGCCGGCTGTACGCGGCGCGGCGGACGGCGCTCGCCAGCGCGCTCGAGCGTCATGCCGGAGATCTCGGAAGGGTCGAGATGGCGGCCGGCGGGATGCATCTGCTGCTGCGCCTGCCGGACGGCAGCGACGACGTGGCGATGGCGGCGGCGGCATGGAAGCACGGGCTGGCCGCCAGGGCGCTGTCCTCGCTGGCCCTGCAGGCGGGGGCAGGGCGGGCACTGCTGCTGGGCTTCGCCAGCCTGCCGGAAGCCTCCGCCGATGCCGCCGCGTCACGGCTTCGCGCGGCACTGACGGAAGCGCCGGCATCGCCCATCGCTTGACAAGGCCCGGCCGTCTGCCATCTCTACGATCATGCGATCCGCACATCACACGACCTTCCCCTGTCTCCGCCGGGCGCACCCGATCGCGGAGACTTAGCCCAGGCTCGGCCCATTGGCGTCCCCGAGTCTGGGGGCGGGTTGTTCGGGCGCCTTCACTAGAATTCGTCGTCAATGGTGCCTGCGCCACATGCGCGGGCCGAGTCATGGGATTTCGACATGCGCAAGATCAGCGAGAGCAGCCCGTCCCTGCCCGGCATCATCGTCAGCGAGGCCGACTATCGGCGGTTGACCGACCTCGCCATGGCCGTGCAGGCCCGCCAGCCCGAGGTCGCGGAGGAGTTGCTGGCCGAGATGGAGCGGGCCGAGATCGCCGACGCGGACGCGTTGCCGGGCAACGTCGTGCGTATGGGATCGCTCGTGCGGTTCCGTCAGGACGACGGCCAGGAGCGGCAGGTGCGCCTGGTCTATCCCGGCGAGGCCGACATCGCCGAGGGCAAGGTCTCGATCCTGACGCCGATCGGTGCGGCGCTGATCGGCCTGCGCGACGGCCAGTCGATCATGTGGACGAAGCGCGACGGCGGGCGCCACCGGTTGACGGTGCTGAGCGTCGAGGCGCCGGCGGAGGCCTCGCAGTAGAGCGGGTGGAAAGAAAAGACGCCGCCCGGAACGAGCCGGACGGCGTCGAAGCTTTCACTGCGAGGCTCATCTCGCCTCGATCCAACGCGCGAATGGCTGCCGGGTTCCTTCCCGTGATGCGAGATATTACCTGACCTCTCACTCCGCCGCCTGCGGCATGTTCTGCGGGTTGCGCGGGTCCTCGCCCCAGGTGACGTAGGGCAGGCCGCGATCGATCTCGCGCATGGTGATGCAGCCCTCCACCGGGCAGACATGCATGCACAGGTTGCAGCCGACGCACTCCTCCTCGATCACCTCGTAGCGCCGCTTGCCGTCGACCCGCAGTGCCGCGATCGACTGGTGCGAGGTGTCCTCGCAGGCGATGTGGCACAAGCCGCACTTGATGCAGAGATCCTGATTGATGTCGGCGACGATCTTGTAGTTCATGTCGAGCTTGCCCCAGTCCGTGTAGTTGCGGACGGCAAGCCCCCTGAAGTCGTCGAGCGTGCGGTAGCCCTTCTCGTCCATCCAGGTCTCGAGGCCCGAGATCATGTCCTTGACGATCTTGAAGCCGTAATGCATCGCCGCGGTGCAGACCTGGGCCGAGCCGGCGCCGAGCGCCATGAACTCGGCGGCGTCCCGCCAGGTCTCGATGCCGCCGATGCCGGAGATCGGGATGTTGCGGCATTCCGGGTCGCGCGCGATCTCGGCCACCATGCACATGGCGATCGGCTTCACCGCCGGGCCGCAATAGCCGCCATGCGCGCCCTTGCCGTGGACGATCGGCTCGGGCGCCATCAGGTCGAGGTCGACGGCGGTGATGCTGTTGATGGTGTTGATCAGCGAGACGGCATCCGCCCCGCCCTTCACCGCCGCCCGCGCCGGGCTCAGGATGTTGGTGACGTTGGGCGTCAGCTTGACGAACACCGGCATGCGCGTGTGCTGCTTGCACCAGCGCGCCACCATCTCGATGTATTCCGGCACCTGGCCCACCGCCGAGCCCATGCCGCGCTCCGACATGCCGTGCGGACAGCCGAAGTTCAGCTCGACGGCGTCGCACTCGGTCCACTCGACGCGCGCCAGGATGCTCTTCCAGCTCTCCTCGGTGCAGGGCACCATCAGCGACACCACCATCGCCCGGTCGGGCCAGTCCTTCTTGACCCGCTTGATCTCCTGGAGATTGACCTCGAGCGGCCGGTCGGTGATCAGCTCGATGTTGTTGAAGCCGTGGATCTTCTGGCCGCGATAATGGACGGCGCCATAGCGCGAGCTGACGTTGACCACCGGCGGATCCTCGCCCAGCGTCTTCCACACCACCCCGCCCCAGCCCTGCTGGAAGGCGCGCACGACGTTGTATTCCTTGTCGGTGGGCGGTGCCGAGGCCAGCCAGAACGGGTTGGGCGACTTGACGCCGGCGATCTCGCAGCAGAGGTCGGCCATCTGATTCTCCCTCAGCCCATCAGGTAGCGGTGGATCGCCTGGGCGGCGACCTTGCCGTCCTGGACGGCGACGACGGTGAGATCCTCGCGGACGTGCCCCGAGGCGTCGCCGCCGGCGAACACGCCGGCGAGCGAGGTGGCACAGCCCTCGCCGATGGCGATCTTGCCGCCCTTCAGCCCCACCTGCTCGGCCGAGCCGTTGAGGTCGGCGGCGTCCAGCTTCTGGCCGATGGCCTTGAACACCATGTCGGCCTTCAGCCTGAAGGTCTCGCCGGTGCCGGCCACCCCGCCCCGGCTGTCGGGCCTGGTGTACTCGAGCTCGATCGCCTCGACCTGCAGATCCTCGCCGATCAGCCGCGCCGGTCGCACCCAGTGCTTGATCTTGACGCCGTTGAGCTGGGCGATCTCCTGCTCGTGGCCGGTGGCGCTCATGTCCTCCGGGCCGCGGCGATAGGCGATGGTGACGTTCTCGGCGCCCAGCCGCCGGCTCTGCACCGCGATGTCGATGGCGGTGTTGCCGCCGCCGATCACCACCACGTCGCGCCCCACCGGCAGCGTCGCCTTGTCCGGCGCCTGCCGCAGCGCCTCGATGTACTCGACGGCGTCGATGACACCCTCGAGATCCTCGCCCGGCACGCCCAGCGCGTTCACGCCGTCGAGGCCGATGGCGAGATAGACCGCGTCGTAGTCGCGCCGGAGATCCTCGAGATGCACCTCGCGGCCGAGCGCCACGCCGGTGCGCAGCTCGATGCCGCCGACGCCCAGGATGAAGTCGACCTCCCTCTGCGCGAAGCCGTGCGTCACCTTGTAGGCGGCGATGCCGTACTCGTTGAGGCCGCCGCCCTTGCCGCGCCGCTCCAGCACCACGACCTCGTGGCCCTGCCGCGCCAGGCCGTGGGCGCAGGACAGGCCGGCGGGCCCGGCGCCCACGACGGCGACGCGCTTGCCGGTCGCCGGTGCCCGCCCGAACGGCTGCAGCCCGCGCTCCATCAGCCAGTCGGTGGCATAGCGCTGCAACAGGCCGATCTTGACCGGCTTGCCCTCCTGCGCCTCGCGCACGCACGCCGCCTCGCAGAGGATCTCGGTCGGGCACACCCGGGCGCAGGCGCCGCCCATGATGTTGGCCGACAGGATCTCCATGGCCGCACCCCTGACATTGCCGGTCAGGATGCCGCGGATGAAGCTCGGTATGTCGATGCCGGTGGGGCAGGCCTCGATGCAGGGCGCGTCGTGGCAGAAGTAGCAGCGGCTGGAGTCGACCACCGCCTGCTTGGTGGCGAGCGGCGGCGCCAGGTCGTCGAAATTGACCTCGTACTCCTCGGGCCGCAGCAGGCCCGTGGCGATAGCCGGCGCAGATGCCATGGAGGCCACCTCTCGCGCGGCCGAGCTTCCCGCCGGCCCGGCCGAGGATGCTTGCACTTGGCATGCAGGCTAGATAGCTTCTGACCGGCCGGTCAAGTTCAAAACGATTCCAACCGGGGCCTGATGGGGCGGGGACCGACTGACACGGGTGCGGCCGGCGCGGGGCCGGGGCGGATCCGCCGGGCCAACGAGGCCCTGCTGCTCGATGCCGCCGAGGCCGAGTTCGCCGAGGCCGGCTTCGCCGGCGCCAGCACGGCGGCGATCGCCGCCAGGGCCGGCCTGCCCAAGGCCAACCTGCACTACTACTTCGGCACCAAGGAGGCGATCTACCGTGCCGTGCTCGACCGCATCCTGAAGCTCTGGCTGCAGGCGTTCGATCCCGGCACCGCCGGCGACGATCCGGCCGAGGTGCTGGAGGCCTACATCCGCGCCAAGGTCCGGCACTCGCGCGAGCATCCGCTGGCATCGCGGGTCTTCGCCGGCGAGATGCTGCGCGGCGCTCCCGTCATCCGCGGCTTCCTGTCGGGCGAGCTGCGGCCCTGGGTCGAGCGGCAGGCGGCGGTGATGCGGCGCTGGATCGCGGAGGGCCGGATGGACCCGGTCGATCCGCTGCACCTGCTGTTCCTGATCTGGGCCGCCACCCAGACCTATGCCGACTTCGACGCCCAGATCCGCATCGTCACCGGCAAGCGGCGACAGGCCCGGGCCGACTTCGAGGCGGCGGCCGACACCATCGTCCAGGTCGTGCTGAAGGGTTGCGGGCTTGCTCCGCCGGTCCGACCCCGGATTGAAACCGCCGCGTCCAGCCACTAAGGCTCGGCGCCGGGCCGGAAGGGATCTGCCGCCGATGGGTTTCGCCGTTGATCTGCTGTCGCGCGCCGCCCAGCGGCTCGGCTACCGGCTGGCGCCGGCCGATGCGCCCGACAGTGCCCTCTACGTCCTGCACCAGTACAAGGACGCCAGCGGCGAGTTCGACTACGCCCGCTACCGCCGGGTGCAGACCGAGGGCAACCGCCGCAAGATCGAGACGGTGTGGGTGCAGCGCGAGAACATCGCCTTCCTGGCCGCCCTCATCCGCGAGCGCATGCCTGTGCCCACCTTCGGCCTCTGCCACGGCACGCGGCGCGGGCTCGAGCAGCAATGGTTCGGCGAGGAGCTGGGCTGCCCGGTGCTCGGCACCGAGATCTCCGATACGGCCACCCAGTTCCCCGACACCATCCAGTGGGACTTCCATGAGGCGAAGGAGGAGTGGCTGGGGGCCGCCGACTTCGTCTACAGCAACTCGTTCGACCACGCCCACGACCCGGAGAAGGCGCTCGGCAGCTGGATGCGCTGCCTGAAGCCCGGCGGCCTCTGCATCCTGGAGCATTCGACGCGGCACGGCCCGGAGGGCGCCTCCGAGCTGGACCCGTTCGGCGCCGACCTGTTCGTCCTGCCCTATCTGGTCCTGCGCTGGGGGCGCGGGCGCTACGCCGTGCGCGAGCTGCTCGATGCGCCCAAGAGCAAATCCAAGAACTTCACCACCCGCTTCCTGGTGCTGATGAACGGCTGATCAGCCCGGCAGCCGTTCCCGGCGGAACCGGTAGATGTTGTAGGCCAGCTGCTCGGCCGGCTCGAACAGCCGCATCACCTCGCCCGGGATGTCCTCCATCGCGTTGAGCTTGATCAGGAACACGCCGCCTTCGTTCAGCCGGCCGCGCAGGTCGGCGAGGAAGAACAGCCAGTCGGCGAGCTGCCAGTTCGCCTCGATCTTCGCGTTGTCGACGATCTCGTTCCAGTAGAAGGTGGCAGCCAGGGCGACGATGGCGTCGAAGCTCCGGAGATCGGCCGGCAGCCTCTCCTGCCGCACCACGGGATGTACCAGATCGGTGACGCCGAGCGCGGCGCACATGTCGCGGAACATCGGGTTGCCGATGTCGAGGCCGACATGCTCGTGGCCGAGATCCCGGCAGACCCGGCCGAACAGCCCGGCGCCGCAGCCGATGTCCAGCACCCGCCGCGGTGCGGCACCGATCAGCCCCGCCTGTCCCGCCGCCTTGACCGCCCCCGGCAGCCAGCGGGCGAGGTCGAAATATTTCGGGTAGTGGTCGCGATAGGTGTAGTCGCCGCCCTCCAGCCAGCGCTCGCGCAGCTGCTGCCAGCGGGCCTGGTCGACGCCGTCGATGATGCGCTGCACGCGCTGCGCCAGCGACAGCTTGGGCGGAGATTTCGCCCGCTCGGCGGCGATGGCGGATGCGGCTGGCAAGCGTCCCTTCTCCCGATGGCCGGATCGCGCCACGGGCATGGCAGCGCCGGAGCCGCGAGGCAAGCCGCCTTGCCGACGCTGACTCGCGGCCGGGGCTGTGCTTGAACAGAAACCAAGGCCGGACGACGGTCGCCCGGCTCGGGGAGCAGCCAACGACATGCGCAAGACAGCCCTTCTGACGGCAGCGATGCTCGCGGCAGGCATCGGCACGGCCGACGCGGCGGACAAGCTGACGCTGCAATTGAAGTGGGTCACCCAGGCCCAGTTCGGCGGCTACTACGTCGCCAAGGACAAGGGCTTCTACGACGAGGTCGGGCTCGACGTCGACATCAAGCCGGGCGGGCCGGACATCGCCCCGCCGCAGGTGATCGCCGGCGGCGGCGCCGACGTCATCATCGACTGGATGCCCGCGGCCCTGGCCAGCCGCGAGAAGGGCGTGCCGCTGGTCAACATCGCCCAGGTGTTCAAGACCTCGGGCATGATGCTGACCTGCCGCAAGGACACCGGCATCGTCGATCCCAAGACCGACTTCAAGGGCCGTACGCTCGGCGTCTGGTTCTTCGGCAACGAGTATCCCTTCCTCAGCTGGATGGCGCATCTCGGCATCCCGACTGAGGGCGGCCCCGACGGGGTGACGGTGCTGAAGCAGGGCTTCAACGTCGATCCTTTGCTGCAGAAGCAGGCCGACTGTATCTCGACCATGACCTACAACGAGTACTGGCAGGTCATCGACGCCGGCCTGAAGCCGGAGGATCTCGTCGTCTTCAAGTACGAGGACCAGGGTGTCGCCACGCTGGAGGACGGCCTCTACGTCAAGGAGGACGTGCTGAAGGACCAGGCGATGGTCGACAAGCTGGCGCGGTTCCTGAAAGCCTCGATCAAGGGCTGGGACTATGCCGCTCAGAACTCCGACGAGGCGGCGATGATCGTGCTCGACAACGACGCCACCGGCGCGCAGACCGAGAAGCACCAGAAGCGGATGATGGGCGAGATCAACAAGCTGGTCGAAGGCAACCCGCAAGGCACCGGCTGGCTCGACCCCGCCGACTACGAGCGCACCATCAAGGTGCTGCTGGGCGGCGGCTCCGACCCGGTGATCACCAAGGCCCCCGAGGG
>DAOLFG010000142.1:0-4106 GCA_035326425.1 Geminicoccus sp. | reverse complement strand
GGATGCGGGCGATCAACCTGTCGCATTTCGAGCTGAAGCTCATGGACAAGGCGCGGGAACTGTACCGCGAGCATGGCTGGAGGATGCCTGTCGGCCACGAGGCGAAGGCCAAGCGCGATCCGCTGAGCTACGGCCGGGCCGAGGGCCAGCAGGCCAAGCGCGCCAAGGCCGATCCCAAGGCGCTCAAGGCCCTGTTCCTGCGCTGCTGGGAGCGGTCGGATTCGCGGGCAGCGTTGGCGGTGGCCCTGCTGGAGCACGGCTTGGTGCTGGCACAGGGCGATCGCCGTAGCTTCGTTGCCGTCGATAGCCAGGGCGAACTTTATGCCCTCAGCCGCTGGCTCGGGGTCAAGGCGAAGGACGTTCACGCCCGCCTGGGCGATGGCCACGATCTGCCGACGGTCGAAGCGGCCAAGGCCCTGCTCGCCAGCCTGCCGGCGGACAAACTCAGGGAGGCGGCTCAGGCCGACCTCGACCGGCAGCAGGCCGAGTACGAGCGCCGGCGGCGGGAGCTGGCGGCGCGGCAGCGCCTGGAGCGCAAGAACCTCTTCGAAGCGCAGCGCCAGCGTGGCACCCGACATGCCAGGGCGCTGCGGGATCGCCTGCCGAAAGGCTGGCGGGCGGCCTGGGCCAAAGCCTCCGGCCAGTACCACAGGCTGCTGAAGGACAACGCGGCACGGACCCAGCGGCTGTGGGAGCGTGACCGGGCGGAGCGGCAGCATCTGGTCCTGCGCCAGCTCGAGGAACACGGTGCGCTGCGTCCGGCCCTGCAGCAGCTGCGGCTGCATCGTGAGATCGGCAACGATGCCCGGCGTCGCGCGACCGGCCGGGCGCTGGCCGGCCTCGGCACCCGCAAAATCCTGCCGCAGGTCGATCCCCGGCAGCCGCTGCTTCCTGCTGATGGCGATGAGCCGCTGACCGCGGCGGTGCTGGGCCTGAAGCCTGCACGCATCCTCAATGTCCTCGCCCGCCACGACGAGACGTTCAGCCGTGCCGACATCGAGCGGGCCTTGGCCCGCTACTTCGACGGGCCGCGGGAGCTGCGTGCTGCTCTCGACGAGGTGCTGCGCTCGAACGAGCTGGTCCGTATCGGGGACAAAGGCGATCGCTTCACCACCGCCACCCTGCGCAATGCCCGATCATTCCTGGAGCGGCAGACCTCGATGCTGGCGGAGGATGCGAAACACTTCGTCGGCAGGCGTGTGGTGGATGCCGCCATCGCCGAGCGGGACCGGATCATGCAGGCCTCGGCGGGCGCCTCGCTGAGCGCGGAGCAGGAGGCGGCGATCCGTCATGTCACCGGTGCCGAGCGGCTGTCGGTGGTGGTGGGCTTTGCCGGCGCCGGCAAGAGCACGCTCTTGGCAGCAGCTCGCAGTGCCTGGCAGCGTGAGGGTTATCGGGTCATCGGTGCCGCCCTGTCCGGCAAGGCGGCAGCCGGCCTCGAAGACTCCTCCGGCATCGCCAGCCGCACGCTGGCGGCCTGGGAGCATCGCTGGGACCACGGCATGACGAGCCTCGGCCCGAAAGACGTGCTGGTGATCGACGAGGCCGGGATGATCGGCACCTTGCAGCTGGCAAAGCTGGTCGATCAGGTGCGGCGTGCCGGAGCCAAGCTGGTGCTGGTAGGCGATCCCGAGCAGTTGCAGCCGATAGCGGCTGGCACACCGTTCAGGGAGATGACCCGCCGCCTCGCCTCGGCGACGCTGATGGAGATACGCCGGCAGAAGGAAGACTGGCAGCGTCAGGCTTCCCTGCATCTGGCTCGGCAGGAGATCGGCGAAGCTCTCCGGCTCTACGAGGCACGCGGCTGCATCAAAGCGGTGGCCAGCCGCTCTGCGGCCGTCGCCGCCCTGGTCCAGGACTACATGCAGGATTGCGAGCTGCACGGTGCCGAAGCCTCACGCCTGGCGCTGGCGCATCGCCGCCAGGACGTGCACCTGATCAACCAGACCATTCGCGCCGCCCGGCGATCTGCCGGTGAGCTTGCGGACGAGCGGCTGTTCCGCACCGTCCACGGTCCGCGCGCCTTCGCGGCCGGCGACCGCATCCTGCTCACCCGCAACGACCGTTCGCTGGGGCTGCACAACGGCGTGCTGGGCACGGTCGAGAGCATCGAGCCTGGAAAACTCGCCATCCGGATCGACGGCGAAGCCGGCGAGACGGCCAAGCGCGTCACCATCGCGGCGGACAGCTACGCGTCGTTCGACCACGGCTACGCCACCACGATCCACAAGGCGCAGGGCGCCACGGTGGACAGGACCTTCCTGCTCGCCTCCGGCCGCATGGACGGCCACATGACCTATGTCGGCCTGACCCGGCACCGGCAGGAGGCGCGGCTGTATGGCAGCAGCAGGGATATCCAGCGCCTGACGGGCGAGGTGCCGTCGTTCGAGCCCCATGACCGGCGGCGGGAGCGTCAGCCGCAGCCGCCGCGATATCGGTAATCCTCATGCGTGAGTTTCTCACGCACGCGCATGTCTCGGACATGCGAAGGCCGGCGGCCCATCAGGCCGCCGGCCGATTTTTGCGACTGGTCATAACCTACGCCGCCGCTGGCCTCTCTCGATAGCGGGGCTCGATCGTCACCAGCCTGCCGCGCAGCTCACGCCGGACATGGGCCATGACACACTGCTCGACATAGGCCGCCGGTGTCAGGCCGGGGACCGGATCGGCACAGACGCCGAGAAAGCTGCGATAGCCGGTCTCGCTGATGAAAGGCCGCTGCCAATCGACGGCGTGGGCGGAAAAGCCCAGCCAGAAGCAAGACGAGCCGCCGATGCCGAAGATGCCGTCCATCTCGATCCGCACCGCCGCACCGGCAACCGCGACCTCGAACACCGCCATCTGTCCCCACAGTGGCAGAATGCCGGGTTCGGCCTGCGTGGCCCGCGCCAGCACATAGGCCGGAGCGTCGGGATGCGCACACATGCCCGCATTGCCGCCGTTGAGCTTGACGGCCAGCAGATGCGCTTCCTTGCGCAGGCGCAGGACCTCTGCCACGTCGGCGGCCAGCATGGCGGCATGATGCTTGTCGATGAGGCCACGGAAGAACGGAACCGCTTCGTCCATGCCGCCGGGAAGGTGCGCCGTCCGCCGGTCGAGCCTGCGGGCCGCGTTGTCGTGTGCTGCCACCTGCAACAGCTCGTCGAAACCAAGCTGCTGCGTGCTTGCGGAGTGCCGGGGCTTCATGCTGCCAGCCCTCCCGCAAGCTCGGTCTGGGCTGCTGCGGGCCGGATGCGGCGGAACCGCTCGACGCCCTCGATGCGCCGCCTCGCCAGCCCGCAATAGCGTTCCTCAAGCTCGATGCCGAGATAGCGCCGCCCGTTGAGGGCTGCCGCAACGGCTGTGGTGCCGGAGCCGAGGAACGGGTCCAGCACCAGCTCGCCCGGTGCCGAGAAGCTGCGGACCAGCGGGGCGATGATCTCCACCGCCTTCTCGGTCGGATGGCTGCGGTTGCCCGAATAGGTCCATGCCTGCACGTCCGGCAAAGGCCGCAACGGGGCTTTCGGGCTACCCTTGGTCAGCAGCCAGGCGGATTCGTGCCGGTACTCCAGATGCCGCGCATTCGAGGCATAGGGCTTGTGCCAGACGACATGGCCGACGGTGTGAAAGCCTGCGTTTGCCCAAGCTGCGGAAAACCTGTCGATGGCGCTCCAGCCGCAGAACAGCACCAGATAGCTGTGCGGCTTCAGCACGCGGAACAGCTCGGGAAAGACCGCCAGCACGCTGGCCGGGTTGTCGTCGTTGGCCACGGACCGGCCGGTGCGGTCGCGGTAGTTCACCAGATAGGGCGGATCGGTGACGACAAGATCGACGCTCTCGGCTTCGACCTCCTTCAATAGCTTGGTGGCGTCGCCTTGGATGATCTGGTTGCTTTGCATGTTCGTTCTCCTTCGTTTGGGTTGCGGATGCAGCTGCTGCTGCACCGCTGCCCTTCGGCGAGAACGGGAGGGTGTGGGTCGGTGCGCTTTCGCGGCCGGCCGGGCTGCGGCCCCAGCGTGGCCTGTGGCCATGCGCCGGGTGCGGCCCTGCCGGTCCTGAAGAAAGCGTGCCAAGGGAGGGAGGGCTGGTCCTCCCTGACCCCTTCTCAAACCTGCAAAGTCAGCGCA
>DAOLFG010000082.1:0-22088 GCA_035326425.1 Geminicoccus sp. | reverse complement strand
TCATCGGCACCGAGCGCCACGAGAGCCGGCGCATCGACAACCAGCTGCGCGGCCGGTCCGGCCGTCAGGGCGATCCCGGCCGCTCGAAGTTCTTCCTGTCGCTCGACGAC
This sequence comes from Geminicoccus sp., assembly GCA_035326425.1. Classification (GTDB taxonomy): domain Bacteria; phylum Pseudomonadota; class Alphaproteobacteria; order Geminicoccales; family Geminicoccaceae; genus CALKJU01. The sequence continues at coordinate 21,978 of DAOLFG010000082.1, read as the reverse complement.
GATCTGATGCGCATCTTCGGCAGCGAGCGCATGGACAGCATGCTGCAGAAGCTGGGCCTCAAGGAGGGCGAGGCCATCGTCCATCCCTGGATCAACAAGGCGCTGGAGAAGGCGCAGCAGAAGGTCGAGGCGCGCAACTTCGAGATCCGCAAGCAGCTGCTCAAGTTCGACGACGTGATGAACGACCAGCGCAAGGTGGTCTACGAGCAGCGCCTCGAGTTCATGGACGCCGACGAGGTCGCCGACACGGTGCGCGACATGCGCCACCAGACCATCGACGACATGGTCGAGAAGTGCATCCCCCCGGGATCCTACGCCGAGACCTGGGATGTCGAGACGCTGCAGAAGGACGTGCAGCGCACGTTGGCCCTCGACCTGCCGGTCGAGGACTGGGCCAAGGAGGAGGGGATCGCCGACGACGAGATCAAGCAGCGCCTCTACGACGCCAGCGACGCCCAGCGGGAGGAGAAGGCCGGCCTCTACGGGCCCGAGCTGCTGCGCATGGCCGAGAAGAGCCTGCTGCTGCAGATCCTCGACCATCTGTGGAAGGAGCACCTGCTGCATCTCGAGCATCTGCGGCAGGGCATCCACCTGCGCGGCTACGGCCAGCGCGACCCGCTGAACGAGTACAAGAAGGAGGCGTTCGTCCTCTTCGAGGCGATGCTGAGCAACCTGCGCCGCAGCGTGACGCAGATGCTCACCCACCTCGAGTTCCGCATGGCACCGCCGCAGCCCGAGCCGGCGCCGCCGCCGCAGCGGGCCATGGCCTCGGGCATCGCGGTGGCGGCCGATCTCGTGGGTGCCGATGCCGGCATGGCCGGCGTCGACCCGGGCGACGCCTCGACCTGGAGCCGCGTCGGCCGCAACTCGCCCTGCCCCTGCGGCTCCGGCCGCAAGTACAAGCAGTGTCACGGCCGGCTCGCCTGAACGGCTGCCGCTGAGGGCGGCCCGCTCGGGGTGCCGGCGCCTCAGCCGCAGCTGGGCGTCTCGAACCGCTCCATCTTCTCGAGCTCGGCCTTCAGCTTGAAGTCGCCATAGTCGAGCGTCACGTCGTAGAGCACGCCGTCCGGCGCCATCAGGAAGGAAAGCTCGAAGCTGGGCGTGGCGTCCGGCTCGCCGAGCTCGTAGTAGGCGAGGCTCACCGGCCACAGCGACTGGCCGGCGGCCTCGTCGTCGCTGGCCTGCCGCGCCGCGCCGATCACCGCCGTCACCCGCGTCAGCGCGTCCGGGCCGGAGCCGTCGAACACGTCGTGCGACACCACCCTGGTGCCGGCCTGCGCCGCGCGTATCAGCGAGCGGACATGCTCGGTCGGGAAGATCGTGCCCTTGGGCAGCGGCAGCACGCTGGCTTCCGGCCGGGCGTAGTTGACCAGGCCCTGGCCGTCCGGCCCGTCGAGGGTCGCCTGGCCGCGGAACTCCTCGGCCTCGCCGCTGTCGTCGAACGAGCGGACGTTGAAGCGCAGCCTGCGGTCGTCGATCGATTCCCAGCTCGAGAAGCGGACGTCGTACGCAAAGCCCGGGCCCTCGCCGGTCTCGGCGACGAAGCCGAGCTGCTGGGTGCTGAGCCAGCCCTCGCAGCTCGCACGCCACTCCATGACGAGGGCACCCCGCACCGCCGACAGGCCGCCGGGTACGCCGCTGTCGGCGAGGCTCAGCCGGTAGGCCGCCCGATGGGAGAGCAGCTCGACGGGCATCGCCATGGCCGATGCGGCCGACAGGCCGATCAGGGCCGGCGCGGTCGCCAAGCCGAGCACGGTCGTACAGAGGGCGTTGCGGACCCACGACATGAGGCTTCTCCCGAACGCGGCGGGCCCGTTCCGGGCGGCCGGCCACGTCCTGGCGTGCGTTGCGCTTAACGGATGATTAGCACAAACCCCTGGTCGGCTGGCAGTCGATCGGCCCGGGCTGGTGTACCGGGGTGCCGGTCGGCCCGGCCCTCAGCCGCGCCGCTCGTCGCGGGAGTCCGTCAGCAGCGGCGGCGGCGCCGGGGCAGCCGGCTCGGGGCCGTCCTTCATGCCCGACTTGAACGCCTTGATGCCCTGCGCGATGTCGCCCATGGCCGAGGGCAGCTTGTGCGCTCCGAAGAACAGCAGCACCACCACCAGCAGCACCGCCAGCTCCCAGAAGCCCAGCCCCATCACCGTCTCCACGCCACACCGAGGACGAGGCGTCTTTAGCCATGGCGGCTCGATACGTCGACGCCGTTCTCGCGCGATGGGCCGTTCTCGCGCGATGGTTCGTGACGGGCGGGCGGCGTTCTGGTAGGGCTATCGGGTCGGCGGCCTGAGCGGCGGGCTGCCGAAATGTCGATGACCGACGACGCAGGCATCATCCGTAACATCGGCTCGCCCTGATCGAGAGCGCCGAAAGAAGCCGAGACGCCGTGGCAAGAGCCAGATGATCGCGATGGCATCCGATTGGATGGCGCGGAGCTACGACCGGTACTTCGAGACCGGTTTCTACGAGCATCGCTATCCCTCCCCCAACCCCATGACGCTGAGGACGGCGGTCGGACAGATCCGCGAGGCCGGGCCGCGGGTGATCGACTTCGGCTGCGGCTCGGGACGCTATGCCAGGGCGCTGCTCGAGAGCACCGAGGCCAGGATCATCGGCTACGATGTGAGCCACGTGGCGCTCGACCGGCTGTCGCGGCACTGCGCCGCCTTCATCCCTGGCGGCAGGCTCGTGCCGGTCGGCGAGAATCTCGACCGGCTCGCCGATGCCGTCCGGGCCTGGGGCGGCGCCGACCTCGCCATGCTGCTGTTCGGCGTGCTCGGCCATGTGCAGGGCCGGCAGGGCAGGCGCGACGTGCTCGAGGCCCTGCGCGGCATGCTGCGCCGCGGCGGCCGCCTCGTCGTCAGCGTGCCGAACGCCCGGCAGCGCTTCCATCGCGAGCGGCGCGAGACCGAGGGGCTGCGCGACCGCAGCCTGGAGCCGGGCGACATCGTCTACACCCGCCAGCACGGCGGCGAGGCCATCACGCTCTACTATCACCTCTACGAGCCCGGCGAGCTCGAGGGCGAGCTGTCCAGCTGCGGCTTCCGGCTGCTCGACGTCCATGCCGAGAGCGTCCTGCCCGAGCGCGCCGTCGTCACCAACCGGCTGTCGGCGACGGTCGACGCGGCGCTGGCGGCGGTGCTGCCGCTGCGGCTGGCCTACGGATTCCTGGCGGTCGCGGAAGCGGAATGAGCCGGACGCTGGTCCGCGCGCTGCTGCTGCTGGCCGCCCTGGCCTGGGCGACGCCCGCGGCACGGGCGGACCGGCTGGATCTCGTGAGGAACCGCGGCGAGCTGGTGGTGGGCGTCAAGGCCGACTACCCGCCGTTCGGCATGGTCGACCCGGCGGGCCGGCTGGTCGGCATCGAGGCCGACCTCGCCGCCGACCTCGCCCGCCGCCTCGGCACCGGGCTGCGGCTGGTGGCCGTCACCAGCGGCAACCGGCTGCAGAAGCTGGAGGAGGGCAGCATCGACCTGATCATCGCCACGCTGGGCGACACGGCGCAGCGCCGCACCATCGCGGCACTGCTGGAGCCCGGCTACTTCTCCAGCGGCGCCAACATCATGCTGCGGCCGGGGCCGCGCCCGGTCACCGAGTGGCAGGATCTGCAGGGCCAGAAGGTCTGCGCCACGCTGGGGGCCCTGTTCAACCCGGTCATCGGCCAGCGCTACCTGCTCGACCTGCAGGTCTTCAAGGACAACCGCGACGTCAAGATGGCGGTGCGCGACGGCCGCTGCATCGGCTGGCTCTACGACGACATCGCCATCGTCAACGAGCTGCGCAACCCGGAGTGGCTGGGCTACAGCATGCCGCTGGGCTCGGTCGTCACGACGCCCTGGGCCATCGCACTGGCCAAGAGCGAGGAGAACGGCCCGCTCGCCCGCGCCGTCTCCCAGATCGTCGCCGACTGGCATCGCGACGGCTTTCTCATCGAGACGATGCGCCGCTGGCAGATGCCGGTCGGCGACTACCTCGAGAGCATGCACGCCCTGTGGAGCGCCCGCGACGAGCAGGGCCGGCCGGTCTGCCGCATGCAGCCCGACGGCGGCTGGCCGGCCGCCTGCCGGCACGAGAGCCGCCTCACCGTCGACGACGTCTCCGGCATCGAGCGGCTGGTGCTGCTGGTCCGCGAGCGCACTGGCCTCAACTTCTCCTTCCTGCGCAGCCCGTTCGAGCAGCAGCAGCTGATGCACGGCGTCCGCGGCACCGTCGTGCTGATCATCGGCAGCATCCTCGGCAGCATCGCGCTGGGCTTCCTGGGTGCTCTGCTGATCGCGACGCGCCTGCCCGTGATCTCGGGGACGGTCGCCGGCATCGCCACCTTCCTGCGCATGACGCCGCCGCTGCTGCAGCTCTACATCGTGTTCTTCGGCGTCGGCTCCTACATCGTCACCAGGTGGGGCTGGCCGATCGACGGCATGCTGGTGGCGCTGCTGTGCTTCTCCGCCTATGCCGGCGCCGCCAACGTCTCGGCCTTCGCCGAGGCCATCCGGGTCGCCCAGGCCGACAGGCGGGCCGCCACAGACTGGCGGCGGATCGCCCGGCTGGCCTGGCCGGCGGTCACCGCCTCCTGCGTCAACATCGCCAAGGCGACCGGCATGGCCAGCGCCATCGCCGTGCCGGAGCTGGTCTACGCGTCGAGCGCGATCGTCGCCGAGAACGGCAATCCGTCGGTGATGATGAACCTGCTGATGCTGGTCTATTTCCTGCTGATCCTGGCCGTGGTCTGGCTGTTCGGCCGCATCGAGCGCCGGCTGGCGGTGCCGTGACCGCCGGCGAGGCCTTGCAGGCGCTGTGGACGTGGACGCCGTTCCTCGCCGCCGGCTTCGTCTGGAACGTGGTCGTCTCGCTGCTCGCCATGGGCTTCGGCACCGTGCTGGGCGGTGCCCTGGCCTTCGCCCGTGCCGGCGGCAGGCCCAGGCTCGCGGCGTGGGCCGCCACCGTCACCCACCTGACCCGCAACGTGCCGACCTTCGTCTTCCTCTACTACCTGGCCTACCTGATCCCGTTCGAGCTGGAGGTCGGCGGCGGGGTCGTCGCCGTGCCGGCCTGGATCAAGGCGTCGCTGGCGCTGTCGATCGCCGTGGTCGGCTTCGTCTCCGACACCATGCTCTCGGCCATCCGCGACTGGCGGCGCGGCGACCACGCGGCGAGCTGGCTCTTCGTGCCGAGCTGGACGATGTATCTGGTCATCATTGTCATGGCGTCGAGCACGGCGTCGGTGATCGGCGTGCCGGAGATCGTGTCGCGCAGCAACACCATCATCGCCGCCGTCGGCGACACCGGCCTGATGATCTGGGTGTATGGATATGCGATGATGTGGTTCTTCCTGTTCTGCTGGCCGCTCAGCCGCGTCATCAACGCGCTGCGCGACCGGATGCAGCACCGCGGCCGGGCGGTGGCCGCATGATGCTCCGCCCTTGCGCGGCGCTGCTGGCGGCACTGCTGGTGTCCGGCTTCGCAGGAGCGCGCGCCGAATCGGTGATGGACCGGGTGGCGCGGACCGGCGTGCTGGATGCCGGCACGCGCTCGGACGCCATCCCGCTGGCCTTCCGCGGCCCCGACAACAACCTGCAGGGGCTGGCCGTCGACATCCTGCACGAGATCGCGGCGCGACTGGAGATCGAGCTCGGCCGATCGGTGAAGCTGAACCTGCTCGCCATCACGCCGGTCAACCGCGTCGAGCTGATCGAGGACGGCACCATCGTCATCGAGTGCGGCATCACCACGCCGACATGGGCGCGCGAGAAGCGCGTCGACTTCTCCGTGCCGTTCTTCGAGAACGGCACGCGCGTGCTGGCGTTCAGGAACGCCGCGCGCTCGATGGGCGACCTCGGCGACAAGCGCATCGGCGCCATCCGCGGCTCCAGCACCCTGGGGATCCTGCGCGCCAACCTCCCCGCCGCCACCGTCATCGAGATTCCCGACATGGAGGTCGGCATCGAGATGCTGCTCGACGGCGAGCTCGACGGCGTCGCCAATATCGGCGTCGTCCTGCGCGCGCTGATCGAGAAGCTCGATGTCAAGAACCAGCTGCTGCTGCTGCCGCGCAGCGGTGCCCTGGACTGGGAATCCTCCGCCTGCCTGCTGCCGCAGGACGATTCGCGCTGGCGAGACTTCGTCAACCGCGTGCTGTTCGAGCTGCTCGACGGCGTCGACGAGTTCCGCGGCGCCTATGTCGACCTGTACGAGCGCTGGCTGGGGCCACAGGGCCCGATCTACTACCCGCTCGACGACCAGGTCAGCCGCCGGCTGGCCGAGGGGCTGATGTGGCTGCCGTGACGACGCCGACGCCGGGAGCGGCCGCATGACGGTGCGCGCCCGGCTCTTCTTGCTGGTGACGCTGCTGGTCGGCATCTGCACGCTGGGCACGGCCGGCATCATGGCCTGGCTCGCCTGGTCGTCGCTGCTGGAGCGGGCGCGGGTGGAGGCGGCCCTCGTCACCACCGTTCTCGCCCGCACCGCCTCGGTCTCGGAGCAGGTCGACATCGAGGTCGACAAGCTGATCGGCCAGGGCATGCTCACCCAGGCCTATCTCGCGGCCGAGCTGGTCGAGGTCGCGCGGCGCGGCGGCGTCGATCCCGCGATCATCGAATGGCGGCTGCGCGAAGTGGCGGCACGGACCTCGCTCGACGAGATCTGGGTCGCCGACGAGGCCGGAGACACGGTCCTGAGCTCGATGGAGGCCGTGGACGCCTCGCCCGAGCTCGATGCCGAGGTGGCGGGGCTGCCGGATTTCGCGCCCGTGCTGGGCGGCCGGCAGTTCGGTGCGGCGCCCGAGGCCACATTTGACGTCGGCGACGGCAACATCTTCCGCTACGCCGCCGCCCGCGGCGTCGGCAGGCCCGGCATGGTCGTCGTCGGCCACCGCGAGACCTTCAGCAACCCGCTGCACCAGCGCAACGGCCTGCGCCGGCTCATCGCCACCATGATCGGCGTCGGCTCGCTCGATGCGATCTGGGTATTCGACGACGCCATGAAGCAGCTGGCGGCGGGCGGCGTCGGCGACGGCCAGTCGGTCGAGCCGGACGATGCCGAGCGCAGCCTGGCGTCGCTCGCCATGGGCACCGGCCGGCCGCAGTCGCGCTTCACCACCGACCGGGTGAGCGTCGCCGCCCCCGTGCTCGACATCGACGGCATCCCGACCGGCGCCACCCTGGTCCGGCTGCCGACCGACCAGCTCAAGGCCGAGCTGCGCACCTACCTGGCCTACGGCGGCGGCGTCGCCCTCTTCATGCTGGCGGTGGGCCTGACCGGCGCCAGCTGGATGGCGCGCTACATCTCCCGTCCCATCAGCCACATCGCCAAGGCCGCCAAGGCGGTCGAGGCGCGCAGCTTCGAGCCGGTCCGGCTGGCGCCGATCTCGTCCCGGCCCGACGAGCTCGGCCGGCTGGCGCGGGTGTTCAGCGACATGGCGGTCGAGGTGCTCAACCGCGAGCGCCAGCTCGACGCGCTGGTCCAGGCCCGCACCCGCGAGCTCGAGGACAAGAACATCCAGCTCGAATCGGCGCACCGCCAGATCGACGAGGAGCTGCAGGCCGCCCAGACGCTGCAGGCGGCGATCCTGCCGCAGTCCTTCCCGCAGACCCCGCGCTACCACTGCCATGCGATGATGGTGCCGGCGCGGCAGCTGGCCGGCGACTTCTACGACTTCATCGAGGTCGACCGGGACCGTGTCGGCGTCATCATCGCCGACGTCTCGGGCAAGGGCGTGCCGGCGGCCTTCTTCATGGGGATCTCGCGCACGCTGCTGCAGTCGGCGGCGAGCGAGGGCCTGAGCCCCGGCGCCTGCCTCGCCCGCACCAACGACGCGCTCTGCCGCAACAATCCGACCCAGCTCTTCGTCACCGTCTTCTACGGCGTGCTGGACCTGCGCACCGGCGAGTTCGTCTATGCCAATGGTGGCCACAACCCGCCGCGCCTCGTCCACAAGCAGGACAAGGCGGTCTCCTGGCTGCCGATGACCGGCGGCCTCGTGCTGGGGGCGCTCGAGGGCATCGCCTACAAGGAGAGCAGCGTCCGCCTCGCCCCCGGCGACACCCTGTTCCTCTATACGGACGGCATTCCCGAGGCCACGGACGCCAAGGGCGCGGTCTATTCCGAGGAGCGGCTCGACCTCTCGCTCGGTGATCTCGGCGCCGATCCCGTCGAGGCCCTGGCCGGCCGCATCACCGACGACGTCAGGTCCTTCACCGGCGACGCGCCGCTGCACGACGACGTGACCTGCCTCGTGCTGCGCTGGATGGGCGATGTCCGCGCCTGAGGACGACCGCGCGGTCGTCCTGCACCTCGCCGGCATCACCAAGCGCTTCGGCGCGCTCGCCGCCAACGACGCCGTCGACCTCGTCCTGCGGCGCGGCGAGATCCTGGCGCTGCTCGGCGAGAACGGTGCCGGCAAGACCACGCTGATGAGCATCCTGTTCGGCCACTACGTCGCCGACGAGGGCCGGGTGCTGGTGGCCGGCCCGGACGGCGCGCTGGCGCCGCTGCCGCCCGGCTCGCCCAGGGCGGCGCTGGCCGCCGGCATCGGCATGGTCCACCAGCACTTCGCGCTCGCCGGCAACCTCAGCGTGCTCGACAACATCGTGCTCGGCATCGAGCCGGTCTGGCGGCTGCGCCAGGACATGGCGACGGCCCGCGGCCGGCTGCGGTCGCTGATGCGCTCCTCCGGGCTCGAGGTGCCGCTCGACGCCCAGGTGGCCTCGCTGTCGGTCGGCGAGGCCCAGCGCGTCGAGATCCTGAAGGCACTCTACCGTGACGCCCGCGTGCTCGTGCTGGACGAGCCCACCGCCGTGCTGACGCCGCAGGAGGCCGAGGGCCTGTTCGCGGTCCTGCGCCGCCTCGCCTCGGGCGGGCTCGCCATCGTCTTCATCAGCCACAAGCTCGGCGAGGTCATGGCGCTCAGCCACCGCGTCGCGGTGCTGCGCGGCGGCCGAAAGGTCGCCGAGGTCGCGACGGCCGAGGCCAGCCGGGCCCGGCTCGCCGAGCTGATGGTCGGCCGCACCATCCCCGAGCGCCGCCGCGAGCCGCTGCCGCCGGGCGAGCTCGCCCTCGAGCTGCAGGGCGTCTCGGCGCGCCACGGCTCGGCCGCCATCGAGGCTGTCGACCTCGGCATCCGCGCCCGCGAGATCCTGGGGATAGCCGGCGTGTCGGGCAACGGCCAGACGGCACTCGCGGCCCTGCTCTCCGGCCTCGTCCGGCCCGCTGCCGGCGAGATCCGGCTGTTCGGGGCATCCTGGCCGGCCGGTGGCCCCGCGGCGGTGGTGGCCGCGGGCGTCGGCCGCATACCCGAGGATCGCAATCGCCAGGGCGTGGTCGGCGACATGACCGTCGCCGAGAACCTGCTGCTGGAGGACCGCGACGATCCGGCCTGGCACCGGCTGGGCGTGGTGCGGCGGGGTGCCCTCGCCTCGCACGCCGCCAGGGTCATCGCCGACTACGACGTGCGCTGCGAGGGGCCGCAGGCCACCATCCGGCTGCTGTCGGGCGGCAACGTCCAGAAGGTGATCCTCGGCCGCGTGCTGGAACGCCGTCCGAGGCTGGTGCTCGCCAACCAGCCGACCCGCGGCCTCGACGTCGGTGCGGTCGCCTATGTCCACGACCGCCTGCTGGAGGCCCGTGCCGCGGGTGCCGCCATCCTGCTGGTCTCGGAGGATCTCGACGAGCTGCTGGCCCTGTCGGACCGGGTGGCCGTGCTCTACCGCGGCCGGCTGGGCCCGGCATTGCCGATCGCCGAGGTGACGCTGCGCGGTCTGGGGCTGATGATGGCGGGGCACCACGACGATGCGGCTTGAGCCCCGCCCGCATGTCGGGCCGTGGCGGGCGGTCGCGGCACCCGTGCTGGCCGTCGTGGCAGCCCTTCTGGTCTGCGCCGTGCCGCTGGCATTGGCCGGTGCGAACGTCCCCACCGCCTATGCCCGCATCGTCCAGGGCAGCCTCGGCTCGGCCTTTGCCGTCACCGAGACTCTGGCGCGCGCCACGCCGCTGATGCTGACCGGTCTCGCCGCCGCCTTGGCATTCCGCGCTCGCCTCTGGAACATCGGCGGCGAGGGCCAGCTCTATCTGGGTGCCGTGGCGGCGGTGGCGGTGGGCTCCGGCACGCTGGGCCTGCCCGCACCGCTGCTGCTGCCGGCCGTCATCCTCGCCGGTGCTTTTGCCGGTGCCCTGCTGATGCTCGGGCCGGCGCTGCTGAAGCTGCGCTTCGGCGTCGACGAGGTGGTGACGACGCTGCTGCTCAACTTCGTCGTGCTGCTGTTCGTCGGCATGATGCTCGAAGGCCCGATGAAGGATCCGATGAGCATGGGCTGGCCACAATCCGCGCCCGTGCTCGACGACGCCACCCTGCCCAAGCTGGTCGCCCGCACCCGCGTCCATGCCGGCCTGCTGATGGCGCTGGCGGTGGGCCTCGCCGCCTGGTTCCTGGTCCAGCGCACCGTCTGGGGCTACGAGATGCGCGCCGTCGGCGCCAATGCCGAGGCCGCCCGCTTCGCCGGCATACCGGTCGAGCGCGTGCTGCTGCGCGTGGCGCTGCTGTCGGGCGCCTGCGCCGGTCTCGCCGGCGTCGGCGAGGTCGCCGGGCTCAAGGGCTACCTCACCCAGGATCTCTCGCCCGGCTACGGCTATGCCGGCATCGTCGTCGCCATGCTGGCGGGCATGCATCCCCTGGGCGTGCTGGTGGCGGCGCTGTTCATCGCCGCCATCTTCGTGGGTGCGGACAGCATGAGCCGGGCCATGGGCGTGTCGAGCTACATCGCCAACCTGATCGTCGCGACCTCGCTGCTGACCATGCTGTTGGCGCGGCTGCTCGCCGGCTACCGGATCCGCCGTTGAGGCCGCAATCGGACAATGTCCGTGCCGCCGGCATCCTGGTGGCGACCATGCTGCTGTTCTCCGGCAGCGATTCCATCCTCAAGATCGTCTTCGCCCGGCTGCCGGTGGGCGAGGTGGCGTTCCTGCGCAACCTCGTGGTCTGTGCTGCCGTGCTGGCCTACCTCGCCCTGCGCCGCAGCCTGCCGCCGCTGCGTTCCTGCCTCGAGCGCACCAACCTGCTGCGCGGCTGCGTCGAGCTGGGCACCGCCATCAGCTTCTTCCTGGGCCTGCGCTCGCTGCCGCTCGCCACCGCCGTCACCCTGGTCTTCGCCTCGCCGCTCATGTCCATTGCGCTCGCCGTGCTGGTGCTGCGCGAGAAGGTCGACTGGCAGCGCTGGCTCGCCGCCGTCATCGGCTTCGGCGGGGTGATCCTGATCGTCCGTCCCGGCCGCGACGGCTTCGAGCCCGCCGCCCTCTGGCCGCTGATGACCGCCTTCCTGGTGTCGCTGCGCGACCTGCTGACGCGCTTCGTCCCGCCCGACGTCGACACCGGTGCCGTCACGCTCACGGCCGCCACCGTCGTCATGCTGGGCGGCCTCGTCACCCTGCCCTTCGCCTGGGTGACGCCCGACGCCGGCGAGCTGGGCCTGCTGCTGATGGGCGGCCTGCTGATCGCCATCGCCTACGCCACCGTGGTCATCGCCTTCCGCCTCGGCGACATGTCGTTCATCGCCCCGTTCCGCTACGTCTCGATCGTCCTCGCCGCCTTCATGGGCTGGCTGATCTTCGGCGACCGCCCGACCTGGCACCTCGTCGCCGGTGCGGCGGTGATCGTGGCCTCGGGCGCCTACATCTTCCACCGCGAACGCGCCAAGCCACCGCGCGCGGCGCAACCGGCAATGATCGAGAACAGGGACCAGCAATGACCGCCGCCACCCCTTCGCGGCCAAGCGAGCTGCGCATCACCGACACGCGCTTCGCCACCGTGCCGGACAAGCCCGGCCAGCCGAGCTGGTGAGCCGATGGGCATCTTCCGCAGCGGCGACACGCCGCCCGACTGGTGCGAGCTGCGCTCGTTCTTCATCGAGCGCCCCGCCCGCGGCAGCGAGCTGCGTCACGCCCGCCGCCAGCCCCGCGAGCGCCTCCTGGTCACACGGGGCCGCTGCGTCATGCGCTGGCCGGCCGGCGCCATGGTGCTGCGCGCCGGCCAGTTCCTCGACCCCGATGCCGACGCCTGGACGGTGGCCGGCCTCACCGACGACGCCGAGCTGCTGCGCCTCTCCGGCCGCTGGGGCGACGAGATCGCCGGCTGCGGCATCTGGAGCCTGCGCAACGAGGACGGCGCCGCCCACACCGGCGACCCCGTCGCCTATCCGAAGCGCACCCGCCTGGACCCGCACTATCACGACTACGACGAATACTGGTTCGTCCTCGACGGTGCCGCCACCGTCGTCGTCTCCGGCCGCGCGGCAAAAGTCGCGGCCGGCGACTGCGTCCCCATCGGCATGGGCCACCACCACGACATGCCCGAGGTCGAGGGCGTGATGCGCGGCGCCTTCTTCGAGACCACCATCCAGGGCCGAAAGCGCCTGGGGCATCTGTGGAACCACACCCACGGCCCCGCCGAGCCGAGGCCGGAACGGGCTTGGCGGCCGTAGCCGGGGGCATTCTCCCTCACGGCATCTTGGCCAGGGGCAGCTTCGTCGCCGGCCAGACGGCGTGGATCGGTAGTCCCGGCGCTCGAACGCCTCGAGGATCACCTCGACGGCACCCTTCCCGACCAGCCCGCGGATCTGCCACAGCGGCGTTCGGCCGTCCGATGGCCGAGAACGGCAACCGGGCCATCCACGCCCGGATCCGCGACGCCGGCGGCACCCTGTACCCGGTCAGCGCGTTACCGATGTCCCGGGACGAATGGCGCAGGCACTTCGGCCCGGCCTTCGTCCGCCTGCCCGCCGCCAAGCAGGAGTTCGATCCGGGCAACGTCCTGACGCCCGGCTATGCGATCTTCCGAGGCGGTCCTCCATGTCCGTGCGGCGGCGATATCCCTGCAGGAGACTGCGATATGATTCCAACCGACTATCTGGCCGCGGCCCGGCGACTGGAGCCGCTCGTCGCAGAGCTGCGCGATCGCTTCGATGCGGACCGCCAGCTTCCGCGCCGGCTGGTGGACGAGCTGCACGAGGCCGGGCTTTTCCGCATGTGGCTGCCGCGTGCCGTCGGCGGTGCCGAGCTCGCCCCGTTGGCCTTCCTGGAGGTCGCCGAGGAGCTGGCGCAGCAGGACGGCTCGGTGGGCTGGTGCGTCACCATCGCCGCCGGCTCGGGGCGCCTCGCCGGTGCCCTGGACGAGGAAGCGGCCCGCAGCGTCTTCGGTGATGGCGAGGGCGTGCTCGTCGGCGCGCTGTATGCCGCCGGCAGGGCGGTCACGGCGCCCGGCGGCTATCGCGTGACCGGCCGATGGAGCTATGGCAGCTTCATCGACTACGCCGACTGGGTCGTCGGCGGCTGCGCCGTCGACGACGGCGGGGAGCGCTTCTGCCTGTTCCCGCGCCGGGAGGTCGAGGTGTTCGACACCTGGGACGTCGGCGGCCTGCGCGGAACGGCCAGCAACGACTATGCCGTGAGTGATCTGTTCGTGCCGGAGGAGCTGACGATCCCGCTCGTGGACTACCAGCCGCCGCCGCGCCGGGACGGACCGCTCTACGCACTGCCGATGACCAGCGCGTTCGCAAGCTCCATCGCCATGGTGGCGATCGGCATCGCACGTGCCGCGGTCGATGTCCTCGCCGGGATCGCCGCGGAGAAGCGCGCCGCCGGATCGTCCGTCGTGCTGCGCGACAACGCGTTGGTGCAGGTCGACGTGGCGTCGGCCGAGGCGCTGCTGGGCTCGGCGCGAGCCTACCTCCTCAGCGAGCTCGGGCGCATGTGGGAGAGCACCGTCGCCGGCCGGACCATCGGCGTGCGCGAGCTCGCCAAGGTGAAGCTGGCGGCATGCCATGCCACGCGGTGCGCCATCGAGGCCGTGGATCTGGTCTACCAGTCGGCGGGCGGTGCGGCCCTGCGCGCCGGCACCCGGCTGGAGCGGTGCTTCCGCGACGTTCACGTGGTGGGCCAGCACGCACGGCTCGGCCGGCTGGGCACACTCGAGCCGGTCGGACGCGTACTGCTCGGCCTGTCGCCAGGGGCGGCGCGGCTCTGAGAGCCTGCGGCCGCCCGCTCGTGGCCGACCCGGCCTCGGCCGTCGAAGCGAAATTCCGCTGCGCCCCCTGGCAGAATCGAGCCGGCGGTCGTATGACTGTCGTGGACAATGCAATCTCGGGAGCGCTTGGTTGGCGAGCTCGCGGAAACTGCCGGCGGATCTACTTTCGCCGATGGAAAACAGTGCGGCGGCCGGAGAGCCGTCGACGGGCGGCGGCTATCCGGAGTATCAGCTGTTCAACAGCCTGATCTTCAAGATCAATCGGTTATCCAGCCTCTATTTCAAAAGCTCGTCCCGTTATTATCAACGGCAGTTCGGCATGGGTGTGCCGGAGGTGCGCCTGCTCAATATCGTCGGCAGCCTGCCTTGGGCCGGGGCGCAGCAGGTCGTCGCGATGTCCTCGATGGACAAGGGGCTGGTCAGCCGCGCGCTCGGCAATCTCATCAAGCGCGACTACCTGCGCAAGGTGCCGGACCCGCAGGATCGCCGGCGCCTCGTGCTGAAGCTGACCACCTCGGGCGAGCAGGTCTATCACCGCATCACCGCCGCCAAGCGGAGCCGGCACCTCCGTGCCGTTTCCGGCATGACGCCCGCCGAATGCCGGCAGCTCTACGAGCTGCTCGACAAGGCGCTGGTGACGGCCCAGGAAATGGCCGAGAACGACGGTGCCGTCGAGCATGGTCCGGTGGACGGCCAGGAAGGCTATTCCCATTCGTGGCCGCCGACCGGACTGATCGACTATGTGGCCGACCTCGAGGCGACGGCCGGCGCCGGTCCCGACTAGTCCAGCCGGTAGCGCTTCACCAGATCCCAGTCGAGCTCGAGATCGAAGCCCGGTCCCTGGGGCACGCCGATGATGCCGTCCCCGAGCGGCGGCCGGTTGGTGATGAGCGCCGGCCACAGCGGGTCGCGGGCGGTGTTGGGGAAGCACTCGACATAGGTCCCGTGCGGCACCGCCGCCAGCATGTGCACCGCGATCTGGGGCTCCTCGTGGTGCGCCATCTCCACGCCGTGCAGCGCGCAGAGATCGGCCGCGCGCTTCCACTCGGTGATGCCGCCGCCGTCCGACGCATCGAAGTTGACGAGGTCGACGGCGCCGGCATCGACCAGGCGCCGCACGCCGTGCGCCGAGATCTCGCTCTGGCCGGCATTGATCGGGATCGTGGTGGCCCGCCTCACCTCCGCCATGCCGCGGGCATCGTCGTACCAGTGGCAGGGCTCCTCGAACCAACGGATGTTCAGATGCTCGATCAGTCGAGCAAAGCGCGTCGCGTCACGGACATTCCAGCCGCGATTGGCGTCGACAGCGATGATGAAGTCGGCACCGCCACCGTCGCGGGCCGCCTCGACGCGCTCCAGATCCTTCTCCGGGGAGAGGCCGCCGACCTTGACCTTGCACCCGGCCATGCCGACCGAGCGCAGCCAGTCCATCTCCTTGGCGAGATCGCCCAGGGTCTTGCCCTCCTGGTAGTAGCCGCCGATGGCGATGATCGGCAGGCTGTCGCGATAGCCGCCCAGCAGCTTCGAGACGCTGGTTCCCAGCCGCTTGCCGTTGAGATCCCAGATCGCCGTATCGACGCAGGCGATCGCCTCCATGGCGACGCCGCGCGCCTTGTGCCAGGTGGAGATCGGGAAGATCTTGGCCCAGATCCGCTCGTAGGCGCTGGCATCCTCGCCGATGAGCAGGGGCGTGATCTCGGTCTCGATGATCTTGACGATCTCGCGCCCGTGCTCGCGGTTGTCGCCGTTGTAGACCTCGCTGACCAGGCCGCCGCTGACATGGATGCGGGTGATGATCGTGTTGCGGCTGGCGACGGTATACTTGCTGCCGGAGAAGGGCTTCGGCAGCGGCATCTCGATCGGGATCACCTCGACCCGCTCGATTCGCATGTCGTTCATCGACAACGTCTCCAGTGTTGAAGGTAAAGGATGCCTACTCGCCCTTGACGCCGCCGGCGGCGAGGCCGGAGACCAGGTGTCGCTGGACGAGCAGATAGAAGAGGACGACCGGGAGCGTGATCAGCACCGCCGCGGCGAGCAGCATGCCCCACGAGAACACCGAATCCTGGCCGATCCAGGTGGCGAGTCCGATGGGCAGAACCTTGTTGCGCTCCGACGAGGTGAAGACGAGGGCGAAGAGGAACTCGTTCCAGGCATGGTTGAAGCCGAACACGCCCACCGACACCACGCCCGGCAGCGCCAGCGGCAGGGTGACCCGGTAGAAGGCCTGGAAGCGGGTGCAGCCGTCGATCATGGCACTCTCCTCCAGCGTCGGCGGAATCGCCGCGAAGTAGGAGCGCATGAACCATAAAGTCAGCGGCAACGTGAACGCGGTATTGGAAAGTATCAACGAGTAGAGCGTGTCGGCCAGCCCGACGTTGACCACGAACATGTAGAGCGGAATGACGAGCAGCGCCTCGGGCAGCATGTAGCAGAACAGGCTCGACTGGGCGATCAGGCGGAGCCCAGCGAAGCGGAAGCGGGTCAGGCTGTAGGCGCCCATCGTGCCGAAGAGCAGCGCCAAGCCGGTGGCGCCGAAGGCGACGATCAGGCTGTTGGCGAAATAGGTCAGGAACTCGGTCTGGCCGAGCAGGGTCTGGTAATTCTCGAGCGTCCAGGTCTGCGGCAGAAAGGTCGGCGGGTAGGCATAGAGCTCGGCCCGCGGCTTGAAGGAGCCGCTGACCATCCAGAACAGCGGGAAGCAGACGGTGCCGACCACGGCCGAGACGCCGAGATAGAGCAGCAGCTGTCTCGCCAGCGCCCGCGGGTTGGCCAGGAGCGGGGCGCGCGGCGATCGCACCGTGGCGGGCGCGAAGGCGGTGCTGCTCACTGGTGCGCCTCCGCACGCCGCAGCAGCGTGAAGTAGGCGACGAGCACCAGGCTCAAGAGCAGCATCGCCAGCAGCGCGACGGCGGCGGCGCGGCCGAACTCGAAGTCGACGAAGCCCTTGAGATAGACCAGCACCGGCAGCGTGGTGGTGGCGTTGAGCGGCCCGCCGCCGGTGAGCAGGTAGATGATGTCGAACTTGTGGAAGGTCCAGATCGTCCGCAGCACGGCGCTGAGCAGGAAGATCGGCATGATGTGCGGCAGCGTGATCAGCCTGAACTGCTGCCATGCGCTGGCGCCGTCGATCCGCGCCGCCTCGTACTGGTCGGTGGGGATTGCCTGCAGGATGCCCAGGAGCGCAATCACCACGAAGGGGAAGAACTTCCAGGTTCCCACCAGGATGACCGACAGCATCGCCCAGCTCGGGCTGTCGAGCCAGAGCACCGGCGACCGGACGATGCCGAGGCTGATCAGCATGTAGTTGAGCACGCCCAGGATGTCGTGGAACATGAAGCGCCAGGCCAGCACCGCCACCACGGTGGGCACCAGGTAGGGCGCGAGCACCGCGACGCGGGCCAGCCCGCGCAGGTGGAAGCTGCGGTGCAGCATGAGGGCTATGCCCAGGCCCACCACCATCTCCAGTGAGACGCTGCCGAACGTCCAGACCAGCGAGTTCTTCAGAGCCATGAGGAAGTCGGGGCTGGCCAGCGCCCAGAGATAGTTGTCGAGACCGACGAAGCGGGGCGACTCGCCCAGCTCCACTTCCTGGAAGCTCAGCCGCAGCACGGCGATGGCGGGGACGAGGGAAAGCAGCACGAGCAGGACGACGCTCGGCGCGATCGACAGATAGGCGAGGCGCCGGTCCTCGCGATAGAGCGCCCCCGGCCCTGTCATCGTGTAGCCCCCCTGCGCTGCCTTGTCGGCGGCGATGTTGGTTGACAGGTCAACGGATACCCCCCTACCATTCGATCGTTGATGAATCAACAAATGACCGAGGGGAGGTCGAACATGAGCCTGTCGCGTCGATGCGCGATGAGGACGGCGGCATTTGCTGGCCTGCTCGCCGGCACAATCGTCGGAAGCGCCGCATCCGCCGAGCAGGTGGTGCGCTTCCTGCACAACGAGACCGATCCGCCGAGCATCGCCTTCTTCAACGAGGCGATCAAGGAGTTCCAGGCCGCCAATCCGGACATCCGGATCGAGATGGAGGCGGTGAGCACCGACGGCCGGCTGCAGAAGGTGACGGCGTCGATGAACGCCCGCACCATGCCCGAGCTGTTCAAGGTGCTGCCAGAGGAGCGCTTCAATTTCGGCCGCCGCGGCTTCCTCGTCCCGCTCGACGATGTGGCGAAGTCGATCGGCATCGACGACTTCCTGCCGGGCTCGGTCGTCGAGGTCGACGGCACGATCTACGACCTGCCCTATACATTGGGTAACTTCAGCACGCTGTGGTATCGCTCGGATCTGCTGGAGGCCAAGGGCATCGAGCCGCCCAAGGATTGGCCGGCATTCCTGGCAGCCGCCAAGGCGCTGACCCAGGACACCAACGGCGACGGCAATCCGGACATCTTCGGCACCGTGTTCCCGGCCGGCAAGAACCGCATGACCAGCCTCTACTACTCGGCACTGCTCTGGTCCGCCGGTGGCACTTATTTCGACAAGGATCTGAATGTCTCGTTCGACAGCCCGGCCGCGGTCGAGGCGCTCCAGTTCATGAAGGATCTGGCGCCCTACGCGCCGCCCGGCATCGCCTCGTACTCCTATGCCGACATGTCCAACACCTTCCTCACCGGGAAAGTGGCGATGGACATCTATGCCGGCCGGGTGATCGCCCAGATGGGCGACAACACGCCGGATCTCATCGCCAAGACCAGGGGCGCGCCGCAGCCGGCAGGCCCCAGCGGCGTCGGGGTCGGCTTCGTCGCCACCAACACGTTTGCCATCGCTTCGGAGCGGGTCGGCGCCAAGAACACCGAGGCCGCCAAGAAGTTCCTGGAGTTCATCCTGACCGGCGACCGCGCCGCCCGCTTCGCGCTGACGGCCTTCCCGCACCTGATCCCGCCGCTGAGGTCGGTCCAGGCCGACCCGATGATCGCCGCCGGGCGACCGGAGCTGAAGGGCCGCGAGGATCTGGTGGCGGCCAACTTCGACACCTCCAACAGCCTGGATTTCGAGACCGAGGCCGGAGCGGTGATCAAGGATGGCCAGGTCGTCCGCTCGGGCGTGGTCAATCCCCTCATTGGCTCGATCGTCGCCCGCGACATCCCGGCCCTCGTCGTCCAGCGCGCCGTCCTCCAGGGCGAGGACGCTGCCGAGGCGGTGAAGTGGGGAGCCGCCGAGATGCAGAAGATCGTGGCCGACCTGAAGAAGGACTGAGCGGCCCGACGACCGGCCGGGCCCTCCGCCCGGCCGGCGGCCCTACGGAGACGGACGGCATGAGCAACCAGACCGTGATGCTGCGCGAGCGCGTCAAGCTGCCGCCCTCGGCGGCGATGATCGACAGCTACTACCGGCCCAACGTGACCCGCTCGACGCACATCCTGTTCGGGCTCGAGCTGTGGATCCACGTGGCTCATGCGCGGATGCTCGGGCGCCAGGGGATCGTCGCCGGCGCCGATGTCGGCCGCATCCTCGGCACGCTCCTCGAGCTGCGGGCGGCAGGGCCGGATGCCCTGGCCGTCGACTACACGCAGGAAGACCTCTACTCCTACACCGAGCGCTTCGTGATCGGCCGGCTCGGCCCCGAGGTGGGCGGCCGGATGCATACCGGCCGCAGCCGCAACGATCTCCACACCACCTCCTGGCGGATGGCGCTGCGCCAGAGCCTGCTCGAGGTCGTCGACGGTCTCCTGGCGTTGCGTCGGACAGCCCTCGATCTCGCCGACCGGCACGCCGACACGGTGATGCCGGGCTATACCCACACTCAGCACGCGCAGCCGATCTCGCTCGGCTACTACATGCTGTCCCTGGCCGACCTGCTGGGCCGCGACTTCGAGCGGCTGAGCCATGCGCTCGATCATGTCGACCGCTGTCCGCTCGGCTCGGGCGCGCTCACCACCACCGCCTTCCCGATCGACCGGGCCTTCACCGCCGAGGCGCTGGGCTTCGGCGGCCTGGTCGAGGTCGCCTATGACGGCGTGTCCTGCCGCGACGACGCGCACGAGGCGGCGGCGGCGCTGGCGCTGCTGATGACCAACCTGTCGCGCCTCGCCACCGATCTGCAGAGCTGGAGCACCGCCGAATACCGCTTCATCGAGCTGGGCGACCAGCATTCGGCGGTCAGCAGCATCATGCCACAGAAGAAGAACCCGGCGGCGCTGGAGCACACCAAGGCCGCGGCCGGCATGGTCACCGGTGCCCTGGTGGCGGCCCTCAGCTGCACCAAGAACACCTCGCTCAGCGACGTCAACGACGGCGTGTCGGCGATCAACGAGCCGGTGCTCGATGCGGCGCTCAGGACCCGCCGCATCCTGGTCCTGATCGCCGAGGTCCTGGAGGCCGTCACCGTTTTCCCGGACGTGATGCGCCGCTCGGCCGAGGTCGGCTTCGGCACCGCCACGGAGCTCGCCGACGTCATCGTCCGCGAGACCGGCCTGTCCTTCCGCATGGCCCACAACATCGTCGCCACGGCGGTGCGCGAGACGATCGAGGCCGGCAGGACGGCGCTCGACATCAGCGCCGGGGATCTGCGCCGCATCGGCCTGAACCTGTTCGGCGACCCCATCGATCTCGATGAGCGGGTGGTCAGGGAGGCGCTCGACCCCGGCCACAACATCCGCATCCGCACCATCGTCGGCGGACCGGCGCCCGACAATGTGCGGGCCATGGTGGCGCGGCGGCGACAGCACCTCGATGGCGATGCCGCGGCGATCAAGGCCGTCGCCGACCGGATCGAAGGTGCCCGCGAGCGGACCTTCGCCGCGGCGCGGGCCGACCTCGCCGCCTGAATCCTCGAAGCGGGCAGCTCGTGAGCCTATCGCGGCTGCCCGCGCGCTGCCTGCCGGCCGGCTGGCAGGTGGTGGCCGGCGGCTTCGGCGTGATGCTGGTGTCGGGCGTGCTCTGGAACACCTTCGGGCTGTTCCTGGTGGCGCTGGAGCGGGAATTCGGCTGGAGCCGGGGCGAGATCTCCTTCGGCTTCACCCTCTTCACGCTGCTGAATGCCGGCACCTCGCCCCTGGTCGGCTACGCCTTCCGCCACCTCGACGCCCGGCTGGTGCTGGCAGCGCTCTCGGCCTGCCTCGCAATGGGCCTATGGGGCGTCAGCCGGGTCGAGACGCTGTGGGGCTTCTATCTCACCTTCGGCCTGGTCTGCGGCCTGGGGGCGCAGTGCTGCAGCTCGTTCGCGCTGTTCACGATCCTCGGCAACTGGTTCCGCGGCCGGGCCACGCTGCTGTCGATCGCCGACTCGGGCTCCGGCATCGGCGCCTTCCTCGGCCTGCCGATCCTGCTCGCGGTCATGGATGGATCGGGCTGGCGCGCCGGCTTCGTGCTGCTCGCCCTCGCCGTGGCCCTGATCGTGCTGCCGCTGAATGCCTGGCTGATGCGCCTGGAGCCGCCAGTGACCGGGCCGGCGGCCGAGGCCGAGCGATCGCCCGCGGCGCACGCTCCTTCCCGCCGGCGGCTGGCCTGCCTCGGCACGGCCTTCTTCCTCGGCCCCTTCGCCTACCAGGCGCTGTTGACCCAGCAGATCGCGCTCTTCCACGACAAGGGCGTTCCGCCTTCGTTCGCGGTCTGGATCGCCGCCGCGGTCGGCCTCAGCGTCTTCGCCTGCCGCTTCGTCGCCGGCTGGCTGGTCGACCGCCTGGGAGCCGACGCGGTCCTCCGGCTGGGCCTGTGCGGCGCGGTGCTGACCGTTTTGTGCCTGCAGCTGCTCATCGGCTTCGATGTCGTCGGCGTTCTCTACCTCTATCCGGTCCTGCTGGGCGCCGGCTTCGGTGCCCAGGCCATCGTGCTGGCAGAAGGCACGCGAGCCATCGTGCCGAGTGCCGATTTCGCCGTGGTGTTCGGCACGATGCGCCTCGTCGGCGGCCTCGGCATCGCGCTGGGACCCGCGCTGGCCGCCACGGTGTTCGACCTCACCGGCAGCTACCAGCTGGCGCTCCTGCTGATCCTGGCAGCCATAGCCGGACAGTACGCCGCTTTCGTCC
>DAOLFG010000081.1:0-22595 GCA_035326425.1 Geminicoccus sp. | reverse complement strand
GGGTCGATTGGGGCACGCTGTTCGCGGCCTCCACGGTGCAGCTGGTGCCGATCGTAGTGTTCGTGCTGGCGGCGCAGCGCTACCTGATGGCGGGATTGTCGGCGGGGGCGGTGAAGGGGTAGCGGCTCAGGCCGTTCCCGGGTCCGACTCGCTTTTCGCCATCGCTTCGACCGCAGCCCGCAGGATCGGCAGATCATCCGTGACGATCGCCCAGATGATGCCGTGGTCGATGGCATCGTAGCCGTGGCGCAGCCTGTTGCCGAGGTCCGCCACCTGTCTCCATGGAACAGCCGGATGGGCCTTGGTCAGGTCGAGCGGCAGGTGTCGCGACGCTTCCGAAATCCGCTCGAGATTCCGTTCGACCGCGTCGCGCAGAGGCCGATCGCAGCGATAGTCCGCCTCGGATTTGCCACGCGTCAGGCGCTCGATCCAGGCGATGGCGTCGATGATGTCGTCGAGGCGGGTGGCGGTATCGCGGAACGGCATCAGTAGACGAGCACGGCATCCGCATCGACCCGGGCCCTCACGCGCGGGCGCATCTGCTCCGGCGACGTAGCAATCTCCACCTTCCGTCCGAGCCGATCGGACAGGTCGGCCTCGATGCCCATCAGGTCCAGCAACGACATCCTCGATCCGGTCCGGTCCAGCTCTGCGATGAGATCGATATCGCTTCCGGCGTCGGCCTCACCGCGTGCCGCCGATCCGAACATCCGAAGATGACGCAAGCCACGACGGCGCAGCTCGGGTGACATCCTCCGCAGGCTGTCGAGCACGCGCTCGCGTTCGGCTATCCCTGTCAGCACCGGCATGATCGCTTCCGCAGCCAATTCGCATCCGGAACGAATATAGTCTATCCGACTCGGGGATTTGTAGCCGTCAAGGCACCGGCGCCCGCTCGTCCAGCAGCCCCTCCTGTCGGAGCTCGGCCCACAGCTCGGCCGGGATCGGCGTCTCCATCCACGCCAGGATCTGCGCCAGCGACTTCCGCGACCGAGTGCCGGGAATCGTCGTCGCCACCTGCGGGTGGGCGAGCGGGAACTGCAGGGCGGCGGCCGGCAGCGGAACGCCGTGGCGGCCGCAGATCTCGGCCAGCCGTGCTGTCCTCTCCAGCGCCCATGCCGGTGCGGGCCGGGCCTTGTAGGTGGCGCCGGGCACCGGCCCCTTGGCGAGCAGGCCGGTCTCGAGCGGCATGCCGAGCATGACGCCCACACCTTTCTCGGCGCACAGCGGCAGCAGCTCGTCGAGCGCCTGCTGCTCCAGCAGCGTGTACTTGCCGGCCACCAGCGCGCAGTCGAAATCGCCCGCACGCAGGAAGCGGGCGGTCATGGCCGGGTCGTTGATGCCTGTGCCGATGGCGCGGACCTGGCGGCTGCGGCGCAGCTCGACCAGGGCGCGGTAGCAGCCGTCCATGGCCTCGGCGAAACGGCGGTCGGCCTCGCCCTGGCCGCCATGCACCGCCGGATCGACGTCGTGGATCAGCAGGATGTCGATCTCGGGAATGCCCAGCCGGCAGAACGACTGGTCGAGCGCCCGCATGGCGCCGTCATAGGAGTAGTCGAAGACGGCGTGGAAGCCGGGCAGACCGCCCTGGAGCAGCCTGGAAAGGTCGGCGCCGGGCCGGATCGGCTGGATGGTGCGGCCGACCTTGGTCGACAGCACGTAGCTGTCGCGCGGCAGTCCGCGCAGCACCGCTCCCACCCGCAGCTCGGCACCGCCATAGCCGTAGAGCGGGGCGGTATCGAAAAAGCGGATGCCCGCCGCCAGCGCCGCGCGCAGCGTATCCTGCGCCTCGGCATCATCGGTCGGGCCGCGGAAGCCGCCGATCGGCGCGGTGCCGAGGCCCAGCGCGGTGACCTCGATGCCGGTCCTGCCGAGGCGGCGGCGCGTGTCAGGTGGCATGCCAGCCGCCGTCGACGAACAGGTCGCAGCCCGACATGTAGCGGCCGGCATCGGAGCAGAGCAGCAGGGCGGCGCCGATCAGGTCGTCGGGGGCGCCCAGGCGGCCGACCGGGATTTTCGCCTCGATCTGCTTGCGGAAGGCGGGATCGGACAAGGGCTCGGCGTTGCGCTCGGTCAGGATGGCGCCGGGGGCGAGGTTGTTGACGGTGACGCCCTTGCCGGCGATCTGGTTCGACAGGTTCCGTGCCATGCCGAGCTGGGCCAGCTTGTTGCCGGCATAGACCCACATCACCGGGCTCGGCTTGTGCTGCTGCACCGAGCCCAGCGTCACCACCCGGCCCCAGCCGCGCTCGATCATCGCCGGCACCAGCAGCTGGATGAGCTGCATGGTCGAGCGCAGGTTGACGTCGATCTGGCGCTGGAAAGCATCGAGCGTGATCTCCTGCCAGGGCGTGCGGTATTCCATCGAGGCGTTGAGCACCAGGATGTCGATGCCGCCCAGGCCCTCGATCGCCGCCTCGGCGAGTTTCGGGGGGCCGTCGGCGTCGCCGATGTCGGCCTGGACCACGACGCTGTTCACGCCGAATCCCCGCGCCTTCAGGGCCACCTCCTCGGCGTAGGCCCGGCGGCCGTGATAGTGGACGCACAAGTCCGCACCGTACTCGGCCAGCGCCAGCGCAATGGCGCGGCCGATGCCGCGGCTGGAGCCGGTGACCAGCGCCCGGCGGCCGGTCATGTCGAAATGGTTGCGCATCGATTCAGCCCTTGAGCGAGCCGGCGGTCAGGCCGGCGATCAGGAAGCGCTGCAGCACGATCACGAAGATCCCGATCGGCACGAGCTGCAGCGAGACGGCGGCGAACAGCATGCCCCAGTCGACGCCGGTGAGCGCTCCCATCAGCTCGCTGATGATGAGCGGGGTCGTCTTGGCGTTGCTGGTGGTGAAGATGAAGGCGAACAGGAACTCGTTCCACGAGAACACGAAGACGAACACCGCCGCCGCCACCATCCCCTGCGCCGTCAGCGGCAGGATCACCCGCCACAGGGTCTGCCACTCGGTGGCGCCGTCGACGCGGGCGGCGTCGTCCAGCTCGGTCGACAGGCCGTCGATGAAGGTCTTCATGATGACGGTGTTCAGCGAGACGAAGAAGGTGGCGTAGAGCAGGACCAGCAGCAGGTGGGTGTCGCTGAGCCCCAGCCAGTCGGCGGTCGGGAACAGCGGCAGGGTGATGACGATCGGCGGGAACAGCCGCACCGCGATCAGGAAGAAGGCCGAGGCCGTGAGCAGCCGCGAGCGGTAGCGCGAGTAGACATAGCCGGCCAGCGTCGCACCCGTCACCGCCAGCAGCGTGGCGAAGCAGGCGATGATCAGGCTGTTGCGCATGTAGGTGAAGAAGTCGGGCCACTTCTGCCACAGCTCGACATAGTGCTCGAAGGTCGGCTCGAAGATCCAGACCGGCGGGAAGATGAAGATGTCCCGCGACTGTTTCAGCGAGGACAGCACGATGAACAGGATCGGGAAGCCCGACCAGAAGACCACGGCGAGCAGGCCGAGGCGGCGCAAAATCCAGGCGGGCGAGAACGGCGGCTGGCGCATGCTAGCGACCGGCTGCGAAGGGAAGGCCGTCGCTCTCCGTCATGCCCGTGGCTTTCGGTCGACGAGCCATGGTCACTCGGGAATGCCCGCGACGCGGAGGGCGTCGATGTAGCGTCCGGCGAACGCCTTGTCGCGCCAGGGGTTGATCTGGATCTGCAGCGAGAGCGTGTAGGTGGGGAACGCCTCCATGAGGCGGCTCGCCGCCGCCCTGGCCTCCCCGAGCCGCCCGAGGCCGACGAGCGCGCTGATCACGACGCGATGCGAGGAGCCGTAGTTGGCCATCTCGCGCAGAGCATTCTCACTCCAGGTCAGAGCGTCCTCGTAGCGTTCGAGCATCAGGAAGCTCATGCCGATGCCCGACAGCGCGATGCCCTTCTCGGGATCGAGCGGGCTCAGGCGCATGGCGCGATGAAAGTGGTCGATGGCGACCAGCGGCCGGCCCGAATGCGCGTTCACCCAGCCGCCGCCGGTGTAGCCCTGGGCGGAGTTGGGGTTGAGGTGGAGGGATCTGTCGATGGTGGCCAGCGCCGTCTCGTAGTCCTTGGCGCTGTAGGCCAGGACCTGGGCGGCGAAGCGCAGGCTGGTCGGGTCGTCACGCGCCTCGGCCAGCACCTCGCGCGCCATCCGGATGGCGACGCGGACATCGTCGGGCTCGTGCCAGCACTGGCTCACCGAGACGCTGCGGATATAGGCGCCGAGCGCCTTGGCCAGGGTGAACTCGGGGTCGATGCTCAAGGCCTCGTTGGTCAGCCGGCGGACCTCGGCGAAGCCTTCGCGTGTCATGCTGTAGAAGCCCGGCAGGGCACGAAGGTAGAGGTCGTAGGCGGTGATGTAGCTCGTCGGCCGGGTGCGGGCCTGCCTTATCTCCTCGAGCCGGATGCTCGGCTCGAGGGCGCCGACGACACTCTCGGTCACCCTGTCCTGCAGGTCGAAGATGTCGTCCATGTCGCCGTCGAAGCGGTCGGCCCAGACGTGGTGGCCGGTGGTCGCGTCGGCCAGCTGGCCGGCGATGCGCAGACGCGAGCCGGCCTTGCGGATGCTGCCCTGGAGGACGTAGCGGACGCCGAGATCGCGCGACACCTGCCTGACATCCACCACGCGGTCCTTGTAGGTGAAGCTCGAATTGCGGGCGATGACGAAGAACGACCTCACGCGGCTGAGCGCCGTGATGATCTCCTCCACCAGGCCGTCGGCGAAATATTCCTGCTCCGGGTCGGCGCTCAGATTGGTGAAGGGCAGGACGGCGATCGAGGGCTTGTCGGGCAGGCCAGGCGGCATGCCGGAGTCGGCCTCGCCGGCCAGCGCCACCCGGAAGGCCCGGACCGGTCGCTCGATGCTCTTGAGCCGCCGCTCGCCGAGATATTCGTAGGAGCACTCCAGCTTGCCCTGGAGGTGATCATAGGCGGTGCCCGAGACGACGATCCTGCCCGGCTCGGCCAGCTGCTCCAGCCGGGCGGCGACGTTCACGCCGTCGCCGTACAGATCGCCGTCCTCCTCGCGGACCACGTCGCCCAGATTGACGCCGATGCGGAAGCGGATGCGCTCCGGCTCGGGAATTCCGGTCTCGCGCTCGGCCATGCCCTGCTGAACGAGCACGGCGCAGCGCACGGCATCGACCACGCTGGCGAATTCGACCAGGGTCCCGTCGCCCATGAGCTTGACGATGCGTCCGCGGTGCTCGGCGATCAGCGGCTCGATCAGCTCCCGGCGGAGCGCCTTCAGCCGGGCGAGGGTGCGGTCCTCGTCGCGCTCCATCAGCGCCGAGTAGCCGACAACGTCGGCGGCCAGGATCGCCGCCAGCCTCCGCCCGGCCTGCGCCGTCTCCAAGAACGTCCTCCCTCCCGGCTCGGCGAGCAACCGCCCGGCCCGCCCGCCGCTGCGTGGCCGCCGGCCCATGATACCGGTGCCGGAGCTTCGCGACGATACCGTCCGGGATCCCGGTGTGGCGGGAGGTTCCGAAGCATGACGCGGCGCACCTGGCATGGCGGGCTTCACGCAACCGGCAGGCAGATCATGCGCCGGCGCCCGTCTCGGCGAACATGCGCCGGTACATCAGCCGCATGTAGACGAGGGCGATCAGGCCCGAGAGCAGCACCATCACCCAGCCCGAGGCCGAGGCGAGGCCGAAATTGTTGTAGGTGAAGGACTGGCGGTAGAGATAGACGGCCAGGACCTCGGTCAGCCGCGCCGGCCCGCCCTGGGTCAAGAGCCAGACCTCCGAGAACAGCCGGAAGGCGAAGATGTAGCGGAAGACCAGCGCCACCAGCATCGCCGGCACCAGCATCGGGAAGGTGACGCGGCGGAAGGTCTGCCAGGCGGTGGCGCCGTCGATGCGGGCGGCCTCGTAGAGCTCGGACGGCACGGTGAGGCGGGCGGCGTAGACGATGAGGAAGGTGAAGGGCAGGTGCAGCCAGACGCTGATGATGCAGACCAACGCCAGCCCGTGCACCGGGTCGATGGCCCAGTCGAAATAGGGCAGGCCGAGGTCGGTGAGCGGCCGGGTGAGGAAGCCGATCTCCGGATCCATCAGGAATTTCCAGATGATGACGGCCACCACCTCCGACACAGCGTAGGGCAGGAGGACGATGGCCAGCACCACCGGGCGCCAGGGGATGCCGGCGGCGAACAGGCTGGCGATGGCGAGGGCCAGCGCCATCTCGACATAGACGATGACGTTGACGACCACGAAGGTGTTGACGAAGGCGCGCCAGAAATAGCGGTCCGCCAGCAGCTTGGCGTAGTTGGCCAGGCCCACGAACACCGGGGCCTGGCCATAGGTCGATTCGTTGAGGCTGAGCCAGAAGATCCAGAGCGAGGGGATCGCGATGATCGCGATCACCAGGCCCTGGACCGGCAGCACCATCAGCCACTGCAGGATGCCGGGGCGCCGCATCGACGAGACGAGGCTCAGATCTTCGGCAGCAGCGGGCTGACCCGTGCGACGATGTTCTTGCCGGTCTCCTCGGGGGTCTGGCGGCCGAGCACGCAGAGCTGCATCTCCTCGATGAAGATGTCGCGTGCCTGGGCCGACTGCTCGAACGGCGGCAGCGGAACGGCCGCGGTGCGGACCGCCTCGGCCTCCTGAGCCGCCCAGGGCAGCTTCGCCATGATCGTGGGATCGCTGAAGGTCGAGCCGCGGATCGAGCCGTTGCCGTTGATCGCCGCCTTGGTGGTGTTGTCCTTGGTCGAGACGAAGCGGATGAAGTCCCAGGCGAGATCCTTGGTCTTGCTGTTCTTGGGAATGATGATCGACCAGAACTCGGTGATCCCGGCCCCCTCGATCTCGGGATGCTTCTCGGAGATCGGCGACAGCGCGGTCTTGAAGCTGCCGGCCAAGGACGACTTCTTCGGATCGTTGAACAGCGTGGTGCGGCCGAACGGGAAATAGACCATGCCGATGCGGCCGGCCTGCATGCCGCTGATCATGTCCTCTTGGGTGGTGGCGGCGAAATTGCGCGCCAGCACGCCGTCCTTGTAGAACTGCTGCAGCATGGTCAGCGCGTTGATCATGCCGGGCTGGTCGGCGACGCATTTGTAGTCGTCGGTAATGAAGGCGCCGCCCCAGGCGCGGGCGATGTTGACGACATTCGAGTAGTTCTGGGCCTCGAAGGCGAAGCCCTGCACCTTGGTGCCGTCGCTGCGGGTGTAGGTCAGCTTGCGGGCATATTCGGCGAACTGCTCGATCGACTTGGGCGGGCCCTCGAGCCCGACCTCCTTGAGCAACGTGTCGCTGTAGTGCAGCGACGCGGTCGCCTGACGGAACGGGATGCCGTAGGTCTTGCCGCCGAACTGCATGGAGCGGCGCAGGCCCGGCGCCATGTCCTCGATGTCCTCGATCGGCGCCTTGGCCATGAAGTCGTCGAGCGGCTCCAGCAGCTTCATGGCGTCCGGGGTGGAGCGGGCGTTGACCAGGAAGCCGAACGACACCTCGCTGTCGCTGAGCGACGCCTCGCGGAACAGGCGATCGTGGATCGAGTTGAGATCGAGCGTGATCCACTCGATGTCGGTGCCGTGCTGCTGGCGCCAGGGTGCCGTCACGTCGCCGGCGGCACCCTCGGTCAGCACCAGCTTGTGGACCTGGTGCGAGACCACGGTGAGCTTGGCGGGGTTCTGCGCCAGCGCCGGCCGGGCCAGCGCCAGCGCCGCCGAGCCGGCGAGCAGGCCCTGGCCGAAGCCGCGGCGGGAAAGCTTCGTCTCGTGCATGTTTTCTGCCTCCCGATGGTTGGTGAAGGGACGATAGCCGCGTTTGCGGCGGGTTTACATGGCGGCGGGTGCCGCCTCCTGCTGCTGGATGGCGAAAATGGATGTGAAGCCCTTGGAGTAGTCCGGCGGGATCAGGCAGGGCCGCGGGTCGTGGTGCGCCCACTTCACCGCGTCCCCACGGATGATCTGGCCGGCATAGGGCGTCGGCAGCGGATTGGCGGTGTAGGTGAAGGCGTCCGCCGACGAGTAGGCGTAGAGCAGCAGCGGCCGGCCGAGGCCCGACAGGTTGGGCTTCGAGCTGTGCAGCGTGCGGCAGTTGTGGATGGTCAGGGAGCCCGCCGGCCCCGGCAGGTAGACGGTGCGCGACAGGTCGAGCGTGGCGAGATCCCTGGGCTGCAGCGCCGCCACCCAGCGGCCCTGCTCGTCGCGCTCGTCATAGAGCGGACCGTTGTGGCTGCCGGGCAGGACCGCCAGCGGCCCCTGGTCCATGCCGACGTCGTCGAGATAGCAGCCGATGGTGAGCGGGCTGTAGTTGGTGTGCGGCCAGCCGCAGATGTCCTGGTGCCACTTCACCTCCTCGCCGCCCTGCGCCCATTTGAAGTTCAGCTTGGAGTGGTGGAACTTGACGTTGGGCCCGACGAGGTCGGAGGCGATGTCGGCCAGCAGGCCGGTGGCGAACTCCCAGTAGTAGGGATGGTGCACGACCGGGCTCGACAGCCGGCGCAGCCGTGGGTTGTCGGCGGTGTGCGCCGGCTCGAGGTCGAAGACGTTGTCGGATCTCGTCAGCCTGCGGCTGCGCTCGACCATCTCGGCGGTGACCTCGCGCAACCGGGTCAGCGCGCCCTTCGGGATGATCGATTCGACGAGCAGGTAGCCGTTCTCGAAATAATCCTCGCGTTGCCGCTGCGTCAGGATCTTTCCCGGATGGGAGAGGACTTCCTCGGGTGTCATCGCTGTCTCACTTTCCCTTCAGGCGGAGCTGGATGCCGGCCTGCTCCTCGCGGATGCGGATGAGGCTGCAGAAGTCGTCGGTCGGATACTTCGCCGCCGTCTGCTCCAGCAGGCCGTAAACCGTGCAGCCGACCGGCGCCTCGACGCCGCCGGCCTCGGCCATCGACAGGGCGAGGCGCTGGTCCTTCAGGGACAGGCGCGAGAAGAAGCCGGCCTTGAAGTTGCCGGCGAAGGCGCGGCTGGGCAGGAACTCCTGCAGCATGAAGTTGCGGGTGCCGGTCTTGCTGCTGGCGTCGATCATCAGCTCCAGCGTCAGCCCGGCCTTCACCCCCATCGCCATGGCCTCGCTCATCAGCGAGACGATGCCGGCGCTCATGAAGTTGTTGACCAGCTTCATGGCCGAGCCGTTACCGAGTGGGCCGCAGTGGGTCATGGTGTCGGCCATGCAGGCGAGCAGCGGCTTCACCTCCTCGAACACCGCGACGTCGCCGCCGATCAGCAGCGCCAGGTTGCCGGTGATCGCCTGCTCGACGCTGCGGGTGACCGGCGAATCGATCATCCGCACGCCACGGGCGGCGAACCTCTCGCCGACCCGCCGTGTCGTCGCCGGGTCGATCGTGCTCATGTCGATGTAGATCGCGTCCCGGCCGATGCTCTCCAGGATGCCGCCAGCGCCGAGGGCCGCACCCTCGACGTCGGGCGCGTCGGGCAGCATGGTGATGACGATGTCCTGGCCCTTCACCGCCTCGGCGATCGAGCCGGCACCCTTGGCGCCGAGCTCGCGCATCTCGGCAATGCGTGCAGGGGCGAGATCGAACACGGTGACGTCGTAGCCGCCGCGGACGATGTTCTTGGCCATCGGCATGCCGATGGTGCCGATACCGATGAAGCCTACCCTTTTCATGCAGCGTCCTCTTTTGCTCCCGGTGCCGTCGCCATCTCAGGACAGCAGGTCGTCCGCATCGGACGATACGGCGACGGCCCGGCCGGTGGAGAAGTCGAAGGCCTTGCGGTTCACGCCGGCGATCGCGCCGTCGATGTCGTAGCTGACATGGGCATGCTCGACGCTGTCGAAGCTCATCTCCAGGCGCTGGACGGCGATCGCCGCACCCGATTCCAGCAGCGAGGTGAGCGCCACGTCGCCGAACACGAACTCGTCGACCAGCCGCGGCACACCGCCGACCGTGTAGGCCTCGATCTCGACCTCGGCAGCCGCCCGGCCCTCGGCGAGCATCGCGAACAGGCCGGGGCTCATCGAGTCCGGCCCGAAGGCCACCTCGACCGGGCCGGCCGTGGCGCGGGAAACGGCCTGGCCGCCCGGGTCCTCGCGGGCAATGGCGAAGTCGAAGTCGGACAGCGCGACCCAGCCCTGGATGCCGTCGATCCGCATGAAATGCTGCAACTCCACGGGCGCGCCGCCGATGGTGTCGCGGGCCGCCAGCGGCGCATCCGCGCTCACGGCATAAGTCGACGTGACGACCTGGCCGGAAGCGAAGTCGAAGCCCTTGGGTCCGTCGACGACCGTGCCGCCGCTTTCGTCCTGCTCGAGATGGGCGGCCGTGACGGTCTCGTAGGTGATGCTCACCTCCTGCTGGAGCCGGCCGGAGCCGGTGGTGGCGAGGCCCGTGACCTGGACCGAGCCGAAGCGGTACTCGGCCACCAGCTGCGGCTCCGGGCCGTCGCGGTAGGCCTCCAGCTCCATGACGCGAAACATCTTGCCCTTGGTGACCGCTTCCAGCAGGTCCGGCCCGATCGCGTCGGAGCCGATGCTGATTTCCACCGGGACAGCGGTGGCGGCGCCGCGCGAGCCGGTCGGGCCGGCGATGCCGAAGGAGACGGTTCCGGCCTCCAGCCAGTCGCCTGCAGCACCCAGGCGGAGGAACCAGCTCAGCTCGCCGCTCTGGACATCGACCTGATCGGGCTCGGAGAGCGGTGCCTCGGACTGGATGCCGCGGGGCTTGACGGCGCGGCCCAGCGCGAAATCCCAGGCATAGCTGGTCTCGACTGCGCTGCCGCCGGCCTCGTCATAGGTGACGAAGCCGTGCTGGACCCGATCGTAGGAGAAATCCAGCCGCTGCGCGGCCTGTCCGCCGTCGACGCCGCTCGACAGCAGGCGATCGATGGCCACGTTGCCGAAGCGGTATTCCTGGACGATGCTCGATCCTTCCCCGACGGCCCGATGGGCCTCGATCTGCGCCTCGACCAGCATCCGGCCGGCACCGATGGCTGCCAGAAGCTCGTGATCGACCGTCGACAGGTCGAACCAGGTGCTGACCTTCGACGGTATGGCCCGCCCGTTCACCTCCTCCGTCGCGAACGTGAAGCTGTCGAGCTCGAGCCAGACGGTGCGGTCGCCCAGGTCGAGCTTGAGGAAATAGTCGAGTGGTGCTGGCGTCCCCAGAGGATCGCCGGGGAGCGCGTCGGCGTCCGGCGGCGGATCGTCGGCAGCGGCCTGTGCCGCCATCGAGCCGGTTGCGGGCGGCTCGGCGAGATCGGTGCTCATCGGATCCTCCCTGTCATGCGGCTCCACGACCCGGCGGCGATCCCGGCCGATCCGCCTCGGCGACACGGCGGCACCAGTAGAAGGCGACCGTCCCCGCCTGCGGCGCCGGCCGCGGCGACAGGACGGTCGCATCGAAGGGAGCGCGGACCGGCTCGCCGCCATCCGTGGCGACGATATCGCCGGCGGCGACGTCGACGAAGCCGCCGAGCGGGATCAGCGGGCGGAAATCGTCGTGGCGGGCGATGCAGGGCGGGCCGATGCGGAAGCGCTCGACGCTCGGCGCGGGCTCGGGGGTATCGGCGAGGGCGGCGATGCCCGTAACGGCGAGAAATCGCCTGGCTGCGCGGAGCGCGACCTCGTCGGCGGCCGGATCGGCGTGCCGGCCACATTCGACGACCACCGCGGCGGGACCGGCATCGTCCGAGAACCGGCCATAGTCGATCAGGTGCCGGCCCTCGGCGCAGCCGCCGGGCATGAGCTGCTGGGCATCGGGCCAGCCCATCGCATCGGCCAGCGCCCGCGACTTCGCCATGTCCGCCAGCACGAAGAACGGCCGGGCGGAGAAGGCGGTGGTGTGCAGGTCGAGCAGCAGGTCGACCGTCGCCAGCCAGGGACGGAGCTGCCGCGCCCGCGCCGCCTCGCGGCTGGCGTGGTCGGCGTCGATCCCGGCATCCGACCACAGCCGGTTCATGTCGCGGTCGAGGTAGCGGCGCTGCTCGGCCTCGGCGGCGAGGTTGACCAGCGCCAGGGACAGGCGGCCGCGGGCCGGGACGATGCCCGCCGCCCGCAGCCGCTCGATCGCGAACCGGCCGCAGGGCTCGTCGCCGTGGACTAGCCCGGTGATCGCCACGTGCGGACCCGGAGCGCCCGAGGCGACGCTCCAGACGCCAGGGATGTCACCTGCGGCCGCCGGGGTCATTTCAGGTGCAGGGTCACCAGGGCCTGGCAGGTGGCGCTGGCCGGCATCCTGCCGGAGACGCGCAGCCAGTTGCCGAAATGGCCGACCTTGGCGAAGCCGACCTCCTCCAGGCCGTTGGGGATGGTGATCCGGGCACCCTCGCGGACCCAGTGCATGCCGTCCGCCGAGATGTCGACGAACATCTCGGCCCCGGCCGGATCGCCGTTCTGCTTCAGCAGGCGGAGGAAGAACACCGCCTCGGTCGCCCAGCCGGCCTCGAAGGGCTCGCTCGTGAAATTGCCTTCCCAGGTCTCGCCGCGGACGATGACGGCGGTCGTGCTCTCGCGCAGCTGCGGCATCAGTCCCACTCCCCCGAGACGCAGACGGAATCGACGTAGAAGATGCCGCGCTTGTCGGCATCGGTCTCGCAGAACAGCACGACGTTGAGCATGCCGCGCAGGTTGGGCATCGCCGGAATGTCGAGCGTGCCCTTGCCGGTCATGTCGTAGACGATGTCGTTGCACTGGAAGGTCGTGTACCGCATCGTCCGAAGGTCGAAGCCGAGCTTGCAGTACTGCCAGTTCACCTTGGTCGGGATCTCGTTGTAGCAGAGGATCTGCCGCTGCCCCGAGATGTCCTCCCAGTCCTGGTCGGCCAGGTGGAAGTGGGTGACGGTCTTGTCGCTCAGCGTGTGGAACGGCACCTCGGTCTGCTTGAACTGCCACTTCTCGACGCGCTTGCCGCCG
The DNA here is from genome assembly GCA_035326425.1 of Geminicoccus sp. GTDB lineage: Bacteria > Pseudomonadota > Alphaproteobacteria > Geminicoccales > Geminicoccaceae > CALKJU01. The sequence goes on along the minus strand of DAOLFG010000081.1, from coordinate 9,800 downwards.
TGGCTGTTGAGGTAGCGGATGTGCGGCATGATCCGCCGCTTGTCGTCCTGCAGATCCAGCACCACGCCGACCGAGCGCATGTCGGTCTCGGACAGCTTCCTCTCGCTGGCCTCGGGCTTGAAGGTGAACCAGAACTCGACCTGGATCGGGCAGGGCTTCACATAGGTCAGCCGCTTCAGTGCGACGTTGAGGGCACCGGTCTTCGGCCGGGTCGCCAGCTTCAGCGCGTAGGAGCCGCTGAGCGCGCCATGGCTGCCGCTGTCCCAGAACGACAGGTTGGAGAGCATCGGCGTGGTGATCGGCCGGTAGCCGGGATGCATGCGGTCGAGATCGTCCTCGTAGTTGCCCATGAGGCCGATCCAGCCCTGCAGGCCGTCGTTGAAGTCGTCGAAGAAGAAGATCCGCGACAATGGATCGTATTTCGACAATCGCGGATCGGCGCGCAGGACTGCGCGCTGCAGGTCGTGCATCAATCGGCCTCCTGGTTTGGCATGGGATTCAGCCCTTGACCGAGCCGGCGGTCATGCCGGCGATCACGGCCTTCTGGACGAGCATGACGAAGGCGAGGACCGGCAGGAGCTGCAGCGTGGCGGCGGCGAACAGCACGCCCCACTCGACCCCGTCGAGCGCACCCAGCATCTCCGACAGGATCAGCGGTGCGGTCTTGGCCTCGGTCGTCGTGAAGATGAAGGCGAACAGGAACTCGTTCCATGAGAACACCAGCACGAAGGTCGAGGCCGCGATCATGCCGGGGGCGGCCAGCGGCAGGACGACGTGCCAGAGGATGCGCAAGGCATTGGCGCCGTCGATGATCGCGGATTCGTCGAGCTCCTTGGGGATCTGGTCGATGAACGCCTTCATGATCCAGGTGTTCAGGGACACGAAGAAGGTGGCGTAGAGGATGATCAGGATCAGGTGGGTGTCGTTGAGGTGCAGCCGGTTGACGATCGGGAACAGCGGCAGGGTGATGACGATCGGCGGCAGCATGCGGATGAAGATCATGAAGAAGGCCGAGCCCGCCAGCGCCGACGAGCGGTAGCGGGCGTAGACGAAGCCCGACAGCGTCGTGGCGAAGATCGTCAGGACGGTGGCGCCGACGGTGACGATCAGGCTGTTCCACAAGGCGTCGAAGAAGTCGGGCCAGTTGCGGGCGAGCTGGGCGTAGTTCTCGAAGGTCGGCACGAACAGGAAGCGCGGCGGGAAGGTGAAGATTTCCGCCGCCGGCCGGATCGAGGCCAGCATCACCAGCAGGATCGGCAGCGCCGACCAGACCACCACCAGCAGGAAGCCGAGGCCACGGGCGGTGCGGGAGGACCAAGTCTCACGCATCGCTGGCCAGCATCCGGCGGTACATCTGGTAGAGATAGGCGCTGGCGAGCAGCACCGAGGCCAGCGCCATCAGCCAGCCGATCGCCGAGGCGACGCCGAACTCCTGGTAGCGGAAGGCGTGGCGGTAGAGGTAGGTCGCCAGCACCTCGGTGAGCCTGGCCGGGCCGCCGCCGGTGAGCAGCCAGACCTCGCCGAAGATGCGGAAGGCGAAGACGTAGCGGAACATCAGGGCGACGAGGATCGCCGGCATCAGCATCGGCACCGTGACCTTGAGGAACTGCTGCCAGGGCAGCGCCCCGTCGATCGAGGCGCTCTCGTACAGCTCGCTCGGCACGCCCAGCCGGGCCGAGTAGAGGATCAGGAAGCTGAACGGCAGGTGCAGCCACACGGAAAGCAGCGCCACCAGCGTCAGCGCCGCCCAGCGGTCGGTGGTCCAGGCCAGCTCGGGGATGCCCACGGCCGCCAGCGCCTGGCTGACAATGCCGACATCCGGCTCCAGCATGTACTTCCAGACGATGACGGCGATGACCTCGCTGACCGCGTAGGGTGCGAGCACGACGGCGATCATCAGCCGCCTGAGCGGCACGCCGGCGGCGAACAGCACCGCCATGCCGAGCGCCAGCGCCAGCTCGAGATAGACGACGATGTTGACGACCAGGAAGGTGTTGAGGAAGGCGCGCCAGAAATAGGGGTCGGTCAGCACGAAGGCGTAGTTGCTCCAGCCGACATAGACCGGCGCCTCGCCGAAGGCGGTCTGCTGCAGGCTGAGCCAGAACACCCACAAGGACGGCAGGCCGATCACCAGGACCAGCAGCCCCTGCGTCGGAAGCACCATCAGCGCCTGCGGCCAGCCAGGACGCATCAGCGGCAGCCGTCCAGATGCGCCGCCATGGCCGCGGCATGGGCGAAGAACGCGGCTCCTCCGCCGGAATGGACGAAGACCACGCCGCCGGCGAGCTGGCCGGAGATGGCGTGCGCGATCAGAGCCGCCATCGCCTTGCCGGTGTAGACTGGGTCGAGCACCAGCGCCTCGTCGCGCGCGGCCGTCGTGACGGCATCCAGCGAGGCCGGCGAGGCGACGCCGTAGCCCGGACCGATGAAGCCGTCGTCGACCACGAGCCGGTCGTCCGCGAGCCCGAGGTCGAGCCCGATCAATCGGGCCGCCTCCCGCGCCCGTCGCCGCATCAGCGGCTCGATGAAGCCCGCCGGCTGCTGCACCGACACCGCGACGACACGCGTCGGTGCTCCCATCGCCTCGAGACCGAGCGCCGTACCCGCCGCCGTCAGGCCGGAGCCGACAGCGAGATAGACCGCGGCCGGCGGCGCTTGCCACTGCCCGGCCAATTCGACGGCGAGACCGATCGCGGCGGCAGCGGCCAGCGCGCCGGTCTCGCCCGGGAGCTGGACGATGCGGGCACCTTCGCCGGCATCACGGGCCAGGCCCTGCAGCCGCTCCAGCACCGCAGGGTCGTAGGGATCGGTGGTGGCGATCCAATGGACCTCGGCGCCGAACAGCCGGTCCAGCAGCAGGTTGCCGACAGGCTCGGCGCTGCCGTCGCCCCTCAGCAGCAGGATGCAGCGCAGCCCATGCCGGGCGCAGGCGGCGGCCATGGCCCGGCAGAAATTGGACTGCGCACCGGCCGTGGTCAGCACGGTGCGCACCCCCTCGGCCAGCAGGCGGCCGAGGATGACCTCGATCTGCCGGGCCTTGTTGCCGCCGAGGCCCAGCCCGCTCTCGTCCTCGCGCTTGATCGCGAGGTCGAGCCCCAGCCGGCGGCCCAGCCGCTCCGCCGGCTGCAACGGCGTCGGCAGCCGGGCGAGCCCTACCCTGGGCAGCGCCCGGTCGAGGCGCTGCCGGAGATCGAGGGGCGACAGCATCGATGCCGCTTACTTCGGCAGCAGCGGCTGGACGCGGCGCTCGATCTCGGAGAGCGCATCCGGCACCGGCTTCATGCCGAGCACGGCGGCCTGCATCTCCTCGACGAAGATGTCGCCCGCTTTCGCCGCATTGTCGAACGCCGGCAGCGGCACGCGGCCGACCAGCAGCACCGCCTTCTCGGCGTCGGCATAGGCCAGCTTCTGCTTCATTTCCGGCGTGTCGTAGGTCGAGGCCCGCACCGGGCCGTTGCCGTTGAGCGCCGCCTTCAGCGTGCTCTCCTTCGACAGCATCTCGCGGGCGAGGCTCCAGGCGAGATCCTTGTGTCGGCTGTTCTTCGGGATGACGATCGACCAGAACTCGACCTTGGCCGGCGCCACCGGGAACTTGTCCTTGTATTCGGCGGACATCGGCAGGGCGACGGTCTTGAAGTTGCCGGCCTCCTTCGACTTGGCCGGATCGTTGTAGATCTGGGCCCGGCCGCAGGAGGTCGTGGTCATCGCCGCCCGGCCGGTCTGCAACCAGGTGTTGACCTCCTCGGTCTTGATGGCGGCCCAGTTCTTCGGCAGCACGCCGCTGTCGTAGAACTCGTGCAGCATGGTGGCGGCCTTGGTCATGCCCTCGCCGGTCACCCCCATCTTGTAGTCGAGGGTGATGAAGTCGCCGTCCCAGGCCCGGGCGATGTCGACGATGTTGGCGTAGTTGTCGCCCATGATGACGAAGCCGTGGACCTGGTTGCCCTCGGCGTCCTTGTAGGTGAGCTTGTGGGCGGCCTCCTGCAGCTCCTCCATGGTCCGGGGCGGCTCGACGCCGCGCTCCTTCAGCATCCGCTCGTTGTAGTGGAAGCAGGTCGAGGCATGGCGGAACGGCACGCCGTAGAGCTCGCCGCCGAATGTCATGGCGGTGACGAGGCCGGGGAAGATGTCGTCCATGTCCTCGATCGGCGCCTTGGCCTGGTAGGGGCCGATGGGATCCAGCACCTTGGCCAGCCCGTCGACGGCTCGGGTGTTGACGACGAAGGCGAGGTCGATGCTGGTCTCGGGCAGCGCCAGCTCGCGGAACAGCCGCTCGTGCAGCGGCCCGGTCTCCATGGTCACCCAGTTGACGCCGACGCCGTTGGCCTTCTGCCAGGCCTCGGTGATGTCGCCGCCGGCACCTTGCGTCGACACCGTCTGGTGGACGCGATGCGCCAGGATGGTCAACGATTCCGGCTTGTCCTGGGCCATCGCCGCCGCCCCCGCCAGCAGCGAGCCCGCGGCCAGGGCCAGGACGCCGCGTCTCATGGTCTTCATGTCTGCCTCCGTTGATCTGCCTCGGTTCCCTGACGACGGCGACGGCCGCGCGGGGCCTCCGCCTCGACGAGCCACTGGTCGCTCATCGATTCCTTGATCTGCTCCAGATGCTCGGCGATGCGCGGGCCCCGGCGCAGCGCCACGCCGGTCGCCAGCACGTCCAGCACCGCCAGGTGGGCCAGCCGGGTGATCATCGGCGCGTAGACGAAGGTGTCCTCCGGCACGTCGACCGGGATGACGAGGTCGCAGACCGCCGCCAGCGGCGTGCCCGAGCAGGTGACGGCGAGGGTGGCAGCACCGGCCTCGCGCGCCACACTGGCGCAGCGCAGGATGTCCTTGATCCGGCCGTTGTAGGAGAAGATCAGCGCCACGTCGCCCGGCCGCAGCGTCGCCGCCGACATGGTCTGCAGGTGCGAATCCGCAAGGGCGATGCAGGGCGTCTCGAGCCGCATCAGCTTCTGCTGCGCGTCGAGCGCCACGATGTGCGACAGGCCCACCGCCATGATGTCGATACGGCTGGCCGCCGCCAGCATGTCGACGGCGCGCTCCAGCGCCGCGGAGTCGAGGCTCTGCTGCACCACCGCGAGCGCGTTGATCGAGGACTGGAACACCTTGGCGGCGACGGTGCCGATGCCGTCGCCGAAGCGGATCTCCCGATGCAGATAGGCGACGCCGCCGGTCGCCAGGGCGCGCGCCAGCTCCAGCTTGAAGTCGGCATAGCCCTCGGCACCCAGGCTGCGGCAGAAGCGCAGCACGGTGGGCTCGCTGACCCCGGCCAGTCCGGCGAGGGCGGCGAGGTTCATGCGCGGGATGGTGCCCGGCTGGTCGAGCACGATGTCGGCGACGCGCGCTTCGGACGGGCTGAGATCGGCCCTGGCGCTGGCGAGCCGGGCCAGCAGATCCGTCGCGGCGCCATTGGCTTCCATCAGCGCTCCATCCAGCGCTCGACCACGGCCATGTCCAGCTCGGCGCCGATGCCCGGCCGGTCGGGAATGGCGAGCTGGCCATCGACGAGGCTGTCCATCATGCCGACCGGCTCGACCAGCAGCTCGTCGCGCAAGGGATTGGGGAAGATCATGCACTCGAAGGTCATGAAGTTGGGCATGGCGGCGGCGAGCTGCAGGCTGGCCGCGGCGCACACGGCACCGCTGGCGCCGACATGCGGCGCGTAGGGCACGTGCAGCGCATGGGCAAGCGTCGCGATTTTCCGCGTCTCGCTGATGCCGCCTGAGCGCGCCACGTCGGGCTGGATCAGGCCGAGCGCCCGGCTGGTGAGCAAGGGTGCGGCCCCTTGCGCCGTGAACTCGCTCTCGCCGGCGGCAAGACGCAGGGGCAGCCGGTCGCGCAGCCAGCGATAGCCCTCGACATCCTCCGGCACGATCGGCTCCTCGTACCAGATGTAGCCGAGGTCGGCCAAAGCCCGGCCGACGCGCAGGGCGTCGTCGACGTCGAAGATCCAGTTGCTGTCGGCCGAGAGCAGGATGTCGGACCCGGCGACCTCTCGCACCAGCCTCGCCCGCGCGATCGAGGCCTCGACCGGCGCTCCGATCTTGACCTTGATCTCCTTGAACCCCCAGGCGAGGCACTGCTCGACCCAGCGGGCGGCGTCGGCATCGTCGGTCCAGGGGATCGAGGAGGCGTAGGCGCGGATCCGCTCCCGCCCCATGCCGCCGAGCAGGCGGTGCACCGGCTGGCCAGTGGCCTTGCCCATGATGTCCCACAAGGCGATGTCGATGGCGGCGATCGACTCGATCAGCACGCCGCCGGCCTTGCCGCTCAAGGAGCGGTACATCGCCTGCCAGATGCCGTCGGCCTCGAACGGATTGCGCCCGATCACCCTGGGCGCCAGCGAGCCGTTCACCAGCTCGGCGTAGGCTTTCGGAGAATAGCGGGCCAGCGCCTCGCCGACGCCGCTGATGCCGGCATCGGTCTCGACGACGACGATCAGGATCGAGATCGTCCCGAACGAGCCTTGCGAGGTGCGCTGCAGGTCGCCGATCGGCACGGTGAGCGGATAGGTGCGAATCCCGGTGACGCGCATGGAACGCGGTTGTCCGCCGCCCCTTCCCTGACATGTAATTGGACTACAGGTTAGGCAGCGATCGCTGGTGCTGTAAAGCGAGAATGGCTGGTTTTCGTAGCCTGACTCACATACCGGCGCCATCGTCCCACCAGCGGCCGCGCAGGACGATCCCGCGCTGCCGCAGGCGGCGGTCGGCATCCAGCGTGGCGCCGATGGAATCGAGGAAGGTCACGGGCCCCTCCTCGATGTCGAGCAGGGTGGCGTCGCCCGCGGCACCGGGGGCCAGCGTGCCCAGCTCGGGATGCCCCATCACCCGCGCCGGCGTCGCCGTCGCGGCGCGCACGACCTCGACGAGCGGCATGCCGAGGCAGAGGAACTTCGACATCGTCACCAGCACGTTCTCGGCCGGCCTGACGATGCTGCCGACATGCACGTCGCTGCTGATGACGTCGGGCGGGAAGCCCTGGTCCAGCATGCGGCGGGCGGTGTCGAAGCCGAACGAGCCGGCGCCGTGGCCGACGTCGAAGATCACGCCGCGCTCGCGCGCCTCCGGATAGACCGGCCGGATGGCGCCGTCCGGCAGCAACGGCGAGTTGTTCTTCGGCGTGTAGCAGTGGGTGACGATGTCGCCAGGACGCAAGGGGCCGACGATGTCCTCGATGCGCGGCGGCGGATCGGCGCCGATATGGACCATCACCGGCACCCCGGCGATCTCGGCGGCGCGAATCGCCAGATGCAGCGGGATGGCGCCCAGCGTGCCCGTCGACGAGCGGCCGACGCGGACCTTGACGCCCACCACGTGCTGGCGATGCGCGCGCACGGCACCGACGCATTGCGAGACGTCGAGATAGTCGAGGTTCTCGGCCTCGGGCAGGCGCAGCAGCCCGGCTCCCTGGATGATGCCGACCAGCGAGATGTTGACGTAGGCGAAGATGCGGACGTCGGAGCGCTCGATGACGTGGTGGCGGAAGCCGGCCATGTTGCAGGCCCCGGCACTGCCGGTGTCGACGCAGGTGGTGGTGCCGCTGGCCCGCGCCACCCGCTCGGCATCGACGCTGATGGCGGTGCCGTGGTGGTAGACATGGGTGTGCAGGTCGATCAGGCCGGGGACGACCCAGCGGCCCTCGGCCGACCTGATCTCGCGGGCCTGTGCCCGGTCGAGGCCGGGCCCGACCGCCGCGACGCGGCCGTCCTCGAACGCCACGTCGGCCGTCCCGTCGAGGCCCTGCGCCGGGTCGATGACATGGCCGCCGGTCAGGAGGAGATCGTAGCTCACCGGCTGGACACTCCGCTTCAGGCCTGGTGCGAGAACATCGGCTGGCCGGCGGTCGGCAGCTCGGCCTCGAGGATCGAGCCGCTCTCGGACTCGGTGATGTAGAGTCGGCGGTTGCCGGGGCCGCCATAGGCGCAATTCGTAGTCATCGAGCCGGCGCAGGAGCGGATACGGTAGGCGGGCTCGCCACGAGGGTCGAAGGTCCAGACGGTGCCGAGGCGGTTGTGGCAGACGGCGAGCCCGCCCTGCTCATCCATGGCCATGCCGTCCGGGCCGCTGTAGCCGCCCGAGAAGGTCTGGAAGGCGCCGACCTTGACGAGGCTGCCGTCCGGCATCAGCAGGCCGCGCCAGACCTGCGGGCCGAAGGTGACGGCGACGAAGAGGTAGCTCTCCTCGGGGTTCAGCACGATGCCGTTGGGGCTCGGCACGTTGGCGAGCAGGCAGTCGAGCCGGCCGTCGGCACGCAGCCGGAACACGCGGCCGGTCGGATCCTGCAGGCCGGTGTCGCCCTGGTCGGTGAAGTAGAGGTCGCCGTTGCGGGCGAACACGAGGTCGTTGAGGCCCTTGTAGCCGGGCTGCAGCCGCTCGGCGGCGAGGAAGGTCTCGATGCGGCCGCTCACCGGATCCAGCCGCATCAGGCCGTTGACGCGGTCGGTGACGAAGATCTCGCCGTCCTTGTGGATCTTCAGGCCGTTCGGGATGCCGTCATAGGTGCAGACGACGGAGACCTCGCGGTCGGGCGTGATCCTCAGGATCCGCCCGAACGGCGCGTCGACGCAGTAGAGGTTGCCCCGGCGGTCGAACGACGGGCCCTCGAGGAAGGAATGGATCGGCGGCCCGCCGGTCCGATCGGTCCAGGCGCTGCGGCGCGGTTGCAGCCCCAGCGCCGCCACGACGTCGACGAAGACGCGGGTCGGCAGATCCTTCGGCGGGGCGTAGAGGCTCATGGCGGCTCAGCTCTTCACGCCACCGGCGGTGAGGCCGGTGACCATGTACTTGCGCACCGCGTAGTAGAGTGCGGTCGGCGGCAGGGCGTAGATCACGCCGAGCGCCATCAGCACCGGCCAGGGCGCGTCGTCGTCGCGCACGAACAGGCCCATCGCCACCGGCAGCGTCATCTGCTGCTCGGAGGACAGCATCAGGAAGGCGTAGAGATATTCGTTCCAGGCGTGCAGCACGGCGAAGCTGCCGATGGCGAGCATCGCCGGGCGGATCAGGGGGACATAGACCAGCCGGAAGATCTGCAGCGGCGAGGCACCGTCGACCTTGGCGGCCTCGTCCAGCTCCATCGGCACCGAATCACCGTACTGCCTGAGCACCCAGATGGCGTAGGGCGTGGTGAAGGTGGCGATCGACAGGATCAGCGCCCAGATGCTGTTGAGCAGGCCGTAGGCGGCCATCACCTGATACATCGGGATGGCGAGGAAGCTGGCCGGGATGAGGTAGGTCAGCAGCGCCAGGTTCGACACCAGCTCGCCGTAGCGCACCTTGAGCCGGCCGATGGCGAAGCTGGCGAGCGAGGCCACCGACAGCACGATCAGGCAGGTCATCGCCGCGGCGAACAGGCTGTTGGCGAGCTGCTGCCAGAAATATTGCAGGTAGTAGTCGCCCTGCTTCAGCACGGTGACATAGTTGTCGAGCGTCGGCGCGTCCGGCCAGAGCAGGCCGGCGAAGGCGGCGTCGCGCGGCGTCAGCGAGATGACGACCATGTGGTAGAGCGGCAGCAGCGACCACACCAGCACGATGGCGGCCAGCGGCAGGAGCAGAAGCTGCGTGCGCAGGCTCCTCGTCATGCGTCGCGGCCTTCCATACTCCTATTGAGACGGCGCAGCAGCAGCACGACCAGCGGTATCAGCAGCGGCAGGCCGCTGATCATGGTGGCGACACCGGCCGACAGGTCGGCCTCCTTGAAGGCGAAGCGCACACCCAGCGTCGCCAGGGTGTTGGTGCGCTCGGCCGGGCCGCCGCCGGTCAGCAGGTAGACGCTGTTGAAGTCGCCGAGCGACC
>DAOLFG010000080.1:0-23018 GCA_035326425.1 Geminicoccus sp. | reverse complement strand
TGGTGGTCTGGCAGACCGGCTCCGGCACCCAGTCGAACATGAACGCCAACGAGGTCATCGCCAACCGTGCGGCCGAGATCCTGGGCGGCGATCTCGGCTCGAAGACGGTCCATCCCAACGACCACGTCAACCGTGGCCAGTCCTCGAACGACACCTTCCCGACCGCCATGCACATCGCCGCCGGCGAGCAGCTGTCGCGCGAGCTGATCCCGGCGCTCGAGCACCTGCTGGCGGCGCTGGTCGCCAAGCAGAAGGAGTTCGCCGACATCATCAAGATCGGCCGCACCCACCTGCAGGACGCCACGCCGCTGACGCTGGGCCAGGAGTTCTCGGGCTATGCCGCCCAGATCCAGCTCGGCATCGAGCGGGTGAAGGCGACGCTGCCCAGGGTCTGGCCGCTGGCGCAGGGCGGCACCGCCGTCGGCACCGGCCTCAACGCCAAGAAGGGCTTCGCCGAGGCCTTCGCCGCCGAGGTGGCGACGATCACCGGCCTGCCGTTCGTGACCGCCGCCAACAAGTTCGAGGCCCTGGCCAGCCACGACGCCATGGTCGAGGTCTCGGGTGCCCTCAACGTGCTGGCCGCCAGCCTGATGAAGATCGCCAACGACATCCGGCTGCTGGGCTCGGGGCCGCGCTGCGGCTTCGGCGAGCTGAAGCTGCCCGAGAACGAGCCCGGCAGCTCGATCATGCCGGGCAAGGTCAACCCGACCCAGTCCGAGGCGCTGACCATGCTCTGCGCCCAGGTCATGGGCAACCACGTGGCGGTCACCATCGGCGGCGCCACCGGCCATTTCGAGCTCAACGTCTTCAAGCCGGTGATCATCCACAACGTGCTGCAGTCGATCCGGCTGATCGCCGACGGCTGCCGCAGCTTCACCGACAACTGCGTCGTCGGCATCGAGGCCGACAAGGAGCGCATCACCCGGCTGATGAACGAGAGCCTGATGCTGGTGACGGCGCTCAATCCCAAGATCGGCTACGACAACGCCGCCAAGGTGGCCAAGAAGGCCCACAAGGAGGGCACCACGCTGAAGCAGGCGGCCCTCGACCTCGGCCTGCTGGACTCGGCCGAGTTCGACAAGTGGGTGCGCCCGGAGAGGATGCTGGGCCCGTCCGACTGAGGCTCCCGGCTCAAGGGCCGGGCGCGGGCGAAAGGGCCCTCGTCCGCCCCGGCGGCCCGATCACGCGAAGGACCGTGCCCGCCTCCGGCCGCGTGATGGTGGCGTCGAGGATCCAGACCGGCAGGTCGAGCCGCAGGTCCAGGCTGGCCTCCTCCTCGGGCAGCCGCAGGCCGAGGCCCTGGCCGGAAGCGACGCCGCGCTCGACCGCCAGCTCGCCCTCGAGCAGGGTCACCGGAAGCTCGGGCGGGGTGCCCAGGACATCGTTCGGCTGCAGCCGGACCCCCTCCAGCGCGCCGTCGGCCAGCCGCAGGCGGATCCCGCCGGTGAGGCCGGCGACCAGTGCCCCGGGATGCACGCCGCTGCCGGCCAGCTCGGCCGAGAGATCCAGGCGGCCGCGGAGACCGCCGTGCAGGCCCGCCAGCGCCGTGGCCTCGGCGGCGTCGGCCGCCGTCAGCTCGAGATCGGCCGACAGCTTCGGGATGAGGTCCCTGGCGTCGATGCCGGCCCGGCCGGCCAGCCTGCCGCCGGCCAGCGGCATCTGCTCCAGCGCCAGCTCCAGCAGGCCGTCGTCCAGGCTCAGCCGGCCCACGGCCAGCCCGCCCAGCGTCAGGTCGAGGTCGGCGGCGTAGAGCCAGCCCCAGGACAAGGGATCGTGCGGCCAGGCCCCGGGCCACCGGCTGGGCGGACCCGGCGGGAAACCCAGTGTCACCTCGCCGGCGTCCCAGATCAGCCGCAGGAGGCCGGTGTCGAGGCTCTGGGTTCCGACGAAGCCGCCGAGCTTCGGCCGGTCCCGCTGTCCCTCGTAGCGCAGGCGCAGGTCGCCACGGCTCCGGGCGATGCTCGTGGCGGCGGCGAGGTCGACGACACCCTGGCCACGCGGCGTCACCGACATCTCGATCGACGCCGGACCCTGCAGCGCCTGGTCGGCCGGCAGCCCGGTCTGGCGGACGAGCGCCGCGAAATCCGGCGCCCTGGCGACCAGCCGGTCGAGCCTCGGCGGCGAGCCGAGGTCGGCGGCGAGCCGTCCCTCCAGGTCGACGGTCAGTCCCGGTGTCGAGGCGCCGACCTCGATCTCGACGTCGCCGATGGCCCGGCGGGCGGTGCCGCTCAGGCGCACCGCGCCCAGCCGGCCGAGCAGGGCCGGCGGCTCGTAGCCGGCGAGCCGGGCGAGGCGGGACGGACGGGCGATGTCGGCCTCGAGCGCCAGGTCGACGCGGCCCGAGCCGAGGTCGGCGTCGCCCACCAGCCGGCCGGATGCCTCGGCCAGCTCGCCGACGCTGAGCTCGTGCAGCGTCAGGTGGCGGTCCATGGCCTCGGCGCGCAGCTTGACCCGCTCGGCCCGCACCGCCTGCCAGCTCAGCACGTCGACATCGACGTCCAGCGCCAGGTCGAGGCTGTCGGCCATGCCTGCCAGCGCGCCCGGCAGGTCGCCCGGCGCGGTGCTCGGCAGGTAGCCGTCGAGCGCCAGCCGGTCGACCGCCAGGGCGGCGGCGAGCTGTGCGCGGCCCTCCAGGGCCAGCGCCGCCGAGCCGGTGACGCGGGTGGTGTCGAGGCGCAGGTCGAGGCCGTGCAGGCTGAGCTGACGGCCCGACCAGCCGAGCTGGCCGGTGGCGGACAGGTTGCGCAGCCGGTCCGGTGCCAGCGCCGGTTGCGGCAGGCCGAGCCAGCCGAGCAGAAGCCGCGCATCCTGTGCCGCCAGCGTCGCCTGCCCCTGCCAGGAAGGGCTGTCGGAGAGGCCCGAGAGCGTGCCCTCGATGTCGATCTCGCCCTCGTCCGGCAGCCGCGCCGCCAGGCGCTCGATCCGCAGGCTGTCGTCTCCCGGCAGCTCGGCCGAGAGCCGCAGCTCGCGCAGCGCCGCGTCGTGCCATTCGAGCCCGGCGAGCTGGAGGCGCAGCGAGCCGGTGAGGCCGGGCGGCAGCGGCAGCCCCGTCCACAGCCGGCCGACCCCCGCCAGCAAGCCCGGGCCGGCTGTCATGCGGGTACCGGTGAGGTTGGCCGTGACGCGCGGTGCGGCGCCGTCGAGCTCGATGCGTCCGGTCAGCTCGCCGCCGGCGATGCCGGCCGAGGCGATGTCGAGCTTCCAGGAGCCGCCGGCGCCGGCGAGCCTGCCGGCCAGCGCCGCTCGGCCGAGGCTGGCGCCCTCGATCGCCGGCCGGCCGAGGATGGCCGCCGCGATCGTCGCCAGGTGCGACAGCTCGGCCGTCTCGACCCGCAGCTCGCCGGAGATGCTGGCCTGACCGAGACCGCCGGCCGTGCCGACGTCGAGCTGGCCACGCAGCGAGGTCACGCTCTCGCCGCCGCCCGGCCCGACGGCGAGCCGCATCTCGAGCGGGATCGGACCCAGCGCGACGTCGCCGATATCGAGCGCCATCGACCAGGGCTGGTGGCGCCAGCGGCCGCGCCCCTGCGCGCGGAGGCCGCCATCGCCGGCCCTGCCCAGCTCCAGCTCGACCTGGTCGAGGATCTCGGGGGCCGTGGCAGGGCGCTCGATGGTCAGGCGGCCGTCGAGCACCCTGGCGGAGCGCAGGGAGTGCCCACCCTGCCGCAGGGCCGCCAGCATGCCGGCGAGCTGGCCGGCACCCTCGCGGATGCGCGCGCTCGGGCGGACGATCCTGGCGCCGTCGACCTCGATGGTGCCGGTGAGCAGCGACAGCGGTGCCAGATCGAGGTCGAGGCGATCCATCTCGACCAGCACGCCGGCGCCCTCGGCCGAGCCCGAGCCGATGGTGACGCGGCCGACGCTGAGCAGCGGGCTCGGCAGCAGCGTCAGCTCGGCGCCGCCGCGTACCGCGATCGGCCGTCCGATCGTCGCCTGCGCCTGTGCGACCAGCCGCGCACGTATCGCCTCGGCATCGACCAGCCGAGGTATGACGGCCCCGGCCGCGGCGACCGCCGCGGCGACCAGCGCCATGAGGAAGATCAGGAACCGCAAAGCCGGTCAGCCGCCGACCCCAGGCCGGCCCCGGGGGATTCCGGTCCGCGCCGGCTCACCTTGCGGTATAAGCCCGCCGAGGGCCAGCGCCCAACGGCCCCGGGCACACGTTAAGCGCGCGGGTGTGCCTTCGCATACAGCTGCGCCAGCCTGACGCCGTCGACGGCGGTGTACCCTTGTGTGGTCGACAGGCTGGCGTGGCCCAGGAGCTCCTGGATGGCGCGGAGATCGGCGCCGCCGCCCAGGAGATGGGTGGCGAAGGAATGCCTCAGCGCATGCGGCGTCGCGGTTTCGGGCAGCCCCAGCGTCGCGCGCAGGGCGCGGACCTGCTGCTGCACTACCGAGGGTTGCAGCCTGCCGCCGCGCACGCCGACGAACAGCGGCGATTGCGGCTGCAGCGGCCAGGGGCAGGCGGCGAGGTAGTCGGCCAGCGCGGCACCCACCGCCGGCAGGATCGGCACGATCCGCTCCTTCGAGCCCTTGCCCAGCACGCGCAGGCCCTTGAGGCCGGCGGGGTCGACGCCGACATCGCGACGGTCCAGCGCCAGGGCCTCGCCGATGCGCAGGCCGGCGCCGTAGAGCAGCAGCAGCAGCGCCGCATCGCGCTTGCCCAGCCAGGGCTCGTCGCGCGCCTGCTCGGCGCTGCCGGTGAGATCCTGCGCCTGGACGGGCGAGAGCGGACGCGGCAGGGGCCGCTTGAAGCGCGGCGTGCGCATCGCCGCCAGCGTCGGATTGTGCAGCTCGTGCCGGCGGTCGAGATAGCGGAAGAAGCCGCGCACCGCCGCCATCGCCCGCGCCGTCGAGCTTTTGGCGAAATCCCTGCGGTGGCGCGAGGCCAGCCAGGCGCGGAAATCCAACGTCTTGAGCCTGCCGAGATCGGCCAAGCGCACCGGCCCGCCGGCATGGTCGGCCAGAAAGGCGAGGAAGGAGGCGAGGTCGCGCCGGTAGGCCACGAGGCTGCGCGGCGCCAGCCGCCGCTCGGTGCCGAGCCAGGCCATCCAGCCCCGCACCACCTCCTCGACCTCGTCGGTTGCGCCGAGCAGCATGCTCATGCCCTATGCCCTGCCGCCGGATGGATCCGCCTGACGGAATCCTAGCCCAGAATCGCGACACAGCCGAACCGCCGCATGTCCTCCGACACCGTTCCCGTCCTCGTGCCGCTGCCGCTCGATGGTCCGTTCGACTATCTGGCGCCCGAAGGCGGGCCACCGGCACCGGGGTGCTTCGTGCAGGTGCCGTTCGGCCCGCGCGAGATCATCGGTGTCGTCTGGGACCGGCCGGCGCCGAGGCGGGCGGCGCGCGGCCGGCTGCGCCCGCTGGGGCCTGCCTTCCTGGCGCCGCCGATGCCGGAGCCGGTTCGCCGCCTCGTCGAGCAGGTGGCCGGGCAGACCCTGGCGCCGCTGGGCTCGGTGGTGCGGATGGCGATGAGCGTGCCGGCGGCGCTCGAGCCCATGCCGCGCAAGCTGGCCTGGCGCATCGGCGGCGAGGGGGCGCGGCTGTCGGCGCAGCGCCGGGCCGTGCTGGCGGCATTGGCGCAGCATCCGCCGCTGCCCACCCGCGCCCTCGCCCAGGCGGCCGGGGTCGGCGACGCCGTGGTGCTGGGCATGGTCCGGGCCGGGCTGCTGCTGCCGGTCGAGATCGAGCCCGAGCCGCCGCCGCGGCCGGACCCGGATGCCCCGGGCGTGGAGCTTTCGCCGGCCCAGGCTGCGGTGGCCGACGAGCTGCGCCGTCTCGTCCGCTCGGGCGGGGCGAGCACCGTGCTGCTGGAGGGCGTGCCCGGCGCCGGCAAGACCGAGGTCTATTTCGAGGCCGTGGCCGAGGCACTGCGGCGGGGCCGGCGCGTGCTGGTGCTGCTGCCGGAGATCGCCCTCAGCGCCCAGTGGCTCGACCGCTTCGGGCGCCGCTTCGGCGCCGAGCCCGTGGTCTGGCATTCGGGCCTGACCTCGGCGCAGCGGCGGCGCGGCTGGCGGGCGGTGGCCGAGGGCCAGGTGCCGGTGCTGGTCGGCGCCCGCTCGGCGCTGTTCCTGCCGCTGGCCGATCTCGGCCTCGTGGTCGTCGACGAGGAGCACGACCAGAGCTTCAAGCAGGGCGATGGCGTGCTCTACCACGCCCGCGACATGGCGCAGGCGCGGGCGGCGATCGAGGGCTGCCCGCTGATCCTGGCCACCGCCACGCCCTCGATCGAGACCGCTTATCAGGCCGGCGGCATCGAAGGCGGGCCGCCCGCCGCACCCGGCTGGTCGCACCTGCTGCTGCCGTCGCGGCACGGCGGCGCTCCGCCGCCGGCGGTGCGGCTGATCGACCTGCGCAAGGACGGGCCGCCTCGCGCCGCCTTCATGTCCAACCCGCTGCGCCAGGCGCTGGTCGAGACCGCTGCGGCCGGCGAGCAGTCGCTGTTGTTCCTCAACCGGCGCGGCTATGCGCCGCTCACCATCTGCCGGGCCTGCGGCTACCGCATGCAGTGCCCGAACTGCTCGGCCTGGCTGGTGTCGCACCGGCTGCGGCGGCGGGTCACCTGCCACCATTGCGGCTACTCCGCACCCGAGCCCGAGCACTGCCCGTCCTGCGGCGCCGTCGACAAGCTCGCCGTCTCCGGCCCCGGGGTCGAGCGCATCGCCGAGGAGCTGGCGAGCTTCCTGCCCGAGGCGCGCATCGCCCTGATGACCAGCGACACCATGACCGGGGCGGCGGCGGTGGCCGATCTCGTCCATGCCATGGAGCGGCGCGAGGTCGACGTGCTGATCGGCACCCAGATCATCGCCAAGGGCCACCATTTCCCGCAGCTCACCCTGGTCGGCGTGGTCGACGCCGATCTCGGCCTCGGCGGCGGCGATCTGCGCGCCGCCGAGCGCACTTTCCAGCTGCTGTACCAGGTGGCCGGCCGCGCCGGCCGCGAGAGCCGGCCCGGCCGCGTGCTGCTGCAGACCCATCTCCCCGAGCATCCGGTGATGCAGGCGCTGGCGCGCGGCGACAAGGACCGCTTCCTCGCCACCGAGCTGGAGGAGCGCCGCCTCGGCGGCATGCCGCCGTTCGGCCGCCTCGCCGCCCTGATCCTGTCCGGCCGCGACGCCCCGCGCGTCAAGGCCGAGGCCCGCCACCTCGCCCAGGCCGCACCCGCCACCGAAGGCGTCCAGCTGTGGGGGCCGGCCCCGGCACCCCTGAGCCTGCTGCGCGGCCGCTGGCGCGAGCGCATCCTGGTACGGGCCGACAGCGCCATCGACCTGCCGGCGTGGCTGCGCGGCTGGCTCGGCCGGATCAGGATGCCGAGCCAGGTCGGGCTGCAGGTGGATGTGGATCCGTATGGATTCCTGTAGCGCGGCCGTTGCATCTGTGTGCCAGAGACCGTCCGAAGCTACGGAACCGCCTCATGACCGACGTCCGAATTCGCGACCTGGATGAAGCCGTGGTCCTTGCACTGAAGGTGCGTGCTCGGGCTCGCGGGATATCCTTGCAGGCAGAGATCCGATCGATCCTCGAAGCTGCGACCTCGAACGGCAAGGCAACGTTCATACGCCGCGCTCGGGCTATTCGGACAGCCATAGGCGACAAGGCCTGTGACCCGAATTTGGACAGTGCCCGGATCATTCGTGCATGCCGCGATGCCTGGGGGTAATTGGAGAATCACCCGAAATTCCGCACCCACACTTCCGCGAGCGGCGGCAGCGCGTCCACCCGCAGGGCGACCCGGCTGAGCTTCGGGCAGTGCTCGGCGAACCAGGGACGGCGGGGGCGCCAGTGGGTCATCACCGAGACATAGAGGTCGAGGGCCGAGAAGCGTCCGCCCAGCATCCACGGATCGGGACGGACCTCGCCCTCGACATAGCGCCACATGTCCTCGCGGCGCTGGTTGGTGGTGGCCTTCAGCTTCGCACCCGCCGTCTCGCCGTCGACCCAGCGGCTGGTGTCGTCGCCATAGGTGAAGGTCGGGTAGATCGCGGCGACGAGGAAGACCAGCCAGCGCAGGAAGGCCGGGCGCGCGGCGTCGTCGGCCGGCGGGACGAGGCCGGCCTCCGGGCGCTGGTCGGCGATGTGCAGGATCATCGCGGCACTCTCGGTCATCAGCGCCCCGCCCGGCAGCAGCAGCGTCGGCACCTGGCCCAGCGGGTTGATCGAGCGCAGCTTGTCGCGCTGCTGGCCCGGCGTCTCGTAGTCCAGCTCCTCGATCTCGTAGGGCAGGCCGGAAAGCTCGAGCGCCGCCTCGACGATCGCCGAGCCGCAGCCCTTGGTGGTGATCAGGTGGTACATGCTGCTACCTCCCGACGTGATCTTGACAGCGGCGCGTCGACCCTTTCTGAGGCAACGCCATGACCGATGCCACGATCCAGCTCGTCCGAGACTACTACGCCGCCTTCGACCGCGGCGACACCGCAGCGATGCTGGCGCTGCTGACCGACGATGTCGTCCACGACATCAACCAGGACCACCGCGAGGTCGGCCGCGACGCCTTCACCGCCTTCATGGCGCGGATGGACCGCGGCTACCGCGAGCGCATCCGCGACCTCGTGGTGATGGCGACGCCCGACGGCGCCCGTGCCGCCGCCGAGTTCGTGGTCGAGGGCAGCTATCTCGCCACCGATGCCGGCCTGCCCGAGGCCAAAGGCCAGACCTACAGCCTGCCGGCCGGGGCGTTCTTCGCGTGCCGGGACGGCCGGATCGCCCGCGTCACCAACTGGTACAACCTGCAGGACTGGCTGCGCCAGGTGGGAGCGGGATGAGCGCCGGCCCGCGCATCGCCCCGCTCTCCGGCGGCGACCTCGCCGCCTGGCTGCCGGAGCTGGCGCGGCTGCGCATCGAGGTGTTCCGCGAGTTCCCCTACCTCTACGACGGCTCCAGCACCTACGAGGAGACCTACCTGCGCACCTACGCCGAGATGCCGGGCGCGGTGATCGTCGGCGCCTCGATGGACGGCAGGCCCATCGGTGCCGCCACCGGCCTGCCGATGCGCGGCGAGCCCGATCATGTCACCGGCCCGTTGAAGGCGGCCGGCTACGACATCGACCGGCTGTTCTATTTCGGCGAATCGGTGCTGGAGCCGGCCTGGCGGGGACGGGGCATCGGCGTGCGCTTCATGGCCGAGCGCGAGGCCTGGGCCAGGAGCCTCGGCGGCTTCGAGCAGGCGGTGTTCTGCGCCGTCCGGCGCCCGGCCGACCATCCGCGCCGTCCCGCCGGCTACGTGCCGCTCGACGATTTCTGGCGCCGCCGCGGCTTCGCGCCGATCGAGGGCCTGTCGTGCGAATTCTCCTGGTGGGACCTCGACGAGACCGCGGCCACGCCGAAACCGATGGGCTACTGGATCAAACGGCTCTAACCGACGTCCTCTTTCCGTCACGCTGCGGCGCACCATCTGTGTCGGGGCAGGAGCGACGGAGACGGTCATGCAGCAGGCCGAGGTGCGGCTGCTGGAAGTGGACGAGGCGATCGGCGACCAGACCGAGCGCGAGCTGACGTTCTGGCTGCTGCGCCACGGCCTCACCGACGACGACGAGATGGCGCTGCTGGAAGGGTTCTGCGCCCGGCTGCTGAGCATGGGCGTGCCGCTGACGCGCGCCGCCTGCGGCACCAACCTGCTGCATCCGATCTTCGAGGCCCGCGGCGTGATCTGGCGGCGCGGCAAGGGGGTCGAGCGGCAGGACTACGGCCGCGAGGTGATGCAGAAGGACAGCGAGGACTGGGCGAGGAGCCCGTTCAACAAGCTGATCCAGATGAAGGAGGAGCAGCCGAGCCAGGTGGTGCGCGAGCTGCGCCGGCGGCTCGACGATTCCTACGAGCGCGGCGAGTTCCCGATGCTCGACCGCTTCCAGGACGAGGGTGTGACCGACTATCTCGGCATGGCGATCCGCATGGCGCCGCATGCCAGCCTCGGCGACATCCACGGCCTGCTCAGCTCCTGGACCACCGAGCGGCCCGGCGGCTTCACCGACAGCCAGGCCCAGCTGCTGCGCCGGCTCGCACCGGCCTTCGCGCTGGCCTACAAGGCGATCGCCAGCGTCCAGACCGGCCGGGTGCTGATGGCGACCTATCTGGGAGCCGACGCCGGCCGGCGGGTGCTGGAGGGCGAGATCCAGCGCGGCAAGGCCGAGACCGTGCAGGCGGTGCTCTGGTACAGCGACCTGCAGGGCTTCACCCGTATCGCCGACACCACGCCCAAGGACGAGCTGCTGGGCCTGCTCAACGACTATGCCGACTGCATCGTCACCAAGGTGCAGGACCATGGCGGGCAGGTGCTGAAGTTCGTCGGCGACGGCATCCTCGCCATGTTCCCGCTCGACGACGGCAACGGCGCCTGTGCCAGGGCGCTGAACGCCGCCCAGCGGGTGCGCGTCGGCTTCGAGCGCATCAACGCCCGGCGTGCCGACGAGGGCAAGCCGACCACCAGCTTCTACCTGTCGCTGCATGTCGGCGAGGTGCTCTACGGCAATATCGGCAGCCGCGACCGGCTCGACTTCACGGTGGTCGGCCCTGCCGTCAACGAGGTGGCGCGCATCGAGGCGATGTGCCGGTCGCTCGACCAGTGGGTGATCGTCTCGGCGGCCTTCGCCCAGGCGGCGGGCGAGGCGCGCGAGCGGCTGGTGGGCCTCGGCCGCTACGCCCTGCGCGGCGTGCGCCGGCCGGAGGAGCTGTTCACGCTCGATCCCGAAAGCTGACGGCGGGCGCTGTGGTCGCAGGGCATGGCCGCCCGCGCAGCCCTGGGTTATCGTGGCCGCGGGTCACCAGGGAGGCGAGCATGGCACCGCGCACGACAACGGGTCCGACCGGCGGCGTCGACATCGGCGAGCTGTTCAAGCCCTTCACCAGCATGGCGCCCGACTGGGCCAAGGCCATGCAGGGTTTCTCCGGCCAGGGCTTCGCCGGCCAGAAGGTGTGGCAGGACATGCTCCAGTCGCACCAGCGCAACATCGAATCGGTGACCAAGCTCAACAATGCCGTGGCCCAGGCCATGCGGCAGATCGCCGAGCGCCAGGTCGAGCTGATGCAGGCGACGATGCGCGAGATGGGTGCCATCTCGACCTCGATGCAGGCCGGCTCCGGCAAGGCCATGCCCACGGCGGACGCGATGTCGTCGGCCTTCGACCGCGCGCTCTCCGCCATGCGCGAGATCGCCGAGATCGCCGAGAAGGCCAACCGCGAGGCGCTGGCCGAGATCACCGACCGCAGCCAGCAGTTCCAGGCGGAGCTGAAGGCGATGGTGGAGGACGCCGCCGGCAGGAAGTAGCGGCGCGGGCGGGCCGGCGCCTCACAGCAGGAGGTCGGCCCGCTCCAGTGCCACATTGCCCGAGATCCGGATCACGATCTCGGCCGCGGCGTCGGCAATCCGCATATTCGTCATCTGCTGGAAAGGGGACTACACCCACCTGATCAGCGCCACGCCGGCGGCGAGGCAGACGACGCCGGCGATGCGTGTCAGGTCGAGCGGACGCTCCGGCACGCCCAGCAGGCCGAAATGGTCGATGGCGAGCGAGGCGGTGAGCTGGCCGGCGATGAACAGGGCGATGGTGGTGGCGGCACCGAGGCGGGGGGCCGCCATCAGCGCCGACAGCACCACGAAGGCGCCGAGCACGCCACCGATCAGGTAGAGCGGTGGCAGCGACAGGGCCGAGCGCATGTCCGGCGCCGGGATGCGCAGGGCGAAGGCCATCGCCAGCATGGTGAGCGCGCTGACGCAGACCGAGAACAGGGTGCCCCAGACCGGATGGCCGAGGGCAGCACCGACCCTGGCGTTCAGCAGCGGCTGCATCGACAGGCCGACGCCGGCGGCGGCGACGAACAGCGCCAGGAGATTGTTCACCGCGCCATCCCGGCGAAGCGGCCGAGCATGGCGGCGTGGGTACGGATACCCTTGTCGTAGCAGACGAGGTCGAACTTCTCGTTCGGGCTGTGCACCCGGTCGTCGTCGAGGCCGAAGCCGACGAACAGCACGTCGAGGCCCAGGATCTCGCGCAAGGGTGCGGTGATCGGGATCGAGCCGCCGCAGCCGATCAGCGCCGGCGGCTTGCCGAACACATCCTCGATGCCGCGGCGCGCCGCCTGCAGCCAGGGCGAATCGGTGGCGACGCGCACCGGCCGGCCGCGGCCGTGGTCCTGGAACTCCAGCTTGCAGTCGGCCGGCAGCCGGTCGCGGAAGAATCGCTCGATGGCGGCGACGATCCGGTCGGGATCCTGGTCGGGGACCAGCCGGCAGGACAGCTTGGCGCTGGCGTGGCTGGCGATGACGGTCTTGCTGCCCTCGCCGGTATAGCCGCCCCAGATGCCGTTGATGTCGCAGGTCGGCCGCGACCACACCCGCTCCAGCACGCTGCGGCCGGCCTCGCCCACCGACTGCGTCAGCCCGATCTCGCCGAGGAAGGCCTTCTCGTCGAAGCCCGACCTGCGCCAGGCCTCCAGCTCGGCCGGCGGCACCTCGGCGATGCCGTCGTAGAAGCCCGGCACCTGCACCCGGCCCCGGTCGTCGTGCAACTGGCCCAGGATGCGGGTCAGCACGTTGATCGGGTTGGGCACGGCCCCGCCATACATGCCGGAATGCAGGTCGCGCGACGGGCCGGTGATCTTGACCTCGAGATAGACGAGGCCGCGCAGCATGTAGGTGATGGCCGGGCTGTCGGGACCCATCATGCCGGTGTCGGAGACGACGCAGACATCGGCCTTCAGCTCGTCGCGGTTGGCCAGGAGGAACGGCACGAAGCTGTTGCTGGCCGCCTCCTCCTCGCCCTCGACGATCACCGAGACATTGACCGGCGGGCCGCCATGCAGCGCCTTCCAGGCGCGGAAGGCCTCGACCCAGGTCATCACCTGGCCCTTGTCGTCGACGGCACCGCGGGCGACGAGGCGCGGACCGTTGCGGCCGTCGATCACCACCGGCTCGAAGGGCGGGCTGTCCCACAGCTCGAACGGATCGGCCGGCTGCACGTCGTAGTGGCCGTAATAGAGGATGTGCGGCGCGCCAGCCGGTCCCTTCCAGTGCCCGACCACCATCGGCATGCCGGCGGTCGGCCGCGCGCCGGCGTCGAAGCCGATCTCCCGCAGCTGCCCGGCCAGCCATTCCGCACAGCGCAGCGTGTCGGCCTTGTAGGCCGGATCGGTGCCGACGCTCGGAATGCGCAGGAAGTCCTTCAGCCGGTCGAGCGAGGCGTCGAAGCCGCCGTCGATATGGGCATTGAGCTGGTCGATGGTCGGCAGGGGCATGGCGCGAGGTCCGATCTGGAGGCGCCGCAAGGTGCACCGCGCGCGCCGCCCGCTCAAGCCCGTGTCGGAGATCACAGACGGCGCCCGCCGGGCAGATCATGTTTCACGAATACGGAGGGCACGCCGGGCGTGCCGGAGGAAACCCATGGACAAGGCGGTATTGCCGGCTTCGGCGACGGCGGCACCCGTTCGGGCGGGCCGGGCGATCGTGCTCCTGTCCGACGGCACCGGAAACAGTGCCGCCAAGCTGGCCAAGACCAATGTCTGGCGTCTCTACCAGTCGCTGGCGCTGGAGGCGCCGCGGGTCGGCGAGGCGCCGCGGCAGCTGGCCTACTACGACGACGGCGTCGGCACCTCGGCCTTCAAGCCGCTGGCACTGCTGGGCGGCGCCTTCGGCATCGGCCTGAAGCGCAACGTGCTCGACCTCTACAAATTCCTCTGCCGCAACTACCGCCCCGGCGACCGCATCTACGCCTTCGGCTTCAGCCGCGGCGCCTTCACCATCCGCCTGCTGGTCGGCCTCGTGGCGGAGCTCGGCGTCGTCGACGCCGATACCGACGAGGACCTCGAGCGCCACGCCGCCGACGCCTATCGGCGGTTCCGCGGCTGCTTCAAGCAGACCGGCGGCCTCGTCGGGCCGCTGCGCTGGCTGCGGGACAGGGTGATCGCCGCCAAGCGCGAGGCGTCCGGGCTTCCCGGCTTCGACGAGGTCGCGCGGACCGAGGTGCCGGCGATCGAGCTCGTCGGCGTCTGGGACACCGTCGCCGCCTACGGCATGCCGATCTCCGAGCTGACCCGCGGCATCGACAACTGGGTCTGGCCGCTGTCGATGCCGGACTATGTGCTGTCGCCCAAGGTCAGGACGGCCCGGCACGCCCTGGCGCTGGACGACGAGCGCGACACCTTCCACCCGCTGTTGTGGGACGAGGTGGCCGAGCGCGACCTGGCACGGCAGGGCCTGGTGAAGGAGGGCCGGATCCAGCAGGTCTGGTTCGCCGGCATGCACGCCGACGTCGGCGGCGGCTATGCCGACGACAGCATGTCCGAGGTGCCGCTGCTCTGGATGATGGAGGCGGCGGCGGAAGCCGGCCTCGAGTTCATGCCGCACGAACTCGAGCATCTGCGCATGTCGTGCCGCCGGCACGGGCCGATGCACGATTCCCGGCAGGGCCTCGGTGGCTACTACCGCTACCAGCCGCGACGGATCGGCGCGAGGCTGGAGCGGCCCGACAGGGAAAGCTCGATCATGCAGGATCCCGGCCTGCAGGACGGCACGGGTGCGGTGCGCGGCCTGCTGACCTCGGTCACGCTGCACGAGAGCGTGCTCGACCGCATCAGGGCCGGCAACGACCGCTACGCGCCGATCGTGCTGCCCGGCCGGTATCGCGTCGCTTCGGGCGGCGAGCTGCTGGAGCCCGAGGAGCTCGGCGTGGCCGACCGGATCCGGGCGGCGCGGCAGGAGCATGTCTGGGACGTCGTCTGGCAGCGCCGGGTGTTCTACTTCGCGACCGTGCTGTGCTCGGCGCTGCTGGTGGCGATGCCGCTGATCCAGCACGCCCTGGACGTGCGGGGCTGCAGCGGCCTGGGATGCGACACCATCTCGCCGGCGGTTCGGCTGGCCGAGGGCTACATCCCGGACATCGTGCCCTTCACCGATCCCGGCCGGTGGATCGACGCCTTCGCCAATGCGCCGATCCTGTCGCTCACCCTGGCCGTCCTGCTGGTCGGCGGCCTGATCCGCGGCACGATCCTGCAGCGCCGCATACGCGACCGGATGCGCGCCGTCTGGAGCGGTGCCTCGAAGGCGACGCCGGCCGAGGCCGGGGAGGCGAACGCCTCATACTCCGCCGGGCCGCCGTCGGGCTGGATCTATTCCCTTCGCACCAGCGCCGCCTATCAGGGTGCCTTCCGCTGGCTGAAATGGAAGGCCATCCCCTTCGTGTTCGGCACAGGCATCCTGTGCGCCGGCTTCATGGGTGCCGTCTGGGCCGTGCCGCGCCTCGCCGAGGCCGTGACCGGCCTCGCCATCGCGGGACCGGCACCGGAGACGGCGCTCGCCGTCGGCGCCGCCCTGACCGGCCTGCTGGTGCTGGGCGAGCTGCTGACCCGCCGGCTCGCGGGGGTGCGCGAACGGGCCAGCCCGGCCGGCCCTGTCGCGGTCGACGCCGAGACGGGTCGAGCCGTCGTGGTGCCGGCGGAATAGGCCGGAGCGGGCGCTACGCCACCGGCCGGCAGCGCAGCGCCTCGATGGCCTCGGCATAGTCGGACTTGCCGAAGACCGCCGAGCCCGCCACCAGCACCGAGGCGCCGGCGGCCACCGCCAGCGGTGCGGTCTGCGGCGTGATGCCGCCGTCGACCTCGATGCGGATGCCGCGGCCCCGGGTCATCGCCCCCAGCCGGCGGATCTTCCCGATCTGGCCGTCGAGGAACTTCTGGCCGCCGAAGCCGGGGTTGACGGTCATCACCAGCACGAGGTCGATCTTGTCGAGCACATATTCGACAGCGGCCTCGGGCGTGGCCGGATTGAGCGACACGCCGGCCAGCTTGCCCTGCGCCCGCACCAGCTGCAGCGTCCGGTCGAGGTGGGTCGTGGCCTCGGCGTGGACGATGATGCGGTCGGCACCGGCTTTGGCGAACGCCTCCACGTAGGCGTCGACCGGGCTGATCATCAGGTGCGTGTCGAAGCACTTTCGGGTGCGCGGGCGGATCGAGCGGACGAGGTCCGGCCCGAACGTGATGTTGGGCACGAAATGCCCGTCCATGACGTCGAGATGGATCCAGTCCGCACCGGCGCGGTCGACCGCCTCGACCTCCTCGCCGAGGCGGGAGAAGTCGGCGGCCAGGATCGACGGGGCGATCAGCGTCTCGGAAATCATCGGGCCTCGCCTCGAAGGGGCAGCAGGGCGTCGACGCGGTCCAGCTCGGCGATCGCCCACAGCCGGGCGAGCGCCGCCCGCATCTCGCCTTCGTCGGCTGCGCCGCCGAACGATGCGAGGTCCACGGCCTTGGCCTCGATCTCGGCCCGGCTCAGCGTGTTGCCGGGGTCGCCCTTGGGCTCGTCGACGCGGCCGTGCAGCACGCGTCCGTCGGTGGTCTCGACCGTCACCTTGCCGATCCAGCGGCGCGGGTAGGCGGCGTCGACCTCGGGATCGAGCGCCATCCGCACCCGGCCGCGAAAGGCCGCGATGTCGGGATCGCCGAGGCAGGTCTCGAAGGCGCGCACGCCTGCGTGCCGCCGCAGGGCGACCGTCCCCAGCACCGTGCCCATCGAGAATTTCGCCTGATGCACCGTCGCCGGCACGTCGACGCCGCCCAGCACGTCGATCGCCGCCTGATGGACATGGGCGGTGACGCCGGCGATCCGCCCTGCCTCCAGCCCGTGCCGATCCATCACCGCCAGCAGCGCGTCGGCGGCGGGGTGGGTGTGGCGGCAGGAGGCATGGAACTTGAACGAGGTCTCGGCCAGCGCCCAGCGCTCGCCCAGGCCATCGGTCAGCCGCGTCGGATCGGCGTCGCTCGACATGCCGGCCGCCATGCCCTGCTCGCCGTCGAGGATGCGCCGGGCGCCGGTGAAGCCCTCCCTCGCCAGCCAGGCGGCCAGCAGGCCGTCGGCGGCGGCCTTGCCGGCATGGAGCTGCTTGGAATCGGCGCCGGTGCGCAGGAACTGCCACAGGCCGGCAGCCTGGGTGCCGGCGGAGCCGAAGGCGTCCTGCATCGCCTCGCCGTCGAGACCGAGGATGCGCCCGGCCGCCGCCGCTGCCGCCAGCGTGCCGGCCGTGCCGGTGGTGTGGAAGACGCGATAGTGCGAGCGGCCGAGGAACTCGCCGACCCGGATGCCGACCTCGTAGCCCGCCACCGCCGCCGTCAGCAGCTCGCGGCCGGAGCGGCCCGAGGCTTGCGCCGCCGCCAGGGCCGCCGGGAACACCACGCAGCCGGGATGCAGCACCGAGGCGTTGTGCAGGTCGTCCTGCTCGACGAAATGCGACGAGGCGCCGTTCACCAGGGCGGCGAACAGCGGCGAGGTCCGCCGCCGCGCGATCAGCACCTCGGCCGGCCCGTCCGCCGGCCCCATCTCGCGGGCCACCCGCTCCATCGCCTGCACCGGCCGGCCGATCCCGCCGGCGAGTGCCGAGCCGAACCAGTCGACCAGCAGCTCGACCGCCCGCTCGCGCACCGGTGGCGGGATGCGTTCCCAGTCCAGCGAGGCGGCGAAGCCGGCGAGCGCCGCACCCGGATCCGCGCCCGCTGCCATGCGGCGGCTACCTGCGCGCCAGGGCGGCGATGCGCAGGCGCAGCGCGTTCAGCTTGATGAAGCCGGCGGCGTCCTTCTGGTCGTAGACCGTGTCGGCCTCGAAGGTGGCGTAGTCCTGGTTGTAGAGGCTCACCGGGCTCTTGCGGCCGACCACCGAGACGCTGCCCTTGAACAGCTTGAGGCGCACCGTGCCCTCG
Organism: Geminicoccus sp.; assembly: GCA_035326425.1. Lineage (GTDB taxonomy): Bacteria > Pseudomonadota > Alphaproteobacteria > Geminicoccales > Geminicoccaceae > CALKJU01. The sequence continues at coordinate 5,336 of DAOLFG010000080.1, read as the reverse complement.
ACATGCTCCTGGCTCTTGTCGATCGCCGCCTGCAGCATCGCCCGCTCGGGGCTGAACCAGTAGCCGTTGTAGATCAGCTCGGCGTAACGCGGCATCAGCTCGTCCTTGAGGTGTGCCGCACCGCGGTCGAGCGTGATGCTCTCGATGCCGCGATGGGCGGCGAGCAGGATGGTGCCGCCGGGCGTCTCGTAGACGCCGCGCGACTTCATGCCGACATAGCGGTTCTCGACGAGATCCAGCCGGCCGATGCCGTTGGCGCCGCCGAGGTCGTTGAGCCGGCGCAGCAGGGCGGCCGGCGACAGCGCCTCGCCGTCGACCGACACGGCGTCGCCCCTGGCGAAGCCGATCTCGACATGGGTCGGCTTGTCGGGTGCGGTCTCGGGCGAGACCGAGCGGGTGAACATCTCCTCGTCCGGCTCGACCCACGGATCCTCGAGCGCCCGGCCCTCGTAGGAGATGTGCAGCAGGTTGGCGTCGGTGCTGTAGGGTGCCTCGCCACGCTTGCCGCGCGGGATCGGGATCTGCCGGCTCTCGGCGTACTCGATCAGCCTTTCGCGGCTGTTGAGGTCCCACTCGCGCCAGGGGGCGATGATCCTGATCGACGGGTCGAGGGCGTAGCAGCCGAGCTCGAAGCGGACCTGGTCGTTGCCCTTGCCGGTGGCGCCATGCGAGACGGCATCCGCCGCGACGTCGTGGGCGATCTCGATCAGCCTTTTCGCGATCAGCGGCCGGGCGATCGAGGTGCCGAGCAGGTAGGTGCCCTCGTAGAGGGCGTTGGCGCGGAACATCGGGAAGACGAAGTCGCGGACGAACTCCTCCTGCAGATCCTCGATGAAGATCTGCTTCACGCCCATCAGCTCGGCCTTGCGCCGTGCCGGCTCCAGCTCCTCGCCCTGGCCGAGGTCGGCCGTGAAGGTGACGACCTCGCAGCCATAGTTGTCCTGCAGCCAGCGCAGGATCACCGAGGTGTCGAGGCCGCCCGAGAAGGCGAGGACCACCCGCTTGACGCTGCCACGCATCGCCGTTTGCTCCATCCGGTCGGAAAATGCGCGGCAGCGGTTAGCGCAGTCAGGCCGTGGTGTCGACCGTGGCCCCGCGAGATTCGCTCTCGGCACCCGGCAGCGCCTTGGCGACACCCACCATGGCGGCGCGCAGGAGCCGGTCGCCGATGACGTAGCCCGGTGCCATGACCTCGGCGACGGTCCCGGGCGGCAGCTCGGCGGTCGGCAGCTCGAACATCGCCTGGTGGAGCTTGTGGTCGAAGCGCTCGCCGCGCGCCGGCACCACCTTGCGCACCTTGTGCCGCTCCAGCACCGACAGCAGCGACTGCTCGGTCATCTCGACGCCGGCCACGAGGTTGCGCACCGGCTCGGATGCCGCACCCTTGGGCGCGCTCTCCACCGCCCGCCGCAGATTGTCGGCGACCTCGAGCAGGTCGCGGGCGAAGCGGGTGACGGCGAAGGTCTGCGCCTCCTCGACCTCGCGGCGGGTGCGCTGGCGCAGGTTCTCCATGTCCGCCAGCGTGCGCAGCAGGCGGTCCTTGAGCTCGGCGATCTCGGCCTCGGCCGGCGTCGGCTCGGCCACCACCGGCTCGGTCTGGTCGGAGGCCAGCTTGTCGTCCTCGATCATCTCGTTCTTCTCGTGCTCGTTCGTCGTCATCTCGTCTCGCCGTCGCCGCCCAGCAGCCGGCTGACGACGCGGGCGGTGTAGTCGACCATCGGTATGATGCGGGCATAGTTCATGCGGGTGGGCCCGATCACCCCCAGCGCGCCCACCACCGAGGAGCCGCGGCCGTCGGCATTGCCGGTGCTGTAGGGTGCTACGACCAGCGAGCAGCCGCTGAGCCCGAACAGCTCGTTCTCGGATCCTATGAAGATCTGCACGCCTCGGCCGCCCTGGGCCAGCTCGATCAGGCGCAGCAGGCTCTTCTTGGTCTCCAGCATCTCGAACAGTGTGCGGATGCGCTCGAGCTCGACGAGGCTGGAGACGTCGTCGAGCAGCTTGCTGTGGCCGCGCACGATCAGGATGCCGCCGTCGCGCTCCTGGCCGTCGTTGCCGCCCCAGGTGGCGAGCCCGGCCGCCACCACCTTGCGGGTCAGCTCGTCGAGCTGGCCGCGCTGCTCGTCGATCTCCTGCTGGATGCGGGTCTTGGCCTCGGCGAAGCCGCGGCCGGAGAGCCGGGCGGTCAGGTAGTTGCCGGCCTCGATCAGGGTCGAGGCCGACATGCCGAGCGGCACCTCGATCACCCGGTTCTCGACCAGGCCGTTGTCGGTCACCACCACCACCAGCACCCGGCCGGGCGACAGCGGCACGAACTCGACATGCTTGAACGGCCGCTCGATCGTCGGGGCCACGACGAGGCCGGCATAGCGCGACAGGCCGGACAGCGCTTGGCTGGCGTCGCTCAGCACGGATTCCATGCTGCGGCCGGCGCCGGCGCACTGGCTCTCGATGTGCGAGCGCTCGTCCTCGCCCACCGAGCCGACCTCGAGCAGGCCGTCGACATAGAGGCGCAGGCCGGCATCGGTCGGCACGCGGCCGGCCGAGGTGTGCGGCGCCATCAGCAGGCCGGCCTCCTCGAGGTCGGCCATGACGTTGCGGATGGTGGCGGGCGACAGCTGGTCGTCGAGCCGCCGTGCGATCGTGCGCGAGCCCACGGGCTCGCCCGTCTGCACATAGGCGTCCACGATCCGGCGGAAGACCTCCCGCGACCGGGCGTTGAGCTCGACGATCATGCCTTTGCGGAAACGCGAGAATTGGGCTGGGGCGTATGTAGGAAGGGCGATGGGTGAGGTCAATGCGGAGGGCGATCGGGGGCGGGCGCCTGGTCCGCCTCGGCCGGCGCCGGCCGTTCGACGGCGCTGTTGCGGGCGTAGGTCTTCCAGGTCGGCGCGTAGGCGTCGTCGGCCTGGTCGCCCCACGACGTCCAGCCCGGCCGGGTGCCGCGGGCGAACAGCTCGATGCGCGGGCCGGGGCTGCAGGATTCGACGACGCGGTACATCTCGTCGGGCTTGCGCGAATGCTCGCGCTTGCGGGTCGCCAGGTGGTTCACCTGGGTCCGGCCCGGCGCCAGCGTGCGGGCGTTGCGGCCACGCACGCCGAACAGCAGCAGCTCGGTGACGTTGCGGAAGTAGAAGCCGACGCCGCGGCCGTCGCTGCCGCCGTCCTTGCGCACCTTGTGCCAGACGATGTTGGACTTGTAGCCGAAGCCCCAGGCCTCCATCACCCGCAGGCCCTCCGGAAGCAGCGCGTTCGGCACCCACAGGTAGAGATGTGCCGGATCGTCGGCGATCCGCGCCACCGGCAGCGCGCAGATGGCGTCGGTATCCATCGTGCCGTAGCGCGAGAGCCGGCGATGCTCCGGAGCGACCTTGCCGGTGCGGTTGACGAACTGCCAGGGCGGATCCGCCAGGATGCAGGCGAAGCGGCGACCGGCGGCCGTCGCCAGGAGATCGGTGGCGGGATCGGCTTCGGAGGCAGCACTCACCGTGGCGACCCGCCGTCCGGTGGTCGACCGCTATCGCTCCAGCCCCCACCGTCGATAGTATTGCTCGATGGCGCGGATGGACGGCAGACGCAGCTTCGGCAGATCGACTTCATGGAACATGCTCGCATAGCGGCGGCGACTGGCCCGTGTCGTCACGGTTATGTGGTGGATCATGTTCCACTTGACGCTGTCCTTGCCGCCCTCGAGCCCACCGGCCCTGTCGCGCTCGAGCCATGTCCGGCGGAAATATCGCAGCAGGCTGGCCGCCGTCGATATGTCCAGCAGGATCAGCCCGGTCGCGCGGCGCAGGCGCTGCGGCAGGCAGCGAGAGTAGTTGCCATCGACGATCCAGCGCTCGCCCGCGATCGCCGCATCGTGCAGGGCGATGAATTCGGCTGTCGGGCGGACCTCCCAATCCGTGTTCGGAAGATGATGGAGCCGGTCGAGGTGAACCGGCTTCAGGCCACGCTTGCGCGCGATCGCCGCCGCGAGGGTCGACTTGCCGCTATTGGAGGGCCCGAGGACGCAGATGCGCTCGCCCAGCTCCGAAAGCCGCATGGCCCGCCCGCACGCTACGGAACCTGCCGCACCGCGCCCCTGGCGGCGCTGGTCGCCATCGCGGCATAGGCCCTGAGGGCGGTGCTGACCTTGCGCGGCCGCTGCTCGGAAGGCTTCCAGGCCTCGGCGCCGTGCGCTTCCTGGGCTGCCCGGCGGCGGGCGATCTCGGCCTCGTCGACGGCGAGGTGGATCGTCCGGCCGGGGATGTCGATCTCGATGATGTCGCCGGTCTCGACCAGGCCGATCAGCCCGCCCTCGGCGGCTTCCGGCGAGACATGGCCGATCGACAGCCCCGACGAGCCGCCCGAGAACCGGCCGTCCGTGACGAGCGCGCAGGCCTTGCCCAGGCCCTTCGACTTCAGATAGCTGGTCGGATAGAGCATCTCCTGCATGCCGGGGCCGCCGCGCGGACCCTCGTAGCGGATCAGCACCACCTGGCCGGCCTTCACCTTGCCGCCGAGGATGCCGCTCACCGCCGAATCCTGGCTCTCGAACACCACCGCGGCGCCGGAGAACCTCAGGATCGATTCGTCGACGCCGGTGGTCTTCACGATGCAGCCGTGCAGGGCGAGGTTGCCGTAGAGCACGGCCAGGCCGCCGTCCTTGGAGAAGGCGTGCTTGGCCGAGCGGATCACGCCCTTCTCGCGGTCGAGATCCAGCGTCTCGTAGCGGCGGTCCTGGCTGAAGGCGGTCTGGGTCGGCACGCCGCCGGGGGCGGCGCGGTAGAAGTCGTGCACGCCGGAACGGTCGTTGCGGACGACGTCCCACTGCTCCAGCGCGTGGCCCAGCGTCGGGGAATGGATGCTGCCGACCGAGGTGTCGATCAGCCCGGCGCGGTCCAGCTCGCCCAGGATGCCCATGATGCCGCCGGCGCGATGCACGTCCTCCATGTGGACGTCGGACTTCGAGGGCGCCACCTTGCAGAGCACCGGCACCCGCCGCGACAGCCGGTCGATGTCGGCCATGGTGAAGTCCATCTCGGCCTCGTGGGCGGCGGCCAGGAGATGCAGCACGGTGTTGGTCGAGCCGCCCATGGCGATGTCGAGCGTCATGGCGTTCTCGAAGGCGGCGAAGCTGGCGATCGAGCGCGGCAGCACGGAGGCGTCGTCCTGCTCGTACCAGCGGCGGGCCAGGTCGACGACGAGGTGGCCGGCCTCGATGAACAGGCCGCGCCGGTCGGCATGGGTCGCCAGCGCCGAGCCGTTGCCGGGCAGCGACAGGCCCAGCGCCTCGGTCAGGCAGTTCATCGAGTTGGCGGTGAACATGCCCGAGCACGAGCCGCAGGTCGGGC
>DAOLFG010000017.1:0-87756 GCA_035326425.1 Geminicoccus sp. | reverse complement strand
TGAAGAACCGCTGCACCTGCCGCATCGTCGATGGCTTCTCGAAGAAGAACAATGTGCGAGTTGCTGCTGTTGAACCTGACATTCCGATCGAACCGCCGATGCCGGTGCCGTCATCACGACGGCGAGTGGCCCCGGGACAGATAGCCCGGCGCTCGTATGGGATCAATTGTGGGCGGCGAGTAAGGCTCGTCCGTAAGCTATTGAAAAATCTTGGAAATTCGACGTACATGGCGGAGGGGATGGGATTCGAACCCACGATAGGGCTTTAGGGCCCTATAACGGTTTAGCAAACCGCCGCCTTCAGCCACTCGGCCACCCCTCCGCGGCAGCGGCGTATGTAGGGTGCGGTGGCGGGCGGTGTCAATCAGGGCGGTGGGGCGATGCGGTCGGCGAGGCGGCCGCGGCTCAGCTCCATCAGCTCGTGGATCGAGGTGGCGAAGACGCAGTGCGGGTGGCCGGCCGCAGCCCAGATCTCGTCGAAGCGGCCGAGCGAGGCGTCGATCGCGACCGGCAGGTCGTGGCCGACCGGCGCCACGCCGCCAATGGCGAAGCCGGTGGCCGCGCGCACGAGATCGGCGTCGGCGCGGCGGACGGTGCCCGCCATGGCGAGCGCATCCGGCAGCGCCGCGGTGTCGCAGCGTCGGTCGCCGGCGATCAGCGCCATCACCGGCCGGCCGCCGATCGTGAACACCAGCGACTTGACGATGGCACCGAGCTCGCAGCCGACCGAGCGCGCCGCGTCCTCGGCGCTGCGGGCGGTCGAGGCCAGCTCGACGATGCGGGCCGGCGAGCCGGCGGTGGCGAGCGCCTCGCGCACCCGCCGCACCGAGGCGCTGTCGAGCGCGCTCATGCCGGGATCTGGTGCCCCATCTTCGGCACGTCGTAGCCGCGCTGCACCGCTGGCCGCGCCCTGATCGCGTCATACCAGCGCCGCACGTTGGGATAGCGCGACAGGTCGATGGTCTGCCACTCGTAGCGGCTGATCCAGGGCCAGATGGCGATGTCGGCGATGGTGTAGTCCGCCCCCGCCACCCAGGCGTTGTCGGCGAGGCGCCGGTCGAGCACGCCGTAGAGCCGGTTGGCCTCGTCGGTGTAGCGCTTCATGGCGTAGGGGATCTTCTCGGGCGCGAAGCGCAGGAAATGATGCGCCTGGCCGAGAAACGGCCCGATGCCCCCCATCTGCCACATCAGCCATTCCAGCGTGGTCATCCGCAGGCGCGGATCGGCTGGCAGGAAGCGGCCGGTCTTCTCGGCCAGATAGATCAGGATGGCGCCGGACTCGAATACGCTCCAGCCATTGTCGCGGTCGACGATCGCCGGGATCTTGTTGTTCGGGCTGATCCTCAGGAAATCCGGCGCGAACTGGGCGTCCCTGCCGATGTCGATCGGGTGCACGTCGTAGGCGAGCCCGCATTCCTCGAGCATGATCGAGACCTTGCGTCCATTGGGCGTCGACCAGGTGTACAAATCGATCATCCACAGCCTCCCCGCTGCAATCGGCAGCCGTGGCTGCCACGTTCCCGACCTGCCGGCAACCCCTTGCCAGGCCAAGGAAAGTTAATTCCTCGCCATGGTGGATTTTGCCCTTTACATCGCGGCCGCGTTTCCCCATATGCGCCGTTCTCGAACGGAAGCCAATGCACTGCGGCGCGCGCGGCTGCGGCTGTCCGATCTGTCTAACTCTCCACGGGGTTGGGGGTCGGTATGGCACAAGCCTACGGCAGCGCCGGAGCGCTGCTCACGTCCCGAAATCTGCAAGGTCCGGTGGTCGCCGTCCGGCCGCGCGTCGTCACCCGGACGGCGCGGCGGGTGGTCGGCGCCTTCCCGGGCGACGTGCTCTATGCCGTCAAGTGCAACGATCATCCGCTGATGCTCGATGCGCTGTGGGCCGGCGGCGTGCGCGCCTTCGACACCGCCTCGATCGAGGAGGTGCGGGCAGTGCGCCGGCGCTTCCCGGACGCCGCCTGCCACTTCATGCACCCGGTCAAGAGCCCCGAGGCGATCACCGAGGCCTATGCGCGTCACGGCGTGCGCCGCTTCGTGCTCGACCACGAGGACGAGCTGGCGAAGATCCTGCAGGCCACCGCCAACGCCCCCGACCTCGAGCTATTCGTGCGGCTGGCGGTGCCCGGCGAGGGCGCGGTGCTGACGCTCACCGGCAAGTTCGGCGTCGTGCCGTCGCAGGCGGCCGCACTGGTGCGCGCCGTGCGACCGGTAGCCGCTGCCGTCGGCATCACCTTCCACGTCGGCTCGCAGTGCCGCGATCCCGCGGCGTTCGCGCGGGCGCTGGATCTGGTGGCCGAGGTGGTGCGGCGCGCCGGGCCGGTGGACCATGTCGATGTCGGCGGCGGCTTTCCCGCCGCCTATGTCGGAGACGAGCCCGGCTTCGAGGTCTTCGCCCGCGTCATCCGCCAGGAGGCGCGGCGCCGCGGCCTCGACGGCAGCCTGCAGTGCGAGCCGGGCAGGGCCCTGGTCGCCGAGGGTGCGTCGGTGCTGGCGCGGGTGGAGCTGCGGCGCGGCCGCTCGCTCTACCTCAACGACGGCGTCTATGGCAACCTGGCCGAGCTGAAGTGGATCGGCCCACACTTCCCGCTGCGCGTCGTGCGCGACGGCGACCGGCGGGCCGAGCGGGTGCCGTTCGACCTGTTCGGGCCGACCTGCGACAGCATCGACAGCATGCCGGGGCCGCACTGGCTGCCGGCCGATGTCGAGGCGGGCGAGTGGATCGAGGTCGGCATGATGGGCGCCTACTCCAACGCCCTGGCGACGCGGTTCAACGGTTTCGGCGCCGAGCCCGCCGGCGTCGTCGACGGTGACGCCTGGTACCTGGGCGAGGTCAACGCGCCGCTGCCCCTCGCCAAGGCCGCCTGAGGCCGACGGCAGCGGCCGGTCCCATGCCGGTCGCTGCCTGGCGCTCGCTTCCGCCCCGGCTTGCCCTCGCGCCCCGCCACCGTCACCATCGGCGGCAGGGTGTGGCTCGAAGGGAGGCGGCCATGACCATCCGTGTCTACGCGCCGGGTGAGGTACTCGTCCGCCAGGGCTCGCCCAGCGACTGCGCCTTCTTCCTGCGCAGCGGCGAGGTCGAGGCGGTCCGCGAGGTCGGCCAAGACGGCATCCTGCTCGGCCGCATCGGTACCGGCGAATATGTCGGCGAGATGGGCGTGCTCGAGAACCGCGAGCGCAGCGCCACGCTCCGGGCCGTCAGCGAGGTCGAGGCCGAGCTGATCCCGCGGCAGGCCTTTCTCGACCACGCCCAGGTCAATCCGCAGCTGGCCTACCGGCTGCTGCTGCGGCTGAGCTCGCGGTTGCGCGACGTCCAGTCGATGCTCGACCGGCTGCACCACGGCACCGATGTCGACGAGGCGGCCGCCGCCCGGCTGCCGAAGGTGGTGATCGAGGCCGACAGCCCGGCGGCCAGGCTCGGCATGGGCAAGGCGCGGCTGGTCATCCGGCGCTTTCCCTACGTCGTCGGCCGGCGGGCGGCACCGCGGGAGCCGGTGGTCGGCCATCATGTCGATCTTGAGCTGACCGATACCGAGCCCTACCGGCTGTCGCGGGCGCATTTCTCGATCGCGGCCGAGGGCCACGACATCTTCGTGCGCGACCTCGGGAGCCTGCTGGGAACGGTCGTGGACGGTGTCGCCATCGGCCGCGAGCTGTCGAGCGATCGCGCGGCACTCGCGCCGGGACACAATCGCATCGTCCCTGGTGGCGAGGGCTCGCCTCACGCCTTCGCCGTGACGGTCGAGCCGTAGCCTGCGTCAGATGCCGTAGGTTTCCACCGGCTGCTCGACGCCGCGCAGCTCGCGGCTGCCCAGATGGCGCATGGGCCTGCCGCATGCGGCGGCGAAATCGGCCGAGGCGACGATCGGGCTGCCGGCGGTCTTGCTGAGATCCTGCAGACGGCTGGCCTGGTTCACCGCCGGGCCTATCACGGTGAAGTCCAGCCGGTCGTGGGTGCCGATGTTGCCGAACTCGACGTCGCCGACATGCAGGCCGAGCCCGAACGCGAGCGTCGCCCGGCCTTCGGCTGCGAGCTGCGCGTTCAGCCGCTCGCAGCCGGCGATCGCATCCTGCGCGGCCTCGAGCGCGCGGGCGCAGGCATCCGCGCCGGTGAAGGCCGCCAGCAGGCCGTCGCCCATGAACTTCAGGATCTCGCCGCCCCGCGGCTCCAGCGCCGCACCGACGGCGTCGAACCAGCGGTTCAGCAGCGCCACCGTCTCGCCGCGCGGCAGCCGCTCGCTCATGGCGGTGAAGCCGCGCAGGTCGCAGCACCAGATGGCGGCGGCGATGGTCCGTACCTCGCCGCGCTCGATCTGGCCGTCGAGGACGCGCTGGCCGGCCAGCCTGCCGACATAGCTGTCCAGCACCTCGATGGCGACCTGCCGCATCGCCACCCGCTCGGCATAGGGGCTCAGCAGCTTGGCGGCCAGGACCAGCGCCGACAGCTCTCCGTCGGCGAATCCGCCTGCCTGCCTCGTCGCGAACGACATGTTGGACGAGCGCGACCGGTCGAGGAAGGGCAGCGGCAGCATGTAGTAGTCGGTGGCACCCTCGGCCGCCAGCTCCTGCATCAGCGGCATGTCGCCCGGACCCTCGGCGATGTGGCAGCGGAAGGGCGCATCGGTCTCGTCGACGATGCGCGTCGGGCTGTTGACGTAGTTCGGAGCCTGGAGGATGCCGGCACGGGCGTAGCTGGCGCGTGGAACCAGCGCGCCGCCCTGCCAGACCAGCAGCCATCCGGCGTGCTCGGGGTGCAGCGTCTCCAGGCCCAGTGTCGCCCGCCAGACCGGCAGCCCGCCGTCCGCCAGCCGCTCGCAGAAGCCGACGAACAGATCGTTCAGCCGCGTGCCGGCGTCGGCCCGCTCCACCAGCCACGCCGCCAGGCCGCCGACGTTCATGCCCCTGCCGGTGCCGCGGCCTCGGCCTTGCGCTCGGCCAGCATTTTCTGGATCGCCGGATAGTCGGTCTTACCGGTGCCGAGCAGCGGCAGGGCTTCGACCTGCACGACCTCGGCCGGCAGGCTCAGCTCGCTCATGCCGCGCTTGCGCATCGCCTCGCCGATCCTGGCCCGGTCGAGCCCGGCGGCGTCGGTGACCAGCAGCAGCCGCTCGCCCTTGCGCGGATCGGGGACCGCGACGACGGCATGGTGCTGGCCGGGCGCCACCTCGGCCACGACGTTCTCGACCGCCGCTAAGCTCACCATCTCGCCGCCGATCTTGGCGAAGCGCTTGGCCCGGCCGAGGATGGTGACGAAGCCCAGCTCGTCGAGCTTGACGATGTCGCCGGTGTCGTACCAGCCGTCCTCCGGCGGCTCAAGCACCTTGGGCTTCTCGTAGCGCAGGTAGCCCAGCATGACGTTGGGCCCCTTCACCCACAGCCGGCCGCCCTCCTCGATGCCGGGCATCGGCTCCAGCCGCCATTCGATGCCCGGCAGGAAGCGGCCGACCGTGCCCCAGCACTGGTGCATCGCCGTGTTCAGCGCCAGCACCGGCGAGGTCTCGGTGGCGCCGTAGCCGGCGAGCAGGCGGATGCCGAACTTCTCGAACCACTGGTCGCGCGTCTCGTCCTGGATCGGCTCGGCGCCGGCGAAGACGTAGCGCAGCGAGCGGAAGTCATAAGGGTCGGCGGCGCGGCCGTAGCCCTTGAGGAAGCTGTTGGTGCCGAACATGATCGTCGCCTGCACGTCGTAGATCATCTCCGGCACGACGCGGTAGTGCAGCGGCGAAGGGTACATGAACACCTTCACCCCGCTGACCAGGGGCAGCAGCGTGCCGGCCGTTAGGCCGAAGCTGTGGAACACCGGCAGGGCGTTGAAGCAGGTGTCGAGCTCGTTGTAGTCGACCCTGGCGGCCGCCTGGGCGCAGTTGGTCAGGATGTTGCCGTGGCTCAGCACCACGCCCTTGGGCCGACCCTCCGAGCCCGAGGTGAACAGGATTACCGCCGGATCGTCGCGGCGGACGCCGAACGACCGGTGCAGGCTGCGCAGCCGCGGCAGGTCGAGCATCGCCGCGAGCTTGGCGCCGAGGCCGATGTCGGCGCCGACGTCCTCGAGCCAGATGATCTCCGCCTGCTCGGCGAGAGCTTCGATCGTCTTCTCGATCTTGGCCTTCTCGACGAAGGCGCGCGAGGTGACGATGCGCTCGACGCCGGCGGCGACGAGACCGGCCTGCATGTTGCCGGTGCCGGTCGAGAAATTGAGCATCGCCGGCACGCGGCCATAGGTCTGCAGCGCCAGGAACGTCACGATGGCGGCATTCACGTTGGGCAGCAGCACGCCGACATGCTCGCCCCGGCTGGTCAGGCCGGCCAGCGGCTTGCCGAGCGCCACCGCACCCGTCAGCAGCCTGTTGTAGCTGATCCTGGCGCCTGTCGGATCCTGCACGGCCGTGAAGCCGCCGCCGTGGATGTGCCGTGCCCGCAGCACCGCCTCGACCAGCGTCTCGCCGAGGTCCTGGGTGCGGAAGACCATGTCGGACATGATCTCGTAGAGCTGCAGGCTCGCCGCCTTGCGCCGGACCTTGCCGCGCAGGGCCGGGTCGAGCGCGATCCGCCGCGGCTCGACGATCGTGACCTTGATCTTGGGGAACAGCACACGGCGGACCTGGCCGCGGTTGAGGCGGCTGAACGGCGAGCGCTCGGCGCCGTCGATCCGCACCGGCACGACGACGGCGTCGGTCTTGTCGGCGATCCAGGCCGGGCCGGCATACACCTTCATCAGAGCACCGGTGACGCTGATCCGCCCCTCGGGGAAGATCACGCAGGGCCGGCCCTCCTTGACCTTGGCGATCAGCGTCTTGGTCGCCAGCGGATTGGCCGGGTCGAGTGCGAAGAAGTCGGCGACCCGGCCCAGCGGCTTCACCCACCAGCGTTGCGCGATCTCGGTGTTGATGGCGAAGACCGGCGCCCCGTCGAGAAACGCCATCAGCAGGGCCGCGTCGAGGAACGAGACGTGGTTGACCACGATCAGCACGCGGTCGCCGAGGCCCTGCAGGTTCTCGGCACCCCGCAGCTCGGCGCGGTAGGCCAGGCGCAGGATCCAGCGCAGCAGCGTCCGCCAGCCCATGCGGCTCATGCCGTGGCCCCCTGCGGCCGCTGCAGGCGCTTCACGCCGGCGACGAAGCGCGCCAGCGTGTCCGACAGCACGCCGCGCGGAATCATCGCCTCGATCAGATGGAAGCGGCCGCGGTCCGAGCGGGCCTCCTCCAGCGCCGAGGCCAGCTCGGCGCGGGTCTCCACGCGGCGGCCGATGCCGCCCAGGCTCGCCGCCATGTCGGCGAACCGCCAGTCGTCGAGGTCGTTGAAGCGCGATTCCGGCTGGAAGCAGCGCAGCATCTCCCAGCTCCTGTTGTTCATCAGCAGCACGATCGGATCGATCCCCAGGCGGCGGCAGTTGCCCAGCTCCCACCCCGTCATCTGGAAGGCGCCGTCGCCGACCAGGACCAGGCTGCGCCGGCCGGTCGCCAGCTGGGCGCCGATGCCGGCCGGCACGCCGAACCCCATGCCGGCATAGTAGCCGGGCGCCACGAGGCCGCTGTCGGCGATGTCCATGGCGGTGAACAGGCAGTCGCCCATGTCGGCGGCGATGGGCATGGCGCCATGCCGCTCGAAGCTGTCGTTGACCGCACGGGCGATGTCGGCCGGTGCTATCGGCTGGTCGTCGGCGACGAGCCCGCGCGGATAGGCCGGCGGTGCGGCGGCCCCGGCGCTGCCGAGCGGCGAGGCGCGGGCGAGGAGCGCCTCCACGAGATCGGCGAGCGGTATGTCGCGGTAGCTGTGGAAGCCCAGCGACACCTGCCGGTCGAGCGCCTGGATGGTGCGGCGCAGGTCGAGCTTGCCGGCGCTGACGCCGAAATTGGTGTCGCAGAGGATGACGCCCAGCAGCAGCAGGCCGTCCGAGCCCTCGACCAGCCCGGTGATCGCCGGATCGCCGGCCACGCCCAGATAGGTGCCGACCAGCGGTGCCGCTTCCTCGGTCAGCAGCCCGCGGCCCATGAAGGTGGTGACCACCGGGATGGCGAGGCGCCGCGCCAGCTCGGCGACCTTCTCCTCCAGCCGGAAGCGCCGCACCTCGACGTCGACCATCAGCACCGGCCGCGATGCCGCCCGCAGCCGCGCCATCACCTCGTCCGCACAGGCGGCGACCGCGTCGGGATCGCCGGCCAGCGGCAGGTGCGGCGGCACCGGCGCGCAGGGCTCGCGCACCATGTCGCGCGGCACCTCGATATAGACCGGCCGCGATTGGTCGAGGGCCGCATCCAGCACGCGGGCGATCTCGGCCGGAGCCGCAGCGGCGTCGTCCAGCAGGGTCTGGGCGCAGGTGATCTCGCGATAGACCCGGTACTGGGTGTCGAGCGAGCGGCCCTGGTGGTGCAGCAGCAGGCCCGAGGCGCTCTCGCGCGTGCCGGGAGCGCCCGAGATCACCACCACCGGCGACTTCTCGGCCCAGGCACCCGACACGGCGTTGACCATGTTGAAGGCGCCGGCGCCGTAGGTCACGACGCCCACGCCCAGCGTGCCGCGGAAGCGCGCCGCGGCGTCGGCGGCGAAGCCCACGGCCGGCTCGTGGCTCAGCGTGTGCAGCGGCAGGATGGCGCTCTCCTCGGCGATCTTGAAGAAGGGCAGGGCGAAGTCGCCGGGTATGCCGAACAGCTCGCCGGCGCCGCGCTCGCGCAACGCCGTCAGCAATGTCTCGACCAGGTTCATCGTCGGCGTCTTCTCAACCGCCGGGCAGGACGATGATCTGCCGCCAGGGCAACGTCACCCGCGACAGCGCCAGCTTCGGCGTCCCCGACATCACCACCTCCCAGCGCGGCCGCATCAGCTCCAGGAATTGCGACAGCCTGTAGCCGCCGAAATAGTGCATCGGCACCACCACGGCCGGGCCGATCTGGTCGATGACCCGCGCCATCTCGTCCTGGGACATCGTATAGCTGCCGTCGATCGGCACCAGCAGCACGTCGATCTGGCCGATCTCGCCGAGCTGGGTGTCGAGCAGCACGTGGTGCAGGTGGCCCAGATGGGCGATGCAGAGGTCGGGCGTCTCGAACACGAAGATCGAGTTGCCGAGCGCCTGGTCGCCCACCCGGCCGTGCACCGCCGTCGGCACGTTGCGCACCCGCAGGTCGTTCACCGTCACGTCGTGCTCGGCCGGGCCGCCGGACGGGTTCCAGCCGCGCAGCACGTGCCGCACGCCCGGCTCGACGTGATCGGTGAAATGCGTGTCGTGGAAGTTGTTCATGGTGACGATGTCGGGCGTCACCGGCGCGCGGACATAGGCGTTGTAGTCGGTCACGGCCCGGGTGCCGCCGCGGCTCTCGATCAGGAAGGTCGAGTGCCCGAGGAAGGTCAGCTCGACGCTCGCACCCTCCGGAAGGGCGACGGGCACCAGCCGCGGCTGCAGCGTCGCCGACGGGAAGCACCCCATGGCGGCGGCGGTGCCGGGAAGCGTGGACAGCAGCGCCAGGACCAGGATGCAGAGGAGGCGGCGCATCCCGTCAGCTGGACTTGGCCGGCCTCGCGGCCTCGTAGGCGTCGATCTGGCCCTTCAGCTCGGTATACTCGTCGCAGGGCAGCCAGCAGGCCTTGTCGAGCACCGCCAGCCGCTCCCTCGCCTTGGCGAGGTCGTCCATCTGCAGATAGAGCTCGCCCAGATATTCGTTGGCGCCCCTGTGCTCTGGCTGCAACGCCAGCGCCTTGCCGTAGGCCGAGAGCGCCGAGGGGAAATCGCCGAGCTTGCGCTGTGCATAGCCGAGATAGTTCCAGGCGTCGGCATGGGCCGGGTTGGTGCCGACGAACCCGGAGAGCAGCGCCACGGCGCCCTTGTAGTCCTCCTGCTCGACCAGCTTGACCGCCTGGTCGTAGGGCGTGCTGCCGGCGCCGGGCGTGTCGGTGGATCCCATGGCCCGGGCGGCGGACGGCGCCGTCGCGGCCAGTGCGAGGCAGATCAGAACGGTGCGCAGCATCGGGACCTCCTTCGAGGCGGGCAAAAGCCGCTGGCGACACTATATAGCGCGCGACGAGCCTTGGCCGTCACAAACAGGGGTGGACGAGGTTTCGGCAGTGCTCGGTGCTGCGCTTGCGAGAGGAAATCGGCCGCAGCGCCCGATGGAGCCGGCGGCTCCGGCGGCGGGATCCGGTGCGCTTGAGGAGGGGGCGGGCCCGTTGGGAAGTTTAACTTGTTGGGATCAAAGAAACCGGTCTAAACTTCATTTGCGGGGCGCGCGCTGATGGCATTGTGGAAATCGCCGGTCGCGGGGGCGGCGGCGGTCTCGTGGCGCAGCAGAAAGCGCTCCTGCCCTGAAGGGGAAGCACCTCGCGTCGTGAGCGGAATCTGCGCGCAGCGCTTGTCGCGCCGTACCTTGGCGTTGACCGTGTCTTCCCTTGCGCTGCTGGCGACGGCGCCGGGCCGTCGGGCCTGGGCGCAGGCGCCGGCGCTGGGTGAGGCGCATCCGTTCTCGTTCGAGCGGCTGATCCAGCGCGCCCGCGACATGGCCCAGGAGGCCTACCAGGCGCGGCCGCAGGCCCCCGCCGAGCTGACGCAGCTCAGCTACGACCAGTACCGCCAGATCCGATTCAGGCCCGAGCACGCGGTCTGGGCCGGCGCGCCCGGCTACCAGCTGCAGTTTTTCCATCCCGGCTCCTATTTCCGTGAGCCGGTGCACATCCACGTCGTCGCCGACGGCCAGGCGCAGGAGGTGCTCTACGACGCCTCGCTGTTCGACTTCGGGCCGAACCGCATCGAGGAGCACCTGCGGCCCGACATGGGCTTCGCGGGCTTTCGCGTCCACTATCCGCTGCACGGCGGCCCGGCGCTCGACGACCTGCTGGTCTTCCTGGGTGCCAGCTACTTCCGCGCTCTCGCCAAGGGTACCCGCTACGGCCTGTCGGCGCGTGGCCTCGCCCTCAACACCGGCCTCGGCCGGCCCGAGGAGTTCCCCAGCTTCACCCATTTCTGGATCGAGCGGCCGCTGCAGCCGTTCGAGCCGCTGGTCATCTATGCCCTGCTCGACAGCCCCAGCGTCGTCGGCGCCTACCGCTTCGACGTGGCGCCGCGCGAGCGGACGATCGTCGACGTCGACGCCTCCCTGTTCTTCCGGGCGGATGTCGAGCAGGTCGGCATCGCGCCGCTGACCAGCATGTTCTATTTCGGCGACAACGACCGGGTGAACGTCGACGACTGGCGGCCGCAGGTCCACGACAGCGAGGGCCTGTCGGTCTGGCGCGGCAGCGGCGAGCTGACCTGGCGGCCGCTGGTCAACCCGAGCGACCTCAGGCTCAGCGTCTTCGAGGAGGACAATCCGCGCGGCTTCGGCCTCTTGCAGCGCAACCGCGAGTTCAGCAACTACGAGGATCTCGACGCCCGGTACGAGCTGCGGCCGCACTTGTGGGTCGAGCCCAAGGGGGCCTGGGGCAAGGGCTCGGTGCGCCTGATCGAGATCCCCACGCCCGACGAGACCCACGACAACATCGTCGCCTTCTGGACGCCGATGGCCGCCGTCACCGTAGGCCAGGAGCTGCGCTTCTCGTACCGGCTGATCTGGTCGCTGCAGGAGCCGCTGGCCGTGGGCCTGGCACCGGTGCTCGGTACCCGTGTCGGCATCGCCGGTGGCCCCACGGCCCCGGAGCGCATCGCCGATTCGCGCCGGCTGATCGTCGATTTCGGCCCGCCGGCGCCCGACGCGCTGGCGCCCGACGCCCGGCCGGAAGTCGTGCTCGAATGTCGGAACGGTACGTGCTCGCCGGCGTTGCTGGAGCGGAACCCGGTGACGAACGGTTGGCGGGTCACGATCGACATCCGGCCGGAAGGAAAAGACGGCGTGGAACTGCGCAGCCTGCTCACCAACGGTGCCCGCCAGATCTCCGAGACATGGCTTTACCGCATCGACAAGACCTGACCAAATAAGGCGGAAGGCGCGCGAGGCTCGCTGATGCACAGCTCCGCCGTGACTAGTCTGCCGCGACACGGCTCGGGAAGATCGTCGGGGCGCTGGGGCTTGGCCCAGGAGCGTGTCGTCGCCTATTTGCGGGCGGCCGGCCTCGACGAGCTGGCGGCCGAGGCGCTGAGCCGCGAGGTCGTGGCGCGCTGCTCCCACAGCCTCGACGTCGATTCCACCGAGGAAGCGATCCTCGTCTCCCTGGAGGCGGCGCGCTCGCAGCTCTGGGGCGACGAGCCCGAGGTAGACGAGGGCCGACTGGTCGCTCCGTCGGCCAATCCACTCGAGATCCTGTCGCAGCAGTTGGGCTCGGTCATCGACTGGCGGCGCGCCGCGTGGCGGCTGCGGCGGCTGGTGGTGCCGCGCAACGGCGACGGGCTGCACGACGAGGCCGAGGAGCGCGAGGCCGAGCTGTCGCGCCGCGCCCGGCATCGCCGGCTGGCCTTCACCGCCCTCATCCTGACGACCACCTTCTGGGGGACGAGCACCTTCCTCCAGATCCTGGCCACCGACGGCCTGAGCCTGCTCGACATCGCCCATACCGCCGTCTTCGCCATCCTGCTGCTCTGGCTGGCCCAGTCGTTCTGGACGCTGAGCGCCGGGGCGGCCGTGATGCTGGGCCGCATCCTCGCTCGCTCCCGGCCGGCGCCGGACCGGCCGGTCCAGCTTCCCACCGGCCAGCGCACGGCGCTGGTGATGCCGATCTACAACGAGGATCCCCAGCGGGTGTTCGCCGGGCTGCGGGCGATGTGGGAGGATCTCGCCGAGGCCGGCCCGCAGGGCGGCCGCTTCGACCTGTTCATCCTCAGCGACACCACCGATCCCGATGTCTGGCTCGCCGAGATCGACGCTTGGCAGGCGTTGCGGCAGGCGGTGCCCGGCGGCGACCGCATCTTCTATCGCCGCCGCCTGAAGAACCGCCGCCGCAAGAGCGGCAACATCGAGGACTTCCTGACCCGCTGGGGCAGCGGCTACGCCTACATGCTGGTGCTGGACGCCGACAGCCTGATGACGGCGCGCAGCATGGTCGCGCTGGTCGAGCGGATGGACGCCAATCCGCAGGTCGGCCTGATACAGGCCCCGCCCAAGTTGATCCGCGGCCGCACCATGTTCGCGCGCTTCCTGCAGCTGGCCGGCGAGCTCTACGGGCCGCTGTCCGCCACCGGCATCAGCTACTGGGCGATGGGCGAGGGCAACTACTGGGGCCACAACGCCATCATCCGCATAGCCCCCTGGGTGAAGCTCTGCGGCCTGCCGCTGCTGCCCGGACGGGCCCCCCTGGGGGGCGAGATCCTGAGCCACGACTTCGTCGAGGCAGCCCTCATGCGCCGCGGCGGCTGGCAGGTCTGGATCGCCGACGACCTGCACGAATCCTATGAGGAGTCGCCTCCCGGCATCGAGGAGTTCGCCACCCGCGACCGTCGCTGGTGCCAGGGCAACATGCAGCACTTGCGGGTGCTGTTCGGGCGCAACCTGCACTGGGTCAGCCGGCTCCACCTGGCGATCGGCGTGATGGCCTACGTCACCTCGCCGCTCTGGCTGCTGTTCCTCATGCTGTCGGCCGCCCAGGCCTGGGAGCTGACCTACGGCCAGCCGGTCTACTTCACCGCCGGCTGGCCGTTCCCGACCCTGCCGGTGTCGGTGGGCACCGAGGCCACGGTGCTGCTCCTCGCCACGTTGGGCCTGCTGTTCCTGCCCCGCGTCATGGGCCTGCTGCTGGCCCTGATCGACGGGCCGCGCCGCCGCAAGCTCGGCGGTGCCGTGCGGCTGCTGGCGAGCGCGGTCGTCGAGACCGTCTACTCGGCGCTGCTGGCGCCGATCATGATGCTGTTCCACACCCGCTTCGTCAGCTCGATCCTGCTCGGTGCCGCCATCGACTGGAGCCCGCAGAAGCGGCAGGCCGAGTCCGGCAGCCTGCGCGCCGCCATCGGCACCTTCGGCTGGGTCACCGTCGCCGGCATCGCCGCCACCCTGCTCATCGGCTTCGCCACGCCGATGCTGCTGCTGTGGCTGACGCCCGTGCTCGCCGGCCTGTGCCTCGCTATTCCGTTGGCGCTGGTCTCCGGCCGGGACGACATGGCGGACACGCTGCGCCGGCGCGGCCTGCTGCTGATCCAGGAGGAGACCGCCCCGCCGCCGGTGCTGCGGCGCCTGGATGCGCTGCTCTGGCAGAAGGCCGCCGAGCCGCGGGCCCCGGACCCGTTCGTCCGCTCGCTCATGGATCCCCGGCGCAATGCCCTGCATGTCGACCTGATCGACCGGCGCGAGCTGGAGGGCACCGCGCCGCCGCCCGCGCTGCTGGAGCGCAAGGCGGTGTTCCTCGGGCCCGCCGCCCTCGACAAGGCCGAGCGCCGTGCCATCCTCGAGAGCCCGGCGCTGATGCGCCGGCTGCATCTGGCCACCTGGGTACACTGGCCGGCCCAGGGCATCTCGATCTGAGTCAACAGGCGTGAGCGCCGACGCCACCGGCTGGCGCGAGGTCGCGCGCCTCGTGCTGCCGCACTTGTGGCCGCGCGACGAGCCGCGGCTGCGGCGGCGCGTGCTGGTGGCGGTGGGCTTCCTCGTCGCCGCCAAGCTCGTCAATATCTCGGTGCCGTTCTTCCTCAAGGCGGTCGTCGACGGCCTGGCCGTGCAGGGGCTGGCGGCCGTGCCGTTGGCGGCGCTGCTCGCCTATGGCGCCGCCCGGCTCGGCGCCTCGCTGTTCATGGAGCTGCGCGACGCCGTCTTCGCCAACGTCGCCCAGCGCGCCGGCCGCGTCATCGCCCGCGATCTCTACGCCCACCTCTTCGACCTCTCGCTGCGCTACCACCTGCAGCGCCGCACCGGCGAGCTCAGCCGGGCGATCGAGCGCGGGGTGCGGGCCGTCGGCTTCCTCCTGCAGACCGCGCTGTTCAGCCTGGTGCCCACCATCCTCGAGCTGGTCCTGGTGCTGGGCATCCTGCTCTGGCGCTATCCGCCCTCCTTCGCCGTCACCATCTTCCTCACCATCGCCGCCTATGCCGCCTTCACCATCGTCACCACCAACTGGCGCGCCCGCTTCCGCCGCGAGATGAACGAGCGCGACAACCAGCTGAGCGGCCAGGCGGTCGACGGGTTGATCAACTTCGAGATGGTCAAGGCCTTCACCAACGAGGCCCACGAGACGGCGCGCCTCGACCGCTCGCTCGAGGGCTACGAGAAGGCGGCGGTGCGCTCGGAATCCAGCCTCGCCGCGCTCAACGCCGGTCAGGCCGCCATCATCGCCGTCGGCGTCACGCTGGTGATGTGGCAGGCGGCGCGCGGGGTGATCGCCGGCAGCCTCACCGTCGGCGACGTCGTGCTGGTCAACGCCTTCGTCCTCCAGCTCTATCTGCCGCTGAGCTTCCTGGGCGTGATGTACCGCGAGCTGAAGCAGTCGCTGATCGACCTCGAGAATGTCGGCGCGCTGCGCCGGCTCGCGCCGGAGGTGCGGGATGCCGCCGGTGCGCCGGCGCTGCGGCTGGCCGGCGGCGAGGTCCGCTTCGAGCGCGTGCGCTTCGCCTACGACGAGCGCCGGCCGATCCTGGAGGATGTGGGCTTCACCATCCCGGCCGGCCGCAAGCTCGCCGTGGTGGGGCCCTCGGGCTCCGGCAAGTCGACGCTCGTGCGCCTGCTGTTCCGCTTCTACGACGTCCAGGACGGGGCGGTGCGCATCGACGGCCAGGACGTGCGCGACGTCACCCAGCACTCGCTGCGCCGGGCGGTCGGCGTCGTGCCGCAGGACACCGTGCTGTTCAACGACACCATAGCCGCCAACATCGGCTATGGCCGTCCCGACGCCTCGCAGTCCGAGATCGAGCAGGCGGCCCGCATGGCGCAGATCCACGACCTCGTGGCGAGCTTGCCCGAGGGCTATGCCACCCTCGTGGGCGAGCGCGGCCTCAAGCTGTCGGGCGGCGAGAAGCAACGCGTCGCCATGGCGCGCGTGCTGCTCAAGGATCCGCCGCTGCTGGTGCTGGACGAGGCCACCTCCGCCCTCGACAGCCGTACCGAGCAGGCGCTGCAGGGCGCGCTGCAGCGCGTCGCCAGCGGCCGCACCACCCTGGTCATCGCCCACCGCCTGTCGACCGTCGTCGATGCCGACGAGATCGTCGTGCTGTCGGGCGGCCGGGTGGTAGAGCGCGGCGATCACGCCGCCCTGCTGGCCTTCGGCGGTCTCTACGCCGAGATGTGGCTGCGCCAGCAGGAGCGCGCGGAACGTCCGGCCGCTCAGCCGGACGGCCCGTCGGCGATGCCTTCCGCGATGCGCTCCAGCACATAGGCGAAGAACGGGTTGGACGACATCCGCAGCAGCGAATCGATGCTGACGATCAGCGTGCCGCGCTCGCCGCGCGCCGCCACCGTGCCGAGGTGGACGCCGAAGAACTCGTCCTCGTCGGGCTCGAGGCCGTAGAGGCTGTCGCTGAGCGGGAAGGGCAGGGCGACGTGCGACAGCGAGACGACGCTCCTCGGATAGACCAGCCCCAGCGGTCGCGAGCGCTCCTCGCTGCTGCCCGGCTCGACGACGCTCTCGGCCACCTCGTCGCTGCCGGTGATGGCGTTGTTGATCACGGTCGACCGGAAGGCGCGTGGCGGCGGCGGCAGCATCCGGCCGAGCATGGCCTCCGCCGAGGGTTGGATCAGCGGGCCGAGCTTGGTGCCGCGGTTGAGGTCGAACAGCACCAGCTCGCTGCCATTGTCCGGCAGCCGCCCGTAGAACGCCGTGACCACCGCGCTGGCGCTCACCGTCGAATCGAGCACCGACTGGAAGGTCAGGGTCGGCGGCAGCCGGCCGAGCAGCCCGCGCCCGGCGAAGTCGGCGATCTGGCCCTGCAGCGCACCGGTCAGCCGCGACGACTGGCGGGCGGCGTTGACCGGGAAGGAGTTGTACTTGAACGGATTGAACTCCGGTAGGCTGTCCAGCCAGGCGGCCTTGGCGAAGGCCGGGAAGATCGCCGGCAGGCCGGCGAGCCCCGCGAAGCGCGCAAAGGCGGTGACGCCGATCATCGGCGAGATCAGCACCAGCCTGTCGGGCCGGGCGAGCTGCCCGTCCTCGATGGCATCCAGCGCATATTTCAGCGCCAGGGCGCCGCCGTTGGAATAGCCGACGATGTGCAAGGGGGCCGGCGCCGCGACCCTGCGCCGCGCCTCGCGCACCGCCAGCCGGGTCGCCGCCAGCCAGTCCTCCCATTCGACCTCGGTGAGCGCCGCCGGCACCGTGCCGTGGGCCGGCAGCCGGATGCCGAGTGCCAGGTAGCCGTGCGCGCGGTAGAGGCGCGCGACGTGGCGCAGGCTGTAGGGCGCGTCGGTGAGGCCGTGCAGCAGCACCACCACACCCTTCGGCGGCCCGTCCGGCTCCAGCGCGAACGAGCGGTTCCAGTCGTGCGCGAACGCAGCGGGATGGATCGGGCTGCCGGCGAAGTAGCGGTTGGCCGGCACCCGCGCCTCGGGCGGCAGCCTGTCGGTCACCTCCCGGCGCACGCCATCGAACGCCGCCTGCTCGGCGGCGAGGTATCCGGCCCAGTCGGTGCGCTCGAGCTCGGTCCGGTCCAGCTCTTTCGGGACATGGGTGTGCCAGGGCTGCAATGGCGGGCCGCGCTGGGTGTCGATGGCGCGCCCGGCCAGCAGCGTCGCGAACACCACGGCCAGCAGCAGGACGGCGCGCCTCAGCCATCGGGTCAGCCACCAAACCATGCCCGCACTCCAATCCCCGCCCGGCCAGCCGCCCGCCGATGTAGCCCCGGACCGGTCGGCTGAACAGCGAGGCTGCCGCTGCGGCTGGACGGCGGCGGCCCGGTGGCTACATTCGCCGCCGCGGGATCCGAACGAGCGGGCGAGGTGTGGCCGATGCAGCAGGCGGGTGAGGTGGGGCGGGGCGGAATCTACGGCTCGATCTGCGAGACGATCGGCAACACGCCCCTGGTGCGCCTCAACCGCCTGCCCGCGGCGCGCGGCTGCGAGGCCGAGATCCTGGCCAAGCTCGAGTTCTTCAATCCCCTGGCCTCGGTGAAGGACCGCATCGCCCTGGCGATGATCGAGGCGGCCGAGGCGGCGGGGCGCCTGAAGCCGGGCGGCGTCATCATCGAGCCCACCTCGGGCAACACCGGCATCGCCCTCGCCTTCGTCTGCGCCGCCAAGGGCTACCGGCTGATCCTCACCATGCCCGAGAGCATGTCGGTCGAGCGCCGGCGGATGCTGCGCTTCCTCGGCGCCGAGCTGGAGCTGACGCCGGCGGCCAAGGGCATGCGCGGCGCCATCGACGCCGCCGAGCGGCTGCGCCGCGAGCTGCCGGGGTCGATCGTCCTGCAGCAGTTCGAGAACCCGGCCAACCCGGCGGTGCATCGTCGGACCACGGCCGAGGAGATCTGGCGCGACACCGGCGGCCGGGTCGACGCGATCGTCGCCGGCATCGGCACCGGCGGCACCATCACCGGCTGTGCCCAGGTGCTGAAGCCGCGGCTGAAGGAGCTGCGCATCGTGGCGGTCGAGCCCGAGGACAGCCCGGTGCTGGCCGGCGGCAAGCCGGGCCCCCACAAGATCCAGGGCCTCGGCGCCGGCTTCGTGCCGCGCATCCTCGACCGCGACCTGATCGACGAGGTGCTGGCCATCGGCAACGAGACCGCCTTCGCCACCGCCCGCGAGGTGGCGGCGATGGAGGGTATCCCGGTCGGCATCTCCTCGGGCGCCACGCTGGCGGCGGCGCTCGAGATCGCGTCGCGGCCGGAGATGGCCGGCAAGCGCATCGTCGCCATCGTCGCCTCCTTCGCCGAGCGCTACCTGTCGACCGAGCTGTTCTCCGACAGCTAGGACTGTTGCGTCGCTGCCACGAACGCGTTGCTGCATTGCAGCAATGCGCAAAGCGTTATCCGAATCACCACCCCCGATCGACTATCTTCCTCTGTGTCACTTGACCGATCCAGAGGACCTCGATGGCCACCGCAGTCGCTTCCCCCTCGACCGAGGGGTCCATCGTCCGCGGGATCGGGTTCGCCCTGCTCAGCTACGCCTCGTTCTCGACGGCGGACGCCGCCGTCAAGGTGGCGAGCGGCCGGCTGTCGGTCTTCTCCATCGCGGCCATCCTGTCGCTGTTCGCGCTGCTGCCGGTGCTGACGCTGACCAGGGGCCGCGGCGGCCTCGCCGCCCTCAAGCCGAAGCTGTGGGGCCTCGTCGTCACCCGCGGCGTGCTGACCGCGTTCTGCGCTGTCTGTGCCTGGAAGGCCTTCGCCCTGCTGCCGCTGGCCGACGCCTACGCCATCCTGTTCGCCTCGCCGATCATCGTGACGGCCCTGTCGCCCTGGCTGCTGAAGGAGTCGGTGGGCTGGCGGCGCTGGTCGGCGGCCGGCGTCGGCTTCCTTGGCGTGCTCGTCATGATCCGGCCCGAGTTCGACCTCCTGGGCCTCGGCCATCTGCTCGGGATCACCGCGGCCGTGCTGGGCGCGGTGTCGTTCGTGGTGCTCCGCCGCATCGGCGCGCGCGAGCCGGCGGCCCCCATCCTGTTCAGCCTGTTCGTGGCGATCTTCGTGGTCTCGGCCCCCTTCGCCGTCCAGGGCTGGGTGTGGCCGAACATGCACGAGCTGACGCTGCTGGCGACGGCGGGCCTGCTGCAGGGCGCCGGCCAGGCCGGCATGGTGATGGCGACGCGCGGCAGCCCGGCCGCGGTGGTGGCACCCTTCCAGTACACCCAGATGATCTGGGCCATGATCTTCGGCGCTATGCTGTTCGGCGACGTGCCGGACCCGCTGATGCTGGCCGGCATGGCCCTGGTCGTGGCCAGCGGGCTCTATATCCTGTGGCGCGAGACGGTGAACCAGCGCGTGGTGACGCTGGGGGCGGCGCGCGGCGAGGTGCCGGCGAGGGCGGGGCGCGCCCCGGCGGTCTGAGCCTCGCCCCGGCAAGGGGCAGGAATCCATGCGACAGGCCAAGGTCGAGATCGGCGACGGCACGGCGACGCTGCGGCTGGCCTTCACCGACTGGGGTCCGCCGGCCGCCGACCGCACCGTCGTCTGCGTCCACGGGCTGACGCGCAACGGTCGCGACTTCGACGTCCTGGCCGAGCGGCTGTCCCGCAAGGCCCGCGTGCTGTGCTTCGATGTCGCCGGCCGTGGCGGCAGCGACTGGCTGGTCGATCCCCTGCGCTACGCCGTGCCGATCTATTGCCAGCATCTCCGCCTGACGCTGCGGCGGCTGGGTGTGGAGGCCTGCGACTGGGTCGGCACCTCGATGGGCGGGCTGATCGGCATGGGCCTCGCCCCGCTGCCCGGCTCGCCGGTCCGCCGGCTCGTGCTCAACGATGTCGGCCCGCTGGTGCCGAAATCGGCGCTGGAGCTGATCGGGCGCTATCTCGGCCTCGACATCTCGTTCCCCGACCTCGCGGCGCTGGAGGCCCATCTGCGCCAGATCCACGCGCCTTTCGGCCCGCTCACCGACGCCCAGTGGCGGCACCTCGCCTTCCACAGCGCCCGGACCGATGGCAGCGTCTGGCGGCTGCACTACGATCCGCGTATCCGCCAGCCCTTCGTCGGCGCCGGCCTCGCCGACATCGAGATCTGGCCGGTCTACGACGCCATCGCCTGCCCGACCCTGCTGATCCGAGGCGCCGACAGCCTGCTGCTGTCGGCCGAGACCGCCGAGGCGATGACCGGACGCGGCCCCAAGGCGAAGCTCGTCACCTTCACCGGCGCCGGCCACGCCCCGGCCCTGATGGCCGACGATCAGGTCGAGGCCATCGCCGGCTGGCTGGGTCTCTAGATCAGCCTGAGCTGCTGCGCCCGCGCGCGAGCCGGGGCCGCCCGTTCCTGCACCAGCAGGCTCGCCGGCAGGTCGCGCAGGAACGGCGAGGGCGGCAGCTCGCGCACCGCACCACGCCAGGCGCGTTTGAGCGCGCGGCTCAGGAACAGCCGGTCCTCGGCACGCGTCATCGCGACGTAGAGCAGCCGCCGTTCCTCGGCCTCGCCCTCGCCATCGCGCTCGCCGCCGAAGCGCAGCGGCATCAGCCCGTCCTCCAGCCCGACCACGAACACCACCGGGAACTCCAGCCCCTTGGCGGCATGCATGGTCAGCAGTGACACCCGGTCGGCGCGCGGATCGTGGAAATCGGCCTCGGTCGCCATCGCCGCCTGCTCGCGCAGCTGCGCGGCATCGCTGGCGGCGATGCTCGTGATCCACTGCCGGGCCTCGGCGATGGCGGCGGCGTCCGTCCCATCCAGCCGCAGCGCTTCGGCCGCCTCGGCGATGCGGTCGGCGAGGCTGTCGCCTTCCGCCCGGTCGATCCTGTCGAGCAGGGCCCGCACCGCCGGCCGGTCGGTGATCGGCGCCGGCGTGCTCTTGGCGAAGGGAATGCCGGCACGGTCGAGGGCCTCGCGCAGCGCCGCCGACTGCGCATCGCTGCGGTAGAGCACCGCGAAGTCGCCATAGCCCAGCGGCGAGGCGGCCTCGCCCGCGACCAGGAGGTCGTGTCCGCCGAGCAGGCGCTCGATGGTCGAGGCCACCAGCTCGGCCTCCTCCGCCTCGCTCGCCGCCGTCCGCAACACCACCGGCTCGCCCATCGGCCGGACGGTGTCGGCGGCCCCTCGGACGAGCCCGGCCGCCGCCCCGGCGATGCTGCCGGTCGAGCGATAATTGCGGCCGAGCCGAACGGTCCGGACAGTAGGAAAGCTCGCAGCGAGCTTGGCGAAGGCCGCCGCGTCGGCACCGCGGAAGCCGTAGATCGCCTGGTCGGGATCGCCGATGACGCAGAGATTGCCGTCCGGTGCCGCCAGCAGCTCGATCAGCCGGTACTGCCGCCGGTCGATGTCCTGGAGCTCGTCGACGCAGACGTGCCGGAAGCGCTGCCTCCAGGCCGTGGCGACGGCCGCATCGGCCTCCAGCAGCTCCACGGCCAAGTCCACGAGGTCGTCGAGGTCGATCCAGCCCTGCTCCTTGCCGAGCCGTTTCAGCACGGCTCCAGCCTCGGCCGCATCGCCCTCGGCGGTCGCGCTTGTGCGCTTCGCCAGCGACACCGCTGCCACCAGCCTCGCCGCCCTGGCCTTAGTGACCCCCATCGCCTCGGCCAGGGCCGCCACCCGCTCCGCCTCGTCGGCGATGCGGAATTCGGCGGGCAGGCCGAGCGCCGCCGCGTGCCGGCGCAGGATCGTCAGGCCCAGCGAATGGAAGCTGTGCACCGGGCAGAGCGGCACGCCCACCGGCAGCAGCGCCCGCAGCCGCTGTCGCAGCTCCTCGGTCGCCCGCCGAGTGAAGGTGACGGCGAGGCAGGCCTCGCTCAGCACGCCCCGCTCGACGATCAGGTGAGCCAGCCGCCGCGTCAGCATCCTCGTCTTGCCCGAGCCCGGCCCGGCCAGCACGACGACCGGCCCATCGACCAGCTCGGCCGCCCGGCGCTGGTCCTCGTCGAGTCCGTCGAGGATGCCGTCTGCCTCCAGCCGCAGCGGCTGCGCTGCCGCCGGCGCCGGCGGCGCCTGGACCTCGGGCCTGGCCGCCACCTGCTTCGCCTTGCGCCGCACCGGTGCGTCGAACAGCAGCTCGCCGCGGCTGCGCCGGCTCAGCTCGCCTTCCTCGAACAGCCGGATGACGCCGTACTCGCCGTCATAGCCGGCCTCGCGGATCACCGCCCCGCTGCGCAGCCGCTCGACCGCCTCGGCCAGCAGCGTGTCCGTCCGCGCGATGTCCTCGACCGGCACCTCGCCCAGCAGCGCCAGCTCCGGCCCGAGTGCGGCGACGGCGCGGTCGTAGGTCCGGTTGACGGCGTTGGAGGCGACACCGCTGCCGACGATCTCGGACAGGATCTCCGGCAGCGGCACCAGGCTGTCGACCTCGCCGGCCGTGGCCGGCGGCACCACCTCGGCCTCCTTGCGGTCGGCCAGCATCTCGATGCGATGCGCCACGCCCACCGTGACCTTCGACCCGCAGACCGGGCACAGCCCGCCGCGCGCCAGCGTCTCGGTCGGCTCCAGGCGCACACGGCAGTTGCGGTGGCCGTCCAGGTGGTACTTGCCCTCCTCGGGAAAGAACTCGACCGTGCCGAGATAGCCCTCGCCGGTCTCCAGCGCCCGCCGGATGGCGAAATAGTCCGGCTCGCAGCCGAACCGAGTCGCCTCGCGGCCGAGCTTGCCGGGCGAGTGGGCATCGGAGTTCGAGGTCAGCCGGTAGCGGTCGAGAAACGATACCCGCCAGTTCATCGACGGATCGGACGACAGCCCGGTCTCGACGGCGAAGATGTGCGGTGCCAGGTCGCCATAGCACTCGGCGATCGAATCGAACCCGGACTGCGAGCCCAGCGCCGCGAACCACGGCGTCCAGATGTGCGCCGGCACCAGATAGGCGTCGGGCCCGGACTCCAGCGCGATCTCCAGCAGATCGCGCGAATCCAGCCCGAGGATCGGCCGGCCGTCGGAGGCGATGTTGCCGATGCGCGCCAGGCTCGCCGCCAGCCGGTCGGCCGTGTCGAAGTCGGGTGCGTAGATCAGGTGGTGGACCTTCCGGGTCTTCTCGCCCTTCTTGTAGATCGTCGAGATCTCGGTCGAGAGCATGAAGGAGACCGGTCGCCGGCAGGACGGCGGCAGCGTCCGCATCACCTCGGCCTCGATCTCCGGCTTCAGCCGGAACAGGCCGCCGCCGGCCGGCGTCAGCTTGTCCTTGAGCTCGGCCAGCCAGCCCGGATGCACGCAGTCGCCGGTGCCCACCACGCCGATGCCCTTGCGCGCCGCCCACCAGGCGAGGTGCTCGAGGTCGAGGTCGCGGCTGGTCGCCCGCGAGTGCTTCGAGTGGACGTGGAGATCGGCGTGGAAAGCCAATGCGCGCCTCAGCCGAGGCGTGCGGCGACGTCGAGCGCGGCGTAGGTGAGGATGCCGTCGGCGCCGGCGCGCTTGAAGGCCATCAGGCTCTCCAGCATCGCCGCCTCGGGGTCGAGCCAGCCCTGCAGGCCCGCCGCCTTGATCATCGCGTACTCGCCGCTGACCTGGTAGGCGAGGGTCGGCAGGCCGAATGCGTCCTTCACGCGGTGGATCACGTCGAGATAGGGCAGGCCCGGCTTGACCATCACCATGTCGGCACCCTCGGCGATGTCGAGCGCCACCTCGCGCAGCGCCTCGCGGCCGTTGGCCGGGTCCATCTGGTAGGTCTTCTTGTCGGCCTTGCCGAGCGTGCCCGAGCTACCCACGGCGTCGCGGAACGGGCCGTAGAACGCCGAGGCGTATTTCGCCGAGTAGGCCAGGATCATCGTGCCGCTGAAGCCCCCGGCGTCGAGCGCCCGGCGGATGGCGCCGATCCTGCCATCCATCATGTCCGACGGTGCGATGACGTCGGCACCCGCCGCTGCCTGCACCAGCGCCTGCTTCGCCAGCACCTCGATGGTCCGGTCGTTGTCGATCACGCCGTCGATCAGCAGGCCGTCATGGCCGTGGCTGGTGTAGGGATCGAGTGCGACGTCGATGACCAGCCCGATCTCGGGAAACCGCCGCTTGATGCCGCGGATCGTCCGGCAGACCAGGTTGTCCTCGTTCCATGCCTCCCTGCCGTCGTCGCTCTTGAGCTCCGATGGCGTGCAGGGGAACAGTGCCACGGCCGGGATGCCGCGCTCCAGCGCCCGCTCCACCAGCGGCAGCAGCCCGTCGAGCGAGCGCCGCTCGATCCCCGGCATGCTGGCGATCGGCTCGGCCTTGCGGCTGCCCTCGGCGACGAACAGCGGCTGGATCAGGTCGGCCGGCCGCAGCACCGATTCGGCGACCAGCCGCCGGCTCCAGGAGGCTTGGCGCGGCCGCCGCATCCGCGTCCGCGGAAAGCAGGCCGAGCCGCCGTGATCGTCGGGTCCTGGCATCGCACTCGTGAACCATTCCAATCCGGCCTGTCCTATCAACAGCGCACCCGTCCGACAACAGGCCCGGGGCGGCTGCGTCAACGGCGACGCCTTCGATCGCGCCGTTGACGCCCGAAATCCCACGGTCGATACCGGCGGCCATCTCTGGCGGGAGGCCGGGCCCTTGGACTTCGAGCCCAACGAGGAGCAACGGGCGATCCGCGACATGGCGCGGTCGTTTGCCGAGGCCGAGCTGGCGCCGCACGCCGCCGAGTGGGACGCGACCTCGCACTTCCCGATCCCCACCCTGCGCGCCGCCGCCGCCCTCGGCCTCGCCGGCATCTGTGTCCGCGAGGAGTCCGGCGGCAGTGGCCTCGGCCGCATCGAGGCGGCACTCGTGTTCGAGGAGCTGGCCGCCGGCTGCACCTCGACCGCGGCATACCTGTCGATCCACAACATGGTCGCCTGGATGGTCGACCGCTTCGGCGACGACGCCCAGCGCCGGCGCTGGCTGCCCGGCCTCGTCGGCATGGACAAGCTCGCCAGCTACTGCCTGACCGAGCCCGGCGCCGGCTCCGACGCCGCCAGCCTGCGCACCACCGCCCGCCTGGACGGCGACGCCTATGTGCTCGACGGCGGCAAGGCCTTCATCTCGGGCGGCGGCGTCAGCGACCTCTATCTGGTGATGGCCCGCACCGGCGGGCAGGGTGCCGGCGGCATCAGCGCCCTGCTGGTCGAGAAGGGCACGCGGGGCCTCGGCTACGGCGCCCCGGAGAGGAAGCTCGGCTGGAAGAGCCAGCCCACCTCGATGATCACCTTCGACGGCTGCCGCGTGCCGGCGACCAACCGGCTGGGCGAGGAAGGGCAGGGCTTCAAGATCGCCATGCGCGGCCTCGACGGCGGCCGGGTCAACATCGCCGCCTGCTCGCTGGGTGCGGCACGCGCCTGCCTGGAGCGCAGCCTCGCCTATGTCCAGGAACGCCGGCAGTTCGGCCAGAAGCTGGCCGACTTCCAGAACACCCGGTTTCAGCTCGCCGACATGGCGACCGAGCTCGAGGCGGCGCGGCTGATGGTCTGGCGGGCGGCGACGGCGCTGGATCGCGACGCCGCCGACGCCACGGTCGCCTGCGCCATGGCCAAGCGGCTGGCCACCGACCTGTGCTTCGGCATCGTCGATCGTGCGCTGCAGCTGCACGGTGGCTATGGCTATATCCAGGACTACGAGATCGAGCGCTTCCTGCGCGATGCCCGTGTCCACCGCATCCTCGAAGGAACCAACGAGATCATGCGCCTCATCATCGCCAGGCGGCTGCTCGCGGCATGAGCGGACCCGTCGATATCCGCTTCGAGCGCCGGGGTGGCCTGGGAGTGGCCGTTCTCGACCGGCCGGCGGCGCTGAACGCGCTCACCCGCGAGATGGTCCAGGCGCTGAGCCTGCAGCTCGCCGCCTGGAAGGACGACCCCGAGGTCGCCGCCGTGCTGGTCAAGGCGTCGGGTGGCCGCGCCTTCTGCGCCGGCGGCGACATCCGGGCCGTCACCGATCTGGCGCGCACGCGGGGCGTCGAGGCGGCCGCACCCTTCTTCCACGACGAGTACCGGCTCAACTGGCGGATATCGCAGTTTCCCAAGCCCTATGTCGCGCTGCTCGACGGCGTGACGATGGGCGGCGGAGTCGGCATCTCGGCGCACGGCCGCTACCGGGTCGTCACCGAGCAGACCCTCGTCGCCATGCCCGAGACGCTGATCGGTTTCTTCCCCGATGTCGGCGGTACCTGGGTACTGTCGCGACAGCTGGCGACCGGCATGTATCTCGGCCTGACGGGTGCCCGCCTGCAGGCGAGTGACGCCTTGGAAGCCGGCTTCGGCACGCATTTCGTGCCGCGCGATCGGCTGGCGGCGCTCGAGGAGCTGCTGGCCGGCGGCGAGCCGGTCGACGCCGCCCTCGATTCACTGCGCCGCGATCCACCGCCCGGCACGCTGCCGGGCCTGCGGCAGGCGGTCGAGCAGGCCTTCGATGCCCCGACGCTGGCCGAGATCGAGCGCAGGCTCGGCGAGAGCGAGTGGGGCCGTGAGCGCCTGGCCGAGCTGGCGCGGCGCTCGCCGCTGGCGCTGGCCGTGACCTTCGCCCAGCTCCGCCGCGGCGCCGGCATGGCCGACCTCGCCGAGGCGC
This sequence comes from Geminicoccus sp., assembly GCA_035326425.1. Taxonomy (GTDB): domain Bacteria; phylum Pseudomonadota; class Alphaproteobacteria; order Geminicoccales; family Geminicoccaceae; genus CALKJU01. The sequence goes on along the minus strand of DAOLFG010000017.1, from coordinate 60,863 downwards.
TGCGGCTGGAATACCGCATGGTGCATCGGTTCCTCGCCGGCCGCGACTTCGCGGAGGGTGTGCGCGCGCTGCTGGTCGACAAGGACAATCGGCCGCGCTGGTCGCATGCCGGCATCGCCGAGGTCTCGCCGGACGAGGTCGAGGCCGTGATGGCGCCGCTGCCGGGCGGCGACCTGGCGTTCGATTGGCAGGGTGTCTGAGCCGGGAGGCTGGAGATGGCGCGGATCGGCTTCATCGGGCTGGGCAACATGGGCCTGCCGATGGCCCGCAACCTGGCCGGGGCAGGGCACGAGGTGCGGGGATTCGACCTCTCGGCCTCGGCCATGCGCGCGGCGGAGGAGGCGGGCCTCGCCGCCGCCGCCGGCATCGCCGACGCCTGCGCCGGTGCCGAGGCCGTGCTCACCATGCTGCCCGAGGGCCGGCATGTCCGGGCGGCCTATCTCGACGAGGCCGGTATCCTGGCGCGCGCCGCCCCCGGCACGCTGCTGGTCGACTGCTCGACGATCGACGTCGAGAGTGCCCGCGCCGTGGCGGCGGCGGCGGGCGAGCGCAGCTTCGCCATGCTGGACGCGCCGGTCTCGGGCGGCGTGGCCGGTGCCGCCGCTGCCGCCTTGACCTTCATGGTCGGCGGCGATGCCGCGACCTTCGCCCGTGCCGAGCCCCTGCTCGCCCGGATGGGCAAGGCCGTCATCCACGCCGGTGATTCGGGCGCCGGCCAGGCCGCCAAGATCTGCAACAACATGATGCTGGGCATCCAGATGATCTCGGTCTGCGAGGCCATGACGCTGGCGAGGCGCCTGGGCCTCTCCACCGACAGGCTGTTCGAGATCAGCTCGAAGGCTTCCGGCCAGTGCTGGTCGCTGACCAGCTATTGCCCGGTCCCCGGCCCGGTGCCGACCTCGCCCGCCAACCGCGACTATGCGCCGGGATTCGCCGCGGCGATGATGCTGAAGGACCTCCGCCTCGCCCAGCAGGCGGCGCAGGCGGCTGGCGTCGCGACGCCTCTGGGCGCGGAAGCTTACCAACTCTACGCGCTTTTCGCGGCTCAAGGGAAAGATACACTGGATTTTTCCGCGATAATCAAGATGATCGAGGGCAGCATTTCCTAGGGCGTGGCGAGTGCCCGCCGAAGGCCCCGCCGATTGGCGGCAAGAAGGCCCCTGCCCAGGCCACCGAGGTGAAGGTGAAAGAAGACTATCTCGTCACGATCCGGCTGATCGAACGGCTGCATCGTCGGTTTCTCGACGTCATCAAGGCTGAGCTGGATCGGCTGGGTATCGAGGACATCAACAATGTCCAGACCCTGATTCTATCGAATATCGCCGAGGAGCAGTTGACCGTCGGCGAATTGACGGTCAGGGGCTATTATCTCGGTTCCAACGTTTCCTACAATGTCAAGAAATTGGTGGAAAGCGGCTACCTGATCCAGGAGCGGTCGGTACACGACAAGCGGCAGACACGGGTCAAGCTGTCGCAGAAGGGCCTGGACCTCACTTCGCGGATCGACCGGCTCTACGCCAAGAACGCCGAGGAGCTGGACGGCAAGGTGGTCACCGCCGAGCAGCTCAAGCAGTTGAACGCCACGCTCATCGGCATCGAGCGCTACTGGAGCGACCAGATCGCCTACGCCCGCTGAGGGCGGTGCCGATCCTCAACCCGCCTTCTTCTCCGACTGGCCGCGGTTCATCGCATCGAGCTGCGACTGCAGCTGCTGCATCTGGCGCTTCAGCTCGCGGACCTCGTCCGACGAGGCGGGACGGTCGGCCTCGGGCCGCGCCGGCGCGTCGGTGGCCTCGCCCTCGGCGCTGAACGGCCGGAACATGTTGGCGGCGCGGTTGAACAGCGCCAAGTTCTGCCGCGCCATGTCCTCGAACTGGGTGTAGGGGAAGAACCGCCCGAACGTGTCCTGCATGTAGCTGCGGATCTGGTCCTGGTGCTTGGCGAAGTTCTCCATGCTGAGCTCGAGGTAGCGCGGCAGGAAGGCGTGGAGCTGGTCGTCGTAGAAGCCGATGAGCTGGCGCAGGAAGCCGATCGGCAGGAGGTTGCGGCCCTTGCCGTCCTCCTCGAGGATGATCTGCGTCAGCACCGAGCGGGTGATGTCCTCGCCGGTCTTGGCGTCGTAGACCACGAACTCCTCGCCGTCGCGCACCATCCGGGACAGCTCGTCGAGCGTCACGTAGCTGCTGGTCGCCGTGTTGTAGAGCCGCCGGTTGGCGTACTTCTTCACGATGGCGACTTGGCCACTCTCCTCGGTGGCGGCCGTGCTCTCGACGCTCTTTCGCGCGCTCATGCGACTCCCCGATTCTCGCCCACGCGGCATGCCGGCGGGCGCGACCGTCCGGGACGGTCCACTCCAGGGAATCTTATGCGCCGCGAATGCCGCACGCCACAAGGAGAATGCGGCAGCGCAACATGAAACTTGCCGGCGCGTAGGCCGGCATCCCCCGGCTAGCGTACGAAGGTACCGCCCAGCTCGTCCTCGATGTGGAGCCTGATGATCTCGTCGATGTTGGCGTCCGCTTTGAAGCCCATGCCGAGGCCACGCGCCCCCGACACTCTCGCGGCCCAGCCTGCAACGATCGTCTTGATCAGCGGGTCGGGCTCCCAGCGCACGCGCGCCGCGACGCTCCTGCCGGCGATGCGCTCGAGCGCCGCCACCGCCTCGCCGATGCCGACGGTGATGCCGGGAAGCTGCACGGCGCGCACCATGCCGAAGGCGCTCTCCGGCAGCTCCATGGCGTGGATCTGCGCCTCGACCACCCGGCGCGGCGACAGCACGTACATCGCGGCATCGGGGCTCACCGGGCAGATCGCCTCCTGGCCGGCCAGCGGCTCGCGGATGATTGAGCTGGCGAAGGTCGAGGCCGCCTTGTTGGGCTTGCCCGGCCGCACCACGATGGTCGGCAGCCGCAGCGAGCGGCCGTCGACGAAACCCTTGCGGCTGTAGTCGGCGACCAGCAGCTCGCCTATGGCCTTCTGCGTGCCGTAGGAGGTCTGCGGCGTCAGGTGATGGGTGTCGGAGACGATGTCCGGCAGCTCGCCGCCATAGACCGCGCCGGTGCTGGCGAAGACGATGCGCGGCCGGCCGCCCTTGGCGCGCAGCGCCTCCAGCAGCTGCCAGGTGCCGGTGAGGTTGACGCGGTAGCCGAGGTCGAAATCCTGCTCGGCATTGGCGCTGACGATGGCGGCCAGGTGCCAGACCAGGTCGGCCTTGGCGACGAGGCGGTCGAGCGTCGGCCGGTCGGTGACGTCGCCCGTCACTACCTCGATCCGCGGATCCTGCGGCACGCCCTCGCCGGGAAAGGCATCGAACAGCGTGATGTGCTCGACCGGCCGGGCAGGGCCGCCGTCGAGCGCCACGCCGTTCTTGCGCAGCAGCGCCGCACCCAGCTTCTTGCCGATGAAGCCCGTTCCGCCGGTGATCAGCACACGCATCTCAAAGCCTCCCTCGTTGCGGCGCCGGCAGGGCTTAGCCGACGCGACGGCGCTCGTCACGCCGTTCTGCTATGTCCTGGCCATCATCGGAGGACGATGCATGGCCGCCGCGTTCAGCCTCGCCCGCATCCCGCGCATCACCCACGGGCCCGGCGCCGTCGACCGTCTGGGCGAGCTCGCGGCACCCCATGCCTCCGCCCGGCCCGTATTGCTGGTGGCCGATCCCGGCCTGCACCGCGTCGGCACCATCGCCCGGGCCGAGGCGGCGCTCCGTGCCGGCGGCCTGGAGCCGGTGCTGTTCGACGACGTCCGGAGCGACCCGACCACCGCCCAGACCGACCGGGCCGCCGCCCTGGCGCGAACGTGCCGAGCGGCGGCCGTCGTGGCGATCGGCGGCGGCTCCGCACTGGATCTCGGCAAGGCCGCGGCCGCGATCGCGCCGGGCGAGGCGCCCGCCGCCGCCTACGCCCTGTGCGCCATGCCGCTGCCGGCCAGCCCGCTCGCCAAGATCTGCGTCCCGACCACGGCCGGCACCGGCTCCGAGACCACGCGCACCGCCGTGCTGAGCGACGATGGCGGTGTCAAGCTGTGGCTCTGGGGCGACGGGATGAAGGCCGACGAGGTGCTGCTCGACCCGGAGCTCTCGGTCTCGCTGCCGCCGCACCTCACCGCCGCCACCGGCATCGACGCCCTGGTCCATGCCATCGAGGCCGCCACCAACCGCAACGCCTTTCCCGCCAACGACCTCTACGCCCACGAGGCGATCCGGCAGGTCGGCCGCTGGCTGCCGTTGGCCGTGGCCGAGCCTGAAAACCTGGAGGCGCGGAGCGGCATGCTGCTGGCGGCGGCGCTGGCCGGCATCGCCATCGACAATGCCGGCACGGCGCTCGCCCACAATATCGGCCACGCCCTGGCCTCGCTGGTGCCGATCCATCACGGCCGCGCCGTCGGCATCGCCATGGCGGCGACGCTGGCCTGGACGAGCGACGTCGAGGATGCCGGCCGCTGCGCTGCAGCAGAGGCGGCGCTGGGCCGGGCAGGGGCCCTTTCCGAGGCTTTCCGGCACCTCGCCTGCGAGGTGGGTCTCGACCTTTCGCTCGCCATCGACCTCCGGCCGGAGCGACTGGCGGCGCAAATGGCTCGGCCCGAGAACGCGCCCATGCGCCTTTCGACCCGCCGCACGGTGCGCGACGAGGATCTGCTGCCGCTGGCGCGCACGGTGCTCGGAGGGCAGGGATGATGGCGCTGATCGAATCCATCGAGATCACCCAGCATCGGCTGGCCTTCGATCCGCCCTTCCACGCTGCCTGGGACACCCGTCCGCGCACCCATTGGGACGCCACCATCGTCCGCGTCCGTGCCGATACCGGCGATGTCGGCATCGGCTCGGGCGACCTGATGCTGGGCTTCGCCGGCCACGAGCACCTGTTCGTCGGCCGCGATCCGCTGGCGCTGGAGCGTCACTACCGCGTGCTGTCGCACATCAACTTCCACTACGGCCGTTGCTGGCCGCTCGACCTGGCCTTGTGGGATCTCGCCGGCAAGCTGCTGGGCCAGCCCTGCTGGAAGCTGCTGGGCGGCCTGTCGAACGAGATCCGCGCCTATGCCTCGTCCGGGACGCTGCGCGACCCCGGCCGGATGGCCGAGGTCGCCGAGCGCTATCTCGGCCAGGGCTTCGGCGCCATGAAGATCCGCTTCCACCGCGGCGACTGGCGCGAGGACATCAAGGCGCTCGAGGCCGTGCGGCAGCGGGTCGGCTCGGGGCTCGAGCTGATGATCGACTGCAACCAGGGATGGCGGCTGCCCTGGGATACCGAGGCACCCTGGTCGTTCAAGGATGCGCTCGCCGTTGCCCGCGAGCTGGAGCGGTTGGACGTCTACTGGATGGAGGAGCCGCTGCACCGCGCCGACCGCGACGGCATGCGGGCGCTGCGCGAGGCGACGCCGGTGCGTATCGCCGGCGGCGAGATGACCCGCGAGCTGCACGAGTTCCGCGACCTGATCGTCGGGCGGTGTCTCGACGTCCTTCAACCCGACGTTGCGCTGGTGGGCGGTATCAGCGGCCTGCGCCGCGTCGCCTTCATGGCCCAGGAGCACGGCCTGGTCTTCACGCCCCATACCTGGACCAACGGCATGGGGGTGGCGGCCAATGCCCACCTCACCGCCGGCTGTGCCGATGCGCCCTGGCTGGAGTTCCCCTTCGATCCGCCCGAATGGGGCCTCGACCGCCGCGACTACATGATGGCCGAGCCGCTGCGCGTCGACGCCCGCGGCCGGATCGTCCTGCCGCTCGACCTGCCGGGCATGGGCTACGCTCCCGACGAGGCCGTGCTGGCGCGCACCCGCATCGCCTGACCATTTGCGCGTACAACGCGGAAAATGTCTGGTATATTCAATTATTGATTGAAACATGAACGCCGTGAAGCTATTGGAAAGATATTGCGCTGCAAAAGCGTGGTGGCTTTCCCGCTTAGGGCTCTCCGCATGCGTGTCTCGCGACTTCCCACGCTCGCATTGGTGATCTGTGGCCTGGCGGCGGCCGGCTGTGCCCGCACGCTCGACGACGTCGGCAACGACGATCCCTACGGCGGCGCGCAGGTGATGTATGGCGGCTCCAGCATGGTCCGGCTGCCGGCCGACTGGGAGGCCCAGCGGCTGCTGACGACCAGGCGGGTGGAGAGCGGGATCCTCACCGAGGAGATCGTGCTCGCCAACGAGACCGTGGCCCCGCGTGAGAACCGCCTGAGGGTGCAGACCCGCTGGCGCGGCCCCGGCACGCTCTACGGCTTCGCCGCCGAGATGGAGAGCCCGTTCACCGTCCAGGCGGTCGAGCGGGTGCTGGTCAACGAGTTCCAGGGCGACGCGCCCGAGCTCGAGCCGATCCACCGGCGCAACCGCCACGGGCCTTATCTCTACGTCCAGACCCGCACCGCCGATGCCGACACCTGCATCTACGCTTGGCAGATGACGGACGCCGTCTCGGAGCTGCGCGCCGAGACCCACGCCTTCGCGGTCGACCTGCGCTTGTGCCAGCCGACCGACGATCCCGAGCGGCTCCTGGCCGTGTTCGATTCGCTGGAGCTCACGCCCAGGCTCTGAGCCGCCGGCCGCCCGCAACCTCCCTCCGAGCCAACCTCAGCAGAGGCCGTTGATGACCGACGCAGCCGTTCCGGTCGCCGTGGCGCGACCTCGCACGATCGAACGCGCCCGCCGCGGACCCGGCCGCCTGCGCGCCATCGCCTGGGCGGCCCTGCTGGCACCCGTCGCCTGGCTCACCGCCCAGGACGTCGGCGTCGACAACCAGCTGTCGCTGGCGATGGTGGTCCTGGCGATCCTGGTGGCGATGCGCATCACCGGGCTCGCCGGCCGCAGCCGCACGCTGTTCGTGATCCTGGCGGCCTTCCTGACCTGGCGCTACCTGACCTGGCGCGTCGGCGACACCCTGCCCGACGTCGCCACGGTCAGCTTCGTGCCGGGCGTGCTGCTGTTCGCGGCCGAGCTCTACGGCATCGCGATGCTGTTCCTCGGCCTGTTCGTCAACATCCGGCCGTTCGACCGCAAGCCGGCGCCCTTGCCCGACGATCCGGCGCTGCTGCCGACCGTCGACGTGATGGTGCCGACCTACAACGAGAGTGCGGAGCTCATCGAGACGACGCTGATCGCGGCCCGCCAGATGCGCTATCCGGCGGGCAAGCTGCGCGTCTATCTGCTCGACGACGGCGGCACCGAGCAGAAGCGTTCCGACCCCGACCCGCGCAAGGCCGGGGCGGCGAGGGCGCGCAATCTCGAGTTGAAGGCGCTCTGCGACCGCGTCGGCGCCACCTACCTGACCCGCTCGCGCAACACCCACGCCAAGGCCGGCAACATCAACGCCGCACTGGCGCAGACCTCGGGCGATCTCGTCGTCGTCTTCGACACCGACCACGTGCCGACCGAGGACTTCCTGGCCCGCTCGGTCGGCTACTTCCTGAGCGACCCCAAGCTGTTCCTGGTCCAGACGCCGCACTTCTTCATCAATCCCGACCCGATCGAGCGCAACCTCGGCACCTTCGAGCGCATGCCGTCCGAGAACGAGATGTTCTACCAGGTGGGCCAGCGCGGGCTCGACTTCTGGGGCGCCTCGTTCTTCTGCGGCTCGGCGGCGGTGCTGCGGCGCTCCTGCCTGATGGAGATCGGCGGCATCCAGGGCACCTCGATCACCGAGGACGCCGAGACCGCCCTCGAGCTGCACTCGCGCGGCTACACCAGCGCCTATGTCAGCCGGCCGATGGTGGCGGGCCTGTCGCCCGAGACCTTCGCCGCCTTCATCGGCCAGCGCTCGCGCTGGGCGCAGGGCATGATCCAGATCCTGCTGCTCAAGAACCCGGCCTTCAAGCGCGGCCTCACCCTGGCGCAGCGGCTCTGCTACCTCTCCAGCATGGTGTTCTGGCTGTTCCCGCTGGCCAGGATGCTGTTCCTGCTCACGCCTTTGGCCTACCTGCTGTTCGGCCTGCAGATCTACGAGGCCTCGTTCGCCGAGTTCACCGCCTATGCCCTGGCGCACCTGGCGGCCAGCCTGATGCTGACCAACTTCCAGTTCGGCAAGGTGCGCTGGCCGTTCATCTCCGAGCTCTACGAGATCGCCCAGGCGCCGTTCCTGTCGCGCGCCGTGCTGTCGGTGTTCGTCCGGCCGCGGGCCCCGACCTTCAACGTCACCGCCAAGTCCGAGACCCTCGAGCGCAACTTCGTCTCGCATCTCGGCCGGCCGCTGCTCGTGCTGTTCGGCCTGCTGCTCCTCGGCGTCGCCGTGGGCGTCCTGCGCTGGCAGCATTTCCCGCTCGAGCGCGAGAACCTGCTGATCGTGCTGGGCTGGAACGTCTTCAACATGCTGTTCGTCCTGGGTGCGCTCGGCGTCGTCAACGAGCAGAAGCAGCGCCGCGGCGTGCCGCGCGTGCCGCGCTCGGTCGTGGCCGCCCTGCGCATCGGCGGTGTCACGGTGCCGGCCGAGATCACCGACCTGTCGGTCGGCGGCGCCCAGCTGGCGCTGGGTGCCGGCGCCTCGCTCTATCGCGACCTGGCGCACGGCACCGCCACGCTGCTGCTCGACGACGATGCCGACGGCGGCCGCCGGCTGACGGTCGAGATCCGCCACGTCGTGGTGCAGGACGACACCATGCTGCTGGGCGTGCGCTTCGAGGCCGCGACCGCTGCCGAGCGCGCCGAGGTGGTGCGGCTGTGCTACGGTAGCAGCGACGCCTGGGTGGCCTTCCAGGCCAGCCGGCAGCGGTCGCGCACCGTCATCGGCGGCTTCGCCTACTTCCTGTCCCTCGTCCTGGTCCGCGGCACCGCCGGGCTCGTCGCCGTGCTGCGCGAGCGCGCCGTCCCGGCCGCCGCCAGCCAGCCGACGCTGCGGCCGGTCGCCCTGCCCCTCGCCCTCGCCCAAGGAGAGCGTTCCGATGCGATCGCACGCTGACCGCCGCGGCCGCCTCGTCGGCCGGGGCGTCGCCCTGGCCCTGGCGCTCGCCGCCGCCTGTCCGGTCTCGCCGGCCCTGGCCGGCATGGACCACGAGCTCGGCCTGTTCGCCGCCGACGCCCATCTGTCGGGCCAGCAGGACGAGCTGAGCATCCCGATCGAGGTGCCGGCGGCCCTGCCGATGCGCGAGGCCGTGCTGCGCCTGGTCTACAGCAACGCGCTGGCCATCCAGCCCGAGCGGTCGAGCCTCGACGTGGCGCTGAACGGCACGCCCCTGGCCCGGCTGCCGCTCACCGCCACGCAAGGCCCCTCGACCGTCGAGGTGGTGATCCCGCCCGGCGCCTTCGAGGTCGGCCGCAACCGGCTGACGCTGCGGGCGCGCCAGGAGCATCGCCTGGCCTGCGATCGCGCCGCCTACGAGGAGCTGTGGACCAAGATCGACCACGAGCGGACCGGGCTGGCCTTCGACCTCGCCCCCGCCATCGCCAGCATCGCGCCGCAGAGCATCGACGGCCTGCTCGGCGCCTCGCTCTACGACGGCGAGCCGCTGACGGTCGCCACCGCCCGCCCGCCCTCGGCGCCCACCGCCCTGGCCTGGGGCATGGCGGTCTCGGAGGCCGTGGCGCTGCGGCGCGGCGAGAGGGCGCTGCCGGTGCGGGCCGCCCGGCTCGCGACCTATGCCTCGGCCGACAGTGAGCCGGTCGACCTCGCGACCCATGCCGGCAGCAACGTCGCCGTCATCGGCACCATCGACGAGCTGGGCGACACGCTGACCGCCGACGAGCGCGCCACGCTGGCGACCGGCGGCGTGGTCGCGCGCCGGCTGCTCGCCGATCCGGTCCATGTCGGGCTGATCGTCACCGGCGCGGACGACGCCGCGGTCGAGCGCGCCCTCGAGAGGTTCCGCGGCTTCGAGCCGGCCGAGCGCGAGGTGTCGCTGCTGGCGGGTGCGGCCTCGCCGAGCTTCGCCGATCTGGGCGTGGCCACCCGCGAGCTGCCGATCGGCCAGGTTCCCAGCATGCGCGTCGGCTTCGCCCTGCCGCCGACCTTCTATGCCGGCCCCGGCCAGAACATCCGCCTGTACCTGAACTACGCCTATGCCGCCGGCCTGTCGCCGACCTCGGCCATGCTGGTGCGGGTCAACGGCAACTCGGCCAACATGATCCGGCTCGACCGCGCAAACGGCGCCGTGGTCACCGGCCGCGACATCCTCCTGTCCATGGAGTTCCTGCGACCCGGCCTCAACACCATCGAGCTGCAGCCGGTGCTGCAGCTGGCCGAAGGTGCCGCCTGTCCCGGCGACCGGCCGATGCTCAGCCTGTTCGACGACAGCCGGATCGAGCTGCCGGCCTTCGCCGAGGTCTCGTGGGGCGGCGACCTGCGCGCCTTCTCCAGTGCCGCCTTCCCCTATGCCGGCATCCCGCAGCGCGAGGCGCGGATGGTGGTGCTGGGCGAGGATCCGGCCACGGTGTCGGCGGCGTGGTCGCTGCGCGGCCGGATGGCACAGGCCAATCGCGGCCCGCTGCCCGGCCTCGGGACTCTGCGGATGCTGCCCGAGAACCCGTCGGACAGCCTGCTGCTCGTGGGCACCGTCGGCGACCTGCCCGAGGCGCTGCGCGGCACCCTGGCCCTGCCCTGGCTGCGCACGGCGGCCACGCCGCAGCATCCGGCCGAGGAGACCGCCGCCTCGGATGGCATACCGGCGGCGACGGCCGGCTCGGCCACGGCCAGCGCCCGGGCGCGCTGGCAGCAGCGGCTGCAGAGCGAGCGCGGGCCGGAGAGCGATTCGCTGCTGGGCAAGCTCCTGGGCAGCCTCACCAGCAAGGCCAGCGCCAGGCAGACGGCCACGGCACCGGCGCCGCAGCCGGCCGAGGCCACGGCCGAGGTGACGGCGGGCCTGCTGGCGATGCGCTCGCCCTACCGTGCCGACCGGCAGCTCACCCTGCTGACCGCCGAGACGGCGTCGGCGCTCGCCGAGGGCACCGACCTGCTGCTGCAGCCGGCGGTGTGGGATCGGCTCGACGGCGACTATGCCCGCTGGCACGGCGCCGCCGCCGCACCGGTCACCCAGCGGCTCGACGAGCGCTTCCTGATCGACGAGATCGAGCCCGAGCCCGGCCAGCTGCGCCTCGCCGCGCTGACCTTCCTGTCCTCGCAGCGGTCGCTGTGGATCGGGCTGCTGCTGGCCTGCCTCGTGCTGCTGAGCCTCGGCACCAGTTGGGCGCTGCGCCGACCGCAGCACTCATGAGGCGACGGGAGGCGCTGGTGTCCCTCATGCTGCTGGCCGCTGCACCCGCCTGGGCGGCGCCGTCGCCGTTCGCTCCCGGCGAATGGGAGACCTGGGCCGCCCGCTTCGTCCAGCCGGACGGCCGGGTCGTCGACACCGGCAACGGCGGTGTCAGCCACAGCGAGGGCCAGGGCTACGGCATGCTCCTGGCCCACGCCGCCGGCGACCGGCCGGTGTTCGACCTGATCTGGCAGTGGGCCGAGCGCAACCTCGCCGTGCGCGGCGACGGCCTGTTCGCCTGGCGCTGGAACCCGGCGACGCCCGCCTCGCCGGTAGCCGACCGCAACAGCGCCTCCGACGGTGATCTGCTCATCGCCTGGGCGCTCACGCGGGCGGGCGGCGAGTGGGCCGATGCCCGCCATCTGGAGCGTGCGAGGGTGCTGGCGCGGGTGCTCCGCCAGAAGCTCGTCGTCGCTCACGGCGCCGACACGCTGCTGCTGCCGGGGCCGTCCGGCTTCACGCGGCCCGAGGGGCCTGTGGTGAACCTGTCCTATTGGGTGTTCCCGGCCCTGCGCGCACTGGCGGCGGTCGATCCCGACCCGGCCTGGGCGGCGCTCGAGGGAACCGGGCTGCGGCTGCTGGGCACGGCGCGGTTCGGCCGCTTCGCCCTGCCGGCCGACTGGGCGCTGCTGGCCGACCCGCCGCGGCCGGCGCCCGGCTTTCCCGCCACCTTCGGCTACAACGCCATCCGCATCCCGCTGCACCTCGTCTGGGCGCGCATCGAGGATCCCTGGCTGCTGGCGCCGTTCCGGGCGCTGTGGCGCCACGAGGGCGACACCCCGCCGGTAGTGGTCGACCTCGAGCCGCCGGGCAGGGTCGAGCCCGCCCGCAACCGCGGTGCCCTCGCCATCGCCCGCCTGACGCTCGCCGAGCCCGGATCCCAGCCGGTCCTGCCGGGACTCGGCAACGAAACCGACTATTACGCCGCCAGCCTCACCATGCTCGCCAAGCTGGCGCTTCTGGAGAGCCGCCGCCTATGACCATTCTGATACCGCTTGCCATCACCGCTGGCATCGGCCTGGCCGTGGCCCTCGGCGCCTCCGGGGAGGGCGACAAGCCGGTCACCGATCTCGCCGACGCCTGGCCGGCGGCGAAGCCGGCCGCCTCCGGGTCCGAGCCCAGGACCTATCTCGCCGACCTGTGGGCGGCGTCGGACGAGATGGTGGTGGCCGGCGACGACTCGGTGTTCGCGGTCGAGCCCGCCGCCGGGCCCGAGCCGCTGGTCGAGGGCGTGCGGGTCCGCACTCTCGACGGCTCCGCCGCCGATCCAGCGGTCGACACCTCGCTGCTGCGTTACCTCGCCGCTCGCGGCGACAAGGCGGCCGCCGAGGCCGAGATCGCGCGGCTGCGGGCGCTGCATCCCGGCTGGGAGCCGCCGCCCGAGCTGTTCGGCAACGGTCGGCCGGTGGTCGACGTGACGCCGCTCTGGCAGCTCTACGAGCAGCGCGACTATGCCGGGGTGCGCCAGGCCATCGCCCGCATCCGGGCCGACGATGCCGACTGGCAGCCGCCCGCCAGCCTGCTGCAGCTGATGGAGGCCAACGAGACCCGTACGGCGTTGGAGCAGGCCGGCGGCGGCGCCCGCTGGACCGAGATCGTGGATCTCGCCCGCGACAGGCCGGAGCAGTTCGCCTGCGAGCGCATCGACAACATGTGGCGGCTGGCGGAGGCCCAGGCGCGCACCGGCGACCGCGACGCCGCCGTCGCGACCTACGCCCGCATCGTCCGCGACTGCGACGATGCCGACCACCGCTTCGCGACGCTGCAGAAGGCCAAGGACCTGCTGGGCCAGAAGGCGGTGGCCGAGCTGTTGCCGCTCGAGGCCGGCCGGCCCAGGACCGCTGCCCAGGAAGCCAGGCTGAAGACATTGCGCGAGCAGCCCAAGCCCGCGGCCATGGCCAAGGCCGCGAGGCTGGCGGCGCCGGCCCAGCCGCGCGAGCTGACGAGACTCTACGCCAGGAATGCCACGGTCGAGGACGCCGACGCCGCCATGGATGTCGCGCGTGCCCGCAAGGACAACGCCGCCGCCCGCAAGATCGGCTGGCTGCTGCACGACGCCGGCCGCGAGGACGAGGCCATCGAGTGGTTCTCGGCGGCGCTGTCCTGGCGCGCCGAGCCCGAGGCCGCCAAGGGTCTCGCCACCGCCTATGCCGCCAAGGGCGACCTCGCCGGCCTGGAGGCCCTGCAGGCCCGCTGGCCCGGCATCGTCGAGCCGATGCTGGCCGACGCCCGCGGTGCAGCACTCGGTGCCGCCATGGAGCGCAGCGACTGGCAGGCCGTGCTGGTCCAGACCCGCGGCGCCACCGCCGCCGACCGGGTGCTGCCGCGCGGCTGGGCGCTCACCGAGCTGCGCCGCCCGACCGAGGCCATGCTGTCGTTCCAGCAGGTGCTGCACGCCGACGAGGCGACGCCGGCCCAGCGCGACGAGAGCGCGTACGGCCTCGTGCGCAGCTATCTGGCGCTCAACCTCTACCGCGACGCCGAGGGAGCGATGCAGCGCTACGGCATCTCGCCCGGGAAGGTGTTCGAGGTGCGCAGCGAGCTGCTGGCCAAGGCCGCGACCGAGGCGTTCGAGCGCGAGGACTACCGCCAGGTGATCGTCCTGCTCGAGCAGCGCCGCGCCATCGCCGAGCCCAGCCGCGGCCAGCTGCTGCAGGAGGCATGGGCGCGCTACCACACCGACGACCTGAAGGCGGCGGGCCGCATCTTCGAGGCCCAGCACCGGCTGCTGGCCACCAAGGAGACGGCGTCGGGCATCCGGGCGGTCGAGAACAAGCTCCATCCCAACTGACCGGCAGCCCCGCGAGGGGCGACCCGGTTGATGCGTGGCATCCGGATCGAGGCTATCGTCCGGATCCACGCAGCGGGAGGACAGGGTCGTGGTCGCCCATGCCGGGCAAGCCTTGCGCGCGCCGGCCGCCGTCGCCGTCTTCGACGTCGGCAAGTCCAACCTCAAGCTGCTGGCGGTCGACGCGTCCGGCCGTATCCTGGGCCAGCGCACCACGCCCAACCGGTCCGTCGACGGGTCGCCCTATCTGCATGTCGATGTCGAGGCGGTCGAGCGCTGGCTGCTGGCCGGCCTGGGCGAGCTGGCGGCCTCGCACCGCATCGGGACGGTCGTCACCACCGCCCACGGCTCGGGCGGGGTGCTGGTCGCCGACGACGGGCCGGTCCTGCCGATGGTCGACTACGAGGCCCGCCCGCCCGACTGGCTGGACGAGGCCTACACATCGGTCATGCCGCCCTTCCCCGAGCGCGGCTCGCGCCTGCTCGGCGGCGCCGGCCATCTCGGCCGCCAGCTGTTCTGGCAGAGCCGGCAATGGCCCGGCGAGACGGCCCGCGCCCGGGCGATCCTGGCGCTGCCGCAATACTGGGCCTGGCGGCTGTCGGGCGTGATGGCCTCGGAATACACCTCGCTGGCCGCCCAGTCGCATCTCTGGGACGTGCCTGGCGACCGGCCGAGCTCGCTGGTCGAGCGGATGGGCTGGGCGCGCCTGCTGCCGCCGCTGCGGCCCGCCTGGGAGAGGCTGGGGCCGCTGCTGCCGCGTATCGCCGCCGCCACCGGCCTCGCGCCGGACACGATGGTGGTCAACGGCATCCACGACAGCAGCGCCAATCTCCACCGCTACGCTCGCGCCGGCCTGGGCGATGCCACGCTCCTGTCCACCGGCACCTGGATCGTCGGGCTGCGCGCCGGGCTGGCGCCGGATCGCCTGGTCGAGCGGCGCGGCATGACGCTCAACGCCGACATCCGCGGCCGGCCGGTCGGCGGCGTGCTGGCCATGCTGGGCCGCGAGATGGAACTCATCGCCGGCGGCGTGCCGGCGGGGGCGACCGAGGACGAGCTCGGCCGGGCGGTGGCGGTCGGCGCCATGGCGCTGCCGTCCTTCGTGCCGTTCGAGGGCATGTTCCCCGGGACGGCCGGCTGCGGCCGGAT
This sequence comes from Geminicoccus sp., assembly GCA_035326425.1. GTDB lineage: Bacteria > Pseudomonadota > Alphaproteobacteria > Geminicoccales > Geminicoccaceae > CALKJU01. The sequence goes on along the minus strand of DAOLFG010000017.1, from coordinate 45,752 downwards.
CGTCGGCGGCGAAGCGGCGCCGCGGGCGGTGGCGCTGCTCTATGGCGCCCTGGTCGCCGATGCCTGCCTGTCGCTGCTGGGCGACGGCGGCACGGCCGTCCTCGACGGCGGCCTCGCCGCCGAGCCGCGCCTCGCCGGCCTGCTGGCGACCCTGCGCCCCGACCTCGGGATCCTGGTGGAGCCCGTGGGCGGCGGCACGGCGCTGGGAGCGGCGCTGCTGGCCGACATGGCGGCCCCGGCGCCCGAGCTGCGCCTGCGCAGGGCGGCCGCCCTCGACCTGGCGGGCCTTCGCGGCTATCGAGACCACTGGCACCGGGTGCTATCTGCGGACACCGCGGGCGAGGGCGGCGGGGACTGAGGACCGGGCATGGGCAAGCCGTCACACCACAAGCTGCGCAAGGCCATCGTCGAGACGGCGCGGGCGATGAACGCTGCCGGCATCAATCAGGGCACATCCGGCAACCTCTCCGCCCGCATCCCCGAGGGCCTGCTGATCACCCCGACCAGCCTGCCCTACGAGTCCATGGAGCCCGAGGACATCGTCGAGATGCGCCTCGACGGCAGCTGCGAAGGACGCCGCCGGCCGTCCTCGGAATGGCGCTTCCATCGCGACCTGTTGCGCGTGCGCATCGACATCGACGTCGTGCTGCACTGCCACGCCACCTACTGCACCACGCTCGCCGTTCACGAACGGGGCATTCCGAGCTTCCACTACATGACGGCGGTGGCCGGCGGCAGCGACATCCGCTGCTCGGCCTATGCCACCTTCGGCACCCAGGCGCTGTCCGATGCCGTGATCGCGGCGATCGACGGCCGCCAGGCCTGCCTGATGGGCCATCACGGGCTGCTGGTGGCGACGCGCAGCCTCGACAAGGCGCTATGGCTGGCGGTCGAGGTCGAGACCCTGGCCAAGATGTACGTCCACGCCCTGGCGATCGGCGAGCCGCCGCGTCTCGACGAGGCCGAGATGGCGCGCGTGCTCGAGCAGATGCGCCGCATGTCCTACGGCCGGGCGCCGAACGACGAGCCGACGGCCGGCACCGGCACGATCTAGCCCGGCGGCGCTGCCGACATCAAAGATTCGGCAGCCTCGGCCTGTTGCCTATGAATAGGGCAATCGCCCTGCACACCAAATAGCCAATCGTCGCCGCGGTTTCATGCATGACCGGGGCGGCGGGTCCGGCATGATTCTTGATGCGCACACCGCGGGTCCGGGTGCGCCAGCGCTCGGGTCGGGCCTCGTCGGGCCGGACACAAGAGCGATTGAGGAGTTTCAATGAAGAAGCTGCAACTGCTGGGCCTGGCGAGCCTCGGCTTGCTCGCGGCGACAGGCGTGGTCTCGGCGCAGGATGCGGCCCCGGCCGCCGAGGCCGTCGCCGTCGTCGAGGAGACGCCGACGCTGAGCGCCGGCGATACGGCCTGGATGCTCACCTCCACGGCCCTGGTCCTGATGATGACCATTCCCGGCCTGGCGCTGTTCTACGGCGGCATGGTCCGGCGCAAGAACGTCCTCAACACCCTGATGCAGTGCTTCGCCATCTGCTGCGTCATGTCGGTGGTGTGGATGATCGCCGGCTACAGCCTGGCCTTCAGCGAGGGCAACGCCTATGTCGGCGGCCTGAGCAAGATGTTCCTGCGCGGCGTCACCCTCGACTCCCTGACGCTGACGATGCCCGAGACGGTGTTCGTCACCTTCCAGATGACTTTCTTCATCATCACGCCGGCGCTGATCGTCGGCGCCATCGTCGACCGCATCAAGTTCAGCTCGATGCTGGTCTTCATGGTGCTCTGGTCGCTGATCGTCTACGCCCCGATCTGCCACTGGGTGTGGGGCGGCGGCTTCCTCGGCGGCGACGGCGTGCTCGACTATGCCGGCGGCACCGTCGTTCACATCAACGCCGGCATCGCGGCGCTGGTGTGCTGCATCGTGCTGGGCAAGCGCGTCGGCTTCGGCAGCGAATCCATGGCGCCGCACAACCTGACGCTGACGGTGATCGGCGCCTCGATGCTGTGGGTCGGCTGGTTCGGCTTCAACGCCGGCTCGGCGGCGGCCGCCGACGCCCGCGCCGGCATGGCGATGCTGGCCACCCAGATCGCCACCGCCGGTGCGGCGCTGTCCTGGATGTTCGTCGAGTGGATGGCCAAGGGCAAGCCTTCCGTCCTGGGCATCGCCTCGGGTGCGGTCGGCGGCCTCGTCGCCATCACCCCGGCCGCCGGTTTCGTGCTGCCCGGAGGTGCGCTGATGATCGGCATCGCCGCCGGCATCCTCTGCTACTGGGGTGCCACCAGCCTGAAGCACATGCTGGGCTACGACGACGCGCTCGACGTGTTCGGCGTCCACGGCATCGGCGGCATCGTCGGCGCCGTGCTGACCGGTGTGTTCGCCGCCGAAGCGGTCGGCGGCACCGGTGGCCTGCTGGAGGGCAACGCCGCCCAGGTCTGGATCCAGATCAAGGGCATCCTCTGGACGGTGGTCTGGTCGGGCGTGGCCTCGTTCGTGATCCTGAAGGTGATCGACCTCGTGATGGGCCTGCGGGTCGACAAGGAGACCGAGGTCGAGGGCCTCGACCTGGCGCTGCACGGCGAGGTTGTCCACTGACCCGCTGAGCATCGGACCTCGGCGCGAAAGAGGCCGCCGGCGCTTGCCGGCGGCCTCTCTGCGTTCCACTTCCCCCGTCACCGCAGGGGAAGGTTGCGGCACTGGTACCGGTGAGGCACGATGCGCCCTGCCGGAAGCCCGGCTCTTGCAGCTTTCGACCCGGCCGAGTGATCAGGAGGATATAGGCGATATGATAGGATTTTCGCGTCGTGATACCATCAAGGCCGGGCTCGGTGCCCTCGCCGGAACGACGCTGCTGGGCCGTGGCGCGCGCGCCGACATTCCGGTCGCCGACGTCGCGGCACCCGACCTGCCGATCGAGCAGGGCGCCTCGCTGCGCATCCTGCGCCCGACCAAGTTCGTGGCCCCGGACGAGGAGGTGTTCCGCGCCAATACCGAGCGGTTCGCCAAGGAGACCGGCGTCGAGGTCAAGGTCGACTTCGCCGGCTGGGAGGATCTCCGGCCGCAGACCGCGGTCAGCGCCAATACCGGCGCCGGCGCCGACGTCATCGTCGGCTGGGCGGACGACCCGCACATCTACGCCGATTCGCTGGTGCCGCTCGACGACATCACCGACTATCTCGGCAAGAAGTACGGCGGCTGGTATCCGCTGGTCGAGAAGTACGGCCGCGATGTCCGCAACGGCACCTGGATCTCGATGCCGATGGGCTCCTCGGGCGGCCCGCTGGTCTATCGCAGCTCGTGGGTCAAGGAGGCGGGCTTCGACCAGGTGCCGGCCGATACCGACGGCTTCCTGAAGCTCTGCCAGGCCCTGCAGAAGACCGGCCATCCGGCGGGCTTCGCGCTGGGCAACGCCGTCGGCGACGGCAACGGCTTCTGCAGCTGGCTGCTGTGGTCGCACGGCGGCTTCATCGCCGACGAGCAGGGCAGGGTCGCGATCAACAGCAAGGAAACCGTCGAGGCGCTGAAATACGCCCAGGAGCTCTACAAGACCTTCATCCCCGGCACGCTGGCCTGGCTCGACACCAACAACAACAAGGCGCTGAGCTCGGGCGAGATCGGGCTGACGCAGAACGGCGTCTCGCTCTACTTCTCGATCAAGAACTCGCAGGATCCGGCCACCCAGGCGATCGCCGCCGACCTCGACCACGCCCGGATGCCGATCGGTCCGGTCGGCAAGAACACCGAGGTCGGGCTCGTCGTCAACGCCATGGTGTTCAAGCACACCAAGTACCCGAACGCCGCCAAGCAGTACCTGCGCTACATGATGGAGAAGGAGCAGTACGATCCCTGGCTGACGGGCTGCCTCGGCTACTGGACGCAGCCGCTCAAGGCCTACGAGAGCAGCGCCGTCTGGGAGAGCGATCCGAAGATCAAGGTCTACAAGGACACCTGGAACGTCGGCCTGTGGCACGGCTACAAGGGCCCGATCTCCGAGGCGTCGGGGGCGGTCAACGCCGACTACGTGCTCGTCCAGATGTTCTCGTCGGTCTGCGCCGGCCAGGCCACGCCGGAAGAGGCCGCTGCCGAGGCCGAGCGCCGCGCCAAGCGGTACTACAAGGCTTGAGTCGACGCTGGAGGCGGCGCCACCGCGCCGCCTCCACGGGGGGGACGCCATGGCAGCAACGGCAAGAGGCCTCGCGGTGGCCCGGCGGGAACCGGGAGCGCTCGCTCGTCTGTTCGACAACAAGGTGTTTCTCATCTTCCTCTGCATGCTGCCGGCGGCAGGCCTGCTGATCGTCTTCCTCAGCTATCCGCTGGGACTGGGCGTCTGGCTCGCCTTTACCGATACCCGGATCGGCCGGCCCGGCGAGTTCATCGGCCTCGAGAACTACATCTCGCTGTTCCAGGACCGCATCTTCCTGATGTCGGTCGGCAACACGCTGCTCTACACCAGCGTCGCGACGGTCGGGAAGTTCGCGCTGGGCCTGTGGCTGGCGCTGCTGCTCAACCACCACCTGCCGTTCAAGTCGCTGCTGCGCGCCATCGTGCTGATCCCCTGGATCGTGCCGACGGTGCTGTCGGCCATCGCCTTCTGGTGGATCTACGACCCGCAGTTCTCGATCATCTCCTACGTGCTGGTCGATGTCCTGGGCTGGCGCGACACCTACATCGACTTCCTGGGCCAGCCCTGGAACGCCCGCTTCTCGCTGATCGCCGCCAACATCTGGCGCGGCATCCCGTTCGTGGCGATCTGCCTGCTGGCCGGCCTGCAGACCATCTCGCCCTCGCTCTACGAGGCGGCGATGCTGGACGGCGCCACCGCCTGGCAGCGCTTCCGCCACGTCACCGTGCCGATGCTGATGCCGATCCTGGCGGTGGTGCTGACCTTCTCGGTGCTGTTCACCTTCACCGATTTCCAGCTGGTCTACGCCATCACGCGCGGCGGCCCGGTCAACGCCACCCATCTGATGGCCACGCTGGCCTTCCAGCGCGCCATCCCGGGCGGGCAGCTGGGCGAGGGCTCGGCCATCGCCGTGGCGATGATCCCGTTCCTGATCTTCGCCACCCTGTTCAGCTATTTCGCCCTGGCGCGCCGCAAGTGGCAGCAAGGAGAAGGCGATGACTGACGCCGCTGCCGCAGCGCCGGCCACCACACCCGAGCGCACCGGTGTCATCTCGTGGGATTCGCTGCCGCGGCGCATCCTCACGCTGTACCTGCCGCTGATCTCGTTCCTGGTGGTGCTGTTGTTCCCGTTCTACTGGATGACGATCACCGCCTTCAAATCGAACGAGGAGCTGTACAACTACAAGCAGCACAACCCGTTCTGGGTCAGCTCGCCGACGCTCGCCAACATCAACAAGCTGCTGTTCGAGACCAACTATCCGCAATGGCTGTGGACGACGATGATGGTGGCGGTCGTCGCCACCGTCGTCTCGATCTTCTCGAGCGTGCTGGCGGCCTATGCCATTCAGCGGCTGAAGTTCCGCGGCGCACCCTATGTCGGCCTCGCCATCTACCTGGCCTACCTCGTGCCGCCCTCGATCCTGTTCATCCCGCTGGCGACCATGGTCTTCCGCTTCGGCCTGTTCGACAGCCCGCTGGCGCTGATCCTGACCTATCCCACCTTCCTGATCCCGTTCTGCACCTGGCTGCTGATCGGCTACTTCAAGTCGATCCCCTACGAGCTCGAGGAGTGCGCGCTGATCGACGGCGCCACGCGGCTGCAGATCCTCTGGCGCATCACCCTGCCGCTGGCGGTGCCGGGTCTGATCTCGGCCGGCATCTTCGCGTTCACGCTGTCCTGGAACGAGTTCATCTACGCCCTGGCGTTCATCCAGTCGGCCGAGAAGAAGACCGTGCCGGTGGCGGTGCTGACCCAGCTCGTCGAGGGTGACGTCTACCACTGGGGCTCGCTGATGGCGGGCGCCCTGCTGGGCTCGGTGCCGGTGGCGATCTTCTACTCGTTCTTCGTCGAGTACTACGTGTCGAGCCTGACCGGCGCCGTGAAGGAGTAGGAGGCTCCGGGCTCAGTAGAGCCCGGCCAGCCTCGCCTTCATCGTCACCACCGGCAGCAGCACGTCGAGCACCGGCGTCGGCACGCTCGACCGGCGGGCGAGATCCTGCACCGCCAGCAGCATGGCGTCGATCTCCATCGGCCGGCCGCGCTCGAGATCCTGCAGCATCGAGGGCTTGTGCTGCGGGCGGTTGCCGCGCGCGTTCGACGCGTCGGGGTCGACGCCGAGGTCGGCGAAGCCCAGGGCCGCCGCCACCGCCAGCACCTCCACCGTCAGGGCCTGCATCAGCCCCTTCATCGCCGGATCCTCGACCAGCTGGCTGCTCATGGCGCCCGTGAGGATGCAGACCGGCGCCGACGAGACGTTGCGTGACAGCTTGGCCCACATCGGCCGACGGACGTCGTCGGCCAGCTCGACCTCGAACCCCGCACCGCTCAGCGCCCGGTACAGGCCCTCGGCGCGCGCCGAGCGGCCGGGCACGGCCTCGCCCAGCGTGAAGCGGTTGCGCTTGCCGGTGTTCTCGACCACGCCCGGCTCGACCACCTCGTTGGGCGATTCGATGATGAGGCCGAGCGCCCGCTCGATGCCGATATGGCGGCGGATCGAGCCGGTGGGATCGAGCCGCGGCAGGTCGGCGGTGAACCACAGCACGCCGTTCATGGCGAAGACCACCGGCGTGTCGGGGCCGAGCAGCGGACCGATGCGCTCGGCGATGCCGGGTAGGGCGGGGTGCTTGGCGCCGACGATCACCAGATCCTGCCGGCCGAGATCGGCCGGATCGTCGCTGGCCGCCACCGGCACCGTGAAGCGCTCCTCCGGCGTCTGCAGGGTCAGGCCGCCGACCCGGATGGCAGCCAGATGCGGACCGCGGGCCACGACAGAGACCTCGCGGCCGGCCTTGGCCAGCCGTGCCGCCAGGTAGCCGCCGACCGAACCGGCCCCATAGACACAGATTCGCACGCTACGCTCCCGCAAGCTGCAGGGCCTTCCTCCGCCGGAACGGCCGGCAGCGCAAGCGTGCGACCATGAAATATCGCGTCATGAGGTTGAATTTAGGTCAGACTAACTTTATTAGTCCTGACCAGAAGGTTGTGAGCAGCCTCCGGTGGAGGGACAGAGCGATGGAGGGATGGATGGCGAGACTTGTGGGCTCCGAGCACGATCGAAGTGCGGTACGGACGAGGCGGCCGGTTCTGGCCGCGATGATGGGAGGCATGCTCGCCCTCGCCGTTGCGGCGGCGCCGGCCATGGCGCAGGACAAGCTCAAGGCCGTGACGACCTTCACGGTCATCGCCGATATGGCGCAGAACGTGGCGGGGGAAGCCGCCGTGGTGGAGTCGATCACCAAGCCGGGGGCCGAGATCCACAACTACGCGCCGACGCCCGGCGACATTCGGCGGGCACAGGGCGCCCAGCTCATCCTCTGGAACGGGCTCAACCTCGAGCTCTGGTTCGAGAGGTTCTTCCAGAACCTGAGCGATGTGCCGAGCGCCGTTGTCTCCGAAGGCGTCGAGCCGATAGGCATCTCCGAGGGGCCCTACAGCGGCAAGCCCAATCCGCATGCCTGGATGTCGCCGACCGCCGCCCTGACCTATGTCGACAACATCCGTGACGCCTTTGCGAAGTACGATCCGGACAATGCGGCCACCTACACGGCCAATGCCGAGGCCTACAAGAAGAAGATCGAGGCGATCATCACGCCCATTCGCGAGAAGCTGGCCGAGATCCCCGAGGACAAGCGCTGGCTGGTGTCGAGCGAGGGCGCCTTCAGCTATCTCGCCCGCGATTTCGGTCTGAAGGAGCTCTACCTCTGGCCGATCAATGCCGATCAGCAGGGTACACCGCAGCAGGTGCGCAAGGTCATCGATGCGGTGAACGAGCACCACATCGTCGCGGTCTTCAGCGAGAGCACGGTCTCCGACAAGCCGGCGAGGCAGGTCGCGCGCGAGACCGGCGCCCACTATGGCGGCGTGCTCTACGTCGATTCGCTCAGCGAGCCCGACGGCGCGGTGCCGACCTACCTCGATCTCCTGCGCGTCACATCCGACACGATCGTGAAGGGTTTGGCCGAAGGGCTTTCTCAGTGAATGCAGTCGTCGCACCGATCACCCCCGCATCGGCGGATGCGGGGGATGGCCTTTCCGTCAGGGGTGCCACGGTCACCTACCGGAACGGCCATACGGCGCTGTACGATGCCAGCTTCCGGATCCCGACCGGCACGATCACCGCCCTCGTCGGCGTCAACGGCTCCGGCAAGTCGACCCTGTTCAAGGCCATCATGGGCTTCGTGCGCTTGGCGAAGGGGGAGATCTCGATCCTCGGCCAGCCGGCTGGACAGGCGCTCAAGAGGAATCTCGTCGCCTACGTGCCGCAGAACGAGGACGTCGACTGGAACTTCCCCGTCCTCGTCGAGGACGTGGTCATGATGGGCCGCTACGGGCACATGGGCATGTTGCGCCTGCCCAAGGCGGCCGACCGCGAGGCCGTGGCGGCGGCGCTGGCGCGGGTCGGGATGGAAGATTTCCGCAAGCGCCAGATCGGTGAGCTTTCCGGCGGCCAGAAGAAGCGCGTCTTTCTCGCCCGCGCGCTGGCGCAGGACGGGCGCGTGATCCTGCTCGACGAGCCGTTCACCGGCGTCGACGTCAAGACCGAGGACGCCATCATCGGTCTGCTGCGGTCGCTGCGCGACGAAGGCCGGGTAATGCTCGTCTCGACCCACAATCTCGGCAGCGTGCCTGAGTTCTGCGACCGCGCCGTCCTGCTCAAGGGCACGGTCCTGGCCCACGGCCCGACGGCCGAGGCCTTCACGCAGGCGAACCTCGAGAGGGCCTTCGGCGGCGTTCTGCGGCATCTCGTGCTGAAGGAGGCCGGGGCCGGCGTGCCGCGGCCCGTCGGGGTCATCACCGACGACGAGCGGCCGCTGGTCCTCTACGACAGCCGGTCGCCGGCGCACCATGTGTCGAACGGCCGGCGGAGCCTCGTCTGATGGATTCCGTGCTGGAGCCCTTCCGCTACGGCTACATGCTCAACGCGATGTGGGTGTCGGCCCTGGTGGGCGGCGTCTGCGCTTTCCTTTCGGCCTATCTCATGCTCAAGGGCTGGTCGCTGATCGGCGATGCCCTTTCACATGCGATCGTCCCAGGCGTGGCCGGCGCCTACATGCTGGGCCTGCCGTTCTCGCTCGGTGCCTTCCTGTCCGGCGGGCTCGCCGCCGCCGCCATGCTCTTCCTCAACCAGCGCACCAAGCTGAAGGAGGACGCCATCATCGGGCTCATCTTCTCCTCCTTCTTCGGCCTCGGCCTCTTCATGGTCTCGCTGTCGCCGACCTCGGTGAACATCCAGACCATCGTGCTCGGCAACATTCTCGCCATCACGCCCGAGGACACGCTCCAGCTCGTCGTCATCGGCTTCGTCTCGCTGGCGATCCTCCTCGTCAAATGGAAGGATCTGATGGTCACCTTCTTCGACGAGAGCCATGCCCGCTCGATCGGTCTCAACCCGACGGCGCTCAAGATCATGTTCTTCACGCTGCTCTCGGCATCCACGGTCGCGGCGCTGCAGACCGTGGGCGCCTTTCTGGTCATCTGCATGGTGGTGACACCGGGCGCCACGGCCTATCTGCTGACCGACCGCTTCCCGCGGCTCCTCATGATCGCCGTCGCCATCGGCGCCGCGACCAGCTTCGTCGGCGCCTATGTGAGCTATTTCCTCGATGGTGCCACGGGCGGCATCATCGTCGTCCTGCAGACGCTGATCTTCCTGGCCGCCTTCTTCCTCGCCCCCAAGCATGGGATGCTCGCCGCACGTCGCCGTGCCGCGCAGGCCCTGGAGGCCGGCCCATGAGCATGCTCGGCTCCTTGCTCGACCCTTTCCGGTTCGAGTTCATGATCACGGCCCTCGTCATCTCGACTCTGGTGGCGATCCCGACGGCGCTGCTGTCCTGCTTTCTGGTGCTCAAGGGCTGGTCGCTGATGGGCGATGCGATCAGCCATGCCGTGTTTCCCGGTGTGGTGCTCGCCTATATCCTCAATCTGCCGCTGGCGCTGGGCGCATTCGCCGCCGGCATGGTCTGCGCGCTCGCCACAGGCTTCCTCAAGGACAACAGCCGGATCAAGCAGGACACGGTCATGGGCGTCGTCTTCTCCGGCATGTTCGGCGCAGGGCTGGTGCTCTACGTCGGGATTCGGTCCGACGTGCACCTCGACCACATCCTGTTCGGCGACATGCTGGGCGTGGGATGGCGCGACATCGCGGAGACGGCTGTCATCGCGGCGATCACGGCGGGCATTGTCGCCATCAAATGGCGGGATCTGCTTCTGCATGCCTTCGACCCGGTGCAGGCGAGAGTCGTCGGCCTGCGCGTCGGGCTGCTGCACTATGGCCTGCTCTGCCTGATCTCGCTCACCATCGTCGGCGCCCTCAAGGCGGTCGGCATCATTCTCGCCATCGCCATGTTGATCGCGCCGGGCGCCATCGCATTCCTGCTGACCCGGACGTTCAGCACGATGCTGATCCTATCCGTCGTCATCGCCGTGACGGCGTCGCTCCTCGGCGTCTACCTGTCGTTCTTCATCGACAGCGCGCCGGCGCCGACGATCGTCCTGCTGCTCGCCGCCGTCTTCACCGCCGCTTTCGTCGCCGCGACACGAAGAGCCGCACGGATCGAGACGACGCCCGGCGCGCTCCCGCCTTGACAGCCATGCGCTCGCCGCCTTCGTTCTCCGCACGCCATATGCCGGAGCCCGATCGTCGTGACCGCAGCCGACAGCATCGCCGTCCGCGCCGCCCGCATCCTGCTCGAGACCGGGGCCGTCGGCGCCATGACCGACAAGCCGTTCATCTTCACCTCGGGCTGGGCGAGCCCGGTCTACACCGACTGCCGTCGGCTGATCTCGTTCCCGCGCGCCCGTGCCGCGCTGATGGCGATGGCGGTCGAGAAGCTGCAGGCCGAGGCCGGCGTCGAGTGCTTCGATGCCGTGGCGGGCGGCGAGACCGCCGGCATCCCCTATGCCGCCTGGCTGAGCGAGCGGCTGATGCTGCCGATGCTCTATGTCCGCAAGGCCCCCAAGGGCTTCGGCCGCAATGCCCAGATCGAGGGCCGTTTCGCCGATGGCGATCGTGTGCTGCTGGTCGAGGATCTCGCCACCGACGGCGCCAGCAAGGCCCGTTTCGTCGAGGCGCTGCGCAAGGCCGGCGCCGTGGTCGACCACGCCTTCGTGGTGTTCTTCTACGGCGTGTTCCCGCAGGCCGAGGCGGCGCTGCGCGACATCGGCATCAGCCTGCACGCGCTGGCCACTTGGCGCGACGTCCTGCCGGAGGCCAAGGCCCGCGGCAGCTTCGAGCCCGGCGTGATGCGCGAGGTCGAGCGGTTCCTCGCCGACCCCCTCGCCTGGTCGGCGGCGCATGGCGGAAAGTCGGCGGCCGGCGGCTGAGCCGGCCGCAGCCCCGCCCGCCTCAATACCACCAATAAGGGCGATAGTGGAGCGGCAGGCCGAACCTGGTGACGAACGGTGTCACATAAATCCAGCGCCAGTAGTAGTTGCGCCGGCTGGCCAGGTAGCGATCGAACTCGGCATTCTCGGCCTTCAGCCGATTGACCTCCTCCAGCGACTTGACGGCCTCCGGGTGGCCCTGCGAGGCGGCGGCCGACAGCCATCGGTCGGCTTCGGCGACGTCCTGGCCCACGGTGTCGTAGCCGGTGAGGTAGAGCTTGCCGAGCGCGGTCTGGGCGTCGGCATTGCCGTGCTCGGCCGCCCGGCGCAGCCAGGTCATGGCGTCGTAGCCGTTCTGGCGGACCCCGACGCCCCGGAAGTAGAGCAGGCCGAGATTGTACTGCGCCTCCGGCACGCCGGCATCGGCGGCGACCTCGAGCCAGCGCGCGCCGCCGCGGGCGTCCCGGGGCGTGCCGATTCCCTCCAGCATCATGGTGCCGAGGCTGTAGGCGGCCCCGGGATGGCCGGCCTCGGCCGCGGCGGTGAACAGCCGCAGCGCCTCGGTGGGCTGCTTGGCAACCACTTGGCCGCTCGCATACATCTGGCCGAGCTGATATTGGGATCCGGCATGCCCGGCCTCGGCGCCGGCCCGGAAGTAGACGGCGGCACGGGCACGGTCGGGGCGGCCGCCCTGCAGGGCGAAGGCGTGGACGAGCCCGAGCCTGTAGTTGGCCACCGGGTCGCCCTGCCGGGCTGCCACCTCCAGCTCGGCGACATTCTGGCCGCGGTAGGCGTCGGGATCCTCGGGCGGCCCGTCGGGCTCGCTCGGCGCCCGGCGGGTCTCGGTCGCCGTCGCTTGCTCGCCGCAGCCGGCACTGTTGCAGACCCGGACCGTGTCCTTGATCGAGGTCGAGGGCTGGGTACAGCCGACGACCAGAACTGTCATCGAGAGCAGAACAATGCGCAACATGCTATCAACCCGAGGCGGAGTTTGGCGGTTAAGCTCTAGACAAAACCAGCATATGTCAATATGCTGTACCGCGAGCCCCTGGCATGGCGGTCACATGAGCACTTGAGAGTGGATGCTCGATTTGGTGATCTGAAACCGCGCGGATTGGTAACAGTTGGGATAGCTGCCAAATGACGAATCGCTGCAGGGCACCTTCGGTTGTCGTCGGCTGCCTGTTGCTTGCCTCATGCATCACGCCCGGCGGCTCGGTCTCTCAGGGGACCGGCGGAACGGCGGTCACCGGCGCTGCTGCCGGTGCGGCCAGCGCCGGCGCCGATCCCTCCCTGGAGCGTTGCAGTGAGACGCTCGGGACATTGGCGGTCGACGATGGTCGCGAGCAGTATTGGTGGCACAGCTTCTACAGCCGCACCCAGATCACCGACATCGAGCCGATGATCCGTACCATCGTGCAGCAGTCGAACTGCTTCGTGGTGACGGCCGCCGGAAACCAGCGCCTCACCGACCGTATCGGCACGATCAAGTCGCGTACCCGCGATTCCGGTGAGTTCCGTGCCGGCAGCAACTACCAGAAGGGTCAGGCGATCGCCTCGGACTACTTCCTGGAACCGTCGATCCTGTTCGCCGATTCCGATGCCGGCGGGCTGGGGGGAGCCGTGGGCGGGCTGTTGGGCTCGGTGGGCGCCGCGGTCGGCGGCGCGCTGATGAGGCAGAGCCACACTACCGTCAACCTGACGCTGGTCAGCATCCGCGAGGAGGCGCAGATCGCCGCTTCCGAGGGCAGCGCCTCGGCGTCCGACCTGGGTGCCGCGATCGCCGGCTTCGCCGGCCCGGTCGCCGGCGGGCTTGGCGCCTATACCAAGACCCCCGAGGGCAAGGCCACGGTCGCGGCCTTCGTCGATGCCTACAACAAGCTCGTCGTCGCCCTGCGCAACTACGAGGCCCAGACCGTCAAGGGCGGGCTCGGCCGCGGCGGCACGCTGAAGATGGGCCAGTAGGGAAGGGATCCCGCCTCCGGGGCCCGGCTGCTGCCGGGGCCTGGGGAGTGCCCGGTCGTGCAGGCCTAGACGGTGTCCAGCCGCGTCACGTCCACGGCCACGCTCACCGTATGCTCGCCGCCGCCGAACATCACGCCCTGGACCGGGCTGACGTCGCCATAGTCGCGGCCCCAGGCCAGCGTGATGTGCTCGTCCTCGGGGATCATGTCGTTGGTCGGGTCGAGGTCGATCCAGCCATGTCCCGGCACCCAGATCGACACCCAGGCATGGCTGGCGTCCGCACCGGTCAGCTTCTCCTTGCCCTCCGGCGGATGGGTCAGCAGGTAGCCGCTGACATAGCGGGCGGCGAGGCCCAGGCTGCGCAGGCAGGCCAGCTGGACATGGGCGAAGTCCTGGCACACGCCGCGCCGGATGCGGAAGACCTCGGCGATCGGGGTCGCCACGGTCGTCGCCTCGGGATCGTAGACGAAGTCGCGGTTGATCCGGTGCGTCAGCTCGACCGCGGCGTCGAGCACCGGCCGCCGCCGCTGGAACGAGGCCCTGGCATAGGCCTCGAGATCGGGGTCGATCGGCGTGTAGGGCGAGGTGAAGCGGTACTGCAGCGCGTCCAGCGTCTCGGGCGAGCGATCCTCGTCGAGCACCGCCGCCACGTCGTCCCAGGGCGGCGTGGCCAGCGGGTCGGGCACGTTGGGCGGCTTCACCTCCATGAAGCTCAGCGCATGCAGCGTCAGCTCCTTGTGGCTGTGCTGGATGGTCAGGAAGGTGATCGGATTGCCGAAATAGTCGACGTCGTCCTGCCGGACGCTCGGCGCCGGAACCACCTCGAGCGCGGTGTCGCCGGCGAGCTGGTGCCGGCACTGGCGCGGCAGCATGTGCAGCACGTGATGCGAGATCGAGACCGAGTGGTCGTACTTGTAGACCGTGCGGTGGCTCACCTCGTAGATCATGGCTGTTCCCGACGGCGCATGGCGAGCGTCACGACCGGCGTCTCGGCGTGGGCGAAATGGTTGCGGGCGATGATCTCGGACAGCTCGGGCAGCGCCTTGGCCGTCCGGTCGAGCAGGCCCTCGAGCGCAGAATCGCCCTCGGTGCCGGCGCGCAGCAGCGACGGCACGTCGGCGAGGCGTAGCTCCGTCAGCAGCTTCAGCACCAGGCGCTGCTCGGCGGTGCGATGCGGACCCTCGTTGGGCAGATGCCCGAAATGGCCGTCGATCTCGACGAGCTGGAAGGCCAGCGAGCGCGGATTGGTCTCGTCCAGCAGCAGCAGGTCGAGCACCGGCGCCAGCAGCGGCGTCATCACGTAGCGCGAGCGGTAGGTCATGAAGCTGTCGCCGAGCTCCAGCAGTAGGCGCAGGCTGCCGTCGTTCTCGGGATCGCGCGACTGCAGCACGAGGCTGCGGGTCAGCCCGACCAGATGGCTGGCCCGCTCCAGCCGCCTGCCCATCTCGAGGAACCGCCACGCGAAGTTGCGGGTCATGTTCTCCGATTCGGTGCCGGAGAAGGCGTTGAGGTAGCGCACGCCCTCGTCGAGCAGCTCGAGCGCCTGGGCGGCGATGATCCGCCCCTTGGGCTCGCGCCAGCGGCGGTCGATGTGCAGCGCGTTCAGCATCCGCCAGGCGTCGTGGCTGATCTGGTCGCGCGCCAGCGTCGCGGTGCGGTGGACGTCGTCCAGGCAGTTGCGGATGCCGTAGGGCCGGCCGGCCTGGAACATCACGGCGGTGATCTGCTCTTCCAGTGATCGCATCGAGCGGTTGCCGCGCTCGGGCAGCGGCATGCCGGGGCCCTTCTTGAGGGCGATGTCCATCAGCCGCTGCAAGAGCGCCGGCTGGGCCTCCGGGCGGGAATCCTCGAGCAGCCGCGCCAGCACGGCGCGCAGCATGCGCATCGTGCCCTCGGTGCGCTCGGCGTAGCGGCCGAGCCAGAACAGGTTGTCGGCGGTGCGCGACAACAGGTCCCGGCCGGTGCGGCGCAGGTGGACCTCGGCCATGTTGGCCCGCATCAGGCTGGGCTGCTGCGGCTCGGCAGCATCGCCGACGATCCACAGATCCTTGCTGCCGAAGCCATTGGGCAGGCCGACGGTGGTGGGGCCGCCGGCCAGCCGGACGAGGCCGCCGGGCAGCACGCTGTAGCCGCTCTCGCTGATCGCGACATAGGTGCGGATGGCGAACGGCGTCGGCACCAGGCCGCTGCCGTCGAACGACGGCGTGGTGGCGAGCCGGATCGGCTCCTGCGCCACCAGGCGGTGGGCGTTGTGGCGCAGCTCGGCCTTGAACTGCTCGAGCCGCTCGCCGACCAGCGCCCTGCCGTCGGTGCTGGGCGCCTCCTCGCCCGGATCGTTGCGCTGGGTCGCCTCGCCGATGCGCAGCTCCCCCAGCCGCGCCATCGCCGCCTGCCGCATCTTGCGGTCGCCCAGCCACAGCGTCGGCGCGTCCTCGAGCAGCAGGTCCTCGCCGAGCAGGCGCTTGCACAGGCGCCGGGCGAACGGCGCCAGCGCCCGGTTGTGGACCAGCCCGGTGCCCAGCGCATTGGCGACGACCACCCGGCCCATCCGTGCGGCCTGGGCCAGCCCCGGCACGCCCAGATGTCCCCTCGCCGACAGCAGCAGCGGATCGCACCAGCGCCCCGGCACCTTGCGGACGATGGTCGAGACCCGCTGCAGTCCGTCCAGGGTCTTCAGGAACACGCTGTTGTCGCGCACCGTCAGGTCGCCGCTCTCGACCAGGGTGTAGCCGAGATAGCGCGAGAGATAGGCGTTGCTGAAATAGGAGGGATTGTGCTCGCCGGCGCTCAGCAGCGCGATGCGCCCGTCGCCGCGCGCGTTGGCCTGCTGCAGGCTCTGCTGCAGGGCCATGTAGTGGCCGGCCAGCCGCCGGGTGTGGCAGTCGATGAACAGCTCGCCCAGGCCCTGGCTCAGTGCCACCCGCGAGGCCAGCAGGTAGCCGTTGCCGATGGCGATGTCGGTCTCGTCGGCCAGCACCCGCCAGCTGCCGTCGGCGGTGCGGGCGATGTCGCAGGCATAGGTGACGAGCAGCGGCACGCCGGTCTTGCGCGCCCGCGCCGCCGGCCGCAGGAACTCGGCGCTGCCCAGCGCCAGCGCCGGCGGCAGCAGGCCGTCGCGCAGCAGCTTGGCGTCGCTGTAGAGGTCCTGCAGCACCGCCTCGACCAGCCGGGCGCGCTGCAGCAGGCCGCGCTCGATGCCGCGCCATTCCTGCTCGTGCAGCAGGACCGGCACGAGATCGAGCCGCCAGGCGTGCGCCCTGTCGTCGGGATCGGCATAGACGTTGAAGGCGATGCCGCTCTCGCGCAGCAGCCGGCGGGTGCTGTCGGCGGCGGTCTGCCGGCCCTGGTGGCCCATCGCCGCCCAGCCGTCGACGAAACGCTGCCAGTGCGGCCGCACGCTGCCGTCGGCGGCCATCATCTCGTCGTAGCCGCCGAGCCGCCCCGCATAGGGCCCGAGCAGCGCCTCGATCTTGGTCGGCTCGCGCTTCGGCCCGACGACGGCCTCGACCGCCTCGCCTGCAATTGCCATCTGTCTCACTCCGCGCGGGGAGGGATGCACGAAGCGTTCCAGCCTGTCCATCGTCGCCGGGGCATGACAGGAGCGAGGCCTACCAAGCGTTGCATGCACGTCCGCGAGGAAACGCTGCGATGTCGGACAGGCCGATGCCGACGGCTGGCGGGCCGTTGGGCAGCGTGGCGCGCTGTTGGGCGGAGTATCCCGGAGATGTCCCGTCGGGGTCGCTCGGCCGCGCCTCTGGCGCGGCCGCCGGGGCACGTTATTGTCGTCGGCACGAGGCCGGATACCGAGCCTGTCGGAGATCGGGGAGAGCAAGAATGAACCGTCGCACCGTGCTGGTGGCTTCACTGCTGGCCGGCACCGTCGCTCTGCCGACGGCCCTGCGTGCCGAGGACGCCCTGAGGATCGGCCTGATCCTGCCGATGACCGGGCCCTTCGCATCCACCGGCCGCCAGGTCGAGGCGGCCGCCCGGCTGTTCATGGCGCAGAATGGCGACACGGTGGCCGGCAGGAAGATCGAGCTGATCCTGAAGGACGACGGCGGCGTCGCCGACCAGACCAAGCGCATCGCCCAGGAGCTGATCGTCAACGACGAGGTCTCGATGCTGGCCGGCTTCGGCCTGACGCCGCTGGCCTTCGCCGCGGCTCCGCTCGCCACCCAGGCCAAGGTGCCGATGGTGGTGATGGCGGCCGCCACCTCGGTCATCACCGAGCGCTCGCCCTACATCGCCCGCACCTCCTTCACCCTGCCGCAGGCCACCGTGCCGCTGGCGGAGTGGGCGGCGAAGAACGGCATCGAGTCGGTGGTGACCGTCGTCTCCGACTACGCGCCCGGCGTCGATGCCGAGACGGCCTTCACCACCAGGTTCACGGCCGCCGGCGGCAAGGTGCTGGAATCGATCCGTGTGCCGGTGGCCAATCCCGACTTCGCGCCGTTCCTCCAGCGGGTGAGGGACCTGAAGCCGTCGGCGGTGTTCGTGTTCGTGCCCGCCGGCATCGGCTCGGCCTTCATGAAGCAGTTCAAGGAGCGCGGCCTCGCCGAGGCCGGCATCAGGCTCATCGGCACCGGCGACGTCACCGACGACGACATCCTCGACGCCATGGGCGACGTGGCGCTCGGCACCATCACGACGCACCATTACTCGGCGGCGCACGATTCACCGGAGAACAAGGCTTTCGTCGAGGCCTTCGAGGCGGCGAACAAGGGCATGCGGCCGAACTTCATGGGCGTCGGCGGCTATGACGGCATGCGGCTGATCTACGACGCCCTGAAGGCCACCGGCGGCGATCCCGACGGCGACAAGCTGATCGAGGCGATGAAGCAGGCGAAGTGGACCAGCCCGCGCGGCCCGGTCGCCATCGACCCCCGCACCCGCGACATCGTGCAGAACATCTACTTCCGCGAGGTCGAGCGGGTCGACGGCCAGCTCTACAATGTCGAGTTCGACGCCGTCGAGGCGGTGAAGGATCCGGTGAAGGAAGCGCACTGAGCCGCCGCCGCAGCGCTGTCGGCGGCCGGCGCTGCGGCGCAAGCCCATGCTGACGATCCTGTTCGACGGGGTCGCCTTCGGCATGCTGCTGTTCGTGCTCGCCTGCGGCCTCGCCGTGACGCTGGGGCTCATGAACTTCGTGAACCTGGCGCATGGCGCCTTCGCCATGGCCGGCGGCTATCTCACCGTCATCCTGACGGGCCGCTTCGGCGTCTCGTTCTTCGTCTGCCTCGCTGCCGCCCTGCTGGTCACGGCAACGCTCGGCGTCGTGCTGGAGCGGCTGCTCTATCGCCACCTCTACGCCCGCAGCCATCTCGACCAGGTGCTGTTCTCGATCGGCCTCGTCTTCATGGCCACGGCCGCCGTCGACTACTTCATGGGCGCCCAGCAGCAGATCCTGCAGCTGCCGCCGGCCTTGCAGGGCCGGTTCGAGGTGCTGGGGGCCAGCATCGGCATCTATAGGCTGTTCATCATCGTCATCTGCGCGCTCATCGTCGTCTCGATCCAGCTCGCTATCACCCGCACCCGCTTCGGCAGCCAGCTCCGCGCCGCCGTGGACGACCGCCGCGTGGCGCGCGGGCTCGGCATCCCGGTCGGCCGGGTGTTCACCATCACCTTCGCGGTGGGCTCGGGCCTCGCCGGCCTCGGTGGGGCGCTGGGTGCCGACATGCTGACGCTCGACCCGACCTTTCCCGTCAAGTTCATGATCTACTTCCTGATCGTCGTCACCGTCGGCGGCACCAGCGGCATGACCGGGCCGTTCCTGGCCTCGCTGATCCTCGGCGTCGCCGACGTCGCCGGCAAATACTGGCTGCCGCAGGTCGGGGCCTTCATCATCTACTTCGTCACCGTGGCGCTGCTGCTCTGGCGGCCCTACGGCCTCGTCTCCCGCGAGGGCGGGCGATGACCGCGGCACCGGGCGGCGCGTCCGACGCCACGGCACCGCTCGCCCGCGCCGGATCCTGGCGGCCCTGGGAGCTGGCCTTCTGGGCGCTGGCATTGGCGAGCTGCTTCCTGCTGCCCTCCAAGCTCCTGCTGCTCAACGACATCGCCATCCTGGCGCTGTTCGCGCTGTCGCTCGACCTGCTGCTCGGCTACGCCGGTATCGTCTCGCTGGGCCATGCGGCGTTCTTCGGCTTCGGCGCCTACGCGGCCGGCCTGTTCGCGATCCACGTCTCGCCCGATCCGGTGCCGGGGCTGCTCGCCAGCGCCCTCGCCGCCGGCATCCTGGGCTTCGCCACCAGCTTCCTGGTGCTGCGCGGCTCCGATCTCACACGGCTGATGATCACGCTGGGCGTGGCGCTGATGCTCTATGAGCTGGCCAACCGCGTGGCCTGGCTCACCGGCGGTGCCGACGGCCTCACCGGCATGACGGTGGGGCCGGTGCTGGGCCTGTTCGAGTTCGACCTGTGGGGCCGCACCGCCTATCTCTACAGCTTGGCCGTGCTGTTCCTGGCGACGCTGGCGGCGCGCCGGCTGGTCCGCTCGCCGTTCGGCCTGTCCTTGCGCGCCATCAAGGGCAACCCCTTGCGCGCCTCGTCGATCGGCATCCAGCCCGAGCGCCGGCTGGTCGCGGTCTACACCGTGGCCGCGATCTATGCCGGGCTCGCCGGCGCGCTGCTGGCGCAGACCACCCAGTTCGTCTCGCTCGACGTGCTGGCCTTCCACCGCTCGGCCGACGGCCTGCTGGTGCTGGTGCTGGGCGGCAGCGGCTACCTCTACGGCGGCCTGTTCGGCGCCGTCGTCTTCAAGGTGATGCACGACTGGATCTCGGCGCTGACGCCGCAATACTGGCTGTTCTGGATCGGCCTGTTCCTGGTCGTCGTCGTCATGGTCGGCCGCGACCGCCTGCTCGGCTGGCCACGGGCGCTCGTCGCCCGGCTCGGGGCGGCAAGGGCGCCGTGAGCACCGGCTCGGTCACGCCGGTGCTGGAGACCCGCTCGCTGACCAGGCGGTTCGGCGGGCTCGTCGCCACCAACGACGTCTCGCTCAGCTTGGCGCCGGGCGGCCGCCACGCCCTGATCGGACCCAACGGCGCCGGCAAGACCACGCTCATCAATCTGCTCACCGGCGTGCTCCGGCCCAGCGCCGGCCGGATCATGCTCGACGGCCGCGACATCACCGGCGATCCGCCGCATGTCCGCGTCCGCCGCGGCATCGCCCGCACCTTCCAGATCAACCAGCTGTTCCGTGACCTGACACCGCTGGAATCGGTGGCGCTCGCCATCGCCGAGCGGCAGGGCAGGGGCCCGGTGTTCTGGCGCCCGCTGTCGCGCGAGAGGCAGGCCGTCGAGCAGGCGGCGGACCTGCTGGGCCGCTTCGGCCTCGCCGAGGTGCAGGGCCGGCCCGTCGCCGAGCTGCCCTACGGCCGCCAGCGCCTGCTGGAGGTGGCGCTGGCGCTGGCGGCGCGGCCGCGCGTGCTGGTGCTCGACGAGCCGGCGGCGGGCGTGCCCGAGGAGGACCGCAAGGCCATCCTCGCCGCCGTCGACGCCACCGCCGCCGATGCCACCGTGCTGCTGATCGAGCACGACATGGACATCGTCTTCGCCTTCGCCGACCGCATCACCGTGCTGGTCGCCGGCGCTGTCATCGCCGAGGGCACGCCGGCCGAGGTCCGGGCCGATCCGCGCGTCCGCGCCGCCTATCTGGGCGAGGCGGCCGATGGCTGAGTTGCTGGTGCTTCGTGACCTGCGCGCCGGCTACGGCCACGCCGTCGTGCTGGGCGGCATCACCCTCTCGCTCGGCGAGGGAGAGGCGCTGGCGCTGCTCGGCCGCAACGGCACCGGCAAGACCACGCTGGTCGACAGCATCGTCGGCGTCACCACCCGCCACGGCGGCACGATCCACCTCGCCGGCCGCGACATCACCCGTGCCACCCCGGAGACGCGGGCCCGGCTCGGGATCGGCTGGGTGCCGCAGGAGCGCAACATCTTCCGCTCGCTCACCGTCGAGGAGAACATGACCGCCGTTGCCCGCCCCGGCCCCTGGACGCTGCAGCGGGTCTACGGGATGTTCCCGCGGCTGGCCGAGCGCCGCCGCCATATGGGCAACCAGATCTCGGGCGGCGAGCAGCAGATGCTGGCGCTCGGCCGGGCGCTGGTGCTGAACCCCAGGCTGCTGCTGCTCGACGAGCCGCTCGAGGGCTTGGCGCCGATCATCGTCGAGGAGCTGCTAGCGGCGCTGCGCCGGATCATCCGCGAGGAAGGCATGGCGGCCGTCGTCGTCGAGCAGAACGCACGGCGGATCCTGCCGATCACCGACCGGGCGGTCGTCCTCGACCGCGGCCGCATCGTCCACCAGGCGACCAGCGCCTCGATGGCGGCCGATCCGACGGTGCTGGACGCTCATCTGGGCGTGGCAGCCGCCCCGGTCTGACAAGGAGGAGGAAGGCGATGACACGACAGAAAGTCCCGTTCCGCGCCGACATGGTCGGCAGCTTGCTGCGCACCGCCCCGCTCAAGGAGGCCCGCGAGCGCCGGTCGCGCGGCGAGATCGACGCGGCAGCGTTGCGCGCCGTCGAGGATGCCGAGATCACGAAGCTCATCGCCCGCCAGCAGGAGATCGGCCTGAAGGGCATCACCGACGGCGAGTTCCGCCGCGCCTTCTGGCACTTCGACTTCCTCGAGGAGCTGGACGGCGTCGAATCGGTCGCTGCCGAATCCGGCATCGACTTCAAGGGCGTCGGCACCATCGCCAAGGCGCTGAAGGTCACCGGCAGGGTCGGCTTCTCGGGCCATCCCATGCTCGACCATTTCCGCTTCCTGAAGGCGCATGTCGGCGAGGGCAGGGTCGCCAAGATGACCATCCCGGGACCCAGCATGCTGCACTATCGCGGCGGTCGGAAGATGATCGACGCTTCGGTCTATCCCGACATGGAGGCCTTCTACGCCGACGTCGGCGACGCCTATGCCAAGGCCGTGCGCGCCTTCTACGACGCCGGCTGCCGCTACCTGCAGCTCGACGACATCTCCTTCGCCTATCTTTGCGATCCGGCGCAGCGGCAGATGCTGGCCGACCGCGGCGACGACCCGACGCGCCAGCCCGAGATCTACGCCGGCATGGTCAGGCGGGCACTGGCCGACAAACCGGCCGACCTCACCATCACCATGCATCTCTGCCGCGGCAACTTCCGCTCGAGCTTCATCGCCTCGGGCGGCTACGAGCCGATCGCCGAGCTCCTGTTCAACGCCATGCCGGTCGACGGCTACTTCATGGAGTGGGACACCGAGCGCGCCGGCGGCTTCGAGCCGCTGCGCTTCCTGCCGAAGAGCAAGTCGGTGGTGCTGGGCCTCGTCACCACCAAGACCGGCACGCTCGAGGACAAGGCCGCCATCCTGCGCCGCATCGACGAGGCGGCGAGGTTCGCGCCGCTGGAGCAGCTCTGCCTGTCGCCGCAATGCGGCTTCGCCTCGACCGAGGAGGGCAACATCCTGGCCGAGGACGAGCAGTGGAAGAAGCTCGGCCTCATCGTCACGATCGCCCGCGAGGTGTGGGGCGACGGCTGAGGCAGCAGCCGGCGGCGTTGCGGACGGGACGCGGGCAGTGTTTGACTGAGGCATCACCGCCGCGGACGAACGCCTGACGCATGTCCCATCTCGACACCCTCAATCCCGAGCAGCGCCGGGCGGTCGAGCATGGCATCGCTGCCGGCGACATCACGCCGGCCGGTCCGCTGCTGGTGATCGCCGGCGCCGGCTCGGGCAAGACCGACACGCTGGCGCACCGCGTGGCGCATCTGCTGGTCAACGGCGCCGATCCGCGCCGCATCCTGCTCCTGACCTTCTCGCGCCGTGCCGCCGCCGAGATGACAGGCCGCGTCGAGCGCATCGCCCGCCGGGTCATGGGCGAGAAGGCCGGCCCGATGACCGAGGCGTTGGCATGGGCCGGCACCTTCCACGCCGTCGGCGCCAGGCTGTTGCGCGACTACGCCTACGAGATCGGCCTCGATCCCGACTTCACCATCCACGACCGCGAGGATTCGGCCGACCTGATGAACCTGGTTCGCCAGGAGCTGGGCCTCGCCGCCACCGAGAGCCGCTTTCCCACCAAGGCCACCTGCCTCGCCATCTACTCCCGCTGCGTCAACGGCGAGATGGCGATCGAGCCGGCCCTGGCCCTGGCCTTTCCCTGGTGCCTGCCCTGGGCGGCCGAGCTGAAGAGTCTGTTCGGCGCCTATGTCGAGGCCAAGCAGCGCCAGTCGGTGCTCGACTACGACGATCTGCTGCTCTACTGGGCGCGGATGATGGCCGACCCCGATCTCGCCCGCGAGGTCGGCGGCCGGTTCGACCATGTGCTGGTCGACGAGTACCAGGACACCAACCGCCTGCAGGCCGCCATCCTACTGTCGCTCAAGCCCGACGGCCGCGGCCTCACCGTCGTCGGCGACGACGCCCAGGCGATCTACTCCTTCCGCGCCGCCACCGTGCGCAACATCCTCGACTTTCCCGGCTGCTTCGTGCCGCCGGCCGAGATCGTCACACTGGAGCGCAACTACCGCTCGACACAGCCGATCCTCGCCGCCGCCAACGGCGTCATCGGCCTCGCCCGCGAGCGCTTCACCAAGAGCCTGTGGACCGACCGCGCCGGCGACCGCCGGCCGCTGCTGGTGGCGGTGCCGGACGAGACCGAGCAGGCCCGCTACGTAGCGACGTCCGTGCTGGAGGGCCGCGAATCCGGCCTGTCTCTCAAGCAGCAGGCGGTGCTGTTCCGCGCCTCGCATCACAGCGGCCCGCTCGAGGTCGAGCTGACCCGGCGCAACATCCCCTACGTCAAGTTCGGTGGCCTGAAGTTCCTCGACGCCGCCCACGTCAAGGACATGCTGGCGCTGTTGCGCTTCGTCGAGAACCCGCGCGACCGTGTCGCCGGCTACCGCGTCATGCTGTTGCTGCCGGGCGTCGGACCGGCTTCGGCACGGCGGGTGCTCGACGGCATCGCCGCCTCCGCCGATCCGCTGGCGGCGCTGCCCGAGGCCGCCGTGCCGCCCCGCGCCGCTACCGACTGGCGGGCCTTCACCGGCCTCGTGGCCGAGCTTTCGGCCGGCCGGTCGGGCTGGCCCGCCGAGATCGCCCGCGCCCGCCTGTGGTACGAGCCGCATCTGGAGCGCATCCACGACGATGCCGCCGCCCGCCTCGCCGACCTCGTCCAGCTCGAGCAGATCGCCTCGGGCTACCCGTCGCGCCAGCGCTTCCTCACCGAGCTCACCCTGGATCCGCCCGAGGCCACCAGCGACCAGGCCGGCGTGCCATGGCTCGACGAGGACTACCTGATCCTCTCCACCATCCACTCCGCCAAAGGCCAGGAATGGCGCAGGGTGTTCGTGCTCAACGTCGTCGACGGCTGCATTCCCTCCGACCTCGCCACCGGCACGCCGGCCGAGATCGAGGAGGAGCGCCGCCTGCTCTATGTCGCCATGACCCGGGCCAGGGACGAGCTGGCGCTGATCGTGCCGCAGCGCTTCTTCACCCATGGCCAGGCCGCCCAGGGCGACCGCCACGTCTACGCCTCGCGCACGCGCTTCATCCCGCCGGAGCTGCTGGGGCTGTTCGAGCGCACAGGCTGGCCGGCATCCGCGACGGGCATCGGCCGACGGCCGGACAGCGGGATCCGCCTGGACCTGGGTGCCCGCATGCGCGAGATGTGGAGCTGAGGCGGAGCCGCGCCCGGAACCGGTGGGCGGGCAGGGGAGGAACGATGCGCAAGGCTGTGCAGGGAACGGTCGTCCCCGTCGCGGTGGCCCTCGGTCTGCTGCTGGCGGCGCCATTGACGATGGCTCCCGTCGAGCCCGCTCTGGCAGCGACGGCCGCCGAGCTCGAGACCAGGTCCAAGGCGGCCCTCGACGATCTGCTGGCCAGGAACCAGGTCGCCAGGCTGCTCGCCGACAGTGCCGTCGGCATCCTGGTGTTCCCCGAGGTGGTCAAGGGCGGCTTCATCGTCGGCGGGCAGTTCGGCGACGGTGCGCTGATCGAGCATGGCAGCGTCGCCGGCTACTACCGCACCATCGCCGCCTCCTACGGCCTGCAGGCCGGTGCCCAGAGCTTCGGCTACGCCCTGTTCTTCATGAACCGGGCGGCCCTCGACTATCTCGGCCGCAGCAACGGCTGGGAGGTCGGCGTCGGCCCGACCCTGGTGGTGATGGACGAGGGCAGGTCGGCCTCGCTGTCCACCACCACCGCCAAGGACGACATCTACGCCTTCTTCTTCGACCAGAAGGGGCTGATGGCCGGCATCGGCATCCAGGGCTCGAAGATCAGCAGGATCGACCCGGACGGCTGAAGCCGCCCCGTCACCGGATCCACGACTCGCCCCGCCGCGCGACAATGGCCCGAAACATTGTCGCGCCATCGCTCGCATGCGTGACCGGAGAGATGTGGGCATGGCGGCGCGGGCTCGTCTCGGCGTTCTCGGTGGCTTCCGGGCCGTCCTGCCCGACGGCGGCGCCGTCATGCTGCCGACGCGCAAGGCCGAGGCCCTGCTGGCATACCTCGCCTGCCGGATCGGCGAGCCGCAGTCACGCGACCATCTGGCCGCCCTGCTCTGGGGCGACCGGGGGGACCGGCAGGCGCGCCACAGCCTGAGCCAGAGCCTGTCCTCGCTGCGCGCCGCCCTGGGCGACGGCCTGTTCCTCGCCACGTCGGGCCGCGAGACGATCGGCCTGGACACGTCGCTCGTCGAGGTCGACCTCGCCGCGTTCACGCGCCTGGCTGCCGGCGGCACGGCCGGGGATCTCGACGCCGCGGCGGGTCTCTATCGCGGACCGCTCCTCGACGGCCTCCACCTGCGCGAGCCCGCCTTCGACGAATGGCTGGCGCAGGAGCGGGCGCGGCTCGACCGCATCGCCGTGGCCGCGCTGGCGAGGCTGGCCGAGCTGCACGCGGCGGGGCGGGACCACGCCGCAGCCGCCGCCGCGTTGCAGCGCGCCCAGGCGCTCGATCCGCTGTGCGAGGAGACCCACCGCCGGATCATCCGTCTGCATCTCGATCGCGGCGCCTGCAATGCCGCCATCCGCCACTACCGGCACTGCGCCGACCTGCTGCGGCAGCAGCTCGGCACCGGCCCGGAGCCGGCCACCGCCGAGCTCTACCGCGAGGCCGTGGACCGGCTGGCCGCCGAGCAGCCCGAGGCCGCGTCGCCGGCACCGCCGCCCGCCATCGGCGACCGCCGCCAGGCCACGGCGCTCGCCGCCACCGTGCTGCTGCCGGCACCCGGTCCGGGGGAGCACGACCCGGAGGAGTTGCAGGCGTCGGTCGACGGCATGCTCGACGATGTCGCCGCCGCCGTCGGGCATTGCGCCGGTATCGTGCTGCGGCGCGACGCCGACGCCATCCTCGCCGTCTTCGGCCTGCAGGGTGCCGCCGAGGACCATGCCATCCGCGCCTGCCATGCCCTGCTGCGCCTGCGGGAAGGGTCAGCCGCTGGCGCCGCGTCGTCGCTGCGGCTCGCCGTCGCCGTGGATTCGGGCGAGATCGTGCGCTTCGCCGCCGGCCCGGACGCGCGGGCGAAGGTGGTGGGGCATTGCCTGCAGCGGGCGGCGAGGCTGGCGGCCTCGGGCCGCACCGCTGCGGCCGTCACCGCCGCCACCCGTGGCTTGGCGCGCCGCGCCATCCGCTTCGCGCCGCTGCCGCCGGTGCCGCTCGATCCGCGCGCCGAGCCGGTGGATGTCTTCGCGCCCATGCGCCCGCGTTCCGCCGCCGCGATGGCGCCGGTGCCGCGCCGGCTGGCCGGGCTGGTCGGGCGCGACGGCGAGCTGGCGGCGATGTCGGCGGTGCTGGCGGCGGTCGCCGCCGGCCGCGGCCAGATGGTGGCGATCAGCGGCGAGCCCGGCATCGGCAAGTCGCGACTGTGCCGCGAGTTCCTGTACCGCCACGCTCCCTCGGATTGGCGCTGCCTGCGGGGCTGCGCCCATCCGCACCTCGCCACCGCCGCCTACGCCCTGGTGGCCGGCCTGCTGCGCTCGCTGCTGGGCGTCGGCGACGCCGCCGATCCGGCCGCGCTCGGCCATGCCGTGGCGAAGCTGCTGCGCCGGCTGGACCTGCCGGCCGAGCGCGTCGCGCCGGCCGTGCTGGCGCTCCTGGATCCCGAGCGGCCCGATCCCGGCTGGGACCGGCTGGAGCCCGGCGAGAAGCGCCTGCGCGTCATCGAGGCCATGAAGCTGCTGCTGGGCGCCGAGAGCGCCTGGCAGCCGGTGATCCTGACGATCGAGGATCTCCACTGGCTGGACGCGGCCAGCCGGCAGGTGCTCGATGGCCTTGTCGATGCGCTGCCCGGCATGCGTGTGCTGATCCTGGTCAACTACCGCCCCGAGTTCACCCACGACTGGGCGAGACGGAGCTGCTTCCGGCAGATTCCGGTGGCGCCCCTGCCTGCCGACGGCGCCCGCCGGCTGCTCGACGCCCTGGTCGGCGCCGACCCCTCGACCGGCGACGTCAAGGCGCGCCTCGCGGCGCGCGCCGGCGGCAATCCGCTGTTCCTCGAGGAGTGCGTCCAGGCGCTCAGGGAATCGGGCGCGCTCGACGGCCGGCCCGGCGGCTACCGCCTGGTGCGCGGCATCGACCGGCTGGCGCTGCCGGAGACCGTGCAGGCGGTGATCGCCGCCCGCCTCGACCGCCTGCCGGAGGCCGACCGCCGCCTGCTCCAGCAGGCCGCCGTCATCGGCGCCGAGGTGCCGCGCGCGCTGCTGAGGCGGCTGGCCGGCCTGGCCGACGAGGCCCTGGATGCCGGTCTGGCGCGGCTGCAGGCCGAGGAGTTCCTGCTCGAGAGCCGCGCCCGCAGCCACCCTGCCTACGCCTTCAAGCACACCCTGACCCACGAGGCCGCCTACGCCTCGCTGCTCCAGCAGACCCGCCGCGAGCTGCACGCCCGGATCCTGGCGGCACTCGAGGAGACGGCCGGCGCGCGGCCGGGCGACCAGCTCGACGCGCTGGCCTGGCACGCCGTCCGCGGCCAGGTCTGGGACAAGGCGGCGCGCTATTCCGCCGAGGCCGGAACCCTCGCCGCCGCCCGCTCGGCCAACCGGGCCGCCGTCGCGCATCTTGAGCAGGCGATCCAGGCGATCGGCCGGCTGCCGCCGTCGCCCGAGCGCCGGGCGGAGGAGCTCGGGCTGCGCCTGCGCATCCGCAACGCCCTGTTCGTGCTGGGCGAGCACGACGCCATCAGGGACCAGCTCGCCAAGGCCGAGCAGCTGCTGGCCGGCCACGACGACCGGCGCGGCCGGGCCCGCATCCTGCTGCACATCGGCGGCTGGCACTGGCAGCAGGGCCAGCATCGTCAGGCGCTGGGCACCGGCCGGCGCGCCTTGGCGCTGGCCGGGGAGGCGGGTGACGGCGCCCTCGC
The DNA here is from genome assembly GCA_035326425.1 of Geminicoccus sp. Lineage (GTDB taxonomy): Bacteria > Pseudomonadota > Alphaproteobacteria > Geminicoccales > Geminicoccaceae > CALKJU01. The sequence continues at coordinate 17,000 of DAOLFG010000017.1, read as the reverse complement.
CGACCTCGCGCACTATCGCTGCGGCCTGGCCCTGCACGGGCTGGGGGACCACGTCGCGGTGGTGCGGGAGCTGCGCCGGGCGCTTCGGGGCCTGGAGGCGCGCGGGGCCGAGGGCACCGAGGCCTTCGGCGGCTTCCCCTGGGTGTTCTGCTGCGCCTACCTCGCCTGGTCGCTCTCGGAGCTGGGCGAGTTCGCCGCCGCGGAATCCCATGGCCGACAGGGCTGGCTGGCGGCGGCCGAGCTGGGCCAGACCTATACCCGTACTACGGTCAGCTTCGGCCTCGGCCACTGCCTGATCCGGCAGGGCCGCCTCGAGGAGGCCTTGCCGGTGCTGGAGGAGGGGCTGCGGCTCTACGAGGTTCACGAGGTGCCGTCCGGCTTCGCCTGGATCGCCGCCCCGCTCGGCTGGCTGCTCGTCCGGCTGGGGCGGACCGAGCGCGGCCTCGACCTGCTGCACAAGGCGGTCGATCCCGAGATGCGGCGGCGCAGCGTGCTCTACACCCACCCGTTCATGTGGCTGGCCGAGGCTCTGCTGCACCTGGGTTGCGCCGCCGACGCCGAGGCGGCCGCCCGGCGCGGCAGCGCGCTGGCCTCGGCCCAGGACGAGGCCGCCCACCAGGCCTGGGCCGAGCGGCTGCTCGGCGACGCCCTGGTGGCACGCGATCCGGCCGCCGCCGCCCGCCACTACGGCATCGCCGCCGAGCTGGCCCGGCCGCGCCGGCTGCGCCCGGTGCTGGCCGCCCTCGACCGCAGCCGAGCGCCCCGGAGCGCCAGTCCGGTATAGTTCTCGGCCAGAACCTGGGCGGCCCGCCGCGAGCCCGCCAGATAGTCGAACTCCGCCCGCTGCAGCCTGCGGCCGAAGCTGTCGGTGCCGGGAAAGCGGTGCAGCAGCGCGGTCATCCACCACGAGAACCGCTCGGCGCTCCACACCCTGGCCAGCGCCCGCTCCGAGTAGCTGTCGAGGTCGCTGTCGCTGCCTCGCCGGTAGTGCTCGGCCAGCGCCTCGGCCAGCATCGCGACGTCGGCGATCGCCAGGTTGAGGCCCTTGGCGCCGGTCGGCGGCACGATGTGGGCGGCGTCGCCCGCCAGCAGCAGCCGGCCGTGCCGCATAGGCTCGGCGACGAAGCTGCGCAAGGGCGCGATCGACTTCTCGATCGACGGGCCGGCCCGCAGCCGCCCGGCCGTCACGGGATCGAGCCGCCGGCACAGCTCGTCGAAGAAGCGGTCGTCGCTCCAGTCCTCGACCCGCTCTCCTTCACCCACCTGCACATAGTAGCGGCTGCGCGTGGCCGAGCGCATCGAGCACAGGGCGAAGCCGCGCTCGTGGCTGACATAGATCAGCTCGTCCGCCACTGGCGGCCGGTCGACCAGCACGCCCAGCCAGCCGAACGGATGGACCCGCTCGTGCGTCGCCCGCAGCTCGGCCGGGATCACGCCGTGCGACACGCCGTGCGAGCCGTCGCAGCCGGCGATGAAATCGCAGGCGATCTCGTGTGTCGCGCCGTCCTTGACGTAGGCGATCCGGGGAAGGTCGCCGTCGATCCCGCGCAGCGCCACGCCCTCGGCCTCGTAGACCGTCACCGCTCCCGATTCCGCCCGCGCCAGCATCAGGTCGCGCGTCAGCTCGGTCTGGCCGTAGACGATGACCGTGCGGCCGATCAGGCCCTCGAAGTCGATCCGGGTCCGCAGGTCGTCGAAGGCGATCTCGATGCCACCGTGGACCAGCCCTTCCTCGCGCATCCGCTGGCCCACGCCCGCGGCCTCGATCAGCTCGGCGCTGCCCTGCTCCAGCACGCCGGCACGGATGCGCGACAGCACGTGGTCGGCCGAGCGGCGCTCGACGATCACCGCATCGATGCCGTGCTGCTCCAGCAGTCGGCCCAGCAGCAGGCCGGCAGGCCCGGCGCCGACAATGCCGACCTGGACGCGCATGGGGGTGCGCATGGCACGACCTCCCCGCTGGACCTCGCCCTATCCTGGCGCCGGACGCCCCGGCTCGTCCATGGCGCCGGGAAGGGCAGGCCGACGGGCGCTACGGCCGCTTCATCAGCCTGTCGACCCTGCGGTCGACCTGCGCCAGCTCGCCGGCGATGTCGCCGCCCTGGATGATGGCCTGCAGCGCCGGCGCCACCTCGTCCATGACGGCGTAGAACTTCGGGCTCTTCATCGGCGCGTCGATGGTTTCGCCGAGAGCCTCGACGAAGACCTGCGTATAGGCGTCGGCCCCCATCGACCCGCTCTTGAGCAGGTCCATGTCCGCCGTCGACAGCTGCTCGCTGGCCTTGAAGTAGGCGTCGGTGAAGCCGGGATCGAAGATGACGTAGCGGATGAAGTCGGCCGCCAGCTTCTTGTTCTTCGAGTTCTTGTAGATGGCGATCTCGTGCGGGTTGCCGATGGTGCGCCGCTTGCCGTCCGGGGCCGCCGGCATCGACGCCAGCCAGATGTCGGCATCCGGGCCGGTGGTGATCTTGTTGCCGGACAGGTTGCTGAACAGCCCGCGGCCCCACGGCCCCTCGAAGATGAAGCCGGCGCGGCCGGCGGCCATGGTGTTGCGGGTCTCGTCGATCGAGAAGCCGGCCGGTGCGGCGTTGGCCTTCACGAGATCCTGGATCCAGGCGAAGGCCTGGCGCGTGCCCTCGTTGTCGAACGAGACCTTGCCGTCGGCATCGACGAACTCGCCGCCGTGGCCCCAGATGATCGGGATGGCCCACTGCGCCGAGTTGGGGTTGCGCTGGGTGCGCAGCGCCACGCCATGGACCGGCGCACCGTCGCGGGCGGGCAGGGCGGCGATCTTCTTGGCCTGCTCCGCCAGCTCCGCCCAGGTCTGCGGCGGCTTGTTCGGATCGAGGCCCGCCTCCTTCATCAGGTTGCGGTTGTAGAACATCAGGATCGGGGCGGGGACCCAGGGCATCGCCGCGATCTGGCCGTCGAAGGTCACCGACTCCAGCAGCGACTTCGGGATCTTCGCCCACTCCTCGGCCGTGAAGTAGTCGTTCAGCGGCTCGAGCCCGCCGGCCTCGTAGAGCGCCGGGATCCAGCCGGCGTTGAGGTGCAGGTTGTCGGCGGCGTTGCCGGCCAGCACCGCCGCCGTGGTCTGCTTCAGCATCTCGGTGAACGGCACGTCGTTGTGGACCCATTCCACGCCGGGGTGCCTGGCCTCGAAGTCCTTCTTCAGGAAGACCACGGTCTCCTTGTAGGCGCCGTAGAGGTTGAGCCAGCCGGCATAGGTCAGCTGGGTCTGCTGCGCTGAGGCCGACCTGCCGGCCATCGCCGCCGCTGCGGCCGTGGCCAGGAACGTCCTGCGCTCTATTCTCATCGTTGCTCTCCCCGATCAGCCTTTGACGGCACCCGCCGTGACACCCTGCATGAAGGCGCGTTGGAAAAGAATGAACAGCAGGAAGATCGGCAGCGACACCAGCAGGGCCAGCGCCATCATCTCCGACCACGCCCCCTCGAACTCGGTGAGGAAAGTCATCGAGATGCCGGCCGGCAGCGGTCGCATCGCCGTCTTGGTGGTGAAGGTCAGCCCGAACAGCAGCTCGTTCCACGAGGTCACGAACACGAAGATGGCCGACGCCATCAGCGCCGGCCGGGCCATCGGCAGCACGATGCGGAAGAAGGTGTAGGCCGGGCTGGCACCGTCGACATAGGCTGCCTCCTCGACCTCGACCGGCAGCTGCTCGAAGAAGCTCTTGAGCAGCCAGACCGTGACGGGCAGCGTGATGACGGTGTGGCCGATCACCAGCGCCAGATAGCTGTCGATCAGGTCGAGGCGCACGAACATGATGTACATCGACAGCATCAGCAGCGGGATCGGGAAGGCCAGCGACGCCATGAAGAACATCATGATCGCCGAGCCGCCGCGCAGCCGGAACCGGGCGAGGCCATAGGCCGCCAGCGCCCCCGCCAGCGTCGCCAGCACTGCCGATGCCAGCCCGACGACGATGCTGTTGAGGAAGTAGGTGCCGAGCACCGGGTTCATCTGTGCTGCGTAGTTGTCGAGCGTGAAATGCTGCGGGATCCAGCGTGGCGGATAGACGAACACGTCCTCGAGCGGCTTCAGCGAGGTCGACAGCATCCAGGCGATCGGCAGCAGCAGCACCGCCAGCGACAGCAGTGCGGTGGCGTGCAGCACGATGTCGGTCAGCCGGGTCGCCAGCCGGTAGGAGCGGTCGCTGCGGCCCTGGGCTCGGGGGAGGGCGACCGCGCTCATCGTCTCAGGCCAGCTCGCGGCGCAGGGCGACGCGGACATAGAACAGTGCGAACAGCATCAGCAGCACCAGCCACACCGTGCCGATCGCCGAGGCCAGCCCGAAGTCCCAGTCCTCGAACGCCGCCTTGTAGGTGTAGAGCGACAGCACCATGGTGGCATTCACCGGCCCGCCCTGCGTCAGCACGTAGACCAGCGTCATCTCCTGGAAGAAGCGCACCGCCTGCAGCAGGCCCGCCACCAGGATGATGTTGCGCAGGATCGGCAGGATGATGTGGCGCTGGCGCTGCAGGAAGCCGGCGCCGTCGATCGCCGCCGACTCCGTGAGCTCCGGCGGTACGCCGCGCAGGGCGGCGAGGCAGATCACCATGATGAAGGGGATCGCCCGCCAAGCGTAGCCGGTGATGATCGCCCACTGCGCCGCCGTGGCGTCGAACAGCCACTTGATGCTGCCGTGGGCGAGACCCAGCCGCAGCAGGATATAGTTGACCAGCCCGTAGTCCTGGCTGAACAGCCAGCTCCACAGGATGGCGATGACGATCCACGGCACCACCCATATCTGGAAGATGGCGCCGCGGAACAGCCCCGAGGCGCGGATGCCGCTGTTGAGCAGCACCGCCAGCGCATAGCCCAGCACCGTCGCCAGCACCGTGGACACGCCGACGATGTAGAGCGTGTTGCCCACCACCTCGCGGAACTCGTCGTCCTCCCAGAGGTAGCGGAAATTGTCGAGGCCGACATAGGAGTAGGCCGGCCTCAGGGGGCTGGCGTCGGTGAAGGCGAGATGCACACCGTTCAGCACTGGCCAGATGACGAACACGCCGACCAGCAGGAAGGCCGGCAGGAACAGGCCGGCGACGAAACCGGGGTGGCGCTGGGCCGTGAACACCTGGGCTCAGCTCGCCGGCATCGGCGGTGGCGGCATCAGCGCCAGCATCGACAGGAGGCCGCCGTCGACCTTGAGGTCGGTGCCGGTGATCCAGGCCGAGCGCGGGCCGGCCAGGAACAGCACCGCCTCGGCGATGTCCTCCGGGCGCCCGAGCCGGCCCAGCGGCAGCTTGCTCCCCTGCTCGGCCAGCACCTCGTCGGCGTCGCGCTCGGGAAACATCAGTCCCCAGGATTTCCGCAGCAGCGGCGTCAGGATCGGCCCGGGACACACCGCATTCACCCGGATCCCGTCCTTGCCGTGGTTCAGCGCCATGCCGCGGGTGAGGCCCAGCACCGCCGTCTTGGTGGTGACGTAGCCGATGCGCTCGCCGATCGTGGCGAAGGAATGCACCGAGCCGATGTTGACGATCGATCCGCCGCCGCGCTGGCGCATGCGCGGGATGGCGTGCTTCGACATGAACAGCACGCCGTCGAGGTTGACCGCCAGCACCTCGCGCCAGCGCTCCTCCTCGACCCGCTCGGCCGAGCCGAAGCCGCCCATGCCGGCATTGTTCACCAGGATGTCGACGCCGCCATAGCGTTCGGCCGCGAACGCCACCAGCCGCTCGCAGGCGGCATTGCCGCCGACGTCGGCGGCGAGCCCCGCCACCTCGGCGCCGTCCCGGCGCATGGCGTCGACCTCGGCCGCCAGCGCCTCGGCACCCCTGGCCGAGACCACCACCGCCGCCCCGGCCCCGGCCAGCCGTGCCGCCACCGCCCGGCCGATGCCGCGGCTGCCGCCGGTGACGATGGCGACCTTGCCCTCGAGCTCGCGCATCATGGCTCGAGCCGCATCTCGACGCCGGCCTCGGCCGCGCGCACGAGGAACACGCTGGTGAAGTCGTGGCGCTCGTAGCCGGCCCTGCAGGCCTGGTCGAGCGCCTCGTAAACGCCGCGGCCGACCGGCGTGTCGACCCCGCCCTCGCGCGCCAGGGTCAGCGCCAGCCGCTGGTCCTTGCGCGACAGGGCAGTGAAGAAGCCCGGCGCGAAGTCGCCCTTCAGCGCCTTGTTCGGCAGCACCTCGCCGAGCTGGCGTGAGCCGGCGAAGGTGCTCATCACCAGCTTGTGGATGTCCTCGAGCGCGAGCCCCGCCTTGACGCCGAAGGTCAGCGCCTCGGCGTGCAGCGCCATGATGCCGGCCGAGATGTAGTTGTTGACCAGCTTCATGGCGTGGGCGTTGCCGAGCGGTCCGCAATGAGTGAAGGTGTCGCCCATCGTCCGCAGCACCGGCATCACCGCCTCGACGTCGGCGGGATCGCCGCCTGTCATGATGGCGAGCGTGCCGGCCCTGGCGTTCTCGACCGTCCGCGCCACCGGCGCGTCGACCATACGCGCCCCTTTCTCGGCGATCCGCGCGCCCACCTTGCGGGTGGTGCCGGGGTCGACCGTGCTCATGTCGACATAGATCGAGCCCGGCCGGATGCCCTCGACGATGCCGCCGGCCTCCAGCGCCGCCTTCTCGACGTCCGGCGCGTCCGGCACCATGGTGATGACGATGTCGCTGGCGGCCGCCACCTCGGCCGCCGTCGCCCGGGCCTCGGCACCCTCGGCCAGGAGGTCTGCCACCTTGCGCTGGTCGAGGTCGAACACCACCAGCGGGAAGCCCTTGCGCACGATGTTGCGCGCCATCGGCCCGCCGATGGTGCCGAGCCCGACGAAGCCGACGACCGGCTTGCCGTCCATCACTCGAACACCGGGGTCTGGCCGGGCGCCGGCGTGTAGCCGAAGTCGCCACGAGCGATGATGGCCTCGCGGCCGCCGTGCTTGGCGATCATGGCGTCCTGGTCGGCGAAGGCCCGGGCATTGGCGGCCTCGGGATCGACGACCTTGCGCAGCTCGGCCTCCATCTCGTCGCGGACGGCGGCGTAGGCCGGATCGAGGCCCAGATCGCGCGTCTCGTGCGGATCGGCCCCGAGGTCGAACAGCTGCGACGGATGCCCGACATAGTAGACGAGCTTCCACTGGCCCTTGCGCAGCATATAGGCACCGGAAATGTAGCCCACGGCATGGTACTCGCTGAGCACCGCCCTGTCCTCCGGCTCCTCTCTGATGATCTCGAACAGCGACCGCCCGGGCAGCTTCCGCTCTTCCGCGGTCGGCTGCTCGCCCAGCGCCTCGACGAAAGTGGGGGCCAGATCGACCAGCGACACCGGCGTCGAGACGGCTTTGCCCTCAGGGATGTCTTTGCCGGCCATGATCAGCGGCACCGCCACCGATTCCTCGTACATGACCGACTTGCCCCACAGGCCGCGGTTGCCAAGGTTGTCGCCATGGTCGGAGGTATAGACGATGCGGGTGCTCTTGGAGAGCCCCGTCTCGTCCAGCACCTTTATCAGTTGGCCAATATTGTGGTCGAGGAACGAGACCATCCCGAAGTAGGCGGACAGTGCGATCCGCATCCTCTTCTCGTCGAAATAATCGTTGTAGTTCAGGCATTGCCGCAGCCGGTCGAGCACCGGATGGCTCGGCCGCTCGCCCTCGCCGTACATCCGCGGCACGGGCATCTGCTCCGGCGGATACATGGCGAAGAACTCGGGCGGCGAGACCAGCGGGAAGTGCGGCAGCACGAAGCCGACGAACAGCAGCCAGGGCTTGTCCGGCGGCGCCTCGGCCTTGGCGCGCAGCCACTTCGAGGCATTCGCCGCGATCGAGCGGTCGTACTTCGTATAGGTCGATTCGCCTGGCCCCGCCTCGGCCGCCAATTGCTTGGCATTGCCGCGATGCGGTGGGTCGCGCCGCAGCAAGCCCAGAAGATCGCCGACGCCGTCCACCACATGCAGCGTGTTGATCTGTTCGGAGAAGCCGGTCGGATCCTCGGCCGAGCGATAGTGCAGCTTGCCGATCGCCGCCACCTCGTGACCCTCGGCGATCAGATGATGGCCCCAGCCCGGCGGCGTGCCGGTATAGGGGTTGGCATTGTCCCAGCAGGCGACGTCGTGGACGTACCGCCCGGTCGCCAGGCTGGCGCGGCTCGGCACGCAGATCGGGCAGTTGCAGTAGGCGGCGTCGAAGCGCGTGCCGCGCGCCGCCAGCGCGTCGAGATTGGGCGTCTTGACCAGGCCGTTGCCGTAGGCGCCGGCGATGTCGCGGGTGTGCTCGTCGGAGAAGACGAAGAGCAGGTTCTGGGCTTCGGTCATGTCCCGCTCCTCAGGCCTTCTTCCGCCGCGCCTGAGTGCCGGCCGCCTGCTCGACGGCCTTGATCACCGCCCCCTGGTCCTCGTCGGCCAGGCCCATGCCCAGTGCCACGTCGTGCATCACCCGCGACGCTGCCGCCACCGGCGTCGGCACGCCCATCTGCACGCCGAGCTGCATGGCGAGGCCGAGATCCTTGCGCGCCAGCGCCAGCTTGAAGCGCGGCGCGAAATTGCCTTCGAGCGTCAAGGGCTCGCTGGTGATGCGCAGGTGCCGGTTGTCGGCCGCCGTCGTCTTCATGATCTCGCACATCACGTCGAGATCGACGCCCGACTTGGCGGCCAGCACCAGCGCCTCGGCGTTCAGCGCCACCAGCGAGCAGGAGACGAGGTTGTTGACCACCTTGGCTGCGGCACCCGCACCCGCCGGGCCGCAATGCAGGATCGGCGAGCCCAGGACCGAGAGCACCTCGCGCATCTCATCGAGCACGGCGGCATCGCCGCCCACCATCAGCGTCAGCTCGCCGCGCGCGGCCTCGGCCGGCCCCTTGCCGACCGGGCAGTCGAGCATCCTGACACCCTTGGCGGCCAGCGCCTCGTTGACCCGCCGCGAGGTGATGGGATCGATGGTCGAGAGGTCGATATAGGTCTTACCGGCGATGAAGCCCTCGATCAGCCCGTCCGGCCCCAGTGCTGCCGCCTCGACGTCGGCAGGCATCGGCAGGCTGGACAGCACCACCTGCGCCCGCTCGGCGACCTCGCGCGGCGACCTCGCCGTGCTCGCCCCCTCCTTCTCCAGCGACTGCATCATCTGGGTGATCGGGTCGTAGACAACGAGAGGAAAGCCGGCGCGCAGCAGGCTGCGGGCCATGCCGCTGCCCATGTGGCCGAGGCCGAGGAAGCCCAGCTTGGTCTTGCTCATCGAGGATCAGTCCTTGAGGCCGCCCGCGGTCAGGCCGCGCACGAGATAGTTGCGGACGAGAAGCGTGAACACGATGACCGGCAGCATGACGAGGGTGCCGCCGGCGGCGATCTTCCCCCACTCCCAGCCCTCGTACTGCATGAAGTTGACGATCGCGACCGGTGCGGTCATCGCGTTGGTGCGCGTCAGGATCAGCGCGAAGAAGAAGTCGTTCCACGACAGGATGAAGCAGATCACCGCCGTGGCGGCGAGGCCGGGGGCGGCAAGCGGCAGCGTGATCCGGGAGAACGCCCCCCACACCGAGCAGCCGTCGATCCAGGCCGCCTCCTCGAGCTGCCTGGGCACGCTCTCGAAGAAGGTCTGCATCATCCAGATGACGAGGGCGAGGTTGAAGGTCAGGTAGATCAGGACCAGCCCGGTCACCGTGTCGACCAGCCCGATCCAGCGATAGGCCAGGAAGAACGGGATGGTGAAGGCGATCGGCGGCGCCATGCGGGTCGCCAGGATCCACAAGGCCACCTGGTGCCGGCCACGGAACCGCCAGCGCGACAGCGAGTACGCCGCCGGCACGCCGATCAGCAGGGCGAGGCCGGTCGAGACCGAGCTCGCCAGCACGCTGTTCCAGAACGAGCCCGGAAAGTGCCCCTTCCACAGCGAGGCGTAGTGCTCGACCGTGGGCGAGAACAGCAGCTCGTAGCCGAAGATGTCGTCGTTCGGCCTGAACGACATCTGCAGCAGCCACAGGAACGGGAACATCACCACGAGCAGCAGCATCAGCGCCGTGGCGTGCAGCGCCTGGCGCCGCCGCCGTGCCCGGACATTGATGTGCACCACGGGCAGCTCGGCCGCCCGCGTTGCGGTGCTGCCGAGCGCGCTACTCATCGCCGGCGCCTTCGACGTTGAGCCGGCTGACCATCCAGCTCAGCAGGAACACGCCGGCCACCAGCATGGTGGCGATGGCGCTGGCATAGCCCCAGTAGGAGAAGTTGAACGCCTGGACAAAGGCGTAATAGTTCGTGACCTCGGTGACGACGCCGGGGCCGCCATTGGTCAGCACGTAGATCAGCGGAAAGGCCTTGATGCTGTCGATCAGCCGGAACAGTGCTGCCACCACCAGCGTCGGGCGGATGTAGGGCAGGATCACGTACCAGAACAGCTGCAGGTTGCCGGCGCCGTCGATGCGCGCCGCCTCGATCGGCTCGTCGGGGATCATCTGCAGCGACGCCAGCACCATCAGCATGGTGAACGGGAACCACTCCCAGGTGTCGGCGACGGCGATGGCCCACAGCGCGGTATCGGCGTTGGTGATCAGCGAGCTGACCGGCAGGCCGATGAACTCGAGCGCCCGGTGCATCGGGCTGACGTCGGGCGTGAAGATGATCTTCCAGATCAGCGCCACGACGATGGGCGGCAGCACCATCGGGATCAGGAAGGCGGTGCGCACCGCTTCCAGTACCGCCGAGCGGGCGTTGAGCAACAGGGCTATGCCGAGGCCGAGCAGCAGCTGCATCAGCACCGTCGCCGTCGACAGCTTGACCTGGATCCACACCGAGTTGCGGAACCGGTCGTCGGCCAGCGCCTCGGCGTAGTTCCGCAGAGGATCGGAGAAGTCGAGGCCGGTCCCGGGCCGCGTCAGGTCGAGCGGCGTCAGGCTGGTGACCACGAGATAGATCGCCGGGGCGACGGTGATCGCGACCAGGACCACGAGAGCGGGCAGGAGACCGAGGAAGAAGGCCCTGCGGCGCTGCTCGTCCCAGCTTCGCCCGATCGCGGTCACCGTCACGTCAGCGGCCGATCAGAGACTGACGCCGGCGCGCTTCAGGTCGGCGATGGATGCTTCCTGCGCCCGCTTCATCGCCTCGGCCGCCGACATCTGCTTGGTGCCGATGGCCTCGATGGCGATGTCGATCTGCTTGTCGATCTGCGGGAAGACGTGGACCGTGCGGTACTTCATGTAGCCGGAAGCCGCGTAGTCGATGGTGTCGAGATAGAGCTTGGCGACATCCACATCGTTGATGGTGAGCTTGCTCTTGAACTCGGGCGTGTCGATGAGCGAGCGCCGGGTGATCGAGCTGTATCCCCTCTCGGTGAGCATCCGGCGGACGAGCTCGGGTGACATGGACCACTTGATGAATTCCCAGGCCGCGTCCTTGTTCTTCGAGCCCACCGGAATGCCCCAGCCATGGGTGGCGACGCCGGGGAAGCGGCCCTTCGGACCGGCCGGCATGAGGGCGAAGTTGCAGGTCTTCGCGACCCGGCTGTCCTCCGCCGCCATCTGCACCAGGAACGTCTGGTTGTTGGTGCTGTAGTTGGCGCGACCGGCCTTCAGCGTCGCCACGACCTGGTCGTAGGTGTAGGCCAGGACGCCGTCCGGCCCGTATGTGGTCAGCAGGTTGGCGTAGAACTCCGCCGCCTCGATCGCCTCGGCCGAATCGAGGGTCGGCATCAGGTCGTTCGGCGGATCGCGGAAGATCTGCGCGCCGAAGCCCATCATCCATGGGATGAAGGTCCAGCCGTGATGCCTCTCCGCTATGAAGGCCGGCAGGCCGGCCTTCTTGTGGATGGCCTTGCAGACCGACACGACGTCGTCGAACGTGTCGGGCATCTGCTGGCCCGCCTCCTGGAACAGATCCCAACGGGCGCAGCCTGACATGAAGATGTCGGCGATCCAGGGAATCCCGTAGAGGGTGCCGGCTGCATCCTTCAGAGGCGCGGTGGTGCCCGCGAGGAAGTCGTCGGGCAGCCACTCGGCCGGGGTCCTCGCCGGATCCTTCATGTATTCCTCGATCGGATGGAACCAGCCGGCGCCGATCCAGCGCGAGGAGTAGATGAAAGTGATGTTGAGGACGTCGTAGGCCGAGCCCTTGGTCGACAGCTCGAGGTCGACCCGCTGGTTGTAGACCGGGAAGGCCGGCGTGTCGTAGTTGACCTTGGCACCGGTCAGCGCCTCGAACTCGGGCACATATTCGGCCAGCCACTTGGGATAGGGCGCGCTCCAGCAGGAGACGTTGAGCGTCGTTCCCGACAGCGGCTTCGACTGCGCGAAGACCGGCGCCTTGCCCGGCAGCAGCAGCGTGGCGCCGCCGAGCGCCGCCGAGGTGCCTAGTAGCCGACGGCGAGTGAACCACCGCGTATTCATCGTGCCAGCCTCCGGTTGTGGGGCGGTTGGAGCGCCGCTCCCGCCCTTTCGTGTTCGACCGCCGGCCGGAGAGGATGGCCGAGGCCCGCCCGGCTCCATCGGCAGCCGATCCGATGCTGCGGCGCGGGACTGCCTGCCGCCTCCCCGAGGACGGTCGTTGGCAGGTATCCTGGCAGCACCGAACATTCTTGACAAGCATGTGTGCAGACCATTCCTATTCTGTCATGGAATTCACGCTCGACCTTCAGCTCCTGCGGGCGGTCATGGCCATTGCCCGGACCGGCAGCATCAGCGCCGCCGCCGAGGAGCTGGCGCTGTCGCAGTCGGCGGTGACCAAGCAGCTGCAGCGGATCGAGGATCGCCTGGGCGTGAGGCTGTTCGAGCGCCGGGCGCGTGGCGTCGAGCCCACGGTCTACGGCGAGGCGCTGGTCCGGCGTGGCCAGCTCATCGACCGGCAGCTCGGCGACACGCTCGACGAGCTGCGCGCCCTGGCCGGCGGCGAGCGCGGCGACGTCGCCATCGGCGCCGGCCAGACCTGGCTGCACGGGCCGCTGCCGCGGGCGCTGACCAGGCTGGTCAAGCGCCGGCCGGGCGTTCGGGTACGGGTGATCGCCGAGCCGATGCCGCGGATGCTCGACGAGCTGCGCGCCAGCCGCCTGGACCTCGTCTTTGCACCCTGGACCGAGGAGATCGACCGCAGCGCCATCGCCTGGACGCCGATTCTCGTCGACGATCTGCAGGTGATGGCGCGCCGCGGCCATCCCCTCGTGCGCACGCCGCCGGCCAGCCTGCGCGACCTCGATCCGTTCGGCTGGGCGCTGAGCGGTCCCGCCAATCCGACCCGTCGCCGGCTCGCCGCCATCTACGAGCACGAGGGGCTGCACATGCCCGGTCCGGTCATCGAGGCCGAATCGCTGACGCTGCTCACCGGCCTCGTGCGCGGCTCGGATCTGCTGACCGTGCTGCCGAACGTCCGCTTTCCGTGGATGAAGCGCGGGCTCGCGGTCATCGACAGCCCGCGCATGGCCTGGCGCCGCGCCTCGGGCATCTTCCGCCGCCAGGACGCGGTGCCGACCCCGGCGGCCAGGGCGCTGCTGGACGAGCTGTTGCGCGTCTGCAGGAGCTTCTATGGCGAAGCCGGCCTCGCCGTCGAGGCCACCGCCGACCTGCTGTCCGCCGTCCCAGACATCCCGCAAGAGGAACCCGTCATGCTGGCAGAGGTGGCACGTTGACCAGGACCATCGGATTCATCGGCCTCGGTGCCATGGGCCTGCCCGTGGCGCACTGCCTCGCCAGGGCCGGGCATCGGCTCGTCGCCTTCGATACGGTGGCCGGGCGCGTCGCCGACGCTGCAGCCGTCCCCGGCATCGAGGCCGCTGCCAGCGCCGCGCAGGCGGTCGAGCGCGCCGACGTCCTCTTCGTCTGCGTCGCCTCGCCCGAGGCCGACGAGAGTATCGTCGCGCCGCTGCGCAAGGCCGGCCTGGTCGTCTGCGATCTCTCCACTATCGGCCCGACGCTGGCCAGGCGCCAGCAGGCCGAGCTGGCGGGGCGCGGGATCGGCTATGTCGAGTGCCCGATGCTGGGCGGGGTCGACGAAGCCGCCGCTGGCAGACTGTTCCTGCTGGTCTCGGGCGAGCCCGCCGACATCGTCCGCGTGTCGGACCTGCTGCCGGCCTTCGGCCGCGCCGTGCGCGAGGTCGGCGGCCCCGGCGCGGCTAGCCTGTTCAAGACCCTGCAGAACGGCCTGGGCCTGGTGCAGCTCTGCGCCATCGCCGAGGCGCTCACCGTCATCGAGCGCGCCGGGGGCGACGCTGCCGCTTTCGTCGAGGTGGTGGGGGAGGGCGGCGGCATGGCGGCGACCCCGCTGTTCCGCGCCAAGGCGCCGATGATGCTGCTGGAGAATCGGCCGGTGAAGGGCAGCCTGCACATCGGCGCCAAGGACAGCCGGCTCGCGGCCGCCTTGGCGCGCGAGACCGGCATCGACGCCAGGCTGCTGGCGATCTCGGCGGACCTCTTCGCCAAAGCCAGTGCCGCCGGCCTCGCGTCCGAGGACATCGCCGCCGTCAAGCGGATGATCGGCACCGCCGATGCGTGAGCGCGAGATCGCCGTCCCGACGCCGGACGGTGCCGTGCCGGTCTTTGTCACCCACCCCGAGGAGGGCGGCCCGCACCCCGCCGTCGTCCTCTACATGGACGCGCTGGGCATCCGTGAGGAGCTGCGCGACATGGCCCGCCGGCTCGGCACCGTCGGCTACTACGTCATGCTGCCCAATCTCTTCTGGCGCTGGGGCGGCCCGTCCTTCGACCCGGCGCTCCTGGCGACCGCCGGTCCCGATCCGGCGATGATCCGCCTCAACCAGTCGCTCACCCACGCCCTGTGCCTCGCCGACACGCACGCCCTGCTCGACTTCGCCGCCACCGATCCGGCCGCCGGCGAGCCCGCCGGCACCATCGGCTACTGCATGGGCGGTCGCCACGCCTACGCCGCCGCCGGCACCTTCCCCGACCGCATCGCCGCCATGGCCTCGCTGCACGGCGGCTTCCAGGTCACCGACCGCCCGGACTCCGCCCACCTCCTGACCCGCCACATCAGGGCCGAATGCTATTTCGGCTTCGCCGACGGCGACCCCCTGACCCCGCCCGACCACCAGCGGGCCATCGCCGAGCAGTGCCGCGAGCACGGCATCAAGGCCCGCCTGGAAACCCACCCCGGCGCCCACCACGGCTTCACCTTCCCGACCCGCCACTGCTACGACAAGCCCGCCGCCGAGCGGGTGTGGGAGCGGGTGTTCGCCTTGCTCCGCAGGCGCTTGGTGATGAACCCCGGCTGACGCCTGCCGAGACATCTAATATTCTCTATGCTACTGAACATCGATCCCGTGGACCGCGGCGGCGATGCCAACGACGTGCTCCTCGCTCACGCGGGCGACGACCGCCTGTTCGGCGGCGACGGCGAGGACCGCTTGGCCGCCGGCAACGGCACGGACGTGTTGCGCGGCGGCAACGGCATCGACACGGCCGTCTTCACCCATGCACGATCCGCCTACACGATCGAAACGAGCGGTTCCGGGGCGCTGATCCTGCGCCGCGGCGGGGACACGACCTCCGTCGTCGACGTCGAATTCCTCCGCTTCTCGGACGGCACCTTCGGCATATCGGAGGTGGTGCTCTAGGAACCGCCTGTCTGGCGCTCTCGCCGGCGCCAACCGCGATGCCCCGGGTTTCGGCTTCGCCGGAGCCGACGGCAGTGTCACCCTCCGGATCGGCAGATGACGCCCGGGCGGGACAGGGCCTATGCTCGCCGCATGTCCCAGAGCCTCGACATCCTCCGGCACCTGGTGGCCTTCGACACCACCAGCCGCAACAGCAATCTCGGGCTGATCGGCTGGGTGCGGGACTTCCTCGCCGGCCACGGCGTCGCCTCGGCCCTGGTCCACGACACGACCGGCACCAAGGCCAACCTGCTGGCCACCATCGGCCCGGCCGCGGCGCCCGGCATCGTCCTTTCCGGCCACACCGACGTCGTGCCGGTCGACGGCCAGGACTGGACCGTCGAGCCCTTCCGCCCGACCGTCCGCGACGGCCGCCTCTACGGCCGCGGCACCACCGACATGAAGGGCTTCCTCGCCTGCGCGCTGGCGGCCGTCCCGGCCATGAAGGCCGCGGCCCTGCGCCGGCCCTTCCACCTCGCCTTCTCCTTCGACGAGGAGATCGGCTGCAAGGGCGTGCCGGCCCTGCTCGCCCGCCTGGGCGACCTGCTCCCGGTCCAGCCGATGGGCTGCATCGTCGGCGAGCCCACCGGCATGCGCCTCGTCGACGGCCACAAGGGCAAGGCCGCCTGCCGCTGCACCGTCCGCGGCCGCGCCGGCCATTCGGCGCTGACCCAGGAGGCCGTCAACGCCGTCACCTTCGCCGGCCGCCTGATCGCCTGGATCGACGGCCTCGCCCGCGATCTCGCCGAGCGCGGCCCGTTCGCCGACGGCTTCGTGCCGCCGCACAGCACTGCCAGCCTCGGCCGCATCGAGGGCGGCGGCCAGATCAACATCGTGCCCGACCTCTGCCGCTTCGAGCTGGAGTTCCGCACCATCCCCGGCGAGGACCCGCGTGCCCTGGTCGAGCGCGTCCGCCGCCACGCCCTGGACGTGCTGCTGCCCGAGATGCGCCGCACCGCACCCGAGGCCGCCATCGAGCTCGAGGAGTTCATGGCCTATCCCGGCCTCGCCCCCGCCGGAGGTGCCCTGGCCTCGCTGCTGCGCGACCTCACCGGCGATCACACGCCCGGAAAAGTCTCCTACGGCACCGAGGCCGGCCTGTTCGCAGCGTCGGGCATCCCCGCGATCATCTGCGGCCCCGGCCACATGAGCGTTGCCCACAAGCCCGACGAGCACATCGAACTGAGCCAGCTCGCCGCCTGCGACCGGCTGCTGGAACGGCTGGTGGCGAGGGCAGCGGCGTAGAGCCGGCCCCGCACCAAACAGCTCGGCCGCCATCCCAGGCCGCCACCGGTCGACGCCCGCCGCCACCTCCATGAACATCCGCTCATAGTCGCTCGATTGTTTGGCCCATGTCCGCCGCCCCGCCCCTCCTTCCCCTGTCATCCCCGGCCCCCGAGCCGAGGACCAGGGTCGCAGACGCCGCTGCACAAGGAGCCCAACGTCACGGCAAGTCGAA
>DAOLFG010000079.1:0-23083 GCA_035326425.1 Geminicoccus sp. | reverse complement strand
CGGTCGACGTCTATTTCCAGCCGCAGCGGGCCGGCACCTTCCCGCTGCAGTGCACCCACCCGCTCCACAGCACCTTCGGGATGACCGGCGAGATCGTGGTCGAGTAGCGGCGCAGCGCGGTCATGCGATCGCGGCTTTGGGACCGGCCGTTCGCGACCTTCCGGAAGTCCCGGCCTTCCGCCGGGAAGGCTTGCCGAGGATGATCGAATAATGCATCCGATCCCGGCGCCGTCCCCGCGGAGACCACCCGATGCGCCTGACCGGCATTCGTGTCTACCAGGTCGACCTGCCGCTGCACGAGGGCCGCTACGCCTGGTCCGGCGGCAAGTCGGTCGACGTGTTCGACAGCACGCTGGTGGCACTCGACACCGACGAGGGCCTGGTCGGCTGGGGCGAGGTCTGCCCGCTGGGGCCGGTCTACCTGCCGGCCTACGCCGCCGGCGCCCGCAACGGCCTGGCCGAGCTCGGGCCGCAGCTCCTGGGCCGGGATCCGACGCAGATCGGCGTGCTGGGCCTCGCCATGGACAAGGCCTTCAAGGGCCACAACTACGTCAAGTCGGCGATCGACATGGCGGCCTGGGATCTCCTGGGCAAGGCGGCCGGCCGGCCGGTCGTCTCGCTGCTCGGCGGGGCGCAGGGCGAGGAGGTGGCGCTCTACCGCGCCATCTCGCAGGAGGAGCCCGAAGCCATGGCGGCCAAGGTCGCCGGCTACCGGGCCGAGGGCTACCGCAAGTTCCAGCTCAAGGTCGGCGGCGATCCCGACACCGACATCGAGCGCATCCTGGCGGTCGATTCCGTGCTGGAATCCGGCGACGTGCTCGTCGCCGACGCCAATACCGGCTGGCTCAGCCACCAGGCCCTGCGCGTGGTACGGGCGGTGCGCGAGATCGACGTCCACATCGAGCAGCCCTGCCTGTCCTACGAGGAATGCCTGGTGGTCCGCCGCGCCACCGACCATCCCTTCGTGCTCGACGAGAGCATCCACGACCTCGGCACGCTGCTGCGCGCCGCGCAGGACGGGGCGATGGACGTGGTCAACCTGAAGATCAGCAAGGTCGGCGGCCTGACCAGGGCCAGGCTCTTGCGCGACACCTGCGTCGAGCTGGGCATCGCGATGACGCTCGAGGATTCCTGGGGCGGCGACGTCACCACGGCCGCCATCGCGCACCTGGCGCACAGCACGCCCGCGCGCTTCCGGTTCTCGGCCACCGACTTCAACAGCTACGTCACCCGCCGCGTCGCCGAGGGTGCGCCGGTGCGGCGCCAGGGGCGGATGCGCGCATCGCAGCGGCCCGGCCTCGGTATCGAGCCGCTGCCGGAGGTACTGGGGCGCCCGGTCCTGCAGATCGCCTGAACAACAGCTGCGCCCGGCACCGTCGATCGGCCGGTGCCGGGCGGATCCGGAAACGAACGGGCCGGCCCGAAGGCCGGCCCGATGAAGGCTCAGAAGGAGCGGGGACCGCGCGGGCCGCGGGGCGGATAGCCGCCGCCCGGACCGCCGCCGCCGGGGCCGCGGCGCTCGCCGAAGCCGCCGGGACCACCCGGACCACGGCCGGGGCCACGATCACCGAAACCGCCGCGATCACCGAAGCCGCCGCCCTCGGGGCGGGGACCACGCGGGCCGCGCGGACCGCCGGGCCCGCCGGGGCCACGGCCACCGCCGCCACCCGGCCGCTCCTCGGCGACGCGGACCGCCAGCGGGCGACCGCCCATCTGGAAGCCGTCGAGCTCGCGGATCGCCGCATCGGCCTGCTCGGCCGACTCCATCTCGATGAACCCGAAGCCGCGCGAGCGGCCGGTCTCGTGATCGGTGGCGATCTTGGCGTAGACGACGTTGCCGTGGCTGCCGAAGAGCGACTGCAGCTCCTCGACGGTCGTTGTGAAGGGGAAATTGGCGACGAACAGCTTACGGGACATGAACGATGTTCCAGAGATCCGGTACGTGACGAGGCGGGCCGGCTGAAGGCCTGCGGGCGAGACCGGCGCTACGTCGCCGGCCTACCTTCCTGGCACGATCGGTCTTGACGCCTAAGCGTTGCAGCTGTCGACGCCAAACTCACGTGATCCCACTGCCGCAACGCGAGAACGTTGCAGCCGTTGCGGCGGAGGCAGGCAGAGGCGGGAGCTGGGGCGTCGACCTTGGGCGGTTCAGTGATCCGCGATGGACTATAGTGCAATCTTCAGGGGTCCGCGAGTGGAATTCTCGCGGACCGCCAGGGCTCAGGCCCGTGGGTGCTTGAAGGCCATGACCTTGTCGTTCGCCATCTCGCGCGACAGCATGTCGATCACCTTGGCGACATCGCCCGCCTCGGCCTTGACGACGAACTCCACACCCTTGCCGTTCGGGGTGGCGCGCAGCTCGATCATCCCCTCGTCGCGCAGCAGCTTCAGGCTGTCGGACCTGTCGATGAAGGCGCCGAGCGACCGCATCGCCTCGCGGGCCTCGGACTTGCTGCCGGAGAAGGACATGTGGATGTCCTTGGTCGCCGAGCTCTGCTGGATGTGCCACTCGCGGCGGTCGGTCACCCGCGGCCGCTGCAGCTGCACCGTGCCGTCCGGCGACAGGTCGCTGGTCCGCGAGGTGATCTTCTCCAGGGCGTCGAGGGTGTCGAGCGTGCGGTTCGACATGGCGAGCTGCTGGTCGGGTGTGAGCTGCACCCCGCCGGCGAAGTCGAACTTGTCCACCGCCAGCCGCTCGGCGAACACGCCCAGGATGTAGTCCCGCCGGCCGGCGTCGGCGGTCTTCAGCGCCTCCATCTCCTCCTGGTAGTCGAGGCCGTGCTCGGCGGTGCCGTCGAACCCTTGCGCATAGTCGGCGAAGATGCGCGTGTCGCCGCCGCTGTCCTTCAGCGCCTGCATGTCGCGGGCGCCCTGGATGATCTCCGACAGCGGCTGCTGGTCGAACATCGTGAAGTTCTTGTAGCTCATGTCGGCGCCGAACTTCTTGGCCAGCCAGCCGGCCTTGGCGGCGCTGCCGTTGAGCGAGCCGTCGCTGTTGACATCGCCGCGCCGGCGCATCCGGTCGGTCTCGCCGGCGTGGCCGGGATCGATGCCGACGAAGGTGTTGCCGGCCCGGCCCTTGTTGCCGCCGGTCGAGCCCAGCGCGTCGCGGTCGCCCATCCGCAGCATCTTCAGCTTGTTGCGGCCGAGCTTCTCCATCGTGTCGTCGAGGACGAACCGGCCGTTCTGGTCGCGCTCCGGGATGGTCTCGCGCGAGCGCGCCTTGCACTGCTTCCAGGCCCTGCTCCCCTCGGGATGCCTGGCCATCTCGCCTTCCCAGTGGTCCTTGTGGGCCCTGGTGGCGGCCCTGTCGATCTTCACCAGGTAGCCGTTGCGCAAGGAGCCGTCGAAGTCGTCGAAGGCCTCGCCGTTCGGGCCGCTGACATGCGTGCTGTCCAGCATGATCTTGGGCTCGCCGGTGTCGTACTTGCTCATCACCAGCTTCAGCTTCTGCGAGTGGACACCCATGTCGCGCATCAGGTCGTTGTAGGCGGCCTCCTTCACCGCCCCGCGGTTGACCTCGTCCGGCGTCTGGGTCTTGAGCATCCGGTGCATCCAGCCCTTGGCCTTGTCCTCCGGCAGCCGGACGTCGCCGCCCCTGGTGCGGTCGGTCTCGACATAGTCGAGCTTGACGTAGTGGTTCTTCTGGAACTTCGGCTCCGACGCCATGATCTCGTCGCGCAGCGACTGGGCGATCTGCGGGTCGGTGGTCTTCAGGTGGTCGAAGAACTGGTTGCGGATGTCGCGGTGCAGCGGGTCGGTCATGAACTCTTCGAGCGTGCCGCCGTCGCCCGTGCCCTGGTACCTGTTGAAGGCATCGCGGTGGTTGGCCATCATGAAATCGAAGGCCTCGTCCTCGAGCGGTCCGTTGTTCTGCAGGTCGTGGCGCATCCGGGCGTCGAGGCTGCGGTTGGCCGCCTGGTAGAACTTGTGGCCGGGATTGCCGACCATGTTGTTCTCGTCCTTGGGCATCCAGGCCTTCTTCGCCACGAAGCCGGGCTCGACACCCTTGCGCTTGTCGCCCTGGACGATGTAGCCGCCGATCTGCCTGCCCCTGTCCTGGTCGCCGAACCTGACGCCGGACTTGTCGATCACGTGCTCCTTGCCGGCGAACAGCTTCTTCATGCTGTAGGTGATGCGCGCCAGCAGGCCCTTCGGGCCGGCGTCGGACTTCGGCGGCGGGGCGTCGGGCGCCCGCTGCTGCACCACGCTCACCGCGCGTTCCCTGGCCTGGGTGCCGCCCGTCTTCGTCGCCTTCGACGGCAGCGACGAGAAATCGATCGAGGCGCGCCGCTCGGCGTGCTTGACCTGGAGGTTGCCGCTGCGGGTCAGCCCGCCGTCCTCGCGCCCCAGCCCGCGCCGCTGGCTCGGCAGCTCGGTCGAAAGGCGCTGGGCGTCGATGCTGCCGCTGCGTGTCCGAACGCCGGAGAGGCTGTCCATCTGGCACTCCTCACATGCGGATCATGGCGTCTCGGGCGACCGGCTGCCCCGCCTTCGCACCCCGCAGCCGGGTCATCCAGTCCTCGGCCACGGCCACCAGCCGGTCGATGTCGGACTCGAGCCGTTCGGCGGTCAGGCCCGCCGCCGGCATGGCGACGCAGGCCACGGCGACCGCGGACTCCCGCTCGATCGCCAGCGTCACGCCGGCCGTTCCCTGCCACAGGTAATTGGCGTCGAGCATCTCGGCCTGTATCTCTTCCTTCAAGGAGCCCGGCACCTCGCCGAGCGGCGCTGCCAGCACGAGGTGCCCGCCATTGTCGGCCAGGCCGAAAGCGACATACACCTCGTCGCCGAACTGCAGCTGGCACTGACCGTCCTCGTCGAGCGCCAGCCCGCGCATGCCGAGCAGCCTCGCATAGTCGGCCAGGACCGCATTGACATGTTCGCGACCAGCCATGGCTACCCCCGCTCCAAGCCGGCCGAACCTTGGCATTCGATGCTTGCACGGTCAAGCACAAAAGCATCCCTGGATACGATAGGAGGGGAACGATGGCGACGGACGACGAGCTGCGCGCGAC
This sequence comes from Geminicoccus sp., assembly GCA_035326425.1. GTDB lineage: Bacteria > Pseudomonadota > Alphaproteobacteria > Geminicoccales > Geminicoccaceae > CALKJU01. The sequence goes on along the minus strand of DAOLFG010000079.1, from coordinate 18,065 downwards.
CATTGCCGGCTTCGGCGGCCTCGTGGGACTCGAGGGGCTGGCGCTCGACGACGAGGGCGAGTGCGCGCTCGAGGCCGGCGACCTGACGGTCCACCTCAAGCATTTCGACGATGCCGGCGTGCTCGTCGCCTATGCCGATCTCGGGCCGGTGCCCGAGCGCCTCGAGCCCGAGATCTTCCGCCTCCTGCTGGGCGGCAACCTGTCGTGGCGCGACACCGCCGGCGGCTCGCTGGCCGTCCATCCCGAGCTGCGCCGGGCCGGCCTCGTCGTCAGGCTGGACCTGCTGGACCTGACGGCACCCGAGCTGCAGGAACGATTCCGCGACATCGTCGAATGCGGCCAGCAATGGCTGGAGCGGCTGGACGAGCTGCGTGGCGTGTCGGCGGCCCATCCGGAGGATCTCGACCCGCGCATGATGTCGCCGATCCGCGGTTGACGCCCGCGGCGCGCCACTCTGGCATCGATCCTGCTTGTCGCCTATTCGGCTATGGGCAGGAGGATGAGGCCATGTCGGAGCGTCTGGTCGGCGATCTCGACCTCGGCACCCTGCGGGTGCTGCATCTGCTGCTGGCCGAGAGCAGCGTCTCGCGGGCGGCGGCCCGGCTCGGCCGCAGCCAGCCCGCGGTCAGCGCCACGCTGCGCCGGCTGCGCGACATGCTGGGCGACCCGCTGCTGGTGCGCAGCGGCGGCCACCTCGTCCTCACCGAGCGCGGCCTCGAGCTCAAGCCGCTGGTGGCGCGCATCGTCGACGACCTCGACGGCCTGCTGCAGACCGGCGCCGGCTTCTCGCCGGACACCAGCTCCCGGCCGATCCGCATGCAGGTGGCCAACTGCTTCGGCGCCTTCTTCCTGCCGCTGATCGTCGAGCGCCTGCGCAAGCTGGCGCCCGGCATGCCGCTGGAGCTGAGCCCGACCATCGCCGACGACGCGCTGCACCGGATGTTGGAGGCCGGCAGCCTCGACCTCGTCATCGGCAACTGGCCGGCGCCGCCCAGCGACCTGCGCACCGCCAGCCTGCTGGAGGACGACATCGTCTGCATCGTCGGCGCCGGCCATCCGCTGGCGCATCGCCCGTCCATCGGACTCGACGACTATCTGCGCCTGGACCACCTGTCGCCGACCCCGTCCAGCCGGGCGGCGCTGAGCCCGATCGACGGCCGGCTGGCCCAGCTCCGCCTCGCCCGACGCATCGCCGTCACCGTGCCGGAATACACCCTGGCGCCGAAGCTGCTGGCGCACAGCGACCTCGTCTTCACCACCGGCCGCACGCTGGCCGAGCAGCTGGCCTCGGACATGCCGCTGGCCCTGCTCGAGGCGCCGCCCGAGCTCGGACGCATGCAGGTCTACATGCTGTGGCACGAGCGCAGCCAGCACTCGGGCTTCGGCCGCTGGCTCAGGGGGCTCGTGCGCGGCGTCGCCGACGAGATCCGCGCCATCCAGCGCCCCGGCATAAGCCTGGCGGCATAGGGTCTATGTCGCCGGGCCGACTTTGCAGGAGGCACCGCGACCGTTTCTATGGCGGCAGTGGCTTCGCCTGGAGTGACGACCGCCGATGCTGATGCATCAGCTGCTGCTCGACGGCGCCGAGCGCCATCCCGACAAGCCGGCCTTTCGCTGGGTCGACCGCGATCGCAGCGTCACCTGGGCCGAGGCCGTGGCCGGCATGGAGCGGATGGCCGGGGCGCTGGCACATCTCGGCGTCGCCAAGGGCGACCGGGTCACGGTCTTCGCCCACAACGGCCTCGACTACCTGCTGGCGATGCTGGGGGCGTGGCGGCTCGGCGCCATCTCGTCGCTCGTCAACGTCAAGCTGGCGGCCGATCTCGACTACTACCTCGCCGACCACGAGCCGCGCGTCGTGGTCTACACCCACGACATGCAGGCGCCCCTGCGGGCGGCCGCCGCCAGGGTCGCCTCGATCCGCCACCTCGTCTGCATGGACGGCCCGCAGGAAGGTGCCCGTTCCCTGCCCGAGCTGATGGCGGCGGACCTGAAGCCGCCGGCCGATCCGTGGGACGAGAATGCCATCGCGCATCTCTCCTACACCTCGGGCACCACCGGAAAGCCCAAGGGCGCGTGCCTCGCCCACGAGCCGACGGTGCGCGCCTGCCGCTGCATCGCCGAGCGGCTGCGCATCGGCGCCGACGATGTGTCCTTCGGCCCGACGGCGCTCTCCAGCTCCTACCAGCTCGTCGGCAACCTGCTGCCGCCGCTCGCCGTCGGCGCCTCGATCCAGGTGATGGGCCGCTGGACCCGGGCCACCGGCTGGGAGGCGCTGGACGCCTGTGGCGCCACCATGCTGGTGGGCAATCCGCCGCTGCTGGAGGAGGTGCTGACCGAGAGCGCCGCCCGCGGCCGCAAGCCGGGCTGGCTGCGCTTCGTGCTGTCCGGCGGCGGACCGGTGCCGCCGACGCTGAAGACCGCCTGGCGCGACCAGCTGGCCGTGCCGCTGGTCGAGAGCTATGGCCAGAGCGAGCTCGGCGGTTTCGTCGCCCTTGGCATGCCGGAGCTGCCGGCGAGCGAGGCCGAGGTCGCCGCGGTCGGCCGGCCGCTGCCCGACAAGGAGGTGCGCATCTTCGGTTCCGACGACCGGCCGCTGCCGCTGGGCGAGGTCGGCGAGATCGTCATCCGCGGCGGCTTCATGGCCGGCTATTGGGGCAAGCCCGACAAGACCGCCGAGGCGACGCGCGGCGGCTGGCTGCACACCGGCGACCTCGGCATGATGGATGGGAACGGCCTCGTCCACATGCGCAGCCGGCGCTCGGAGCTGTTGCTGGTCGGGGGCATCGAATGGTACCCGCGCGACGTCGAGGAGGCGTTGTGCCGCCAGCCCGGCGTGCGCCAGGCGGCTCTCGTCGGCGTGCCGGCCAGGGCCGACGGGTTGCGTCCCATCGCCTTCGTCACCGGGACGCCGGACGGACCGCAGGCCCTGATCGCCGCCATCGCCGACGAGCTGCCCTACGACCTGTCGCTCCTCACCATCGAGATGCTGCCCGAGCTGCCGATGACCCCGACCGGCAAGATCGCCAAGGCCGATCTCGCCCGCGCCGCTGCCGAGAAGGGATCGTGATGAAGCTGCGCTCGCACTGGTGGTGGGATCTCTCGACCCGCGAGTTCGCCGAGCTGGACATGAGCAGGATCGTGGCGGTCCAGCCCGTGGGGGCCGTCGAGCAGCACGGGCCGCACCTGCCCGTGCGCGTCGATGCCGCCATCAATGCCGGCATCGTCGCCCGCGCCGTCGAGCAGATGGCCGAGGACCTCCCCGTGCTCGTGCTGCCGATGATGCCGGTGGGCAAGTCCAACGAGCACCATGCCTATCCCGGCACGCTGAGCTTCGGCTACGAGACGCTCGCCCGCATGTGGTACGAGCTGGGCGAGAGCGTGCACCGTGCCGGCGGACGGAAGATCGTCTACTTCAACAGCCATGGCGGCCAGCCGCAGGTGATGGACATCGTCGCCCGCGAGCTGCGCGTACGGCTCGGCATGCTCGCCGTCGGCTGCTCGTGGTTCCGCTCGATCGACAAGTCGGACATGTTCTCGGCCTCGGAGCTGAAGCACGGCATCCATGGCGGCGAGGTCGAGACCAGCATGCTGCTGCATCTGCATCCCGAGCATGTCGACATGGCGCATGCCCGGGACTTCGTGCCGCGCTCGGTCGAGATCGAGCGGGCGGGAAGCATGCTGACCCCGGAGGGTCAGGTCGGCTTCGGCTGGCAGACCCAGGACATCCAGCCCTGGGGGGCCTGCGGCAACGCCGCCGCCGGCGATGCCGAGCGCGGCCGGATCCTGGTCGAGCGGGCGGCTGCCGCGCTCATCCGCCTCTGCGGCGAGGTCGCCGCCTACTCGCTGGCCAATATCACCGACAAGACCGCCTATGGCGGCAGCTGAGCGCCAGCTCCTGCCCGTGGCCTCGCCCGCCGAGGCCCGCCTGGCGCTGCCCGACGGCGTCGAGCTGGTGTCGGACATCTGGCGGCCGGAGGCGCCGGGCAGGTACCCGGTGATGCTGATGCGCCAGCCCTACGGCCGGAAGATCGCCTCGACGGTCGTGCTGGCCCATCCCGCCTGGTACGCGGCGCACGGCTACATCGTCGTCGTCCAGGACTGCCGCGGCCGCGGCGACAGCGGCGGCGCGTTCCGGCCGCTGCGCGACGATGCCGAGGACGGTGCCGCCACGCTCGCCTGGGCCGCCGACCTGCCCGGCTGCGACGGCCGGGTCGCGACCTACGGCTTCAGCTACCACGCCGTCACCCAGCTCCTGGCCCTGGCCGGCGCCGGCAAGGCCGGCAGCAAGCGCCCGGACGCCATGGTCCCGATCATGGGCTCGTGGCGCATCCGCGACGACTGGGCCTTCGAGGGTGGTGCCTTCGTGCATGCGGTCAACCAGGGCTGGGCCTGTCAGATGGCAGGCGAGCAGGCCCGCCGCGCCGGCGATCTCGACGCCTTCGCAGCGCTCGGCACCGGCGTGCCGCAGGCCGACCTGCTGGGCCGCTACGCCGCCCATACCCATTACGGCGACTGGCTCGCCGACGAGCCGGCGACCTGGCGGGCGATGGCGCCGGCGGCCGCCCTGCGCGAGGATCCGCTCGACGTGCCGGGTTTCTTCATCGGCGGCTGGCTCGACGGCATGTTGAACGGCACGCTCGACGCCCATGCCGCCTTCGACCGGGCCGCCGCGTCGCCGCAGCGCCTGTTGCTCGGTCCCTGGACCCATATCCCCTGGGGCCGTCGCGTCGGCGGCCTCGACCTCGGCTCCGAGGCCAGCTCGCCGGTCGATCCCGCGATCGTGGCCTTCCTCGATCAGGTGCTGAAGGGCATCGGCGAGCCCGGTCCGAGGTCCCGCGTCTTCGACATCGGTGGCAGGCGCTGGCGCAACCGGCGTCACCAGGGCGACGGCAGGCTGAGCCTCCATCTGGCGTCGGGCGGGCTCGCCGCGCCCACCAGCACCGACGGCCGCCTGGAGGAGGAGCCCGGGCCCACCGGCGTCGACCGCCTGGTCCACGACCCCTGGCGCCCGGCTCCCTCGGTCGGTGGCCACTGGGCGCCGACGCCCGGCCATGTCGACCGCGCCGCCGTCGACGACCGCAGCGACGTCGCGGTCTACACCAGCCGTCCGCTCGATCGGCCGGTGCTCCTGCTGGGCGAGGTCGCGGCCGAGCTGTGGGTCGATTGCGACCGCCCGAGCCACGACCTCGCCTGCACGCTTTCGATGCTCCATCCCGACGGCCGGGCGATCACGCTGAGCTGCGGCTATCTGCGCGTTCCCGACAGCCACGCGCCCGGCCCCCGGCGGATCGTCATGCGTGCGACCTGCTCCACCCTTGCCGCCGGCACCGCCCTGCGCCTGTCGATCCAGGCCGCGGCCTCGCCGGCCTTCGCCGTGAACCCCGGCACCGGCGAGCGGCCGGAGACAGCCCATGCGGCGACGGCGCTGGTGATCACTCTCGCCATCGCCCATGGTGCGGCGACGCCGTCCCGCCTGATCCTCTCCACCTCGGACCTCGACGCTTGAGCCGCCCAGAACCGCATCTCGTCCTCGACGCGCTCACCGCCACCTACGGCAACACCACCGCCGTCGACGCCGTCACGCTGGAGATCGCCAAGGGCGAGCTGGTGGCGCTGCTCGGCCCCTCGGGCTGCGGCAAGACCACGACGCTCAGGATGATCGCCGGCTTCGTCGAGCCGGCATCCGGCCGCATCCTGGTGGGCGGCCGGGAGCTGACCCGGCTGCCGGCACACCGGCGCAACATCGGCGTCGTCTTCCAGTCCTACGCCCTGTTCCCGCACCTGACGGTCATCGAGAACGTCGCCTTCGGCCTGCGCATGCGCCACCAGGCCAAGGCGCAGCGCCTCGGGCGCGCCTCGGCGATGCTGCAGATGGTGGGTCTCGCCGCCCTGGCCGAGCGCTACCCGCACCAGCTCTCCGGCGGCCAGCAGCAGCGCGTGGCGCTCGCCCGCGCCCTGGTGATCGAGCCGCAGATCCTGCTGCTCGACGAGCCGCTCTCCAATCTGGATGCCCATCTGCGCGCCGAGATGCGCGGCGAGATCCGCGAGTTGCAGCAGCGGCTCGCCATCACTACCGTCTTCGTCACCCACGACCAGCAGGAAGCGCTGGCCATGGCCGACAGGGTGGCGGTGATGAGCGCCGGCGAGCTGGTGGAGGTCGGAGCGCCCAAGGCGTTGTGCGACCACCCCGTGCATCCCTTCACCGCCTCCTTCCTCGGCGCCCGCACCGTCATCGAGGGCAGGAGCCGTCAGGGCATCTTCGAGGCCGCCGGCCTGCGCTGCGAGGGCGCGCCCGAGGACGCCAGCCGCCTCGTGCTGCGCGCCGCCCGGCTGCGCTTCGCCGACCGGGCCAGGGCTCCGCTCGATCTCGAAGGCGTCGTGGTCGCCTCGGCCTTCATCGGCGATCTGTTCGAGACCGATGTCGAGACCCCGGTCGGCCGGGTGCGCCTCCTGACCCCTTCCGACACCGACCCGCCGCCGCTGGGTGCCGCCTGCCACATCCAGGCGCTGCCCGGCGGGGTCAGCTTCATCCGCTAGCCGGCACAGCCCCCGGCCCACGACCAAAAGGAGAAAACGGATGGCCCTCGATCGTCGCAGTTTCGGCAAGCTCGCCCTCGGCGCCGGGGTGATGGCGCCCATGGGCTTCGTGCGCACCGTCCACGCCCAGCCCAAGCCCGGCGACGAGCTGGTCGTCGGCGTCTGGGGCGGGGCGCAGGAGCGGCTCGTCAAGGAGCATGTCGAGAAGCCGCTGGTCGAGAAGTTCGGCTGCAAGGTCAGCTACGTGCTGGGCGGCACGCCAGAGCGCCGGGCCAGGGCCTATGCCGAGCGCGGCCGGCCGAGCTTCGACGTCCTCTACCTCAACATCTTCGAGAGCCGGCAGGCGGTGAAGGACGGCGTCACCCAGGCGTCCACCGATGCGGTGCCCCAATACGCCAACCTCTACGACGTGGCCAAGCTCGGCGGCTACGGCGTGGCGCTGAACCCCTGCACGATCGTCTACGACAAGCGCAAGGGCAGCGTCTCGAGCTGGAAGGACCTGTGGAATCCCGAGTGGAAGGGGCGCATCGCCTGGCCGACCTACCCGGGTGCCGAGGGTACCGCCGGTCTCCTGATGTCGGCCAAGATCTGGGGCGGCAGCGAGAGCGACATCGATATCGCCTTCGAGAAGATCAAGGAGCTGAAGCCCTTCGCCGCCATCCATGGCAGCGGGGACCAGCTCTTCCAGATGTTCGACCAGGGGGTCTGCGACCTGTCGATCGAGTTCGGCAGCATCTGTCGGAAATACGCCGAGACCCGCAACCCGAACCTGGAGCTCGCCAATCCGGTCGAGGGCCAGGCGATCGCCATGAACGTCGCCTGCATCACGACCGGCACCCAGAACCAGAAGCTGGCCGAGGAGTGGGTGAACCTGCACCTCTCCGAGCCCTGCATGCTGGCCTATGCGCGCGAGATCTACTACTCGCCGACCGTCAGGAACCTGAACATCCCCGACGAGCTGAAGCCCAAGCTGGTCCTGGGCGGGGATGCGGAGAAGCTGGTCGACTTCGACTGGGACGTCGTCATCCGCAACCAGCCGCAATGGTCCAGCCGCTTCACCCGGGAGATCGCAGGCTGAGCTCGACGCTGGCAACCCCCGAGGCCCTCGCCACGCCGGCGAGGGCCGGGGCCCCGGTCTCGCGGCCGGGGCGCCCGTTCCTGGGGCCGTTGCTCGCCGCCCCGGTCACCTTCTGGCTGCTCCTGGCCTTCGCCGCCCCCTTCGCGGTGGTCGTCGCGCTGTCCTGGCAGGAATATCCCGATCCGTTCGCGCCGCTCAGCATGGTGCCGAGCGCGGCGCAATTCGATCTCGTCTTCGGCGATCCGTTCTACCTCCGCACCCAGCTGGAGACGGTGCTGCTGGCGCTGGAGGTGACGGCGCTCACCGTGCTGCTGGGCTTCCCGCTGGCGCTCTGGCTGGTCCGGCTGCCGGTGCGCTGGCGGCCGCTGGCCTTCGCGGTGATCCTGATCCCGCTGCTCACCAACGTCGTCGTCCGCTCGCTCGGCATCGTGCTGCTCCTGGCCCCCGACGGGCTGATCAACCAGGTGCTGGGCCTGTTCGGCATCCCGCCGTTCAGGAGCATGCTCTACACCCACGGTGCCGTCGCGGTCGCCCTGGCCCAGGTGTTCATGCCGTTCCTGGTCCTGGCTCTCTACGACAGCCTGCAGGGCGTGTCGCCGCGCGTCCACGAGGCCGCCGAGAGCCTGGGCGCCTCGCGCGTCACCCGCTTCTGGACCGTCGACCTGCCGCTGGCGCTGCCGGGACTGCGCGCCGGCATCGTGCTCGTCTTCATCATGTCCTCGACCGCCTACGTCTCGGCAACGATACTCGGCGGCAAGAAAGTCATCGTCACCGGCATGCTGGTCTGGCAGGAGGCGCTGCAGAACCTCAACGCCCCCCTGTCCGCCGCCCTGGCGCTGATGATGACCTTCATCAGCATCGTCGTCGCCGCCCTCGTCTGGCTCGCCATCGGCCGCCTCACCCCCTGGCGCAGCAACCGCCCCGTCGCCGCCTGGACCATCCCGGCCTGGCTCACCGGCCCGCTCGATCTCGTGGGCCCGATCCTCGCCAGGCTGCTGCTCGGTGCCGCCCTGGTCCTGCTGCTGCTGCCGCTGGTGCTGGTCTGCATCCAGAGCTTCAACGACGTGCCCCAGGCCACGGTCGCCGGCTTCCGCGCCTTCACCCTGCGCTGGTACGACATGGTGATCTTCGGCGGCGTCTACACCGAGAGCTTCTTGCTGTCGGTACGGCTGGCGCTGGCCTCGATGGCCATGGCCCTGGCGCTGGCCGTTCCCGCCGCCTTCGCGCTCGGCCGCCACCGCTTCGGCGGCCTGCCCTGGCTCGCCGCCTTCTGGGCGCTGCCGCTGTCGCTGCCGCACGTCGCCATCGGCGTCGGCATGCTGCGCCTGCTCCAGACCTACACCGTCCTGCCGCCCTTCCTGGGCCTCATGGCGGTCCACACCGTGCTGCTGCTGCCGTTCTGCATCAGCCTGCTGCAGGCCTCGGTCGAGCAGCTCGACCGCGCCCAGGAGGAAGCCGCCGCCAGCCTGGGTGCCGACGCCGTGCGCCGCCTGCTCCTGGTCATCCTCCCCGGCCTCGCCCCCGGCCTCGCCGCCGCCGCCATCATGAGCTTCCTGCTCAGCTTCGGCGAGGTCACGGTGACGGCCTTCCTCACCACCGCGCGGACCATCACGCTGCCGGTGCGGATCTATGCCGAGGCCACCTTCGCGCTGGAGCCGACCGTGCACGCCGTCTCGGCGCTGCTGATCCTGGTGACGATCGGGGCGTTGCTGGCGTTGAACAGGCTGGTGCGGCTGGACCGGCTGTACGCGCGCTGATCCTACGCCTCTCCGCGCCGCACCGCCGCCGGCGTCACCGAGCCACGCCGCGATCCCTCACTTCCCCAGCACGCCCTTGACCCCGCCGCCGATCAGCAGGGTGGCGTCGGCCAGCACGCGCGCCAGGGTCAGGCCGCCGGGGGCGGCGAGGTAGCGCGGCTCCCAGAGCGGCCGGTACTTGTCCTTGTAGCGGCGCAGGCCCTCGAAATTGTAGAAGTCCTCGCCGTGCTGGAAGATCTGGGCGCCGGCCCGGCTCAGCAGCGGTGCGAGCTGGCGGCCGTCGAGGCCGGACAGCGGCGCCATGCCGAGGTCGAAGCGGCCGTAGCCCTGCGCCTTGCCCCACAGGATCAGCTCGAGGAACAGGTGGTCCATCACCTCACGCGGCGCGTCGGGCCCGTAGCGCATCAGGTCGATGGACAGCTCGGAGCGGTCGGGCGTAGTCCAGACATTGGCGAAGGCCTCGATCCGGCCCTGGCGGCGGATCACCGCCACCGGCATGCGCGCGAGATAGCCGCGGTCGAACCGGCCGAGCGAGAAGCCCTTCTCGCGCGCCTTCTTGGCGGCCATCCAGGCCTCCGAGATCTCCGCCAGCCGGTCGAGGATCGCCGGCACCGCCTCGGCCGGCACCAGCTCGAACACGCTGCCCTCGCGGCGGCTGCGCGCCAGCGTCTGCCGCAGGGTGGCGCGCTTGCCGCCTTCCAGCGAGAACGGGGCCAGCTCGACATAGGCCTGCTCGCCGAGCTTCTGGAAGGTCAGCCCCAGCTCGACCAGCTCGGGCATGGCGCCGGGCGGCGCCTCGTAGAAGGCGATACGGGCACCCCAGCGGTCGGCCAGCTCGCGGAAGCGCCACAGCAGCTCGAGCCGCTCGGCCCGCAGCCCGATCGGCTCGGCCAGCCCGATCCAGCTCCGGCCGCGGATGCCGTACATGACGAAGCTCCTGCCGCTGTCGCTGAACAGCAGCTGCTTGTCGCCCAGGAGCGCCACCCAGGCGACGCTGGGCGGGCTGTCGGCACTGGCGATCGCGGCGGCGGCGCGCTCGATCTCCTCGGGCGTGGCGCCGGCCTCGGGCCGCGGCGGCCGGCCCCAGCCGACCAGCTGCATCACCGCCAGCACCAGCAGCAGCACGAAGCAGCCGGCGGTGGCGCGCAGGAAGCGCGGCGCATCGGCGTCGGCGACGAACTGCCACCACAGCTCCGGCCCGTACTCGACGTGGCGGTAGGAGAAGAAGCCGAGCCAGGTCACGCTCAGCAGCACCGCCACGATCGCCAGCAGCCAGCTGGGCGAGAAGCGCTGGCTGGTCAGCGCGCTGCGGCGGTAGAAGGCGTGGCGCGACGGCAGCAGGATCAGCAGCGTGGTCGCCAGCAGCAGCGCCTCCTCCCAGTCGAGGCCCTTCAGCAGCGACAGCGCGATGCCGGCGGCCAGCATCGGTGCGGAGGCGCTCCAGGCGGCGTCGAGCCGCCGCCGCAGCCCCAGCGCCAGCGGCAGCAGCACGAGGCCGCACAGGCTCGCCATGAAATGCGCCGCCTCGATCACCGGCAGCGGCACGTGCCGCGCCAGCAGGTCCATGCGCGCCTGCTCGGCCGGGGTGACGCCCGAGACCAGCAGCACGACGCCGCAGATGCCGACCAGCGGCGCCAGCAGGTTGGGCAGCGCCAGCCTGGCCCAGGGCCGCACCAGCCGGTCGAGCCCGGGCATCAGCTCGGGCAGGCGCCGCAGCTGGGCGGCACCCAGCAGCATGCCCGCCAGCACCAGCGGCAGCAGGTAGTAGACGATGCGGTAGATCACGAGGGCGGCGGCGATGCCGGGTTGCGCCGAGCCGTCGGGCATGCCGACCAGCACCACCGCCTCGAACACGCCGAGGCCGGCCGGGACGTGGCTGAAGATCGCGACCAGGCTGGCGGTGACGAACAGCGCCAGGAAGGTGACCGGGCCCACCGCCGCCCCGGCCGGCAGCAGCACCCACAAGGCGAGTGCCGCGCAGCACCAGTCGAGGATGCCGAGCGCCAGTTGCGGAACGGCGATCTCGACCGGCGGCGGCCGCAGCTCCAGGCCGCGCCAGCGCAGCTCGCCCCGCCAGGCCACGCCGACCAGGGCGTAGCCGATGGCGAGCGCCAGCAGCAGCAGGGCGACCGCCAGCACCGCCCAGGCCGGCAGCCCCGACATCCGCGCCACGGCGTCGGTCGCCAGCAGGCCGCCCAGGCCGGCCGTCACCATCATGCCGAGCGTGGCGGTGGTGGAGTTGAAGGCGAACAGCGCGCCGATATCGAGCGCCGTCAGGTTCCAGGCCGAATAGAGCCGGTAGCGGGCGGCACTGCCGGTCACCGGCGCGAGCCCGATATTGTGCACCAGCGCGAAGCTGATGAATCCCGTCAGCGCCGCCGAGCCCAGCGGCACCTTCCGGCCGAGCCAGCGCAGCGCCAGCGGATCGTAGAGGGCGAGGCAGCCATAGCTCGCCATGGTCAGCGCCACGGCGGCAGCGACGGCGCTCCACGGCATCGCCCCCAGGGCGTCGCCGATCGAGGCCAGCACATGCGCGTCGAGCTCGCGATGGATGGCCCAGAGCGCCAGCCCGAACAGCACCAGCCCGAGCGCCGGCAGCCCCCAGGCCCGCAGGCGCCCGGCAGCGGAGCCCTCGATCACCGCCGTTGCGCTCGCCATGCCCGCTCCCCGGCCTTCCGCCGTCCGCGACCCTAGCGCCGCCGGGGCGACAGGGCGATAGTCGCGCGAGGCGACGGGAGGACGTGCTTGGGATCGCGTGCCTGGCTTCTGGCTCTGCCGATCGTATCCGGCCCGGCGCTGGCGGCCGGTCCGCCGGCCGTCGCGCCGACGCCACTCGCCGAGCTGCCGCTGGTGGAGCTGCCCGCCACCGGGCCCGACCGGCGCATGGCGATCGTCTGGTCGGGCGACGGCGGCTGGCGCGACCTCGACAAGGTGATCGGCGAGAAGCTGGCCGAGGAAGGCATCGCCGTCGTCGGCGTCGACGTGCTGCATTATTTCTGGTCGAAGAAATCCCCCGAGCAGGTGGCGGCCGATCTCGGCGCCGTCATCGGGCACTACAGCGAGGCATGGGACCGCCCGGAGGTCATGCTGGTGGGCTACTCCTTCGGCGCCGACATCCTGCCCTTCGCCTACAACCGCCTGCCCGAGGCCGCACGCGCCAGGGTCGGCCAGATCTCGCTGCTGGCGCTGTCGACCTTCGCCGACTTCGAGGTGCATGTGGCGGGGTGGATCACCGACGGCCGGTATCCGGACTCGGTCGATACCGCACCCGAGCTGGCGAAGCTGTCGGGCGTGAAGGTGCAGTGCTTCTACGGCATGGACGACAAGGGCTCCGGCTGCACCCTTCCGGAGCTGAAGGGTGCCGAGGTCATCGCCACGACGGGCGGGCACCATTTCGACGGCGACTACGCAGCACTCGCCCGGCGCATCCTGAACGGCGGCTGAACGGGGCCGCCCGGCGCCTCTTTTGCGCCGCAGCACGGCTGGCCGTGCTAGGATGCGCGGGCGATCGCGATGGAGGCCAGTGGGACCTGTCGATGGCCGAGCTCCGCCCCCTCAACCTCGCCCTGCAGGGCGGCGGTGCCCACGGCGCCTTCGCCTGGGGCATTCTCGACCGGCTGCTCGAGGACGGCCGCTTCCGCTTCGAGGGCGTCACCGCCACCAGTGCCGGTGCGATGAACGCCGTGGCGCTGGCGCAGGGTCTGCTCGAAGGCGGGCCGGAGGGAGCCAGGGAGGAGCTGGCCGGCTTCTGGCAGGCGGTGAGCGAGGCCGGGCGGATGTTCAGCCCGATCCGCCGCCTGCCCTGGGAGACCGTGCAGGGCTGGCAGTTCGAGCCGCCGGCCAGCTTCGCGCTGTTCGACGCGCTGACGCGGGTCGTCTCGCCCTACCAGTTCAACCCGCTGAACCTGAACCCGTTGCGCGACATCCTGGAGGCGCGGGTCGACTTCGCCCGGCTGCGCGAGGCCTCGCCGGTCAAGCTGTTCCTCAACGCCACCAATGTCCGCAACGGCCGCGGCCGCATCTTCCGCACCGAGCGGATCGATGCCGACGTGGTGATGGCGACGGCCTGCCTGCCCTTTCTCTACCAGGCGGTCGAGATCGACGGCGAGGCCTACTGGGACGGCGGCTATTCCGGCAACCCGGCGCTCTACCCCCTGTTCTACGACTGCTCCTGCGGCGACCTGCTGCTGCTGCCGCTCAATCCGCTGGAGCGGCCGAAGGTGCCGGACACCGGCACGGAGATCACCGACCGCATCAACGAGGTCTCGTTCAACTCGACCCTGCTGGCCGAGCTGCGCGCCATCCATTTCGTGCAGAAGCTGATCGAGCGCGATTGGCTGACCGAGCCGGCCAGGGAGCGCTACCGCTTCATCCGCGTCCACGTCATCCGCGCCGACGAGGCGCTGAACGATTTCGGCACCTCGACCAAGTTCGCCTGGGAGTGGCCGTTCCTCACCGGCCTGCGCGACCTCGGCCGCGCCGCCGCCTCGACTTGGCTCGCCACGCACGGCGGCGATGTCGGCCTGCGGCCGGGCGTCGACCTCAACGCCATGTTCCTCGACGTCGACGGCTGAGATGGCGACCCGCAGCTGGATCAACGCCAACCTCGCCACGATGGACCCGGCGGGTGCGGCCTACGGCGCGCTGCCTGCGCATGGGCTGCGCAGCGATGGCGGGATCATTGCCGCCATGATGCCGATGGCCGAGTGGCAGGCCCTGCCGGGCGAGGAGGTGATCGACGTCGAGGGCCGCTGGATCACTCCCGGCCTCGTCGACTGCCACACCCACCTGGTCTGGGGCGGCAGCCGGGCGGACGAGTTCGAGCGCCGGCTGGCGGGTGCCAGCTATGCCGAGATCGCCGCCGCCGGCGGCGGCATCCGCTCGACCGTCCGCGCCACGCGCGCGGCCAGCCAGGACGAGCTGGCGGCGGCAGCCGCCATGCGGCTCGTGCCGCTGCTGGCGGAAGGGGTCACCACGGTCGAGATCAAGTCGGGCTACGGCCTCGACACCGCCAACGAGCTGAAGCAGCTCCGCGCCGCGCGGCAGGTCGCCGGCCTGTTGCCGGTCGAGGTGACCACCACGCTGCTCGCCGCCCATGCGCTGCCGCCCGAGCTCGAGGGCCGCGGCGACGATTTCGTGGCGCTCGCCTGCGACGAGACGATCCCGGCCGCCGCTGCCGAGGGGCTGGCCGATGCCGTCGACGTGTTCTGCGAGCACCTGGCGTTCTCGCCGGCGCAGTGTGCTCGCGTCTTCGCCCGCGCCCGCGACCTCGGCCTGCCGGTCAAGGGCCACACCGAGCAGCTCTCCAATCTCGGCGGCAGCCAGCTCGCCGCCTCGTTCGGCGCGCTCTCGGTCGACCACATCGAATATCTCGACGAGGTCGGCGTCGCCGCCATCGCCGCGTCCGGCACCGCAGCCGTGCTGCTGCCGGGCGCCTTCTATTTCCTGCGCGAGACGCAGCGGCCGCCGGTCGCGAGCCTGCGCGCCGCCGGCGTGCCGATGGCGGTGGCCACCGACCTCAACCCCGGCACCTCGCCCTTCGCCTCGCTGCGGCTGATGGCCAACATGGCCTGCGTGCTGTTCGGCCTCACGGTCGAGGAGGCTTTCGCTGGCATCACCCGCGAGGCGGCGCGGGCGCTGGGCCTGCCCGACCGCGGCGTCCTGTCGCCCGGCCGCCGCGCCGACCTCGCCGTCTGGTCGGTGCCGCACCCCAACGCCCTGGTCTACGAGCCGATGCGGCCCGCCCTTTGGCAGCGCGTGCTCGGGGGTGTCACGGTCCCCCCATCCGCCCGGTGAGCGGACGGCCGGTGAGGATGCTGACGAGATGGGCCAGCGCCAGGATCACCACGATCAGGCCGACGCCCAGGAGCAGCGTCGAGGGAAAGATCGACACCTCGCCGAGCTCGCGCGGCCGCCGCTGGTGCCAGAGGCAGAACAGGGTCAGTCCCAGGCCCGCGGCCAGCAGAACCAGCGTCGGCTCGATGCCCATCGTCCGCGACCACCCGTCATCTGCCCCGTTCCGCCGCCAGTTCGCCATTGTGCGGCAGCGGCCGCGACGTAGCATGTTCGCGGACGAATCCGGAGGGGCGAGGGCGATCGCATGCTGACTTCGCAAGGCGGCTTCCCTCCCGCCACGCGCGCGCAATGGCAGGGCCTCGTCGACAAGGTGCTGAAGGGGGCGGACCCGAAGCGGCTGGTCCGCCGCACCTACGACCGGATCGACATCCGGCCGCTCTACGACGTCGATCCGCAGGCCGGCGCCGGCATCGGCCTGCCCGGCCGGCTCCCGTTCGTGCGCGGCGCCACCGCCGCCGGCAATCTCGCCGGCTGGGACGTGCGCCAGCGCCACGCCCATCCCGACCCCGCCACCAACAACGCCCGGATCCTCGAGGATCTGCGAGCCGGCGTCACCTCGATCCTGCTGCGCCTCGACTCGGCCCTGGCGACGCGCGGCGAGGCGCCGGACGGCTGCTGCGTCTACGACATCGAGGACATGGACCGGGTGCTGGCCGGCGTCGACCTGCGCGCCGCCCCCGTCATGCTGGAGGGCGGCCGCTTCGGGCTCAACGCCGCGCTGACCGTCGCCCTGTGCCGGCGGCGCGGCATTCCGCTGGACGAGGTCGAGCTGTCGCTCGGCGTCGATCCCCTGGGCATCGCCGCCCGCGGCATCGGCATCGACACCGACTTCGCCCTGGCGCGCGCCGCCGACATCGTCGTTTATGCCGAGGCCAACCTGCCGCGCTCGACGGCGCTGCTCAGCGACGGCCATGTCTATCATGCCGGCGGCGCCTCGGAGGCGCAGGAGCTGGCGATGGCGATGGCCACGGCCGTCGACTATCTGCGCGCCGCCGAGAGGAAGGGCCTGCCGCCGCAGCGCACCATCCGCCAGATCGCCTTCCGCTTCGCCGCCGATGCCGACCTGTTCCTCACCGCCGCCAAGCTGCGCGCCGCACGAAAGCTCTGGGCGCTGATCGCCGCAGCCTGCGGCGGCAGCGCCGAGGGCATGAAGCTCTCGGCCTTCACCGGCACGCGCATGCTGGCGAGGCGCGATCCCTGGAACAACATCCTGCGCACGACGCTGGCCTGCATCGGTGCGGCGCTGGGCGGTGCGGACTCGATCACGGTCCTGCCGCTCGACTATGCGCTGGGCCAGCCCGACGTGCCGAGCCGCCGCATCGCCCGCAACGTCCACCTCGTCGCCATGGAGGAATCCGGCCTCCACCGGGTGATCGACCCGGCGGGCGGCGCTCCGTTCGTCGAGGAGCTGACCCGCCGGCTGGCGCACGAGGCCTGGTCGCTGTTCCAGGCCATCGAGGGCGGCGGCGGCATGAACCAGATGCTGATGCGCGGCACGCCGCAGGACTGGATCGGCACCACCTTCGCCGAGCGTATGGCCGATATCGCCCGGCGCAAGGAGACCATCGTCGGCGTCAGCGAGTTCCCCGACCTTTCCGAGAAGCCCCGCCGGCTGGAGGAGATCGACGTCGGGCCGTTGGAGGCGCATGCCAAGGCGCTGCTCGGCGACGCCCGCGACACCCGCGGCATTCCCTTCGCCGAGCTGGTCGAGCGGTCGCTGGACGGCGAGGCCTTCATCTATCGCGGCCGGCTCGCCAGCTTCACCGCCCTGCCGCCGCGCCGCCTGGGCGAGGCCTTCGAGGATCTGCGCGACCGCGCCGACGCCCGCCTCGCCGCGACCGGCCAGCCGCCGAAGATCTTCCTCGCCTGCCTCGGCACCGCCGCCGAGCACGGCGCCCGGCTCGGCTTCGCCCGCGGCCTGTTCGCCGCCGGCGGCATCGAGGGCATCGAGGGCAGGGGCGATCCGGCGGAGGTGGCGGCCGCCTGGCGGGCCAGCGGCGCCGTGCTCGCCGCCGTCTGCGCCTCGGACGAGGCGCTGGAGCAGTCGGGCGCCGCCGCCGTCTCGGCGCTGGTGGGCGCCGGCTGCGAGCGCATCTGGGTGATGGGCCGGCCGCCCGAGGCGTCTCCCGGCCTGGTCGAGGCCGGTGCCGCCGCCTGCGTGCGCGCCGGCGACGACATCCTGGCGATCCTCGAGGACGCCTACGCCTATCTGGACGAGAACCCGTGAGCCCGATCCCGGATTTCTGGAACATCGAGCTCGGTGCCCTGGGCCCGACCGGCAGCCTGGGCGACAGGGACGCCGCCCCGCCCGCGGCTCCGGCCTGGGAGACGCCCGAAGCCATTGCGGTGAAGCCACTCTACACCGCCGCCGATCTCGAGGGCCTCGACTTCCTCGGCACCATGCCGGGCCTGCCGCCCTACCTGCGCGGCCCCTATCCCACCATGTACACCACCCAGCCCTGGACGGTCCGGCAATATGCCGGCTTCTCCACGGCCGAGGATTCCAACGCCTTCTACCGCCGCAACCTCGCCGCCGGGCAGATGGGCCTGTCCGTGGCCTTCGACCTCGCCACCCATCGCGGCTACGACAGCGACCATCCGCGCGTCGCCGGCGACGTCGGCATGGCCGGCGTGGCGATCGATTCCATCATCGACATGCGCACCCTGTTCGACGGCATCCCGCTCGACCGGATGAGCGTCAGCATGACCATGAACGGCGCCGTCCTGCCGGTGCTGGCGCTCTACATCGTCGCCGCCGAGGAGCAGGGCGTCGCGCAGGCGAAACTGTCGGGGACCATCCAGAACGACATCCTCAAGGAGTTCATGGTCCGCAA
>DAOLFG010000078.1:0-23203 GCA_035326425.1 Geminicoccus sp. | reverse complement strand
GGGGGGGGGGGGCCCCCCGTCGCGCGGGGCGCGGCCGGCCGGGCCGGCGCCCGCCACGGCCGCGAAGTCGCGCACCCGGCGCAGCAGGCGGGTGGCGACGCGCGGCGTGCCGCGGGCGCGCCGGGCGATCTCGTGCGCGCCATCCGGCAGGATCTCGATGCCGAGCAGCTTCGCACCGCGGGTGACGATCGCCTCCAGCTCGGCGATCTCGTAGAAATTCAGCCGCGACAGGATGCCGAAGCGGTCGCGCAAAGGCGTGGTCAGGAGTCCGGTGCGCGTCGTGGCGCCCACCAGGGTGAACGGCGCGAGGTCGATCCTCACCGAGCGCGCCGCCGGCCCCTCGCCGATCATCAGGTCGAGCTGGAAATCCTCCATCGCCGGGTAGAGGATCTCCTCGACCACCGGCGACAGGCGGTGGATCTCGTCGATGAACAGCACGTCGCGCGGCTGCAGGTTGGTCAGCAGGGCTGCGAGGTCGCCGGCGCGGACGATGATCGGCCCGCTGGTCATGCGAAAGCCGACGCCGAGCTCGGCCGCCACGATCTGCGCCAGCGTGGTCTTGCCGAGGCCGGGCGGCCCTGCGAACAGCACATGGTCCATGGCCTCGCCGCGTGCCCGGGCAGCGTCGACGAACACGGCGAGGTTGGTGCGCAGCTGCTGCTGGCCGATGAACTCGGCGAGCCGGCGCGGCCGCAGCGAGCCCTCGCTGTCCTCCTGGGTCGCGACAGGGGCGACGAGGCGCTCGCTCAACCGCCGTCCTCCCGCAGCTCGACGCCGAGCGAGCGCAGCGCCTGCCAGTAGCCGGGCCAGGTCTTGGCGACGCAACCCGGGTCGAGGATGGTGATGCCGTGGATGCGGAGGCCGGCGAGCGCCATGCTCATGGCGATGCGGTGGTCGGCATAGGTCTCGATGCGCGTCGGCAGCGTTGCGCCGGTGAGCCCCGGATCGGCGGCGACGACGAGGTCGTCGCCTACCTCGGTACCGAGGCCCGGCCGGATGCGCGACAGCTCGGCGGCGAGCGCCGCCACCCGGTCGCACTCCTTGACCCGCAGGTTGGCGATGCCGGTGAAGCGCACCGGCGTGTCGTTGAAGGCGGCGAGCACGGCCAGCGTCGGCACGGCGTCCTGCATCTGCGAGCCCTCGATCACCGCCGGCAGGCGCGGGAATTGCCGGATGACGGCGTAGGCGCGGGCGTCGGGCTGGGTGAAGGCCGCGGCCGGGGTGCCGAGGTCGATGGCACCGCCGGTCAGCACCTCGGCGGCCCAGAGATAGGTGGCGGCCGAGGCGTCGGGCTCGATGGCGAGGTCCGCCGCGGCATAGCCGGTCGGCTGCACGCGCCAGACACGATCGTCGACGCGCGCGACCTCGGCGCCGAACGCCCTCATCGCCGCCACGGTGAGGTCGACATAGCCCCTGGCGCCGATCTCGCTGCCGACCAGCGCCACGTCGATCGGCTGGCGGCTGAGCGGCGCCATCATCAGCAGGGCCGAGACGTACTGGCTGGACAGCCCGGCATCGACCTCGACCCGCCCGCCGCCGAGCCGGCCGCGGCCGTGGATGGTGACCGGCGGGCAGCCGGTGGGTGCCGCGGCGTCGACACCGAGCGCGCGCAAGGCGGCGACCAGCGGAGCGATCGGCCGCCTGCGCATATGGGCGTCGCCATCGACCACCACCGTGCCGTCGACCGTGGCCGCGGCGGCGGTGAGGAAGCGGGTGGCGGTGCCGGCATTGCCCAGGAACAGCGGTGCTGGCGGGGCCCTCAGCCGGCCACTGCCCTCGACCACGAAGCCGGTGTCGCCGGGCTCGGCGATCCCGACCCCCATCGCCCGCAGCGCCGTCGCCATGTGGCGGGTATCGTCGCTCTTCAGCGCGCCGGTCAGCCGGCTGGTGCCCTCGGCGAGCCCCGCCAGCAGCAGCGCCCGGTTGGTGATCGACTTCGACCCGGGCGGCGCCGCCCGGCCGCGCAGCGGATGCCGGGGCGGGACGATGGTGAGCGCGCTGCTCATGCCGACAGCTCCTTCAGCCCCTCGCGCACCAGCTCGCCGACAGCAGCCCCCTCGCCCAGCCGAGCGCGGCAGCGGGCGACGGCGGCGAAGGCCTCGGCGCGGCCGTAGCCGAGATTGACCAGCGCCGAGACGGCATCCTCCGCCGGACCGGCGGCAGGCACGGCTGCCACCGGCACCGCCGGCCGGCCGGCCGGCGTCGGCAGGGCACCGATCCGCTCCTTCAGCTCGGCCACGATCCGCGCCGCCAGCTTGGCACCCACGCCCGAAGCCCTGGTGAGCGCCGTGCGGTCCTGGGCGGCGATGGCGGTGACGAGGCGGTCGGGCGTCAGCACCCCGAGCACGGCCAGTGCCGTGCGGGCCCCCACGCCCTGGATGCCCTGCAGCAGGCGGAACCAGCGGCATTCGGCGGGGTCGAGGAAGCCGAACAGCGTGATGGCGTCCTCGCGCACCTGGGTCTCGACGTGCAGCTCCACGGCCTCGCCGCTGCCGAGCCCGGCCAGGGTACGGGTGGCGCAATGCACGAGATAGCCGACGCCGCCGACGTCGAGGACCACCGCGTCCTCGTGCATGGCGATCACCCGGCCGCGCAGATAGGCGATCATGCCACCGCCGCCGCGATGCGTTGCGCCGTGCCCTGGTGATGCGCATGGCAGATGGCGACGGCCAGCGCGTCGGTGGCATCGGCACCGGCCTCGACCCGATGGCCCAGCAGCACGCGCACCATCGCCGCCACCTGGTCCTTCTGCGCCGCACCGGTACCCGTCACGGACCGCTTGACCCGCTTGGCACCGTATTCCGTCACCGGCAGCCCGGCATGGGCGGCCGACAGCAGCACCACGCCGCGGGCATGGCCGAGCTTCAGCGAGGAGAGCGGGTTGCGGTTGACCACCGTCTCCTCGACCGCGGCGGCGGCGGGCGCCCAGACACGGAAGACCTCGCCCAGGCCGTCGTAGAGCGCCGCCAGCCGGACCGCCAGGGCGTCGCCGGCATCGCTGTCGACGGCACCGCAGGCGACGAAGCGCAGCTGCGTGCCCGAGACCTCGATCACGCCCCAGCCGGTGTGGCGCAAGCCGGGATCGAGGCCGATCAGCCGCATCAGGCGTTGAGGCGGGCCAGCGCCGCGTCGGAGACCTCGAAATTGCCGATGACGCGCTGGACGTCGTCGTTGCTGTCGAGCTGTTCGATCAGCTTGAACAGCGTCTCGGCCTTCTCGTCGTCGACCGGCACGGTGGCCTGCGGCACCCAGCCGAGATGGGCCTGCTCGGGTGCGCCGAACCTCGCCTCCAGCGCGTCGCGCACGGCGCTGAGATGGTCGGGCGCGCAGGTGATCTCGTGGCCGTCCTCGCCGCTCTCGCAGTCGGTGGCGCCGGCCTCGATCGCCGCCTCCAGCATCGCCTCGGCATCGGCGGCCTCTGCGGGGTAGCGGATCTGGCCGACGCGCTCGAACTGGAAGCTGACGCTGTTGGTCTCGCCCAGCGCCCCGCCGTGGCGGGTGAAGGCGGCGCGGACCTCGCTGGCGGTGCGGTTGCGGTTGTCGGTCAGCACCTCGACGATCAGCGCCACGCCGCCGGGGCCGTAGCCCTCGTAGCGCACCTCGTCGTAGCTCTCGCTCTGGCCGCCCTGCGCCTTCTTGATCGCCCGCTCGATATTGTCCTTGGGCACGTTGGCGGCGCGCGCCGCCAGGATGGCCGAGCGCAACCGCGGGTTGGCCGCGGCGTCCGGCAGGCCGGTCTTGGCCGCGACCAGAATCTCTCGCAGCAGCTTGGTGAAGGCACGCGCCCGCACGGCGTCCTGGCGCCCCTTGCGGTGCATGATGTTCTTGAACTGGGAATGACCCGCCATGACCGTTCTGCACAATCGGGAGAAGCTGGCGCGGGGCTCTATACCAGATCGGCCCGCGATGCCACCTCGCGCGGGATGCCGCCACGCGCCACGGCGCCGGGGCGTGGACCGCCCCGCCGGCCAGCGGCCCTCCCGTGTCACCCCCGACGCTCCAAGCAAGTTCCAATCGGTAAATTTGTACGCAAAATCGACAAAAACCATCCTGGCAATTGTCGTAAAGCCTCCAGCAAGAATTCGATACGGTCTTCATTTTTGGGTTGATTCGATATCAACCAAAAGTTACATTGCCCTCGTCAAGCCAGACCATGCCTTCCTCCCTTTTGCCCCCGCCGGCGCGAGCTTGCGGGGGCACATTTTTAGGAGGGCCCGTGATTCCCGCGGGCCGATCGACTTCTGGGATGGCAGATGATGCACCTGCAGCCGCTGATCACCGATCTGGCCTGGCAGCATGCGGCGGGCACGCCCGCGAACACCTTCACGCCGCGCGATTCCGTGACGCCCGGAAGCGATCCCGTCGTCGAGGCCGTGATCAGCAGCGCCGTGATCGTCGCCAGCGCCTTCCGCATGCGCGACGAGGAAGGGCTGGTCGCGGCGCTGCGCGCGCTCGCCGGCGCCGTCATCGGCATGGAGCGCGCCGCCGAGGCCTGAGCCCGGCGGCGGGGACCGCCCGGCCCACGCCGCTTGCCGCGGGCGGGGCCGCGCGCGCCCCGCCTTGACCGCCTCGACCCTGCTGCCCACATGCGCCGGGCACGGCACGCCTTCGACGGGGCGTGCCGCTCCCAGGGACGTGAGGCAGCATGGTCGAGAGCGATGCCGTGAATTGGCACGGCACGACGATACTTTCCGTCCGCAAGGGCGGGCAGGTGGTGATCGCCGGCGACGGGCAGGTCAGCCTCGGTCAGACCGTGATCAAGGGCAACGCCCGCAAGGTCCGGCGCATCGGCAACGGCTCGATCGTCGCCGGCTTCGCCGGCAGCACGGCCGACGCCTTCACCCTGCTGGAACGGCTGGAGGCCAAGCTCGAGCGCCATCCGGGCCAGCTGATGCGCGCCTGCGTCGAGCTCGCCAAGGACTGGCGCACCGACCGCTACCTGCGCCGACTCGAGGCGATGATGGCCGTGGCCGACGCCGAGGTGTCGCTGGTGGTCACCGGCACCGGCGACGTGCTCGAGCCCGAGGACGGCGTCATCGGCATCGGCTCCGGCGGCACCTTCGCGCTGGCCGCCGCCCGTGCGCTCATCGACGTCGAAGGCATGGGGGCGGAGGAGATCGCCCGCCGGGCGATGGGCATCGCCGCCGACATCTGCGTCTACACCAACCGCAATCTGACCGTGGAAGTGATCGAGTCCAAATGACGGCTTTGACACCACGCGAGATCGTTTCCGAGCTCGACCGGTTCATCGTCGGGCAGCAGGCCGCCAAGCGCGCCGTGGCCATAGCGCTGCGCAACCGCTGGCGGCGCCAGCAGCTCGACGAGGGCCTGCGCGAGGAGGTCCTGCCGAAGAACATCCTGATGATCGGTCCGACCGGCTGCGGCAAGACCGAGATCGCGCGCCGGCTCGCCAAGCTGGCGCAGGCGCCGTTCCTCAAGGTCGAGGCCACCAAGTTCACCGAGGTCGGCTATGTCGGCCGCGACGTCGAGAGCATCGTGCGCGACCTCATCGAGGTCTCGATGAAGATGACCCGCGACCGGCTGCGCAAGGAGGTCCAGGCCCAGGCGGAGCGCAATGCCGAGGAGCGGGTGCTGGATGCCCTGCTCGCCGGCTCGACCGCCGCCAGCCGCGACACCCGCGAGAAGCTGCGCAAGCTGCTGCGCGATGGTGCCCTGGCCGAGCGCGAGATCGAGCTGGACGTGCTGGACAGCGGCTCGGGCAGCATGCCGACGATCGACATCCCCGGCATGCCGGGGGCGCAGATGGGCATGGTCAATCTCGGCGACATGCTGGGCAAGGCCTTCGGCCAGCGCACCAAGCGGCGCAAGATGACCGTGGCGCAGAGCTACGACGTGCTGCTGGCCGAGGAGAGCGACAAGCTGCTCGACAACGAGCGGGTGACGCGCGAGGCCATCGAGGCCGCCGAGCAGAACGGCATCGTCTTCATCGACGAGATCGACAAGATCAGCGCCCGCGAGGGCCGCATGGGTGCCGATGTCAGCCGCGAGGGCGTGCAGCGCGACCTGCTGCCGCTGATCGAGGGCACCACGGTCGCGACCAAGCACGGGCCTGTGAAGACCGACCATGTGCTGTTCATCGCCTCGGGCGCCTTCCACCTCGCCAAGCCGTCGGACCTGCTGCCCGAGCTGCAGGGCCGGCTGCCGATCCGCGTCGAGCTGGACACGCTGAGCCGTGCCGATCTCGCCCGCATCCTGGTCGAGCCCGAGGCCAGCCTGAAGAAGCAGTACGTCGCCCTGCTCGGAACCGAGGGGGTGACGCTCGACCTCACCGAGGAGGCGGTCGAGGAGATCGCCACCCTGGCCCACGACATCAACGGCCGGGTCGAGAACATCGGTGCCCGCCGCCTGCAGACGGTGATGGAGAAGCTGGTCGAGGAGATCAGCTTCAACGCCAGCGACCGCGGCGGCGAGACCCTGCGCATCGACAAGGCCTATGTCCGCGACAAGGTCGGCAGCCTGGTGCAGGGGGCGGATCTTTCGCGGTTTATCTTGTAGACTGATGTCGTGGGTATGAAAGGCGGAGCGGCATCGTGGCGGAAGTGACGCTGGAATTCATCGGTGCGCAGCTCTCGCGGCTCGTCGATGGCCAGCGGCAGATGATCGAGACGCTTGGCGACATGAAGGCACGTCTGCAGGCCGTCGAGACCGGGCTGGTCGATCTGCGCCGCGACGTCGTCAACCTTCATGGCGATGTGGTGCGTCTCGATCACCGCCTTGATGGCGTGGACACCCGCCTCGGCCGCATCGAGTGGCGGCTCGATCTCGTCGAGGCTTAGGCGGTCGCGGCCCTCATCCGCATCCGCCCCACCAGCAGCCAGAACGCGATCGACATGTTGAGCAGGTTCCAGGCGATGCCGTTGAGGAACGCCGCCTGGTAGGAGCCGGTGAGGTCGTAGATCTCGCCGGACATCCAGCCGCCTATCGCCATGCCGGCCACGGTGGCCATCAGCACCAGGCTCACCCGCGCCCCGGCCTCCCGCGCGGGAAAATAATCGCGGACGATCAGGGCGTAGGACGGCACGATGCCGCCCTGCGACAGGCCGAACAGCGCCGAGACGACGTAGAGCGAGGTCAGGCCGTCGAACGGCAGGTAGAAGGCCAGCGCCAGGGCCTGCAGCGTCGAGCCCATGATCAGCGTGCCGACGCCGCCGATCCGGTCGGCGATCAGGCCGGAGGCGAGGCGGCTGACCACGCCCAGGCCCAGCATGATCGACAGCATCTCGGCACCGCGCGCCGGTCCGTAGCCGAGGTCGCCGCAATAGGCGATGATGTGGACCTGCGGCATCGCCATCGCCACGCAGCAGGCGATGCCGGCCAGCACCAGCAGCGTCTGCAGCGTCGCCGGCGAGACGCCCGGCGGCGACAGCAGCAGGGCAGTGCCGTGGGCACCGGCGGGGTCGTCGAGCGGGGCGCGGCGGCGCAGCAGGAAGGTCAGCGGCAGCATCACCACCAGGCACGCGATGCCCAGCCACAGATGGGCCTGCCGCCAGCCCACGGTCTCGATGGCGAATGTCAGCACCGGTGGCCAGATGGCGCCGGCCAGATAGTTGCCGCTGGCGACGATGGCGACGGCGATGCCGCGGCGGCGGCGGAACCAGTGCGAGACGTCGGCCACCAGCGGCGCGAAGGCCGCCGACGAGCCCATCATGCCGATCAGCAGCGCCTGAATGGCGACGAACTGCCAGTAGCCGCCGGCCTGCGAGGCGACGATGTAGCCCAGCCCCAGCATGACGCTGCCGATCAGCAGCGGCACCACGATGCCGAAGCGGTCGGCGAGCCGGCCCATCGCGATGCCGCCGATGGCGAAGCCGATCATGGTGGCGGTGTAGGGCACCGAGGCGCCGCCGCGGTCGACGCCGAACTCGGCCTCGACCACCGGCAGGACGACGACCGACGACCACAGGCCGATGCCGCCGACGGTGGCCATGGCCAGCGAGGCGACCAGCCGCCACCAGGCGTAGGCGCTGTCGGGTGCGTAGCGGGAAGTGTCGACGGCCATGCCTCATGCTCCAGCGGGCCGCACGACATAGAGGCGCACCGGCCGCTCGGGCAGGGCCAACGCCTTCCGAAGCGGCGGGCCACTTTCGGCCCGCCGCTTCGGAAGGGGACTCAATGCAGCAGCGAGCGCAGCACGTACTGCAGGATGCCGCCGTGGCGGTAGTACTCGACCTCGTCGAGGGTATCGACGCGGCAGAGCAGCGGCACGTCCTCGGTCGAGCCGTCCTTGCGGGTGATGCGCATGGTGAGGTCCATGCGCGGCCTGAGGCCGGCCTCAATGCCGACGATGTCGATGACCTCGGTACCGTCGAGCTTCAGGGTCTTGCGGTCGGTGCCGGGCTTGAACACCAGCGGCAGCACGCCCATGCCGACGAGGTTGGAGCGGTGGATGCGCTCGAAGCTCTCGGCGATCACCGCCTTGACGCCCAGCAGCAGCGTGCCCTTGGCGGCCCAGTCGCGCGAGCTGCCGGTGCCGTACTCCTTGCCGCCGATGACGATCAGCGGCACGCCCTCCTCCTTGTACTTCATGGCGGCGTCGTAGATCGACATCTCCTCGCCGTCGGGCTGGTGCAGGGTCAGGCCGCCCTCCTTGCCGCCCAGCATCTCGTTCTTGATGCGGATGTTGGCGAAGGTGCCGCGCATCATCACCTCGTGATTGCCGCGGCGGGCACCGTACTGGTTGAAGTCGACGGGACGGACCTGATAGCTCTCGAGGTAGCGCGCCGCCGGGCTGGTCTTGGCGATGTTGCCGGCCGGCGAGATGTGGTCGGTGGTGATGCTGTCGCCGAGCAGCGCCAGGACCCGCGCTCCCTTCACGTCGCTGAAGGTGGTGGGTGGCACCTTCGGCATGTTCTCGAAATAGGGCGGCAGCCGCACATAGGTGCTGCGCCAGTCCCAATCGTAGGTCATGCCGGCCTCGCCGCCGCCGATCTTCTTCCAGTGCTCGTCGCCGGCGAAGACGTCGCTGTAGGACTTCTTGTAGAGGTCGGCGGTGACGGCGGCGTTGACGGCGGCGTCGACCTCCTGCGGGGTCGGCCAGACGTCCTTGAGATAGACCGGCTTGCCGTCCTTGCCCTCGCCCAGTGGCTCGGTGGTGATGTCCGTCAGCATCGAGCCGGCCAGCGCGTAGGCGACGACCAGGGGCGGCGAGGCCAGGTAGTTGGCCTTGACCTGGGCGTGGACGCGGCCCTCGAAGTTGCGGTTGCCCGACAGCACGGCCGAGACCACCAGCTTGCCCTCGGTGATGGCATCCGAGATCTCGTCCGGCAGCGGGCCGGAATTGCCGATGCAGGTGGTGCAGCCATAGCCGACGAGGTTGAAGCCGATCCTGTCGAGATATTCGGTGAGCCCGGCCTTGGCGAGATAGTCGGTGACGACCTTGGAGCCGGGTGCCAGCGAGGTCTTGACCCAGGGCTTGCGGGTGAGGCCGAGTTCGACCGCCTTCCTGGCGACGAGGCCGGCCGCGACCAGCACGCCCGGGTTGCTGGTGTTGGTGCAGCTGGTAATGGCGGCGATCACCGTGTCGCCATGCTTCAGCTCGTGGTCCATGCCGGCGACCGGCACCTTGGCATCGACCGGCGAGCCGCCGGCGAGGCCCGGCAGCTCCTTCTGGAAGCCGGCCTTGGCGTCCTTCAGCGCCACCCGGTCCTGCGGCCGCTTGGGGCCGGCGAGCGACGGCTCGACCGAGCCGAGATCCAGCTCCAGCGTGTCGGTGAACACCGGGTCGGGCATGTCGTCGTGGCGCCACATGCCCTGCGCCTTGGCATAGGCCTCGACCAGCGCGATGCGCTTGGGATCGCGGCCGGTCAGCCGCATGTAGTCGAGCGTGACGCCGTCGATCGGGAAGAAGCCGCAGGTGGCGCCGTATTCCGGCGCCATGTTGCCGATGGTGGCGCGGTCGGCCAGCGACATGCTGCCGAGGCCGGGTCCGAAGAACTCGACGAACTTGCCGACCACGCCCTTCTTGCGCAGCATCTGCGTCACGGTGAGCACGAGGTCGGTGGCGGTGGCGCCGGCCGGCAGCTTGCCGGTCATGCGGAAGCCCACGACCTCGGGGATCAGCATCGAGACCGGCTGGCCCAGCATGGCGGCCTCGGCCTCGATGCCGCCGACGCCCCAGCCCAGCACCGCCAGGCCGTTGACCATGGTGGTGTGGCTGTCGGTGCCGACCAGCGTGTCGGGATAGGCGACCTGGCGGTTGCCCTCCTTGGCGGTCCAGACCACCTGCGACAGGTATTCGAGGTTGACCTGGTGGCAGATGCCGGTGCCGGGCGGCACGACGCGGAAATTGTCGAACGCCTTCGAGCCCCAGCGCAGGAAGGTGTAGCGCTCGCCGTTGCGCTCGTACTCGAGGTCGACGTTGCGCCCGAAGGCGCCGGCATTGCCGAAGGCGTCGACCTGCACCGAGTGGTCGATGACGAGGTCGACCGGCGACAGCGGATTGATGCGCTTGGGATCGCCGCCCAGCTCGACCATGGCGTCGCGCATCGAGGCGAGGTCGACCACCGCCGGCACGCCGGTGAAGTCCTGCATCAGCACCCGTGCCGGCCGGTAGGCGATCTCCTGCTCGGAGGTCCGGTCCTGCAGCCACTGCGCCATCGCCTTGACGTGGTCGACCGTGACCGAGCGGCCGTCCTCGTAGCGCAGCAGGTTCTCGAGCAGCACCTTCAGCGAGAACGGCAGGCGCGACACGTCGCCGAGGGTCGCCTCCGAATCCGGGATCGAGAAGTAGTCGTAGGCGATGTCGCCGACATTGAGCGTCTTGCGGAGCTTGAGGCTGTCCTGGCCGGAAACGCGCAAAGGAGGTCTCCTCGGGGCCGTGAGGCTGGGCTGCGGGCGGGCCGTGCCGCTGACTCGATGCAATCCTTATACCGGGCTGGCTGGAAGCACTCAAAGATGGCGTTGCAGCGCACCCGTCATGCAGATTGGCCGCTCGGGCAGCGGCGGCGCGCGGCCAGGGCTGCCGCATGGCGTTCGTGGCGGTTGAGTGGCCGGCGGAAATCGTTAAGGTCCGCTGCATAGCCGGACGAGTGACCGGCGTCGCCTCGTCATCAGCCACCGCAGCCCAACGATCCCGAACACAGCATGACCGAGCCTTCGAGCGTCGTGGTCCTGGCCGCAGGCAAGGGCACGCGGATGCGCAACGCGCTGCCCAAGGTGCTGCACCCGCTGGCGGGCCTGCCGATCCTGGGGCACGTGCTGCGCACCGCCATGGCGCTGGTGCCCCAGCGGATCGTCGTGGTGCTGGCGCCCGGCATGGAGGCGGTCGCCGAGGCGGCGCGATCGCTGTGCCCGGCCGTGCAGGTGGCGATCCAGGCCGAGCCGCGCGGCACCGGCGATGCCGTGGCGGCGGCACTGCCCTTCCTGCCGCCCGAGGGTGCCGTCGCCGTGCTCTACGGCGACACCCCGTTGCTGCTGCCCGAGACGGTGACCCGCCTGCTGCGGGCCCGGGCCGACGCCTCGGCCGCCGTGGCGGTGCTGGGCATGCAGCCGCCCGATCCGTCGGGCTATGGCCGCTTCCGCTTCGTCGAGGGCCAGCTCACCGAGATCGTCGAGGAGCGGCACGCCGACGACAGCCTGCGGCGCGACGGCATCTGCAATGCCGGCATCATGGCGGCGGCCGGCGCGCGGCTGTCCGAGCTCCTGGGGGCGCTGGCCCTGCACCCGGAGCGTGGCGAGTACTACCTCACCGACATCGTGGCGCTGGCCAGGGAGCGCGGCTGGGGTGCCACCGCCATCGTCGGGCCGTGGGTCGAGGGCCTGGGCGTCAACTCGCAGGCCCAGCTCGCCGACGTGGCGCTGCACCTGCAGCAGCGGATGCGTGCCCGGATGCTGGAATCCGGCGTCATCATGGAAGCGCCCGCGACCGTGCACCTGGCCTTCGACACCGTCATCGAGCCGGGTGCGGTGGTCGAGCCCTACGTGGTGTTCGGCAGGGGCGTGCGCGTCGCCGCCGGTGCCGTCGTCCACGCCTTCAGCCATCTGGAGGGGGCCACGCTCGGGCCCGGCGCCACGGCGGGGCCGTTCGCCAGGCTGCGGCCGGGCGCTGTGATGGAGCCGTCGTCCAAGGCCGGCAACTTCGTCGAGATCAAGGCCGCGAGGCTCGGCCGCGGCGCCAAGGTCAGCCACCTCTCCTACATCGGCGACGCCGAGGTGGGGGCGGAAGTGAACGTCGGCGCCGGCACCATCACCTGCAACTACGACGGCTACGGCAAGCACCGCACCGAGATCGGAGAGCGGGCCTTCGTCGGCTCCAACAGCCTGCTGGTGGCGCCGGTCCGCGTCGGCCGGGACGGCTTCGTCGCCGCCGGCAGCACAATTGTCCGCGACGTGCCCGACGGCGCGCTGGCGCTGGCGCGGGCTCGACAGGAAAATCTGGAAGGGCGCGCCGAGCCGCTGCGCGCCAAGCTCAAGGCGCGCGGAAAGCGCTGAGCCCGCGGGATGGCGTTTGCGATGGGTGCTGGCCGCGTGCGATGGTCGGAGAAGAAAGGAGGGCGCCGATGATAAGAAAACTGCTGTTGACGCTGGCCCTGGCCGCCGGGCTCGCGGCATCGGCGCTGGCGCAGACCGATGCGATGACCGATCTGCGCGCCGGCAACGCCTCCTTCAAGGAAGGCCGCTACGACGAGGCGGTGCAGGCCTATACCCGCGCCATCATCTCCGGCCAGCTCGGCGCCGAGGCGCTGGCGGTCACCTTCAACAACCGCGGCGTCGCCTATGGCGAGCTCGGCGACTTCGACCGCGCCATCATCGACTACAACGAGGCGCTGGGCCTGCGGCCCGACGACGCCACCTCGATCCGCAACCTGCGCGTCGGCCACGTCAAGCGCGGCGTGTCGGAGGCCAATCTCGGCGAGCGCGACAAGGCGCTGGCCGACTTCACCAAGGCGATCGAGCTCGATCCGTCGCACTATCTCGCCTATCTGCGGCGCGGCCAGCTGCGCGGCGATGCCGGCGACCTCGACGCGGCGATCGCCGACCTCGAGAAGGCGCAGAACCTGGCGCCGGACAACGCCCAGGTCGCCGAGCTGCTGACCAGGACGCGCCAGGTCCAGGCCGACGGCAGGGCAGCGGCCGAGCGGCCCGCCGCCACCGCCGCCGTCGAGCCCGCGGCGCCGCCGCCCGAGCCGACGGCGCAGGCTCCGGCCCCCGCCGACGCGGCGGCAGCGCCCGCCCCGGCCACGCCGGCACCGGCGGCACCACCGGCCCCGCAGCCCGAGGCGGCTCCGGCGGCGGTCGCCGCGGCACCGGCGGAGCGTCAGCCGGCGGCGCAACGCCCGGCCGCTCCGCAGGCCGAGGTGGCGGCCACCAGTGGCGAGCGGCTGCGCATCCGCCAGGCGGTGAACATGCGCGCCGGTCCCGGCAACGACTTCGAGCGCATGACGACCCTGCCCGCCGGCACGGTGGGGACGGTGACCGGCGAGAACCTGGGCTGGTTCCAGCTGGAGATTTCCGGCGGCCGCCGCGGCTGGGTCTACAAGAGGTTCCTCGAGCCGGCCTCCTGAATTGTCGTGAAGGCGAACGACCGGCGGTTTATAAAACCATAAATTGAATCCGCCGGTCGCTTTTTCTCTTTGCCTCCGAGCCCGCCTGTTTTAAGGAAAGAGTTAACCTTTTGCGTTAAGGTCCTTGGCTAAGCGATGGTGGCTGTCCCGTCGCGGCGGCGTCGACCGCGCGTCGGGGCCACGGTTCGTTCGGCTCTCGGGGGTAGTCCATGCTGGTTGGCCGTCGGTGGGTTCGCCGTTGCCGCGACATCTTGCTCGCGGCGGCTCTGGGCGTCCTCGCGGCCATGCCGTGGGGCGCGGCCTCGGCGGCGCCGCGCACCGCCTCCATGGTGGTCGATTTCGAAACCGGCGCGGTGTTGCACGATTCCAACGCCGACGCCGCGGTCTATCCGGCCTCGCTGACCAAGACGATGACGCTCTACCTGCTGTTCGAGGCGATCCGCGAGGGCCGCATCAAGCTCGACACCGCGCTCGACGTGTCGAAATACGCCTCGTCGATGCCGCCGACCCGCCTCGGGCTGAAGCCCGGCAGCAGGATCACCGCCCAGGAGGCCATGCTGGCGCTGATCACCAAGTCGGCCAACGACGCCGCCGTGGTGATCGCCGAGGCGCTGGGCGGCACGGAATCGGCTTTCGCGGCCAAGATGACCGCCAAGGCCAGGGCGCTCGGCATGACGCGCACCACCTTCCGCAACGCCTCGGGCCTGCCCGATGCCGGCCAGCGGACGACCGCCCGCGACATGGTCAGGCTGGGCGTGCGGATGATCGCCGACTTTCCGGAATACTACCGCTGGTTCCAGACCAAGCAGTTCGTGTTCCGCGGCCGCACCCACCGCAACCACAACGGCCTGATGGCGCGCTATTCCGGCATGGACGGGCTGAAGACCGGCTACATCAGGGCCTCGGGCTTCAACCTGCTGTCCTCGGCGCTGCGCCGCGACCGGCGGCTGGTGGCGGCGGTGTTCGGCGGCAAGTCGGCGCGCTCGCGCGACAACACCATGGCCGGCCTGCTCGACCGCAGCTTCGACAAGATGTTCAAGGCCGACCGGGCGCTGGTGGCATCGGCCGAGCGGCTGTTCGACCAGCCGGTCGGGCCCGACGACAGCGACACGCTGCTGGCGTCCGACGAGGTGATCGTGTCGCGCGAGCCGGCGCAGGGCGATGTCGACGCCGCCGCCGCGCCCGCCCCGTCCAGGGGTGCGATCGTCAAGCCCTCGGCCAAGCCGGTCGTCACCGCCGCCCTGTCGAGCGCCCGGACGTCGGCCAGCCGCGGCAAGGCCAAGGCGATCTACTCGGTGCAGGTCGGCGCCTTCAAGAGCAAGCCCCAGGCCCGCGGCGCCGCGCTGGCGGCCGCCAAGCGGGCGCCGGGGCTGCTCGCCGGCAAGCCCGCCACCGTGCTGCCGACCAAGGCGCGCAGCGGCACGCTCTATCGCGCCGCCCTCACCGGCCTCACCCTCGACCAGGCCAACGCCGCCTGCCGCCAGCTCAAGAAGGCGCGGCAGGACTGCATGGTCATCCGCGGCTCCTGACGCCCTCCTCCGACGCCGCCATCGCGGCCGGCGTTGCGACCGTCGCTGCGGGTCGGCTAGTCTCGCGCTGCGGTCGAGGGATCGGGAGCTGTGCCGTGAGCGGGATCCTCGTCGTCGACGTCGGCGGCAACAACGTCAAGGTTCGGCATTCGGGCTCCGCCGAGAAGCGGAAGGCGCCCTCGGGCCCTGCCATGACCCCGTCGCAGATGGTCGAGAAGGTCTGCAAGCTCGCCGCCGACTGGTCGTTCGACCGGATCAGCGTCGGCTGTCCCGGCCCGGTGGCGAACGACCGGCTGCTGATCGAGCCCGTCAACCTCGGCAAGGGCTGGGTGGACTTCGATTTCGCCTCCGCCTTCGGCAAGCCGACGCGCGTCATCAACGACGCCGCCATGCAGGCCCTGGGCTCCTACGAGGGCGGCAAGATGCTGTTCCTCGGGCTCGGCACCGGCCTCGGCGCCTGCCTCGTGGTCGACGGCACCGTCCTGCCGCTCGAGGTGGCGCACCTGCCCTATCGCGGCAAGTTCACCTTCGAGGACTGCGTCGGCACACGCGGCCTCGTGCGGATGAAGCAGGCGCGCTGGGAGAAGGCCGTCCACGACACGGTGGCGCGCCTCAAGGCGGCGCTGGTCGCCGACTACGTCATCCTCGGCGGCGGCAACACCAAGAAGCTCAAGAAGCTGCCCAAGGCCAGCCGGCGCGGCAGCAACGACAACGCCTTCGCCGGCGGCTTCCGGCTGTGGGCCGACGCACCGGCGCCGGCCGAGGTGGCTCAGGCGGCGTAGCGCTGGCCCTGCCGGCGGATCTCCTGGGCCTCGGGCCGGCTGGCATGCACGTAGCGGCGGCCGCAATACTTGCACACCGTCTCGCCGCCCTTCTCGAGCGTCAGGTACTCGACGGGGTGGCCGAGCGGTCCGTTGCCGCCGTCGCAGCGGGCATGTAGATCGTCCGTCACCACGACCTCGCGGTCGTCCACCAAGAAGAACTGCTCGTGGGCCATCGTCCCGTTCGTCCAGCGCCGGCCGGGCCGGCACAGCACCGCCCCGCCTGATTCGATATGCCCGAGCCGCCGCCGCAACGCCAGACCGATGCGTCGCCGCACGCCATCTCGTTGCGCGGCCTGCTGAAAACCTATGCCGGCCGGGGTGCCGCCGGCCCCAGGACAGCGCTCCACGGCATCGATCTCGACGTGCCGCGCGGCGGCTTCTTCGCGCTCCTGGGCCCCAACGGCGCCGGCAAGTCGACGCTGATCAACATCCTGGCGGGCCTGGTGGTGAAGACCTCGGGCACCGCCGCCGTGCTGGGCA
Source organism: Geminicoccus sp. (assembly GCA_035326425.1). Lineage (GTDB taxonomy): Bacteria > Pseudomonadota > Alphaproteobacteria > Geminicoccales > Geminicoccaceae > CALKJU01. The sequence continues at coordinate 6,847 of DAOLFG010000078.1, read as the reverse complement.
TCGACATCGACCGCCACCCGCGCCGGGCGCGGCGCGCCATCGGCATCGTGCCGCAGGAGCTGAACCTCGACGCCTTCTTCACGCCGCGCGAGACGCTGGAGCTGCAGGCCGGCCTCTACGGCGTGCCCAGGGTGCTGCGCCGCACCGATGCCATCCTCGAGGCCGTGGGCCTCGCCGACAAGGCCGACGCCTATGCCCGCTCGCTGTCCGGCGGCATGCGCCGGCGGCTGCTGGTGGCCAAGGCGCTGGTGCACAATCCCCCGGTGGTGGTCCTCGACGAGCCGACCGCCGGCGTCGACGTCGAGCTGCGCCGCCAGCTCTGGGCCTATATGCGCCGGCTCAACGCCGAGGGCGTCACGGTGGTGCTGACCACCCACTACCTCGAGGAGGCCGAGCAGCTCTGCGACCGCATCGCCATCATCGACCGCGGCCGGGTGGTGGCGGTCGGCGGCACGCGCGAGCTGCTGGCGAGGCTCGACGAGAAGGAGCTGCGCATCACGCCGACCCGGCCGGTGGCCGTCCTGCCCGAGGCGCTGCTGGCCCTCGGCGCCAGCCTCGACGAGGATGGGCGGATCCTCCTGCGCTACCGGCCGAGCCGTGCCCAGGTCGGCGAGCTGCTCGACCGCACGCGCGATGCCGGCATCGCCATCCGCGACCTCGCCACCAGCGAGGCCGACCTCGAGGAGCTGTTCGTGCGCCTGACCGGCGGCAACGGCGCGCCGCCGGTCAGGCAGGCCCCCGCCGAGGCCTGACCGTCAGCCGAGCATGGCCTCGAGGCGCAGCCGGGCGATCCGCTCGATCTGCGCCAGCGCCGTCTGGCGCTCGACCCCGGGCGCGTTGTCCAGCCGCTTCTCGAAGGCCGCCAGGATCTCGGCCCTGCCGCTGCCCTTCACCGCCATGATGAACGGCATGCCGAAGCGCGCCTTGTAGGCGTCGTTCAGCGCGATGAACCGGGCGAGCTCGGCCGGGGTGCAGCTGTCGAGCCCCGCACTCTTCTGCTCGCTGGTCGAGTCCGCCGTGAGGCCGCCGGCGAGCGCCAGCCGGCCGGCGAGATCGGGATGCGCCAGCACCACCTCCATCTGCCGCTCCGGCGATGCGGCGCGGAACACCCGGCACAGCCTCGCATGCAGCCCGGCGGCCGAGTCGGCGTCGCCGGCGAGGCCGGCGTCGAAGGCAGCTTCGGCGATCCAGGGCGAATGCTCGAAGACGCCGCCGAACCGCTCGACGAACTCGGCACGGCTCATCCGGCTCGGGGGCCGGCTCGGGAGATCGCTGGGCATCGTCGCTCCTGGGCTGCGGCCCCCGCCTAGCACGCGCGCCAATGCCCGATCTTCAGCATTTCCGCCAAGCTGCTTCCGATTGCGGCACCTTGCCGCGCGGCCGGGACCGGGTGACACAGGGCATGCGGCCCGCTTCCTGCAACGCGGGCCGCGCCATCGCGAAAGGGGAGAGAGCCCAAGTGGCGAGCCAAGTCCATCCGGTCGACGAGGTCCTGCCGGCGCCACGCCTGCTGGCGCTCGGGTTGCAGCATGTGCTGGTGATGTATGCCGGTGCCGTGGCGGTGCCGCTGATCGTCGGCCGGGCGCTGAGCCTGACACCCGAGCAGGTGGCCATCCTGATCAGCGCCGACCTGTTCGCCTGCGGCATCGCCACGCTGATCCAGACCATCGGCTTCCCCGGCGTCGGCATCCGGCTGCCGGTGATGATGGGCGTCACCTTCGCCTCGGTCTCGCCGATGCTGGCGATGGCGGCCAACGCCGAGGTCGGGCTGCTCGGCATCTACGGGGCCGTGATCGGCGCCGGCATCTTCGGCGTGATCGTCGCACCCTTCATCAGCCGGATGCTGCCGCTGTTCCCGCCGGTGGTGACGGGTACCATCATCATCGTCATCGGCGTGTCGCTGATGCGCGTCGGCATCAACTGGGCCGGCGGCGGCATCCCGATGCTGACCAGGACCATCGAGGGCACCGGCGTCGTGCAGATCGCCAACCCGGCCTATGGCGCCGTCGACGGCATCGCCATCGCCGCCTTCGTGCTCGTGGTGATCCTGCTGCTCACCCGCTACGGCAAGGGCTTCGTCGGCAACGTCGCCGTGCTGCTCGGCATCGTGGCCGGCGCCGTGCTGGCGGGCCTGCTGGGCATGATGCATTTCGACAAGGTGGCGGCCGCACCGTGGTTCGACGTCATCGTGCCGTTCCAGTTCGGCCTGCCGACCTTCGACCTCGTGGCGGTGCTCACCATGTGCCTCGTGATGATCGTGGTCATGGTGGAATCGACCGGCATGTTCCTGGCGCTGGGCGAGATCACCGGCAAGCCGGTCGACGAGGCGGCGCTGACCAGGGGCCTGCGCGCCGACGGTGTCGGCACCATCGTCGGCGGCATCTTCAACACCTTCCCCTACACCTCGTTCTCGCAGAACGTCGGCCTGGTCGGCGTCACCGGCGTGCGCTCGCGCTGGGTGACGGTGGTGGGCGGCGCCATCATGCTGGTGCTGGGCCTGATGCCCAAGCTGTCGGCGCTGGTCGAATCGGTGCCGGTGGTGGTGCTGGGCGGTGCCGGCATCGTGATGTTCGGCATGGTGGCGGCCACCGGCGTGCGCATCCTGCAGGCGGTCGACTTCCGCACCAACCGCTTCAACATGTTCGTGGTCGCCATCTCGATCGGCATCGGCATGATCCCGCTGGTGGCGCCGGGCTTCTTCAAGAGCTTCCCGCATACCCTGCACCCGCTGCTGGAGTCGGGCATCCTGCTGGCGGCGATCGCCGCCGTGGCGCTCAACGCCTTCTTCAACGGCTGGGGCGGTGCGGCGGCGCGCGACGGCGCCATCCGGGCGGCGCACAGCGCCGAGGCGCATTGAGCCGAGCGCAGGCGGGGGACGAGCCGTCAGGCCGCGGCGGCGCCGATGGCGGCGCGCAGCCGCGGCACGGTGAAGTCGACGAAGGCGCGCACCTTGGCCGGCAGCAGCTGGCGGCTCGGATAGAGCACCGCCAGCGTCGCCGGCTCGGGCGGGAAGTCCTCCAGCACCGGCACCAGGGCACCGCTGCGCAGCTCCTCGGCCACCTCGAAGGCCGGCTTCATCACGATGCCCTGGCCGGCCACCGCCCAGCCGGTGAGCACGTCGCCGTCGTCGGCGTCGAGCCTGCCGGCCAGCGCCAGCTTCACCGGCCCGTCGGGGCCGTTCAGCGTCCAGGTGAACTGCTGCGAGCCGGGAAAACGCAGCAGCAGGCAGTTGTGCTGGAACAGGTCGTCGGGCAGGCGGGGCAGCCCGTGGCGCTCGAGATAGGCCGGGGCGGCGCACAGCACGCGCCGGCAGTCGGCGACCTTGTGCATGACGAAGCTGCTGTCGCGCAGCACCGCCACGCGCACCGCGACGTCGACGCCTTCCTTGACCAGGTCGAGCAGGTGGTCCGACAGCCGCAGCCGCACCTCGACATGCGGGAACTGCGCCTGGAACTCGCTCATCAGCGGCGCCAGCCAGCGCCGCGTCATGCCGAGCGGTGCCGTGACCCTGAGCGTGCCCTTGGGCGTGGCACCGGCCTCGCTCACCGCCGTCTCGGCACGCTCCAGGGCCGCCAGCACCTCGAGGCAGCCCTGGTAGAACACCTCGCCCTGCTGGGTGACCTGCACCTGCCGCGTCGTCCGGTTGAGCAGCCGCACGCCCAGCTGCTCCTCGAGCTGCTGCAGCCGGTGGCTGATCACCGCCGGCGACAGCCGCAGGTGTCGGCCGGCGGCCGAAAGCCCGCCGAGCTCGACGACCCGCACGAACGAGCGGATGTTCTCCAGGAGCGACATGCGCCGACTCTCCGTTCGGCCTCGTCAAGCTGTGCCAGCTTTCGTCCTCGTTTGAAAGTACTCGGCAAGCCCTTGCATTCCCCGGCGCGCGCCGACGCGCTAGCTGGGCGGGGGCATCAGGGGATGGGGGGACCGACGTGGAACTAGTCTTGTGGCAGTGGATCGACTTCATGGTCCGCTGGACGCATGTGATCGCGGGCATCGCCTGGATCGGCAGCTCGTTCTACTTCGTCCACCTCGATTCCAGCCTGAAGAAGCGCGACGGCCTGCCCGAGGGCGCCGGCGGCGAGGCCTGGCAGGTCCATGGCGGCGGCTTCTACCACATGGTCAAGTACCTCGTGGCGCCGGCGCGGATGCCGGACGAGCTGACCTGGTTCAAGTGGGAGGCCTACGCCACCTGGATGAGCGGCATGGCGCTGCTGGTCATCGTCTACTATTTCGGCGCCAGCCTCTACCTGATCGACCCCGCCGTGCTGGCGCTGCCCGGCTGGGCGGCGGCGCTGGTCAGCTTCGCCGGCCTGGTGCTGGGCTGGCTGGCCTACAACACCATGTGCCGCTCGGCCCTGGGGCAGGACGACGTCAAGCTGGCCGCCGCCGGTCTCGCCTTCCTCGTCGTGCTGTCCTACGCCTTCACCTGGGTGTTCAGCGGCCGCGGCGCCTTCATGCAGATGGGGGCGCTGATCGGCACGATGATGGCCGCCAACGTGCTGATGATCATCATCCCCAACCAGCAGAAGGTGGTGGATGCGCTGCTCGCCGGCCGCGCCCCCGACCCGGCGCTCGGTGCCGAGGCCAAGCAGCGCTCGATGCACAACAACTACCTGACGCTGCCAGTGCTGTTCGTGATGATCAGCAACCACTACCCGGTGGCCTTCGCCAGCCGCTTCAACTGGCTGATCCTGTCGCTGGTGCTGGTGGTGGGTGCCGTCATCCGCCACTTCTACAACAGCCGCCACAAGGGCCTGCCCTCGCCCTGGTGGACCTGGTACGTGGCGGCCGTCGGCATGGTGCTGATCATGTGGCTGAGCACGATCCGGCCGGCCGACGTCCAGGCGGCGGCAGCCCCCGCCGAGCCCGTCACCTTCGCCATGGCCCAGGACATCGTGCTCGGCCGCTGCAGCATGTGCCACACCGCCGAGCCGGCCTGGGAGGGCCTGCGCTTCGCGCCGAAATACGTCCTGCTCGACACGCCGGAGCGCATCCACGCCCATTCGACGGAGATCTATCTCCAGGCCGCCCGCACCCACGCCATGCCGCCCGGCAACGTCACCGAGATCACGCCCGAGGAGCGCAAGATCCTGGCCCTGTGGGTCGAGGCGGGAGCACCCGGGCCGGAATAGGTGGTCCCCGATCTCCTCTCGCGCCTGCTCTACCGCGACGGGCTGATGCTGGTGATCGACAAGCCGGCCGGCATCCCGGTCCACGCCGGTCCCGGCGGCGGGCCGAACCTGGAGGAGGGATTCGACGCCCTGCGCTTCGGCCTGCCGCAGCCGCCGGGACTGGCCCATCGCCTCGACCGCGACACCAGCGGCTGCCTCGTTCTCGGCCGCCACCGCAAGGCGCTGGCCCGGCTCGGCCGGCTGTTCGCCAACGGTGCGGTGGAGAAGATCTACTGGGCGGTCACGCGCGGCGTTCCGGCCGGCGAGCAGGGGCGCGTCGAGGCGCCGCTCGCCAAGCTGACGCCCGGCAAGGGCTGGAAGATGGTGATCGATCCGGGCGGCCAAAAGGCGATCACCGACTGGCGCGTGCTCGGGCATGGCGACGGCACGGCGTGGATCGAATGCCGGCCGCGTACCGGACGCACCCACCAGATCCGGGTGCATCTCGCCAGCCTGGGCTGCCCGGTCCTCGGCGATCCGGTCTATGGCGACGGGACCGGCCGGCTGCACCTGCATGCGCGCGCCGTCACCCTGCCGCTCTATCCCAACCGCGAGCCGATCCGCGTCGAGGCGCCGGTGCCGGCGCACATGCGCGAGGCGCTGGCCGCCTGCGGCTGGCCGGCTCGGGCCGCGCGTTGACGGCACCCGTCGACCGTGGTCTCTGAGCCCCCGTGAACACCCCTGTCATCCGCATCACCCGTGCCGACAGCCTGCGCGACCGCATCGCCGACGCCATCCTGTCCGGCGAGCTGGAGCCGGGCAGCCGTCTCGACGAGCAGGCGCTGGCGGCGCGCTTCGCCGTGTCGCGCACGCCGGTCCGCGAGGCGCTGAAGCAGCTCGCCGCCATCGACCTCGTCGACGTCCGCCCGCACCGCGGCGCCATCGTCGCCGAGCTGCCGCCTGAGCGCCTGACCGAGCTGTTCGAGGCGCTGGCCGAGGTCGAGGCGGTGTGCGCCCGTCTCGCCGCCGTCAAGATGAGCGTCATCGAGCGCGAGCGGCTGGACGAGCTGGACGCCGACTGCCAGGCGGCGATGGCATCGGGCGAGCTGGAGGCGGTCTACGCCACCAACAAGGCCTTCCACGACGCCATCTATGCCGGCTCGCACAACGGCTTCCTGGTCGAGCAGGCCTTCGCCCTGCGCCGCCGCCTCGCGCCCCTGAGCCGCGCCCAGTTCCGCCGCACCGGCCGGCCGCACGATTCCGCCCGCGAGCATGCCCGCGTCATGGCGGCGATCCGCGCCCGCGACGGTACCGCCGCCGAAGAGGCGATGCGCCGCCACATCCACAGCGTCGGCCGCGCCTTCTGGGCCTATGCCGCCGAGCAGGAGCTGGAGGTGGCGACGCGGTAGGGTTTCCACGCGGTCGGCGGAGACCAGGACGGCCACGGCGATCGGCCGTCCGCGCTCAGCGTTCCGCCTGTTCCATCAATGCCTGGATGCGTCGCCGCAACTCCGCCGGAATCCAGGCATCCACCGGCGCCAGGATGCCGCGTCCGGCCATGGCCTCGGCGATGGCCAGCGCCGCGCGATAGCGTTGCCCGGCGCCTACCGCGTCGCCCGCTCCGGCGGCGATTTCCGCCAGCTTCACGTTCGACACGAAGAGGTCGCGCTGCCATTCGGCGTTGCGCGGGTCGGCCGCCGCCAGCTTCTCGCGAATGGCCAGGCCGGCGCGGTAGC
>DAOLFG010000077.1:0-23587 GCA_035326425.1 Geminicoccus sp. | reverse complement strand
TTCGGCAACGTCGCCCGCGCCGGCCATGGCGAGACCCAGGCCGAGGAGATGCTGGGCGACGGCGACGGCGGCCGGACCTTCCAGGCCTGGAGCCTGTCCAAGCCCGATCTCAGCCGCCGTCCGTCGGCCGAGAGCTTGGCCGGCACGGCTGAGCTGAGCGTGCTGGTCGACGGCGTGCGCTGGAACGAGGCGGACAGTCTCTACGGCAGGAAGCGCGACGACGCCGTCTTCACCTTGCGCGAGGGCGAGGACGCCAAGGCGGTGGTCCGCTTCGGCGACGGCATCACCGGCTCGCGGCTGCCGTCCGGGCGCGGCAACGTCGCCGCACGCTACCGCAAGGGCCGCGGCCTCGCCGGCCTCGTCCGCCCGCGCACCCTCAGCATCCTGCTGAGCCGGCCGCCCGGCCTGCGCGACGCCATCAATCCGGCTGCCGCCGAAGGCGGAGCGGACCCCGAGACCTTGGAACAGGCGAGGCAGGCCGCCCCCGCCAGCGTGCGCACCTTCGGCCGCATCGTCTCGCTCGACGACTTCGCCTGGGTGGCGACGGCTGCCGGCGACATCGCCAAGGCCCTGGCCACCTGGGTGTGGCGCGGGCTCGACCGCAGCGTCCACCTGACCGTCGTGGCCCAGGGCGGCGGCGACCTCTCGACCACCGCCCTGCAACGCCTGCACGCGGCGCTGACCGCGGCGCGCGATCCGAATCACCCGCTCCTGCTCGCCAGTGCGCTGCGCGTGCCGATCCGCATCAAGGCCAGCCTCGCGGTCCAGCCCGCCTTCGTGCGCGACCAGGTGCTGGCGGCCGCGCGCAGCGCCCTGCTCGACCGGCTCGGCCTCCCCAGCGCCGAGCTGGCGCGCCCGCTGCACGCGAGCCAAGTGATCGCAGCGCTCCAGGCGGTGCCGGGCGTCGACGGCGTCGACCTCGACGCGCTGCATTTCCGCGGTGCCGGCGACTGGACACCGGCACAGCTCGCCGCCCGCGGCGCCACCGCTGACCCTGCGCAGAAGCACTTGCGCATCTTCGCGGCACGGCCCGCCGCTCAGGCCGCGCCGGATCCGATCGCGGCGGCCCTGGTCGCCGCCGGCATCGAGGCCGTTCCGGCCGAGCTGGCCGTCCTGGCCAAGGCCGATCTCGACCTCACCGCCAGCGGAGGCATCGGATGAGCGAGGCCCGCACGCCGCTCTACGAGCTGCTGCCCGCCCTCTACCGCGAGCGCGACGCCGAGCTGGGCGAGCCGCTGCGCCGGCTGCTGGGTGTCGTCGACAATCAGACGGCGATCCTCGAGGCCGACATCGCCCGGCTTTACGACGACCTGTTCGCCGAGACCGCATCGCCCTGGGTGCTACCCTATATCGGCGACCTCGTCGGCAACCTGCCGCTGTTCGGCATCGATGAGGTCGACAACGGCGATACCGCCGGGCAGCGCTTTCTCGACCTGCGCGGCCCGCGCCTGTCGCCCGATGTGGGCGCCCGGCGCCGCGCCGACGTGGTCAAGACGATCTACTACCGCCGCCGCAAGGGCACGCCGCCCATGCTGGAGGAGCTGGCGCGCGACGTCACCGGCTGGGCAGCCCATCTGGTCGAGTTCTTCCAGCTCCTCGGCTGGACCCAGATGGTCCGCAATCATATCCGGCCGCAGGCGACGCTGCCCGACCTGCACAGCTTCGAGCGCTGCGACCGGGTACGCGGCCCGTTCGATGCCTTCACCCACTCCGTCGACGTCCGTCCGATCGGTGCCGAGGACGGCTGGCACGGCATCAAGACCATCGGCTTCTTCGTCTGGCGGCTGGGCTCCTTCGAGCTGGCCGGAGCCGACGCCCGCCGGGATCCCACCGACGCCTTCGGCTGGCACGTCAGCCCGCTCGGCCAGGCCGCTCCCCTCTTCGCCGGCTGGACGCGCGAGGGCGACGAGGCCGGCATGACCGGCGAGCCGCACGTCCCCGGCCCGATCCGCAAGGCCGCCTTCTACGAGGATCTGAAGGCGGCGCATGCGCAGAGCCCGGTGCCGGCCGCCACGACCTGGTATGCCACGCCGCCCTCCGACCCCAACGGCGCCAGCCCGCCCGGCAGCCTGTCGATCACGCTGTACCGCGGCGCCACGCGCTGGCCGGTCCCCACGGCCCGGCTGCGCTGCGCCGATCTCTCCATCTTCCGCCAGCCGGCCGCCGGGCTGGTATCGGTCGATGTGGCGCTGGGCCGGATCGCCATCGGCAGCAAGCTCGCCACCGACCCGGCCGAGGTTATCGCCGACGATGCCGACCGGGTGGAGACCACGCACCACTACGGCTTCTCCGCCGGCCTCGGCGGCGGCCCCTACGAGCGCCGCGCCTGGACCATCCGCCGCGACTCCCTCGACGGCGAGACCGAGCCGCCCCTGGTGCTGCGCGTGCGCAAGGACGGCGCCGGCGGCGCCTTCACCACCCTGGCGACGGCGCTTTCCGACTGGGCCGGCCCCGTCAACCTGAAGCGCGACGCCATCATCGCCGTCGAGGACAGCCGGACCTATGCCGAATCGCTGTCGATCGAGTCCCGCGACGGCGGCTGGCTCGCCATCGAGGCGGTGAGCGGGGCACGGCCGCACCTCTTGGGCGACATCGCCGTCACCGGCATCCACGAGGATGCGTCCGTCACGCTTTCCGGCCTGTGCGTGGAAGGAAAGCTCGAAGTCGGTGGCTCGCTCGGGCACCTCAGGCTGCTGCATACCACGCTGGTTCCGGGACCGAAGATCCTCGGCACCGGCCCCGAAACCGGCCCCACGATCGAGCCGAGCCTCATCGTCGCCGCCGGCACAACCCCAAGTCTGCTGAACGAGAAGCTGGAGGTCGACCTCGCCTTCTCGATCACCGGCCCGCTCGACATCCCGCGCCATGCCCGTGCCCTGCGGCTGCTCGACTGCATCGTCACCGCCGATCCGGGTGCGGTCGCCATCGGCACCACGGCCGAGGTCGGGCCGCCCACCGCCATGGAGCGGACCAGCGTGCTGGGCGCCACCCGCGTCGAGGCGATGCTGCTCGCCAGCGAATCGATCCTCGAAGGCCCGGTTCACTGCAACCGCCGCCAGCTCGGCTGCATCCGCTTCAGCTATGTCCGCCCCGGCTCGCGCACGCCACGGCGCTACCGCTGCCAGCCGGACCTGCAGATCCAGGCCGAGGCCGAGGCGGCCGAGCAGATCCTGGGCTTCCCGCTGACGGATTCCGAGCGCGACCTGATCGCCGCCCGCGTCGCGGCCTGGCTGCGGCCCGCCTGGACCAGCCGGCGCTACGGCCAGCCGGGCTTCGCCCAGCTTCACGAGGCCGCACCGGCCGAGATCGCCACCGGCGCCGAGGACGGCGCCGAGATGGGTGCCTTCTGCCACCTGAAGCAGCCGCAGCGCGCCGCCAATCTGCGCCAGCGGCTGGAGGAGTATCTGCCGTTCGGGCTCGACGCCGGGCTGCTGCCGGTGACCTGAGCCGCAATCTTGGCGAGCCGCCCCATCCAAAAGGGGCGAGCTCGGAGGAAACGACGATGGCGGGCGATTATTCGAGATACGGCTTCGTGCCGGCGCGCCGGGCCGCCGCCGTGCTGATGCAGCAGGGCCGCGTCACCCTCGATTCCGACCAGAACGAGCAGGCCACCGTCGTCGATCGGCGCATCCGCAACCTCGCCCGCGACGTCTGGGGACCGGCATGGGTGCCCGCACTCACCACGCCCGACGCCTTCAGGCTCACCGCCGTCGCCGGCCCCGACCTCGCCATCGGCGTCGGCCGGCTCTACGCTCACGGGCTGGCCGCGGAGGTGCTGCCGGGCGAGAGCTGGACCTGGAAGAAGCAGCCCTTCCTGCCGGTCCCGCCCGACCCGCCACCCGGCCCGGCCCTGGCCTATCTCGACGTCTTCGAGCGCGAGATCACCTGGGTCGAGGATTCCGGCCTGCTGGAGAAGGCCCTGCACGGCGTCGACACCACGACCCGGCGGCAGGTGGCTTGGCAGGTCAAGCTGCTGAGTGCCCAGGACGCCCGCTGCGGCACCGACCTCGACGCCGTGTTCCCACCCTCCAACGGCCGCCTCACCACCGACGCCACCGGCACGCCGGCTTCCGACGATCCCTGCATCCTGCCGCCCACCGGCGGCTATCGCGGCCTGGAGAACCGCTTCTATCGCGTCCAGATCCACGTCCCTGGCCCGCCCGGCACGGCGAAGTTCAAATGGTCGCGCGAGAACGCCTCCATCGTCTCGCCTGTCGAGGCCATCGCCGGCAGCGGCACCGAGAGCGAGCTGCAGGTCACGCGCATCGGCCGCGACACCACCCTGCGCTTCAAGGCCGGCGACTGGGTCGAGGTCACCGACGACCGCCGCGAATTGCTGGGCCAGGCCGGCGACATGGCCCGGATCGAGAGCATCGACGAAGCCACACGCACCATCACGCTCGACCGCGTGGTCCCGGCATCCGGTGGCGAGCCCTTCGGCACCACGCCCGACGAGCACAAGGCCCGCCACACCCGCCTGATCCGCTGGGACCAGAACGCCAAGCTCGGCAACGCGCTAGACGGCGACGGGCTGATGACCACCGGGCCGCTGCCGATAGCGCTGGAGGACGGCGTGCAGGTCGGCTTCACCGCCGAGCCCGGCACCGGCGGGGCGATGAGAATCGGCGACCACTGGTCGTTCGCCGCCCGCACCGTCGACGGCTCAGTAGAGAAGCTCGCCGCCGCCCCGCCCGATGGCATCCGCCATGTCTACGTCCCGCTGGCCGAGGTCACGGCAGGCCCTGCCGGCTTCGTCGTCGCCAAGGACTGCCGCAATCCGGTGCCGACCACCGGCGGCGGGGGTGGCGAGCAACGGCCGAGCTGTGAGTGCTGCACCATCTGCGTCGGCAGGGAAGGCGATGTCGGCGACCTCGCCGCCGCCCTGGCGGCACTCCCCGGCCTCGCCCCCGACCCGGCGACGGCGGTGCGCATCTGCCTGCTCCCGGGCGACCACTCGATCCCCAACGGCCTCGCGGTCAACCGTCCCAACACGCGCATCGTCGGCTGCTTTCCCCGGGCAAGGCTGATCGTCGAAGGCCAGGGCCTGCTTTTCGAGGCCGATGCCACCGGCCTCGAGCAGGTCGTGGTCGTCGGCGAGGCGCGGGGCGGCGCCATCGGCTTTCGCGACGTCCGGGACGGCTTCGTTCGCTCATGCTGGTTCCAGGGCAACCGCGGCGGGAACCCCGGCATCGCCAGCCTCGGCGTGCGCGACCTCGTCATCGAAGACAACCGCATGGAGGGGGCGGGCATCGCCCTGCTCGGCGACACCGACGGCGTGCGGATCGCCCGCAATCGCGTCGAGCGCACCCAGCCGACCCCCATCGTCATCGCCGACGACACCGGCAGACCCTCGCTCGACGTCACCATCTGCGACAACCGCCTCGTCGACAGCCTGGGCTGCGGCATCGAGGTGGCGGGCCCGGCGCAGCGGCTGCGGATCCTGGGCAACCGCATCGAGATGTGCCGCGGCGAGAAGCCGTCGTTCAGCGGCACGGCCGGCGGCATCGTCATCCTGCACGATGTCGAGGATCTCGTCGTCCGCGACAACCGGATCGAGGGCAACGCCTCGAACGCCCGCGGCGATTCCGCCGCCATCTTCGTCGCCCGCGGTGCCGCCATCGAGATCGCCCGCAACCGCATCGCCGGCAATGGCATCCTGCAGGTCGAGGGTCAGCCGATGACCGGTGGCATCCTGGTCAACGAGCTGCGCGCCCATCTCGACCCCGACGCGGCCGCCAGGCACCGCTTCGACCCGGCGCTGGTCGTCGAGGCCAACATCGTCATCGCCGAGCGCGGCCACGCCCTGTTCGTGCTGGGCGAGGGCGACATGCGCGTTCAGCACAACACCCTGCTCACCCGCTTCGGCACGGCCAGGGGCGCCGGCCCCGACGACCTCGGCCCGCGCGACCTCGCCTCGATCGTGGTGATCGCCGCCCCGCGCATCGCCGAGCTGGCGCCGAAGCTGGTCGAGACGGCGGCCCAAGGCCCGATGTCGCCGCGCGACCTCTCCGCCCTGATGCGCCAGGCCCCCTTCGCCCGCACCGGCCGCATCCTGGTCCAGGACAACCAGCTCGCCCTCGAAGCCCAGCTCATCGGCGACCGCCAGCAGCCGACGCTGTCGGCCGTAGCGGTCTACGGCTTCCGCGACGTCGACCTGTCGCACAACCAGGTCGAGCTCGACCGCAGCGACGCGCTGTTCTGCACCAACGCCCTGATCGCCGCCCAGAGCACCCGCCAGGACGCCAACCGCCTCACCGAGCCGGCCGAGGGTGCCTACGCCTCCCTGGTCTCGGTGGGCCTCGCCCTCGACACCTGCGCCGAGAACCAGGGCAGCCACTGCATCCTGCCCTCGGGCCTCGCCCAAGTCGTCGACCGCAACAACCTCGTCGAGTTCCCGAGCGAGCTGTGCCCGAGGGGGTAGAGCCTATCCCCGCGCCTCGCGCAGCTTCTGCGCATAGACGTTGATGATCAGCGCCAGCAGCAGGATCAGGCCGCGGATCAGAATCTTCAGGAAGCTATCGATGTCGATATGGTCCAGGCCGTTGTTGAGCACGCCCAGCACCAGCAGGCCGACGATCGTGTTCGGTATCCCGCCCCTGCCGCCGAACAGGCTGGTGCCGCCGACCACCACCGCGGCGATCGAATCCAACAGGAAGTCGTCGAACTCGTTCTGCTGGGCGCTGCCGAAATAGGCGACGCCCAGCATGCCGGCGACACCGGCGCAGACCGCACCGATCACCATCACCGAGCCGATGATCAGCTTGACGTTGACGCCCGAATACTCGGCCGCCTCGCGGTTGCCGCCGACCATGTAGACGTAGCGGCCGAAGCGCGTGTAGGTCAGCACGAGGTGGCCGACCAGCAGAAACAGGCAGGCCACCACAACGATCAGCGGAAACGGCCCGATGCTGCCCGAGCCCAGCGTCTTGATCAGCGGCGGGATGTTGTAAGCGATCTGGCCGCGCACCAGCAGTGCGCAGATGCCCGCACCGATCTGCATCATCGCCAGCGTCATGATGAAAGACGGGATGCCGATGACGGTGATGCCGACGGCGTTGACGAGGCCGAGCGCCAAGCAGGCGAGCAGGCCCATGACGATCGCCAGTCCGCCCGGCAGGGGCAGGTTGGCGATGTTCACATAGGCCTCCTGCATGGTGAAGAAGGCGATGACGATGCCGGCGGCGTTGGCGACGCTCGCCACCGACAGGTCGATCTCGGCCGTCAGGATGACGAAGGTCAGCCCGACGGCGATGATCGCCGTGATCGAGACCTGCCGTGCGATGTTGGCGACATTGTCCAGCGTCGCGAAGGACGGGCTCATCACGCTGAAGATCAGGATCAGGAACAGCAGCGTCACGAACGGCGCGATGTTGGTCAGCCTGGCCACCAGCCACTGACCGAGGCCGCCCCTGCCGGCTTGCCCCTCGACCGCCTCGACCTTCATGGAATCCTCATCTCATGCGGCGGCGAGGAGACGGTCCTTGCTCACCGTCTCCCCCGCGAACTGCCTCGCGATCTCGCCCTTCTTCAGCACCAGGATGCGGTCGGCCAGCGCCAGCACCGTCTCGGGCTCGGCGGAAGCCACGACCACGCCCACCCCCTTCTCCTTCAGCCCCTTGACGATCTGCACCACGTCGTCCTTGGCGCCCACGTCCATGCCGCGCGTCGGCTCGGCCAGGACCAGTACCTTCGGCAGCTCGGTGAGCCAGCGCGCCAGCGCCACCTTCTGCTGGTTGCCGCCCGACAATGTCCGCACCTCGGGCTCGACCGAGAACGGCCGGATGCGCAGGCGGTCGACCTGCACCTGCGCCACCCGCCGTTCCTCGGCGGGCCTGAGCAGCATCCGGCCGATGCGCTCGAGCATGGCGATCGAGATGTTCTTGTAGACCGGCTCGTGGCCGAACAGCATGGCGCGGCGGCTGTCGGGAACGAGGCCGATGCCGGCCTTCTTGGCGGCCGTGGTGCTGCCGAGCCGCACCGGCCGGCCGGCGATCCGCACCTCGCCGCTGCCGGCCTTGAGCTTGCCCATCAGCGTGCGCGCCAGCTCCATCTGGCCCGAGCCCATGAAGCCGTAGAGTCCCACCACCTCGCCGGCCCGCACCTGCAACGACACGTCCTTGAACGCCCCGCGCAGACCCAGTCCCCGCGTCTCCAGCACGACCGGTGCCTCGGACGTCCCGGCGAGCTGGACCTCGCCGGCAATGGCCTCCTCCAGGCCCTCGTGACCCTTGCCGATCATCCGCTCGATGATCCAGGCCTTGTCGATCGAGGCGGAATCCTCCGTCGCGATGCGCCGGCTGTTGCGGAAGACCGTGACGCGGTCCGAGATCTCCAGCACGTCGTCGAGGAAGTGCGAGATGAAGACGAAGGTCCGGCCCTCCGCCTTCAGCCGGCGCAGCACACCGAACAGCCGTGCGACCTCGGGTGCCGACAGCGCCGAGGTCGGCTCGTCCAGGATGATGATCCGGGCACCCGAGAACAGCACGCGGCCCAGCTCGACCAGCTGCTGCAGGCCCACCGGCAGGCGGCCGGCCTCGGTCATCGGGTCAACGTCGATGCCCAGCCGCTTCAGGTGCTCCCTGGCCTCGGCCGCCATGCCGCGCCAGTCGACGATGCCGGCCTTCGTCGGCTGCACGCCGAGGAAGACGTTCTCGGCCACCGACAGCGCCGGCACGATCGACAGCTCCTGGTGCACCATGCCGATGCCGGCGGCCAGCGCGTCGCGCGCCGAGCGGAAGCGCACCGGCCTGCCGTCCAGGCGCATCTCGCCGTCGAAATCGTGATGCACGCCGGCGATGATCTTCATCAGCGTCGACTTGCCGGCACCGTTCTCGCCGACCAGCCCGTGCACCTCGCCGCGGCGGAGGGTGAAGTCGACGCCCGCCAGCGCGGTGACGCCGCCGAACGTCTTGCCGATCCCGATCATCTCGAGAACGGCGTCTCCCCCCTCCGCCACGATCGTTCCCCGATTCAGATCAGGAAGTGGCGCTGCATCCACAGCATGCCGGGCGCGTTGGCCTTGGTGACCACCGGCCCGTCGGTGACGACATGGTTGGGAATGCCGCCGGGGCCGGTCTTCTCGCCGGTCAGCACCGCAGCGACGCCGGCGATGATGGCACCGCCGTGGATGCGCGACGACGGATTGCGCACCGTGGCGTACATCCGGCCGTCGATGACCGCCTCGATCGCCGGCGGCATGGCATCGACGCCGCCTACCAGGATCTTGTCGCGACCGCGCGCCTTCATGACGTTCTGCGCCGCCAGCGCCATGTCGTCGTTGTGGAAGAACGCGGCGGTGATGTCGGGATGCTTGGTCAGCAGGCTGTCCCAGATGCGGGTGGCCTTGGTGACGTCCCAATCGGCCGGCTGCTCGTCCAGCACCTTCACGTCGGGGAACTTCTCGACCACCGACTTGAAGCCCTTGGCACGGCCCTGGGCGCCGGTGTGGCCGAGCGCACCCTGGGTCATCACGATGGTGCCCTTGCCGCCCATGGCGTCGACCAGCGCCTGGGTGACGGCCGCGCCCATGAACTCGTTGTCGGGCGCCAGGAAGCTGTGGACGTTGATCTGGTCGAGCGGGGCGATCAGCGTGTCCATGTCGATCACCGGGATGCCGGCGTCGATCATCTTCTTGACAGGATCGGTCAGCGTGCCGATGCCGAAGGCCTGGATGGCGACGAAATCCCACTGCTGGGAGGCCATGTTGTCGATGGCGGCGCGCTGCTTGGGCGCCGAAAGCTCGCCGTCGAACCAGGTGACCTCGACGTTGAACAGCTTGCCCCAGAACTCGGCCGCCTGCTTGCCCTGGGCGCACCAGGTGGCCTGCAGGCCGGCATTGGAGAACGCCGCCTTCAGCGGCTTCTCGGAGCGGCCCATGTCCGCCGCCATGGCGGCGCTCATCATCGCATCGAAGCCGAAGCCGCCGAACAGGGCACCTGCGGCGGCCGCCGATGTTGTCGCCTTGCGAATGAACGCGCGCCGCGATTCCGGCGTCAAGCCCATCGAATCCGTCATGTCCGCCTCCGCTGTCTCTTCCCGCGGGCCGCCTTCCAGGCTGTCGCTCCATCGGGGCGGCGCCAGTTGTGGTGGCGCCCCCTGGACTTGGCAACGTCTTTTCGCGTTGGCGCCGGTCGGGGTGGAAAACGGCGGAGTTGAACGGAGAGTCGGGGAAAAACAGCTCCGGCCCCGCTATCGCGGGGGGACAATCGGGGCCGGAGCAGGGCTCACCCAAAAAACGCTCGCAGATGCCAGCTCCACGAGCACACATGGATCTAGGCGCTGCGGCAGTCGGCTCAACGTAGCGGCCGCTGTCGGGCCGATTAAACTTCGTCCATCCTCCGGGAGGCCGCCATGCCCGACATCGTCATCCGCGAGGCGGGCCCAGCCGACGCCGCCGCCATCCACGCGCTCGTCCTGGCCCTGGCCGCGTTCGAGCGGGCGCCGGATGCGGTGAAGGCAAGCCCAGAGGATTTCCTGCGCGAGGGCTTCGGCGAGGTGCCCTCCTTCCACTGCCTCCTGGCCGAGGTGGACGGCAGGCCGGCCGGCTTTGCGTTGTGGTTCTATAATTTCTCCACCTGGGAAGGCCGGCGCGGCATCTACCTCGAGGACATCTTCGTCCAGGAATGGGCACGCGGCCTCGGCCTCGGCGAGCGCCTGATGCGCCGCCTCGCCGCCACGGCACTGGCGGAGGGCTGCGCCCGCCTCGACCTCTGGGTCCTCCACTGGAACCCCGCCCGGCGCTTCTACGAGCGCCTCGGCATGCAACACATGGAGGAATGGCTGCCCTACCGCGTCACCGGTGAGGCTCTGCGCCGGCTGGCAGAGGCTCAGTCAGACACGTCGACACACACAAAGGCATAAGGGACGAGGCGGAGGCCACCGCCCGCCATCTCGACGGTCGCAGGCTGGCCACCTTTGGCGCTGCACAGCTCCACGAAGCTGGCCGCATCCAGCGACGCCGCGCGGGCGGCACCCCGTGGCAGTCCCGCCACCGACAACTCCCTCGTCTCGCCCGTCAGGTTCACCACCCACAGCCGCAGCCCGTCGCCCGTCCGCACCGCCAGCGCCTGGACCTCGCGTGGCCGGCTGCTCGCGGTCTCGACCTGCATCAGGCCGGCTACTCCCGCCAGCTCGCGGAAGACATGGAAGCTCGGGAACACGCCCTCGCCGGCCTCGTCGAACCAGGGCTGTGGCCAGGGCAGCGGCGCGTAGGCCAGGCCCGACGGGCCGGCGGCGGCCGCCATCGTCACCGCTTCCAGCCCGCCTCTCGCCGCGTGCGCCACCAGGCCGGCATACCAGGCCGCACCGATCAGCCCGCGCTCGCGCGGATCGGCGATCGACATGGCGGTGCGGATGTTGCCTGGATTGGCCGCGGGCGCAGCACCGTACGGGTTGGAACGCATCGAGATCGCGGTCGGATAGAGCCAGTAGGGCTTGCCGTCGGCGAAGGCGCGGGTGCTGGCGATCAGCGTCGGCAGCGCCTCCAGCCCCTCGGTCAGCGAGATGTCGTCGGCCGCATGCACCAGCGGGCAGAGCGAGTGGCCGATGAAGTCGAGCGCCGCGGCAGGCGGGCGCTTGCGGTTCAGCTCGGTGAAGTAGGACAGCATGCCACCGCCGACCTTCACGCCCGGGAAGGCTCCGCGCGCCTCGGCATAGACCCGCTCCAGCGGCGGCGCCTTGGGCCAGGTGGCGTCGGGCTGGTAGGACTTGAGGTAACAGGCCGGCGACAGGATCAGCCGTCCGATCGTGACGCCGGCCCGGTCGGCGGCCGCGCGCAACCTCGCCAGATCTGCACGCAGCGCCGTAGGATCGTCGGTCGGCTGGCCGCCGGCATCGGCGCAGGGCAGCATGGCCTCGACCACCAGCTCGGCATCGAGCAGCCGAGCGAGGCGCTGGTAGCCGGCCAGCTCGTCGGGCCCGTGCGGCTGCCGCAGATCCATCTCGCCGACGATGAAGAACGGCCGGGCCTGGCGCAGCAGCGGCACCAACCGCTCGGCCGCTGCCAGATGCGCCGCCGGCACCGCCAAGCCCAGCCGCGGCATCGGCCGCACCGTCGCAGCGCCGACCGTCACCTCGACCGGGACACCGCCCGGCGCGGCCGGCGGCCGTCCCGCGATCTCCACCTCGACCTTCTGCGCGAAAGGCTCGCCGGCCTTCAGCGTGTAGGGCCAGGGCTTCGACAAGGGGCGGATATAGGTCTTGTAGGAGGCGTCCAGCCAGTTGCGCTGGTCCTCCATCTCGAAGGCGTCGCCCTCCATCCGGCAGGTGACGCGCACGCCCGGCGCCGGCTCGTGGGTCAGCGCCACGATGTCCTTGACCGGCTGGGCCGGCGAGATCAGCTCGGGAAACCGCGTCTGCTCGACGCTGCCGTCGCTGTGACGGACTTCCAGCGGCGCCCCCGCGACACCGTCGACGCCATGCAGCACGACGAAGCCGGTGCGATTGGTCAGCAGCTCGCCCATGGCCTCGCCGTCGACGGCGAAGGACAGCCGGCCATGGTGGTCGCCGGCGATCCTCGCCCGGTAGCGCACGCCCTGCCCGGCCTCGCCGCAGGTCGCCATGTAGGCGACGGCGAACGAGCCCTCGTCCTGGTCGATGGTGAGATCCTCGATCCGCGGCGCGAAGGTGCCCCAGTTGCGGTCGCGGACGATGAAGCTGACCGCCCGGATCGCCTCGATGTCGCCGAAGCGGATGTAGCGCAGGTTGCCGCTGTCGAGCATGCAGGCGAGCGGCCCAGCCCGCAGCGTCACCGCCTCGCCCGCCGGCTCCTCCGTGCCGAACAGCCTGATCGCGTCCGATGGCTCTCTGCCCACCGCTCCAGCCTCCCCAGCCTCGTGCCGGCAGCTTAGCCGGAACCGCCCACCGGACTGAAGGCCGGCATTCGCGTCGCGAGGCGTGCCTCATAGAGGTCGTAGGCCTGGTCCAGCGGCAGCGGACCCTTGAGCCGCCGGCACTCCGCCAGCAGCTCACGCGCCTCCTCGACCGAGCCGGCGCGCAGCGCATCCAGCATCGTGCGATGGCGATCCGCCAGCGCCCGGAAGTCGGCGCTGGCCGCCAGCCGCTCGTCGCCCAGCAGCGCCAGCACCCGCGTGGTCATCGCCTTGCCGCGCACCCGCAGCTCGTCCAGCTCGAGCAGCGCGAAGCCGGCGGCGGCCCTGGCGGTGTCCTCGCCGACCAGGATCGGGCAGCCGAACAGCTTGGTCTGCTCCTCCAGCCGGGCGGCGATGTTCACCGGATCGCCGATGACCGAATAGTTGAAGCGCTGGATCGAGCCGATATTGCCGACGCAGCACAGCCCGCTGTTGAGGCCGATGCCGACGCGGATCGGCGGCAGGGCCTCGCCGTCCCGGGCCTCGGCGCGCAGCTCGGCATCCAGGGCGCCGATGCCCTCGACCACCGCCAATGCCGCGGCACAGGCATGCGGCGCATGCGCCGGATCGTCGAGCGGCGCGTTCCAGAACGCCATGGCGGCGTCGCCGATATATTTGTCGATCGTGCCGCGATAGCGCAGCACCTCGCCGGTGACCCGGGTCAGGATGCGGTTGATCAGCGCCGTCAACGCCTCGGCGTCGAGGCTCTCCGAGATATGGGTGAAGCCGCGCACGTCGACGAACATCACCGTCGTCACCCGCATCTCGCCGCCGAGCCGCAGTTGGTCCGGCTGCCGCACCAGCCGGTCGACGAGGTCGTCGGAGAGATATTGCGCGAAGGCCTGGCGGATGGTCTTGCGGGCGCCTTCCTCGCGCAGGTACTTGGCGCAGACCAGCACGCCATAGACCACGAGGCCCGACACGGCGGCGAACGAGACGTCGACCAGCACGGCGCGGTCGATGAACAGGTACCAGGACCCGGCGGCCAGGGCCGCCGCCACCGCCGCCCCCAGCAGCAGCGTCTGCAGCGCCCCGGCCAGCGGCATGACCGTGATCAGGAGCGCCCCGGTCACGAAGGTCAGCACCAGCTCGGCACCCAGCGCATAGTTGGGCGAGACGATCGGCCTGCCTTCCAGCACCGTCTCCAGCAGCTGCGCATGCACCTCGACGCCCGGCACCAGCATGCCCAGCGGCACCGGCTTGATGTCGCCGAGTGCGGCCGCCGAGGTGCCGACCAGCACGATCCGCCCGGCCAGCCTGTCGGCCGGTACGCGGCCGGCCATCACGCCGCGCGCCGATAGGTAGCGGCCGGCCACCGGCGGGGCGTAATGCACCCATGCCAAGCCGTTGCGGTCGGTCTCGATCGAGAGATCCTGGACGCCCACGCCGACCAGCCCGGCCTCGTCGACCCGCGCCAGCACCGTGCGGGCGCCGCGCAGCACGCGCAGGACCTCCAGCGACAGCGACGGCACCAGCCGGCCGTTGACGTCGATCAGCATCGGCACCCGCCGCGCGACGTTGTCGATCTCGGGCGCCACGCCGACATGGCCGAGGCCGGCGGCGCCGGCGGCGAGGATCGGCAGCGTCGGCACCATGCCGCGATAGTGCAGCACGAACCGCTCGGCATCGCCGCCGAGCTGGGCGACGCTGCCCGGGGCGCGCGGCAGCTCCGACCGGCCCGGCTGGGCGGACGGCGCCATCGCCAGCACCACCGGCGCCGCCGCGATCGAGCGCGCCAGTACGGCGTCGTGATCCGGCAGGCCCGCCGCCAGGGCGCGGCGCAGCTCGGGCGCCATGTCGGGCATGGCGGCGAGCAGCGTGCCGGCGGAGAGCCGGTCCGGCTCGGCGAACACCACGTCGAAGGCGATCACCCGAGCGCCGGCCGCCGCCAGCCGGTCGACCAGCGCCGCCACCAGCGAGCGCGGCCACGGCCATTGGCCCAGCTCGGCCAGCGAGCGGTCGTCGATGTCGACGATCAGCACCTCCGGCCCGGCCTGCTGGCGCGGTGCCAGCCGCTGGAGCTGGTCGAACAATTGCAGCCGCATGAGCTGCACCGGCGCCGGATCCCAGATCCGGAGCGCCAGCAGCGCGGCCAGCAGCGACCAGGGCATGATCCGCCTGGCGAGGCCCGACAGCCCTGTCGCCACGCGCGAAAAGCCCGGCACCAGCCTCAACCGGCAACCCTCCTGCTCGAAAAGGCCCGGCTACGGCCGGTCGGGCGGCAATCGCGCATTACCTCCTACTCAGATACGTATCGCGGCGATTGCATGCGATCCGGCCGGCATGGACGCGGCACCCGGCTTCTGGCATTGGAGAATTGCATACGCGATCGCAGCGCATTCCGCGAGAGGTCCGTCCTGTGGCAGAGGGCATGGCGCCGGTCACGCCGCCCGGGAACGCGCCGGGCTTCGGCGGCGGCGAGATCGTCCTGGCGCAGGCTGCCATACCCGGCGGCGGCCAGGCCGATCGCGTCGGCGAGGTGACGCGGGCGACGGGCGAGGTCCACGCCCTGCGCGGCAGCACGGCCGTCGATCTCGGTCCCGGCGATGCGGTCTATCGCGACGACGTCGTCGAGACCGGCGCCGACGGCAGTGCCGCGATACGCTTCGTCGACGACACCACGCTGACGCTCACCGGCGACAGCCGGGTGGCGCTCGAGGACGTCGCCTACGAGCCCGCCGCCAACACCGGCTCCTTCCTGATCTCGGTCACCCACGGCATCTTCCGCCTGATCACCGGCCAGATCGCCCATACCGACCCCGACGCCGTGCAGGTCCGCGTGCCGGCCGGCACCATCGGCATCCGCGGCACCGCCTTCGGCTGCTCGGTGAGCGGCACCTCGGTCTGCGTGCTGCTGGCCGATCCGGATGGCCATGTCGGGCGCATCCTGTTCCGCAACGCCGCCGGCACGGTGCTGCTGACCCAGCTCTACGCCTCGGCCGTCGCCGAGACCATGCAGGCCCAGCCGCTCACCGGCCAGCTCTCGGCCGACCAGGTGCGGGCGATCCTGCCCGGCCTGCTCGACCAGCGCGCCGAGATCGAGCCCGAGGCCGGGCCGCAGCACAGCGGCAACGCCAGCTTCGCCGCCGCCGACGCCACGGCGCTGCAGGGCATCGACCATGTGGGCGCCCTCGACGTCCAGGGTGCCCAGGAGCCGACCGCCCAGACCTTCACGGTGGCGCTGAACGGGCTCGGCGCCAATCCGCTGGACCCGCTGCCGGCCGAGCCGCCACCGCCGCCGCCTCCCCCACCGCCTCCTCCTCCCCCACCGCCACCACCCCCTCCGCCGCCGCCCCCGCCACCGCCTCCGCCGGAGCCGGTCGAACCGACCTCGAAGGTGACGGCGGTCCTGCCCTCGATCACCGACGTCACGCAGAGCTTCGGCGCCCAGCTGCCGTTCGCGACGCTGGACGACGGGGCCAGCCTGTTCGACAGTGGCCTGTTCGTGCGCGAGGGCCTTGCGGTGTTCGGCGATCCCGACGCGCTGACGCTGGCCGGCGCCACGCCGGCGATCACCGTCAGGTTCGTCGACGAGGGCGGCGGCTATGCCAGCTCGCTCGGCTACTACGTGATCGATGCACAGGGCCGGATCCAGGACGTGGCGCTGATCGCCGCCAACGCCTCGAGGCAGGGTGGCGGCGGCGAGCTGGTGCCGGGGCAGGAATTCGTGCTCGACGCCGGCGGTGCCGGCTTCGCGCCCCTGTCGACGCTCGGCCTGTTCCTGTTGGCCGACGGCTACAACCTCAACGAGATTCTGCGCACCGCCGATACGGACGACCTTTCCCTGAGCTTCGTCGAGACCACGCCGGGGGGGCTGATCGCCGGCGTGGCCGATGTCGGCGACACCGGCCTCGCCCTCGTCGCCGTGGATGCGGACGACAACCGGACCGTGCTGCAGGGCCCGGCCTGGCACACCGCCGCCCATATCGGCGGGCTCGAGATCGGCGGCAGGCAGGTCTCGACCCGTGGCCTCAACGACGACGATCCGGGCACCGACAGCGGCATCCCGGTCGGCCCCGACGGCCAAGTCATCAACCAACACTTCATCTCGGGCATCGGCCCGGACGGCGCCCTGCGGATCGGCTTCGAGGACTTCGACCTGGCCGCCAGCGACCGCGACTTCCAGGACCTCGTCATCGACGTCGAGGCCCCGGACATGACGGTGGCGGGCCAGGGCAGCGGCAGCTTCCGCTTCGGCCTGTCGCTGCCCGAGCTGGACGGCGCCGCCACCGTCTCCGTCGACTTGCTCGAGTCCATCGGCGGCGACGAGTTGGGCTTGGCATCAGGCCTGACAGTTGCCGGCGATCGCGTCGTCATCGACGGCAGGACCACCGACGTCGTGCTCAGCCGCGTCGATGCCGACAGCCTGCTGCTCTCGATCGGCGACGTGGCCGACGAGGCCGATCTCGCTCGCGCCCTCAACGGCCTAGCGCTGACCAACGAGCACGGCCAGCTCCCCTCGGGAACCCGCGAGATCGAGGTCGTCGTCTCGGATGACGGCGGCGACAGCGATCCGACCTATCTGCGCCTCGCCGTACCCGAGCCCGCCGTGCTCGGCCGCGCCGGGGGCGACGACCGCATCGACGGCACCAACGGCAACGACGCCTTGCTCGGGCTCGGCGGCGACGACCTGCTGGTCGGCCGGGCCGGCGACGACATCCTGATCGGCGGCGCCGGCCGCGACCGGCTTGTCGGTGGCACGGGCCTCGACCTGTTCGAGATCGGCGGCCTCGACGAGGTCGACGCCAATGGCGACGGCCGGGTCGACGGTGCCGACGTCATCTCCGACCTGTCGGCGGGCGACGGCGACCTGATCGACCTCTCCGACCTCCTCGATGACATCGGCGGCGACGATCCATCCAGCCTCATCGAGATCCGAGTCGACGAGGTACGCGGCCGCACCGAGATCCGCGTCGACCTCTCGGGCCAGGGCGGCGCCGATGCCATCTACCAGACCGTGGCCGTGATCGCCGGCGTCACCGACGCCGATACGGTCCAGCACCAGATCGTCGCCGCCCAGAGCGGCGGCTGAGCCCGCTCACACGAAGTCGTCGACGGTGAGCCCGGTCACGCCGAAAACGACCGCGACGTCGCCGGAGCCGTAGGCGCCCGAGGACAGCGGCAGGTCATCATGCGCCTTGCCCATCTCGATGATCGTCGAAAGCCTGCTCTGTCCCTGCTCGGTGACGCTCGCCACCCTCACGTATTTGTCGGCATTGTCGAGGACATTGTTGTTGTTCGAATCCAGATAGTCGAACATGTAGTTGTCGTAGATATTCGTGACGTCAGTCGACAAGAAGAGCCGGAGCGAGTCCACGCCGGCGGTGAAGTCACGGAACACGTCCCGGCCGCCTTCGCCTGAATAGTCGAGCGAATAGTAGAAGGCGTCGGGCCCCGCGCCACCCGTAAGGACGTCGTTGCCGGCACCGCCATGGAGGGCATCGCTGCCGGCGCCGCCGTCGAGGCTGTCGTCACCGTCGTCGCCATGGAGGCTGTCCGATTCGGCACCGCCCCACAGGCGATCGTTGTCGGTGCCGCCGACAATGTAGTCGTCGCCGTCCCCGCCGGTGAGCGAATCGCCGCCGGCACCGCCGTAGACGACGTCTCCCTCCGTGCCACCATCGATGCGGTCGTTGCCATCCTCGCCGTCGAGATAGTCCTGGCCGGATCCTCCCCAGGCGATGTCGTTGCCCTCGCCACCGGACAGGTTGTCGGAGTCGCCGCCGCCATCCAGCACGTCGTTGCCGGCGCCGCCGTCCGCGTAGTCGGCTCCCGTTCCGCCATAGACCGTGTCGTCGCCGTTTCCAGCGTAGATGTTGTCGTAGCTGCCCAGTCCCCACAGGATGTTGGCGCCATCGCTGCCGTAGATCTGGTCGTTCTGCTGGCTGCCGCGCGCGTTCTCGATCGAGACCAGCACGTCGTGACCGCTGGCCGCCGAGGCGCTGCCGCCCTGCAGGTCGATGGTGACACCGGCGGCCTGCTCGCCTTCGTAGCTCACCGTGTCGGAGCCGCCGCCGCCGTTCAGGCTGTCGTCGCCGTTGCCGCCGTCGAGCAGGTCCCGACCATTGCCGCCGATCAACCGGTCATTGCCGTTGCCGCCGAACAGCGCGTCGTCGGCCTCGCCGCCGTCGAGGGTGTCGACCCCGTTCCTGCCCGACAGGTGGTCGTTGCCGCCCAGCCCGAAAATCTTGTCGCCACCGCTGCCGCCTGTGAGCGTATTGGCACCTGCGTCGCCCGTGATCGTCGCCATGAAAATTCCTCCCCGGCCCCGTGCCGAACGAAAGTCGCCGGCTCGGGGCGACTATATATTCGATCTACATAAATTTATTATATACTGATGTAATGCAAGTCAAGCCGGCGGGGTCATTCCTGCTCGACTCTGCCGGGCGCCGCCGGGCTTTGCAGCCGCGCCTCGAGGAAGCTCGCCAGCCGAGCCGCCGCCGGCGGCAGGTCGGGTGCCCGATGCAGCGCAATGCTCGCCAGCGGCAGCGGCGGCAGCCCGCGCGGCCGCCGCAGATCGGCCCGCGCCGTTCCGGCCTTGGCCACGCCGATGGCGAGGCCGGCCGCCACCGCCGCCTCGACGGCGGCGAGGCTGTGGCTCTCGTAGACGATCCGCCAGCGCCGGCCGATGCCGTCCAGCGCCGCCAGCGCCCAGGCGCGGAACAGGCAGCCCTCGGGATAGAGCGCCAGCGGCAGTACCGCCTCCTCCTCGGGCCTGCCCGCCGGCGGCGCGATCCAGATCGCCTGCTCGGTACGCAGGTGACGGCCGCCGCCCGCGCCATGCGGGTGCATCGCCAGGACCAGGTCGAAGCGCTCGCCCAGCCGGTCCAGCAGCCGTCCGGTCAGCCCGGTCGTCACCTCGACGGCAACCTCGGGCTCGATGCCGGCGAACGCCGCCAGCAGCGGCGGCAGGACGTGGCAGCCATAGTCGTCCATCACGCCTATACGTACCCGCGCCCGGTCGCTGAGCCTGCGCAGGGTGATGGCGGCATCGTCGTTGAGCGCCAGCATCCGGCGAGCATAGCCCAGCATCAGCTCGCCCGCGGGCGTCAGCTTCGGCGTCCCCTGGCGGTCGAGCAGGCGCTGGCCGAGCCGCTCCTCGAGCTTGCGGATCTGTCCCGACACCGCCGGCTGCGAACGATGCAGGCGCCTCGCCGCGGCGGTGAACCCTCCCTCGCCCGCCACCGCCGCGAAGGCCCGCAGCAGGTCGATGTCCAGGTCGATGGCCATCTTCCATCACGATCTGTAATAGTTGTGATCCAGATAATCCATTTGGGCGATCCACTCCAGCCCTCGTATCCTGCGCCGCATCAATGGCTCGGGGCGGATATGCGCGACGGCGAATGGCGGGGCATCCTTGCGGCGATGCTGTCGAGCACGCTCGGCGGCACGGCGGTGGTGGTGACGCGGCTGATCATCGGGGACACCGACCCGATCACGCTGGCCCTGCTCCGCTACGGCATCGGCGTGGCACTCCTCTGGCTGATCCTGGCAGCCCGGCGTCATGCCATGGTCGAGCGCCGGGACCTCGCGGCCGTGATCGTCCTCGGCATCCTGCTGTTCGCGATCTTCCCGAGCCTGTTCAACCTGGCACTCGCCTGGACCACGGCGGCACGCGGCGCTCTGGCCCTGTCGACCCTGCCGCTGCTCACCCTGCTGCTCGCCGCCGGCATGCGCGCCGAGCCGGTCACCGCCCAGAAGCTCGCCGGCGTCACGCTGGCCGTCGTCGGCGTCGGCTTGGCCCTCGCGGGCGATCTGGCTTCGGCGCCGGCCGGAGCGTGGCGCGGCGATCTGGTGATGGTGGCGACGGCCGCCTGCGGTGCCGCCTACAACGTGCTGTCCCGGCCCTATGTCCGCCGCTATCCGGCCCTGCCCTTCACGGCCCAGCCCATGCTCGCCGGTGCCACGGCCCTCCTGCTGCTGACGCTGCTGCGCGGCGGCCTCGGCAGCATCGCAGCGTTGCCGGGCTGGGCGTGGCTCGGCATTGCCTGGCTCGGCGTCATGGGCGCCGCGGCGGCGTTCTGGCTGTGGAGCGTCGGGCTCGAATACACCACGCCCACCCGCGTTGCCGTCACCGTCACGGTGAACCCGATCGTCGCCATGTCGCTCGGCGGTTGGCTTCTCGCCGAGCCGGTCACGCCGTCTCTGGTCGGCGGCATGCTGGCGGTAGCCGCCGGCATCGGCCTCGTCAGCCTGCCCGACCACTTCGGCGGCGGCCTTGCCCGGGATCGGCAAGCAGACCGATAGTGGGTTCGGGCACAAGGGGAACACTGTGACCGGCACCGAGCTCGCTCGCCTCTATCGCGACTACATTGCCTGCCTGAACCGGCGAGACTGGACCGGGCTGGGACGGTTCGTCCACGACGAGGTGCAGCACAACGGCCGGCAGCTCGGCCTCTCTGGCTACCGCGCGATGCTGGAGCAGGATTTCCGCGAGATCCCGGACCTCCACTTCAACATCCGGATGCTGGTCTGCGATCCGCCCTTCGTGGCCGGCAGGCTGGTCTTCGATTGCACGCCTGCGGGCAAGTTCCTCGGCCTCGATATCGACGGCCGGCGTGTCGTCTTCGCCGAGAACGTATTCTACGAATTCCGCGACAGCAGGATCGCGCAGGTATGGTCGGTCATCGACAAGGCGGCCATCGAGGCGCAGCTCTGACAGGTCATGAGCTTTCCGCCCTACGCCGTGGCCTCGCGCTGGTGGGTCTGCCAGTCCGGCGCCTCCCAGACCGGCACCGGCGTGGCGGCGAGCGGCGGCCGGTCCAGGATCATGTCGGAGGCCTTCTCGGCCAGCATGATGGTGGGGGCGTTGAGGTTGCCCGACGGCTCGCTCGGCATGACCGAGGCGTCGACCACCCGCAGCCCCTCGATGCCGCGCACCCGGCATTGCGGGTCCACGACCGCGTCCTCGCCCTGCCCCATCCGGCAGGTGCCGCAGGGATGGTAGGCGCTGTCGGCCTTGGCGCGCACGAAGGCGTCGATCGCGTCGTCGCTCTGCAGCGCCGGGCCCGGCCGGATCTCGTCGCCGCGGTACCGGTCGAAGGCCGGCTGGGCGATGATCTCGCGCGCCAGCCTGACGCAGTCGCGCATCTCGCGCCGGTCGCGCTCCTCGGACAGCAGCTCGGGCTCGATCAGCGGATGGCCCGCCGGATCGGCCGAACGCAGCCGCAGCCGGCCGCGGCTGGCCGGCCGCATCGGCCCGACATGGCACTGGAAGGCATGATACTTCGCCGGCGAGCGGCCATGGTCGTCGATCAGCGCCGGCAGGAAATGGAACTGGATGTCCGGGTGGCGCACGCCGGGCCGCGAGCGGATGAAGGCGCCGGCCTCGAGATGCGAGCTGGCGCCGGGGCCCGAGCGGTCGAGGAGCCAGCGCGCCCCGATCACCGCCATGTTGTGCGGCCGCATCGCCGGCATCAGCGTCACCGGCTCGCGGCAGGCATATTGCACGTAGAGTTCCAGATGGTCCTGCAGGTTGTGGCCGACGCCCGGCAGGTCGTGGACCGGCGCCACATCCGCCGCCTTCAGCTCGTCCGCCGGGCCGATGCCGGAGAGCAGGAGCAGCTGCGGCGAGTTGATCGCCCCGCCGGCCAGGATCACCTCGGCCTCGGCATAGGCCCGCTTGGGCTTGTGGTTCTCGACATAGTCGACGCCCACCGCCCGGCCGCGCTCGACCAGCACCCTGGCCGCCAGGGCGCCAGTGACCACGGTCAGCCAGGGACGCCGCAGCGCCGGGCGCAGATAGGCGCGCGCCGCACTCCAGCGCATGCCGCGATGGACCGTCATATCCATGCGGCCGAAGCCTTCCTGCCGGTAGCCGTTCATGTCGGCGGTGCGGCCGTAACCGGCCTGCACGCCGGCCTCGACGAAGGCCCGGAACAACGGATTGGCCATGTCGGCGGCCCAGACCTTCAGCGGCCCGTCACCGCCGCGATAGAGGTCGCCGCCGGTCGAGCGGCTCTCGGCGCGACGGAAATAAGGCAGCACCTCGGCATAGGACCAGCCCGCCGCCCCCTCGTCGAAGGCCCAGCGGTCGTAGTCGAGCGCGTGGCCGCGGACATAGACCATGGCATTGAGCGCCGAGGAGCCGCCGACCACCCGGCCGCGCGGCCAGTAGAGCCTGCGGCCGTCGAGACGGGCCTGCGGCTCGGTCCGGTAGTACCAGTTGTAGCGGTCGTCCATCAGGTTGTAGGTGAGAGCCGCCGGCATGTGGATCTTCCAGCCACGGTCCCAGGGCCCGGCCTCCAGCACCAGCACGGCCGCACCCGCCGCGCTCAGCCGGCAGGCCAGCACGCAGCCGGCCGAGCCCGCACCCACCACGATGTAGTCGAACCTCGCCGCCGCCATCGCCCCCCTCGCGCCGCCGTCCCAGGCTGCCGCTGTCCCAGGCTTAGGCGAAGGCCGACGCCAAATGAAGGCCCCGCCGGGCCGGGATGCACAGGCGCCCCACCATCGGGCCATCGGCTCCGGCACAGGCGATGCAGCTGCCGCGCCACCGGAACGACCTCCAGCCGCGGCCGCTCGAGATCCCGCCCGGCAGGATGTGTCCGGATCGGCGCCTGCTCGGTGCGACTTCGGATCGGGTTGTCCATGTGGCCGGGCCGAGCGCGCCAACCGGGACGCGGCCGCCTACGGCCGCAAGGACGACCGGGAGATGGAGACCATCGCCCGCAAGCTCCAGGAGAACGGCGACCTCGGCGCACTCTGCGAGCTGATGG
>DAOLFG010000076.1:0-23680 GCA_035326425.1 Geminicoccus sp. | reverse complement strand
CGATGTACCGCCGCCTGCCGCCCGAGCGGCTGGTGGCGATCTGCACCAGGCCGCCTCGTGGCATGGAGAAGCTGTTCGCCGTGCTGGCCGAGGAGATCGGCATCAGGCCCGGACAGCCGCAGGGGCCGTAGTCGCCGCGCAGCCATCTCGACCCGTTCGCGCGCCGGCGCTACGAGCAGGCCATGATCCGTGCCGCACCCGTCCTGACGATCCTGGCGCTCCTGGCTGCCTGCGCCGGTCCGCGCCCGGTCGGGCCGCCGGTCGACAGCGCCATCGCCATCGCCGATCGGGCCGGCGCCATCGACCGGCGGCTGCTGCTCGGCCGCTGGCAATGCGCGCAGGCCAATGCGCCCGCCGGCGCCGACCCGCCCAGCCAGACGCTCGAATACACCATCGACGGCAACGGCCGCAGCGAGGCCGGGAGTCCCGGCGGGCCGCCGGGCTCGGCGCTGGCCGAGGCCCGCATCGTCGTCGAGACCCGCTGGCGCTGGGGCACGCTCGGCGACCGGCTGGAGCAGTCCGGCATGGCCTCGACCGCGCGGCCCGGCAACGACGAGCCGATCAGCGCGGTGGCGGCGCGCGTCGCCCAGGTGTCGCTCGACGCCCTGGCCGAAGGTGCTCCCAAGGTGACGCGCATCGAGGTGCTGGACCTCGACGCCGACCGCCTGGTGCTGCGGCCCGAGGGCCGCCCGCAGGTCATCGCGTGCGAGCGCATGTCATGAGCCCGCGAGCGCCGGCCGGCTTGCCCGATCGTGAGGTGGCCGGCGCGGCGCTCGCCGCTATAACAGGACGATGAACGCCGATCTCGGCACGGTCTTCCTCGACGGCGTCGCCCAGTTCGCCGGCGCCTTCACCAACCCGCTGGCGGCAGTGGCGGTGGTGGCCCTGGGCTGGCTGCTGCGCCGCCCGGCGATGTACCGGCTGGCCGGCTGCCTGCTGGGCTTCGGCCTGTCGCTGCCGGCCGCCTGGTCCGCCGCCGGCGCCCTCGACGCCGTGGCC
The DNA here is from genome assembly GCA_035326425.1 of Geminicoccus sp. Lineage (GTDB taxonomy): Bacteria > Pseudomonadota > Alphaproteobacteria > Geminicoccales > Geminicoccaceae > CALKJU01. The sequence goes on along the minus strand of DAOLFG010000076.1, from coordinate 22,681 downwards.
CACTTGGCCGGCGGGACGCTGGCGGTGCTGCTGCAGGTCGAGTTCATGCTGGGAGTCGTCCTGCCGGTCCTGGCGTTCGTCCGACGCGTCGTGAACGGCATCCTGGGCCTGTTCCGAAGCCCCACCCTCCCCCCCGGCCCCTAGCCCCCGCGCTCCGCGCAGCGAGCCCCTCACCCATGCTCTGGTTCGAGATCCTCGTCGTCATCGGCCTCGTCGTCCTCAACGGCCTGTTCGCCATGTCGGAGCTCGCCGTCGTCTCGGCGCGGCGGGCGCGGCTGCAGGGCCTGGCGGACGCCGGCAACCGGGGCGCCCGTACCGCCATCGAGCTGCAATCCGACCCGACGCGCTTCCTGTCCACCGTCCAGGTCGGCATCACGCTGATCGGCGTGCTGGCCGGCGCCTACAGCGGCGCCACGCTGGCGGCGGTGCTCGGCGACCACCTCACCGGCTGGGGCCTGTCGTCCACCACCGCCCATGCCCTGGCCATCGGCCTCGTCGTCGTCGCCATCACCTATCTCTCGCTGATCATCGGCGAGCTGGTGCCCAAGCGGCTGGCGCTGGCCGACGCCGCCGGCGTCGCCGCCCGCGTGGCACCGCCGATGCGCCTGCTGAGCCGCCTGGGCGGGCCGCTGATCTGGCTGCTCGAGGGCTCGACCGAGCTGGTGCTGCGGCTGCTCGGCCGCGGCGGCCAGCCCGCCGCCCACGTCACCGAGGAGGAGATCAAGGCGCTGGTGGCCGAGGGTGCCGAGGTGGGCGTCCTGCACGAGGCCGAGCGCGACATGATCGAGGGCGTGCTCCGGCTGGCCGACCGTCCCGTGCGGGCGGTGATGACCCCGCGAGTCGACGTGGTCTGGCTCGACGCCGCGGCCGGGGCGGACGAGATCCGCGAGGCGCTGTCGCGCCGCGGCCATTCGCGCCTGCCGGTCTGCAGGGGCGCGCTCGACGACATCGTCGGCATCGTGCATGCCCGCGACATCGCCCTCGCCTACATGCAGGACGGGCCGGTGAAGCTCGCCGGGCTGGCCCGCCAGCCGCTGGTGGTGCCCGAGGGCACGCCGGTGCTGCGCCTGATCGAGCGTTTCCGCGCCACCCCGGCGCAGATGGCGCTGGTGGTCGACGAGTATGGCAGCATCGAGGGCATCGTCACGCCGGCCGACCTGCTCTCGGCCATCGCCGGCGCCTTCCCCGAGGGCGGCCGGGATTTCGCCGAGGCGGTCCGCCGCGAGGACGGCTCCTGGCTGGTCGACGGCCGGATGGACATCCACCAGGTCGAGCGGGTGCTGGGCGTCACCGGCATGGCCGAGGGCCACGAGTTCAGCACGCTGGCCGGCTTCGTGCTGTGGGGGCTGCGCCGGGTGCCCAAGGTCGCCGAGGAGCTGGCATGGCGCGGCTGGCGCTTCGAGGTCGTCGACATGGACGGCCGGCGCATCGACAAGGTGCTGGCCGTGCCGCCGCCGGCCGGGTCGGAGGAACCTTGACCCGCGAGGGCCCGCTATAGGATGCTGGTCCGGGGAGGGCCGCCACCATGTCGAGGCTGCTCGGGCTGCTCGTCTTCCTGCTGGGCCTGGCCGCCGATCCGGCCGACGCCGGCGACCGCTGGCCACCGAAGGCCGGTGCCTGCGATCCGGCCTCCTGGTTCTGCGCCGGTCCGCGCGGCCTCTATTATCGCGGCCCGCCGCCGATGTTCGGCGTGCCTTCCTACGCCCGGCCGGACCGCTACCTCGTGCCGCCGCCCGCCATCCGGCCGCGCTGGCAGGACCGCCCCGGCTTCCGCGACCGCCGGCCGCCGCTGGGCCGGATTCCCGGACCGGTGATCTGCGATCCGGGCCGGGGCACCTGCTTCGCCCTCGAGCCGCCGCCGCGCGGGCGCCACGGCCTGGCTTGGCGCGGGCTCGACGACGGCCGGCAACGGCTGTATCGCCCGGAGAGGCCGCGGCACCGCCATCGCCACGACTGGCGCTGAGCGGACGGCGCGGCCCCTGGGAGGCATCGGACGTGAACGTCATCCTGCGCGATTTCGGGCGCCGGCTGCGGCTGGGCGTGGTGGGCGGCAGCCACGGCTTCATCGGCCCGGTCCACCGCACCGCCGCCCGCATGGACGACGCCTTCGAGATCGTGGCGGGCGTGCTCTCCTCGAATCCGGAGCGCGGCCGGGCGGCGGCGGCCGCCATGGGCCTGCCTGCCGAGCGCGCCTATCCGGACGTCGCGGCGATGGTCGAGGCCGAGCAGGCCCGCGGCGACGGCATCGACGTCGTCGCCATCATGACCCCCAACGCCGATCACTACCGCTCGGCGATGGCGGCGCTCGGCGCCGGGCTCGACGTCGTCTGCGACAAGCCGCTGACCACCACCCTCGCGGATGCCCTGTCGCTGGTGGCGGAGGTCGACCGCACCGGCCTCGTCTTCGTCACCACCTACAACTACAGCGCCTACCCGATGGTCCGGCAGGCCCGCGAGATGGTGCGGGCCGGCGAGCTCGGCGAGATCCACCAGATCCACCTGACCTACGTCCAGGGCCACAACGCCACGCTGGTCGAGGGCACCGGCGATGGCCGGACCTGGCGGTTCGATCCGGCGCAGTGCGGCCCCTCGTTGATCCTCGGCGACATCGGCACCCACGCCCACCACCTGGGCGCCCATGTGTCGGGCCACGAGCTGACGGCCGTGCTGGCCGACCTCGGCGCCGTCGTGCCGGGGCGGCAGGCCGACGACTATGCCGGCGTGCTGCTGCGCTGGTCGAACGGTGCCCGCGGCACCATGTGGGTCACCAACGCCGCCGCCGGCGGCGAGCACGGCCTGGCCTTCCGCATCTTCGGCGACAAGGGCGGGCTGGAGTGGCACCAGGAGCAGCCCAACGAGCTGCTGCACCGCCGCCTCGGCGGCTTCGAGGAGCGGCTGACCCGCCGCCTGCACGGTGCCCTGCACCCCCTGGCCGAGCGGTCGGCGCGCGTCGAGATCGGCCATCCCGAGGGCTACCAGGAAGCCTTCGCCAACCTCTACCTGGAGGCGGCGCAGGCGGTCGTCGCCCGGCGCACCGGCCGGCCGCTCGACCCCGCCGTGCCGCGCCCGCCGGACGTGCGCGACGGCGCCCGCGGCATCCGCTTCATCGAGGCCTGCATCGAGAGCGCCCGGAGCGGCGGCTGGGCCGACGCCCGCCTCGAAGGATGAAGGCGACACCCGGTGGCATGCCCGGCGCCCTGGCGGCTAGTTGACGCCTCCGGCCATCTCCTGTCTTCTGGCCGTGGGGAAGGAACGGGCCTCTGCATGTCGCCACTGCGCTTCTTCAACGATGCCATCGCCCTCCGGCCGGCGCGCCCGGCCGATGCGGCGGCGATCTCCAGGGTCTATGTCGACACCTGGAGGGACGCCTATCGCGGCCTGATCCCCCAGGGCTATCTCGACTCGATGTCCTATGCCCTGCACGAGCGGCGCTGGCGGCAGTCGTTCGCGACCGGCGGCTGGGGCTTCGTCGCCGAGCTCGACCGCCGCGTCGTCGGCTTCGCCTCGGGCGGCCGCTGCCGCTCACGCGGCCGCTGGAGCGGCGAGCTGTTCGTGCTCTACGTGCTGGCACCCTGGCAAGGCCACGGCGTCGGCCGCGCCCTGTTCGACGCCACCTATTTCGAGCTCGCCCGCCGTGGCCTGCCGGACATGCTGGTCTGGGTGCTAGCCACCAATCCGGCGCGCCGGTTCTACGAGCATCTCGGCGGTGAGCCGGCCGGCGAGAACTATTGCGAGATCGGCGGCGCCAAGCTCAAGGAGCTGGCCTACGGCTGGCGGGACTGAGCCGCCGGCCCGACTGGCCCGCTCCCGATACGTCGACTGCCTCCGGCGACTTGACAGGTCTGTCTACCACCAAAGTCGTAGGCTACCGATGCTTTGAGATGCTGTGGTCGCTCAGCCTGCCGATGGATTTCATCTTGTATATATCGGACATGCCACCTACGACTGGCGGCGAGCATGAAAATGCGCCCATGAGCGCATCGCCAACCAACGATCCTGCGTGGGGAACAGAAATGGCGGTCATCGTCGATTCCGGCAATCTCAACACCCTGACGGGCACCGGTGGCTCGGACCAGATCTATGGCCTCGGCGGCCAGGACACCATCTACGGCGGCGGCGGCAAGGACATCGTCTACGGCGGGGCGGCCAGCGATACCGTCTACGGCGAGGGCGGCAACGACACGCTCTACGGCGACGACGGCCGCGACGAGCTGTTCGGCGGTGCCGGCAAGGACGTGTTCTACGGCGGCAACGGCAACGACACCTTCGACGGCGGCGCCGGCGACGACACCGTGATCTACGAAGGCGCCGGCTCGGACTATGTCCTGAACTACGTGAACGGCAACTTCAAGGTCACCGACCTCGACGCCGGCGACGGCGACGACGGCACCGACCTGCTGATCGGCGTCGAGAATTTCGTCTTCAATGGTGGCGGCACACCCGACAACCTCGTGAAGGTCGGCGGCCCCGACCGGACCATCGACGACTACGATCCCGAGGACGGCGATCAGCTGATCTTCTCCCATGTCAAGGACCCGCAGATCAGCTACAGCTATACGGTGGAGAGCAACATCGTCACCGAGACGATCATCCACATCAAGGGCGGCACCGACATCACGTTGTCGGATGTATACATTCCGACCTATGAGCAGGGATTCGAGAAGAACACCTCCAGCTGGCTCGATTTGTCCGATGGCGCGTATGGCGACATCACCAGGGTGCGTTCGGGTTATGACGGCATCAAATCCGCCGACGGCAAGTTTCATGCCATCGTCACGCAGGACGACGTCAACGAATCGGGGCCGTACACGCGCTTCGACGGATACTCGTCCGATTGGAGCGGTGACTGGACGACCCAGGTCAAGGTGTACCTCGATACCAGCATGGCGGCTGGCGAGGGATTCGACTATTCGGTCGCCGCAACCGGGAGCAATGACGCGCATCGTCGCGACTTCATCTTCCACGTGACGAAGGATACCTCGACCGGCGACCTCCTGGTCGGCGGCAGCAACAACACCAATTTCGACCCGAAGGAAAACCTGGAGAGCGGCAACCACTATGTGGTCGACGAATCGGGCTGGTACACGTTCGAGCATCATTTCCGCGACCACAATGGCGTGCTGGCGGTGGACCTGAATCTCAAGGACCAGAACGGCAATGTGCTCTGGACGGAGACTCGGGAGGACGCGAGCGATCTGATCGAATCGGTGGTGGGCCAGAACCGCTATGGCTGGTTCACGAACATCGACGTCGACGGCGGCGTCGCCATCGACAGCGCCAAGATCGAGCTGGACGAGACCGGGTTCGTCTTCGTCTGAGGGCCGGCTGATCACCGACGGGCGGGTGGCGGCGGAGGCCACCCGCCCGTCGCTCCTTGGCCGTTGCCGCCGGGTGCCGTATGAGTGCGCTCGTGCTCTTGTCCCCCGGGGGCGATCTTGGCGCCTAGTCTCCTGAACCGCAGCTACGTCACGGTCCACGGCTTCGATCGCGGCGAGACCCTGACCCTGCTCGACCTCGCCGTGGCGCTGCGCGAGGAGAAGCGGCGGCGATGCGAGACGCCGCGGCTGTCCGGGCGCAATGTCTGCCTGGTCTTCGAGAAGACCTCGACCCGCACACGCTGCGCCTTCGAGGTGGCGGCCTACGACCAGGGAGCCAGGGTCACCTACCTCGATCCCGCCGGCTCGCATCTCGGCCACAAGGAGTCGGTGAAGGACACCGCCCGGGTGCTCGGGCGGATGTACGACGCCATCGAATACCGCGGCTACTCGCAGGCGCTGGTCGAGGAGCTGGCGGCGCATGCCGGCGTGCCGGTCTACAACGGCCTCAGCGACGACTGGCACCCCACCCAGATGCTGGCCGACCTGATGACCATGCGCGAACGCGGGCCGCTCGAGCGCACCAGCTTCGCCTATCTCGGCGACACCCGCAGCAACATGGGCAACTCGCTGATGGTGGCCGGCTGCCTGATGGGCATGGACGTCCGCCTGTGCGGGCCGCGCGAGCTGTGGCCCGAGGCGGGCCATCGCGAGCTGGCCGCGCGGCTGGCGCGCGATTCGGGTGCGAGGCTGACCATCACCGACGATACCGGTCAGGCGGTCGACGGCGTCGACTTCGTCCACACCGATGTCTGGGTCTCGCTCGGTGAGCCCATGGAGACCTGGGCCGACCGGATCCGGCTGCTGCTGCCCTACCGGGTCGATGCCGGGCTGATGGCCAGGACCGGCAATCCCGCGGCCAAGTTCATGCACTGCCTGCCGGCCTTCCACGATCTCGGCACCAGGATCGGGCGCGAGATCCACGAGCGCTTCGGCCTCACCGAGCTCGAGGTCACCGACGAGGTGTTCGAGAGCCCGGCCTCGGTGGTGTTCGACCAGGCCGAGAACCGCCTGCACACCATCAAGGCGCTGATGGTGGCGACCCTCGCCGGATAGTCACACCGGCCGGCAAACCCGCCGGCGACCGGTTGCCTGCGCCCATGGGAACTTTAAGCTGCGCTGAAACGACGTGGACGGGGAAGCCGGCATGAAGAGCGTGAGGGGGCTTCTGCTGCTGGGCGCATCCGCGCTCACCATCGCGTCGCCGGCCTGGGCGCAGACCGCCCAGCCGCGTGTCTCCTCGACCCAGGCGCAAATCGACGAGCTGAAGCGGCTGATCGCCGAGCAGCAGCGGATGATCGAGGCGCTGGAAGCCCGCGTGCGGCAGTCCGAGACGGCGACCACCGCCGCGGAGTCGAAGGCCGGCCAAGCCAACGAGAATGCCGATGCCGCCAGGCGCGCCGTCGCGGAGAAGCCGCTGATCGCCGCCAAGGAGAAGACGGCCTCGGTCGTCATCTCGGGCCAGGTCAACCGCATGCTGATGCTGGGCGAGGACGGCCACAAGACCAAGCTCTACAATGTCGACAACAACAACTCCTCGACGCGCCTCAACATCATGGCGACGCACAAGCCGGCGGACGGCGACCTCACCGTCGGCGCCCAGATCGAGGTCGAGCTGAAGTCGAACGCCTCGACCGAGGTGAACCAGAACAACGAGGACACCGGCACCGTCAACTTCCGCGACCGCAAGGTCGAAGTCTTCGCCGAGCACCAGGACTACGGCAAGCTGTGGCTGGGCCAGGGCAGCACGGCGAGCGACGGCACGGCGGAGGTCGACAAGTCGGCCACGACCGTCGTCTCGTATGCCTCGATCTCCGATCTGGCCGGTGGCCTGCTGTTCTACGACAAGGATGCCGACGAATACAGCGACGCCACGATCGGCAGCGCCTTCAACGATCTCGACGGCAACGGCCGCCTGGACCGCATCCGCTACGACACGCCCAGCCTCGCAGGCTTCATGGTCTCGGGCGACATCGCCTCCAACCAGCGCGGCTCGGCCGCCCTCACCTGGGAGGAGCAGGTGGCCGGCTTCGCCGCCGGCGCGGCCGTGGCCTATTCGGATCCCGGCAGCGGTCGCGACTATCTCGTGAACGGCTCGGCCTCGGCCCTGCATCTCGGCACCGGGCTCAGCCTCACGGTCTCGGGCGGGACACGGGACAACGAGGGCCGCGACAGCAGCCAGAACTACTATGCCAAGGCCGGCTGGCAGACCGTCGGCATCACCGACATCGGCCGCACCGCCTTCTCGCTCGACTACACCCGCTCAGAGGACATGGCGCAGGACGGCGACACCGGTGATTCGGTGGGCCTGTTCGGCGTGCAGTTCGTGCCGAAATACGCCACCGAGCTGTTTGCCGGCGTGCGCTGGCACAGCCTCGATCGAGACGACGCCGATTTCGAGGACATCGTCACCGGCGTCACCGGCGCCAGGGTCAAGTTCTGATGCTGGCCTTGCGCTGGGCCGCCCTCGTGGCGGTCGTGGCTTTCGCCGCCTGCACCGGCGTGCCCGACGCCAACGTGCCGCGAGCCGATTCGATCCCGCCCGGCCGCGGCCTGTTCACCGGCGAGAAGGGTAAGGTGGTGATCGGCCTGCCGCCCTGAGGCGGCTCGGGCTCAACGCGTGACGGCGCCCGCCGCCGCCAGAGCCACGGCGGCCGCCACGGCGGCGATCAGAATGAGCGTGAAGCCGAAATCGTAGAGCTTCATCGAGGCGCCCTCTCCCGCGGGAAACATGCCCCGCCGGCAAGTGCCTAGGGCTTCGGGGCCTGAGCGGCAAGCCCTGCCGTCCGAGGGGTGCGACGAGGACGGCATGGCCAAGCCGTCGTGACGGCTCTATATCGCAACGCAACATGAGGGCTGGAGGTACAGGATGAGCCAGGAAGAGGCGAAGACCGGCGGCACGCAGACCGGCGCCGTCCTGAACGCCTGGGGTGCCGGCCTCGCCGCCGATGCGCTGGCCTATGCGGTCGATGCCGCGCAGCGCACGGTGCTGTTCACCGATGTGATGCGGCAGCGCGGCGACCATTTCCGCGACTACATGGCCGGCAAGGCCGACCCGGTGCTCAGCTACGGCTTCGAGGTGATCATGCGCGGCACCGAGCTGCCGCGGCCGATCAACTATGCGCTGGTGCGGATCGTGCCGCCCGACGGCGTCGTGACCGATCCGAGGAAGCGGCCCTTCGTGGTGGTCGATCCCCGCGCCGGGCACGGGCCGGGCATCGGCGGCTTCAAGGCCGACAGCGAGATCGGCATGGCGATGCGCGCCGGCCATCCCTGCTACTTCATCGGCTTCACGCCGCAGCCCGAGCCGGGACAGACGATCGAGGACATCGCCCATGGCGAGGCGGTGTTCATCGAGAAGGTGATCGAGCTGCACCCCGAGGCCGAGGGCAAGCCCGCCGTCATCGGCAACTGCCAGGCCGGCTGGGCGGTGATGATCGTGGCGGCACTCAGGCCCGAGCTGTTCGGGCCGATCATCATTGCCGGCGCCCCCCTCTCCTACTGGGCCGGCACGCACGGCTTCGCGCCGATGCGCTATTCCGGCGGTCTCTATGGCGGGAGCTGGCTGACCGCGCTGACCGGCGACCTCGGCGACGGCAAGTTCGACGGCGCCTGGCTGGTCAAGAGCTTCGAGGGCATGAACCCGGCCAACACCTGGTGGACCAAGCAGTACAACGTCTGGTCCAGGGTCGACACCGAGGCGCAGCGCTATCTCGGCTTCGAGCGCTGGTGGGGCGGCCACGTCATGCTCAATGCCGAGGAGATGCAGTACATCGTCGACAACCTGTTCGTCGGCAACAAGCTGGCGACGGCGGAGATGGTGACGGCCGACGGCATGCGCATCGATCTGCGCAACATCAAGTCGCCGATCGTCTGCTTCTGCTCGCGCGGCGACGACATCACGCCGCCGCCGCAGGCGCTGGGCTGGATCCTCGACCTCTACGACAGCGTCGACGACATCCGCGCCCACGGCCAGACCATCGTCTACTGCGTGCACGAGACGATCGGCCATCTCGGCATCTTCGTCTCGGGCTCGGTGGCGCGGAAGGAGCACGAGGAGTTCGCCGGCAACATCGACTTCATCGACGTGCTGCCGCCGGGCCTGTGGGAGGCGGTGATCGTCGGCAAGCGCGCCGACGAGCCCAATGCCGACCTCACCGTCGGCGAGTACGTGCTGCGGTTCGAGGCGCGCAATCTCGACGACATCCGCGCCTACGGCGCCAACGATGCCGAGGACGAGCGCCGCTTCGCCACCGTCGCCCGGGTCTCCGAGATCAATCTCGGCCTCTATCGCACCTTCATGCAGCCTTTCGTCCAGGCGCTGGCCAACCCCGCCATGTCGCAATGGCTCACCAGGCTCAATCCGGTGCGGCTGCCGTTCGAGATCCTCTCGAGCGGCAACCCGCTGATCGCGCCGGTGCGGCAATGGGCGGAGCTGGCGCAGGCGCACCGGCAGCCGGCCGACCCCGACAATCCGTTCGTCCAGCTCCAGGAGCGGATGTCGAGCAGCATCGCCGACGGGCTCGCCGCCTGGGGCCATGCGCGCGACCGGCTGGTCGAGAACATGTTCATGGCGATCTACGGCTCGCCGCTGCTCCAGGCCATGGTGGGACTGCGCGCCTCGGACGCGCCGCCGCGCGGCCACCCGGGCGAGGAGCCCGAGCATCTGGCCTTCGTCGCCGCCGAGATCGAGCGGCTGAAGGGGCGGATGGAGGAGGGCGGCCTGGCTGCGGCGACGGTGCGCGCGCTGGTCTATGTGCTGGCGCCGCAGAAGGCCACCGATGAGCGCAGCTTCAACATGCTGCGCCGGCTCCGCCAGGAATATGGCGGCAAGTGGAGCCTCGCCGACTTCAAGACGGTGCTGCGCGAGCAGGCCAATCTCCTGCAGATCGACGCCGGCCGCGCCGTCGCCGCCATCCCGAAGCTGCTGGCCCGCGAGCCCGACAGGGCGGCCTCGGCACTCGCCGACCTGCGGCGGGTGGTGACCGCGGGCGGACCGCTCGGCGGGGCGGGTGCGGCGAGGCTGGCCGAGGTCGAGCGGCTGTTCGGGCAGATCGCGCCGGCCGAGGTGCCGTCGGAGCCGGCGGCGCCGGAAACGGCGACCCCGCCGGCGGAATCGCTTGCGGCAGTGCCGGCGGAAAAGAAAATCGACACGGCGCAGGCGCCGCGCCGGGGCTCGGGCGGCCGCCGGCAGGCCGGCGGTCGCGCCCGGGCTCGATAGCGGTTCACGGGAGGAGAGTTCCGAGCATGTCCGACCTGGTCACACCGAACGATCTGAAGCGGATCGCCGACGAGATCGAGGCGCGCAAGGCGCGCGAGACGATCGAGAAGCTGCGGAAGCTCGAGGCCGATCAGGACGAGCTGCACCGTGCCTTCCTGGAGCGCGACATCCGCGCCGACGTCAAGGAACGGGTCTCCAGCGCCGTGCGCCGCGCGGCCGAGAACGGCCAGCACGAGATCCAGGCCCTGAAGTTCCCGGCGGCCTGGACCAGCGACCGTGGTCGGCGGATCAACAACGGCGAGCAGGACTGGCCGGCCTCGCTCGAGGGCTTCGCGAAGCGCAGCTACGACTTCTACCTCAAGGAGCTGCAGCCCGTGGGCTACAAGGTCCGCGCCGAGGTGCTGAGCTACAACGAGGGCGTGCCCGGCGAGATCGCCATCTACCTCGGCTGGTAGGGCATGGTGAGCCACCAGCTGGTCGAGAACCGGACCTTCGACGAGATCGAGGTCGGCGAGACCGCCTCGGTCTCGCGCCGGCTCACCGAGCACGACCTCGCCTCCTTCGCCGCCGTGTCCGGCGGGATGGGCACCGGCACAGCGGACATCCCGCTCGACGGCCCGGTGGCGCACGGCATGCTGGGAGGTGCGCTGATCTCGACCGTGCTCGGCACCCGCCTGCCCGGCCCCGGCACGCTCTACCTGCGCCAGGAGCTGGACTTCGTGGCGCCGATGCATCTGGGCGACACGATCACCGTCACGGTGAAGGTGGCCGCCAAGGGCGAGGACCGGCAGGTGACGCTGGATTGCGCCTGCGTCGACCAGGCCGGCAAGCTGGTGACGCGCGGCCGGGCGGTGGTGAGGGCGCCGGCCGAGAAGCTGAGGATCGAGCCGCCCGAGCTGCCGCAGATGATCGTGCAGACGCACGACTCGTTCGAGCGGCTGATGCGGGCCTGCCGGGACGTGCCGCCGGTCTCCTGCGCCGTGGCGCATCCCTGCAGCCCGGATGCGCTCGAGGGTGCGATCGATGCCGCCGAGGCCGGCGTCATCACGCTGTTGCTGGTCGGGCCCGCGGCCAAGGTGCGGGCGACCGCCGAGGCGGCTGGCATCGACATCTCGAAATACGAGCTGATCGACGTGCCCCACAGCCATGCCGCCGCCGACCGTGCCGTCGAGCTGGTGCGCGAGGGCAAGGCGCAGCTGCTGATGAAGGGCAGCCTGCACACCGACGAGCTGATGGCGGCGGTGGTGGCCAAGGAGACCGGGCTGCGCACCGGCCGGCGGCTCAGCCACGTCTTCGTCATGGACGTGCCGACCTACCCCAAGCCGCTGTTCATCACCGATGCGGCGATCAACATCTTCCCGGCGCTGGAGGACAAGGTCGACATCGTGCGCAACGCCATCGATCTGTTCGCCGGGCTGGGGCTGGGCGAGCCCAAGGTCGCGATCCTGTCGGCGGTCGAGACGGTGAATCCCAAGATCCCCGGCACGCTGGACGCGGCCGCCTTGTGCAAGATGGCCGACCGCGGCCAGATCACCGGCGGGCTGCTCGACGGGCCGCTGGCGCTCGACAACGCCATCGACCGCCACGCCGCCGAGATCAAGGGCATCACCTCGGAGGTGGCGGGTCAGGCCGACATCCTCGTGGTCCCCGACCTCGAGGCCGGCAACATGCTGGCCAAGAACCTGTCCTTCCTGGCCCATGCCGACGCCGCGGGCGTGGTGGTCGGCGCCCGGGTGCCGATCATCCTGACCAGCCGGGCCGATTCGGTGCGCGCCCGCCTCGCCTCGGCAGCGGTGGCGGCCCTCTACGCCCACAACAAGCGGCTGAAGCAGCCCGTGGCGGCCTGACATGGCCGACCACGTCCTCGTCATCAATGCCGGCTCGTCCAGCATCAAGTTCGAGCTGTTCGCCGTCGATGCCGGTGACGCGCTGCGCAGCACCCTGTCCGGCCAGCTCGACGGCATCGGCACGCATCCGCACCTGAAGGCCGAGGACGCCGGCGACGAGCTGCTGGTCGACCATGACCTGACGGCCGAGGAAGCGGCCGACGTCCAGGGAGCGATGCAGCCGCTCGGCACCTGGCTGCGCGGCCGGCTGGATGGGGCGGCGCTGCTCGCCGTCGGCCACCGCGTCGTACATGGCGGTGCCGCCCATTCGGCGCCGGTGCGCGTCGACGCCGGCATCGTCGCGGAGCTGCGCAAGCTGGTGCCGCTGGCACCGCTGCACCAGCCGAACAACCTGGCCCCCATCGAGGCCATCGCCGCGACGCGGCCGGACCTGCCGCAGATCGCCTGCTTCGACACCGCCTTCCACCGCAGCCACCCCGAGGTCGCCGACCGCTTCGCCATTCCGGAAGCGTTCTACCAGGAGGGCGTGCGCCGCTACGGCTTCCACGGCCTGTCCTACGAGTACATCGCCGGCGTGCTGCCGGAGCGGCTGGCGCAGGGCCGCACGGTGGTGGCGCATCTCGGCAGCGGTGCCAGCATGTGCGCGGTCCTGGCCGGCCGCAGCGTCGATAGCACCATGGGCTTCACCGCCTTGGACGGCCTGCCGATGGGTACGCGCACCGGCCAGATCGACCCCGGCGTGCTGCTCTACCTGATGCAGACCAAGAGCTGGGATGCGGCGAGGCTGGAGCGGTTCCTCTATCACGAGAGCGGGCTGAAAGGCCTTTCCGGCATCAGCAACGACATGCGCGACCTCCTGGCCAGCGATGCGCCCTCGGCCAAGCTGGCCGTGGACTATTTCGTCTACCGCATCACCCGCGAGACCGGCTCGCTCGCCGCCGCCATGGGCGGCATCGACGGGCTGGTGTTCACCGCCGGCATCGGCGAGCACAGTCCCGCCATCCGCGAGCGGGTCTGCCGCAACCTCGCCTGGATGGGCCTGGAGCTGGACGAGGCGGCCAACGCCGCCGGCGGGCCGCTGATCAGCACGGCGGGCTCGCGCGTCGAGGCGCGTATCATTCCGACCGACGAGGAGCTGATGATCGCCCGGCACAGTCTCGCCACGCTGCGCAAGGCCGAGGGAGCAGCGCGATGATCCAGCTAGACGAGCGCCGCGTCACGCTGAAGGGCAAACGCGGCCTCATCACCGGCATCGCCAACGACCAGTCGATCGCCTGGGGCTGCGCCAAGGCTTTCCGGGCACTCGGGGCGGAGCTCGCCGTCACCTACCTCAACGAGAAGGCGAGACCGCACGTCGAGCCGCTTGCCGCGGAGGTGGAAGCGCCGCTGCTCCTGCCGCTCGACCTGCGCGTCGAGGGTCAGCTCGAGGCGGTGTTCGACGCCATGCGCCAGCGCTGGGGCAGCATCGACTTCGTGCTGCACTCGCTGGCCTTCGCACCGATGGCCGACCTGCACGGCCGGGTCGTCGACTGCTCGCGCGAAGGCTTCCTGCAGGCGATGGACATCTCCTGCTGGTCCTTCATCCGCATGGCGCACCTGGCCGAGCCGATGATGCCGAACGGCGGCACGCTGTTCACCATGACCTATTACGGCAGTCAGATGGTGGTCGAGCACTACAACATCATGGGGCCGGTCAAGGCCGCGCTGGAGGCCGCCACCCGCTATCTCGCCGCCGAGCTCGGGCCCAAGGGCATCCGCGTCCATGCCATCTCGCCCGGCCCGCTGATGACGCGCGCCGCCTCCGGCATCGCCGAGTTCGACGCGCTGATCGAGAAGGCCCAGGCCAAGGCCCCTGCCCGCAACCTGGTGTCGATCGAGGACGTCGGCGCCGCCACCGCCTTCCTGGCGCTCGACGCCGCCAAGCTGATGACCGGCGAGACGCTCTACGTCGACGGCGGCTACCACATCATCGACTGACCGACGCCGGGCACGACGACTGGCCGCCCGGCTCAGGCGTAGTCGCAGACCACCTCGAAGGTCATCAGCCGCCGTGCCGCCTGGCGGAGCCGGTCGACAGCGGCCTCCAGGGCGCGTTGCGCCGCGACCCGGCTCTCGAACGGCCCCAGCCGCTCGACCGGTGCCGCTTCCGGGCCCGCCTCGGCGGATTGATCGCCCGCCGGCCGACCCACGACCCAGTAGACCATACGACGCCTCGCCATCGTTCCAGCGGACTGCGAGATAGGTAGTCGCGCGCCGGTTGAGAACTCGTTAATTCGCTGCCGCTACTCTTCGCCGGCGCTTGTTGCAGTCTTGTCGCGCGGCGGCGGTTGTCGCCGCTCTCGGCGGGGATGACGAGCCGCGGCATTGCTGGCATTCATGGACGCATCTTCATCGGCACCAGGAAGGGTGCCACGCGCGCGGCCAATGCGGCGCGCGAGCCGAAACGACGCTTGATCGAGGTTGCGGCATGTCGATCGGTCAGAATCTCGTCGATGCCGAGGCGCCGAGAGGCGAAGGACCGTTGCCGCCGGGACTGGCGATGCTGTTGCGGCTCGGCCGCGATCTGCGATTCGGCACGCTGCATGTCCGGCTGCCGGGAGGGACCGAGCGCAGCTTCAGCGGCAGCGAGCCCGGGCCGGCCGCCGCGCTGACCATCCACGACGGCCGCGTCGTCCGCCGCTTCCTGACGGGCGGTGCCGTCGGCTTCGCCGAGAGCTACATCGACGGCGACTGGGACAGCCCCGACCTCGCCGCCCTGCTCGAGCTGCTCGACCGCAACTATGCGGCCTGGAGTGGCCACCATCACGGCGGCCCGGTGCCGCGACTGCTGCGCCGGCTGCTGCACCTGCTGCGCGGCAACAGCCGGCGCGGCAGCCGGCGGAACATCCATGCGCACTACGACCTGGGCAACGACTTCTTCGCCGCCTGGCTCGATCCGACGCTGACCTACTCCTCGGCGCGCTTCGTCGACGGCATCGAGGATCTGGAGGCGGCGCAGATCGAGAAGTACCGCAGCCTCGCCCGGTTGATGTTGCTGGCGCCGGGCCAGAAGCTGCTGGAGATCGGCAGCGGCTGGGGCAGCTTCGCCATCCTGGCGGCGCGCGAGTTCGGCGCCCAGGTCCGCAGCCTCACCATCTCGAAGGAGCAGCACGCCTTCGCCAGCCGGCGGGTGCAGGAGCTGGGGCTGGGCGACCGCGTCAGCATCGAGCTCTGCGACTATCGCGACGCCAGCGGCAGCTACGACCGCATCGCCTCGATCGAGATGTTCGAGGCCGTGGGCGAGAGCTGGTGGCCGGCCTATTTCGGCAAGCTGCGCGAGGTGCTGGTGCCGGGCGGCATGGCCGGGCTGCAGATCATCACGATCGCCGACCGCTACTTCGCCGAATACCGCCGCAGCGCCGACTTCATCCAGCGCTACATCTTCCCCGGCGGTATGCTGCCCTCGCCCACCGCGCTGGCGCAGCAGGTCGAGCGCGCCGGCCTCACCATCCGCGACCAGCTGGCCTTCGGCGGATCCTACGCCCGCACCCTGGGCATCTGGAACCGCAGCTTCGATGCCGCCTGGGAGAAGGTCATGCGGCTCGGCTTCGACGAGCGCTTCCGGCGCTTGTGGACCTACTACCTCGCCTATTGCGAGGCCGGCTTCAGGACCGGCTCGACCGACGTGGTGCAGGTCGCCGTCGCCCGTCCGGCCTGAAGGCCGCCCCGGCTCAGAGCGGCCGCACCGGCCCGATCTCGGCCAGCCGCGCCTCGATGTCGGCGCGGCTCGGCTGGCTCGACTGGGCACCCATCGCGAGGCAGGCGAGGGAGGCGGCGAGGCAGGCGCGGCGCAGGGCGTCCGGCAGCGCCATGCCCTTGTCCAGCATCGCCGCCAGCACGCCGGTGAAGCAGTCGCCGGCGCCCGTGGTGTCGGCGGGCCTGATCGGCAGGCTGGGTGCCGCCCAGGCGGCGTCCGGTGCCACGGCGATGGCGCCGGCCGAGCCCAGGGTGACGACGCAGGTGAGGCCGTGGCGCTCCGCCAGGCGGCGCGCCAGCAGCTGCGGGTCGCCGCCCGGATCGTCGGCCGCCATGCCGACCTCGATCTCGTTGACCACCAGCACGTCGGTCGCTGCCAGCGCCTCGGCGGGCGGCACGGCGGCCGGCGCCAGGTTGAGCATGGTGCGGGCGCCGAGGGCGCGCGCACGGCCGAGGATCGCCCAGGTCTCCTCCGGCCTGATCTCGTTCTGGCAGAGCACGGTGACGCCGGGGCCGAGCTGGTCGTCGGCAATCTGTGCCGCCGCGGTGTCGAGATTGGCGCCGCTGCCGACGATGATGGCGTTCTCTCCCGCCTCGTCGACGCCGATGACGGCGATCGCCGTGGGCCTGCGGCTGGTCGACAGCTGGCCGGTGTCCACGCCGGCCCGGTCGAGCATGCCGCGCACCACCGGGCCGTAGGCGTCGTCGCCGACATGGCCGACGAACCGGACCCTGGCACCGGCCTTGGCGGCGGCGGCCGCCTGGTTCGAGCCCTTGCCGCCCGGCGCCATCTCGTAGCCCGGGCAGAGCACGGTCTCGCCCGGCCGCGGCAGCGTCTTCACCTTGAACAGCAGGTCGGCGTTGATCGAGCCCAGGATCAGCAGCATCGGCGCTCCCCTCGCTGGCGGCGGTTATCCTATCGTCGCCGGGGCGCTGTCCAGCAGCCGCTCAATGCAGCCAGCGGTCGATGCTGGCGGCGTCGCCGGGCTTGCCCAGCAGGTAGCCCTGAGCCTCGTCGCAGCGCTCGCGCTGCAGGAAGCCCAGCTGGGCCTCGGTCTCGACGCCCTCGGCGGTGATCGGCTTGCCGAGGCTGTGGCCGAGCCCGATGATCGACCGGACGATGGCACAGGCCTGCTCGTCTTCCTCGACGTCCTTGACGAAGGTGCGGTCGATCTTGATGCGGTCGAAGGGAAAGTGACGCAGATAGGCCAGTGACGAATAGCCGGTGCCGAAGTCGTCGATCGACAGCTTGACGCCGGCCTCGGTCAGCTCGCGCAGCTTGGAGGACAGCATGTCCAGCCTGGGGTCGAGGAACAGGCCCTCGGTCACCTCGAGCTCGAGCAGGCTGCAGTCGAGCCCGGCCCGCTGCATCGTGCCGGCGACGAAATCGACCAGACCGTCGTCGGCCTTGAGCTGGACCACCGACAGGTTCACGGACAGGCGCAAGGACGGATCCAGGCTGGACCATGTCCGCAGCTGGCTGCAGCCATCGACCAGCACCTGGCGGCCGATGTCGCAGATCAGGCCGTTCTCCTCGGCGACCTGCACGAAGCTCGCCGGCGGCAGCAGCCCGCGCGTCGGATGGCGCCAGCGCACGAGGCACTCGACCCCGACCAGCCGGCGCCGGTCGATGGCGAGCTGCGGCTGGTAGTGCAGCTCGAACTCGCGCCGCGCCACCGCCAGCCTGAGCTCGTGCTCGAGCGCGAGGCGCTCCCTGGCCCTGGCGTTCATCTCCTCGGCGAAGAACTGGATCGACCCCGGCAGGGTGTGCTTGGCACGGTACATGGCGAGATCGGCGTTGCGCAGCAGCTGGTCGGGATCGTCGGCGTCGCGGGGGAACAGGCTGATGCCGAAGCTGGCGGTGACATGCAGGGCGTGGCCGTCGACGGTGAACGGTGCTGCCAGCGCCTCGCGGTAGCGCTCGGTCGCCGCCAGCGCGTCGGACTCGCTCGCGAGTTCGAGAACCAGCACGAACTCGTCGCCGCCGATCCGGCTCAGCGTGTCGACATCGCGTTTCGCCGAGGCCAGGCGCTGCGCCATCGCGTGCAGCAGCGCGTCACCGGCCGCGTGCCCCAAGGCGTCGTTGATGGCCTTGAACCGGTCGACGTCCAGCATCACCACGGCACCGCAGGCCGAGGAGCGCCGCGCCCTGGCGAGGGCGCTCTCCAGGCGGTCGCGCAGCAGGACGCGGTTGGGCAGGCCGGTCAGGCCGTCATGGTGGGCGCGATGCGAGATCTCGCGCATCAGCTCGCGCTCGACGGTGACGTCGCTGAGCGCCAGCACGGTTCCGGCGGCCCGGTGCCCCCGCCCCATCGGGGCGGTGGTGAGTCTGATCGACCGGCGCCTGCCGTTGCTGTCGCTCAGGGTGAGGCCGCTCGACACGGCGGCCGTTCCGAGGAAGCGCGAGACGTCGGTGGGGCCGCTCTCCTCGGACAGCTCCAGCACCTGGCCGATCGGCCGGCCGATCAGGCCGCCGCCTCCGACATCGAGCATCCGCTCGGCGGCGGGGTTGGCGAAATCGACGGCACCGGCGGCATCGACGACGATGACGCCGTCGGCGATCGAGCTGAGGACCACCTGCGCGCGCCGCTGCGCCGAGCGCAGCTCGCGGCGCTCGCCCAGCCAACGCACCAGGGCGCAGACCGCGATCCCCGCCAGGGCGCCGACGGCGGGTGCGGTCAGCGGCATCAGCGCGTCGTCGAGGACCAGCAGCAGGACCGGACCGGCGGCGGCGACCGCCAGCGCCAGGGCCGGCAGCAGGCGTCCCGGCGGCGAGCGGCCGATAGCGAGCCCGACCAGGGCGGACAGGGCCAGGACGAGGCCGGTCCGGCCCGGCTCCGCGACGCCCGTGATCAGCCGGCCCTGGTGGAGGACCGACAGCGCCGCCGCCTGCACCTCGACGGCGGCGACGCCAGCCGGCGCGTCCGGCCACGCGACGCGCGGTGCCAGGCCCGGCGCCGTGATGCCGACGAGCACCATGACGCCGTCGAGGTCGCGAGCGGCGGGCTCGGCGGCCAGGACGTCGGCAGCCGACATGTGACGTATCGCCGACGGCCCTGGCGGCAGCGGCAGCCAGGCCTGATCGAGGGTGGGCGGATCACGGCCGACCGACCTCAGCATCGCTACCGGCAGGCTGGGATGGCCGTCCTCGACCAGCAGGAACCGCCGCAGGCGGCCGTCGTCATCGGGGGTGAGGGCGGAATGGCCGAGCCTGGCGCCGGCGGCGAACGCCTCCAGCGGCTCGGTGCCGGAGTCGTGGAGTCGGCCCGGGCCGAGCGGCAGCACGACGTTGCCAGCCGAGATGGCGGCCGCCAGCAGCTCGTCGCCGGCCGGATCCATGATGTCCGGCTCGGCGAAGATGACGTCGATGCCGACCACGGAGGCACCTCGGCTCGCGAGCCGGCGGACCAGCTCGGCATGGACGCGGCGCGGCCAGGGCCATCGGCCGACGCTCGACAGGCTGGCCTCGTCGATGGCGACGATCAGGACGTCGGGCGGCGGCGGCGGTGCCAGCCGGGCGGCCACGCGGTCGTAGAGCCAGCGGTCGGTGCCGCGGGTGATACCGGACCAGTCCGCCAGAAGCGTGACGAGGATGAACGCGATCAGGGTGGCGCCGAGGCGGGCCGGCGGGGAGCGCTGCCTGATCAAAGTGCCAACAGCAGCATGACGAAGGGCACCACCACGGCCGGCCACCAGGTGGTCGGCGGCACGTCGATCTGCTGTGGCGGCGTGAACGCGCCCTCGTAGCCGTCGTCGTCGATGACCCGCGTCCGCAGGTAGTAGCGGCCGGGCAGCGCCTTGACGAGCCGCAGCTCCGGCCGGTCGTTGACGCTGTCCGCCACCGGCCGGTCGAAGGTCGGCGATTCCGCGAGCTGGAACTGGTAGCGCTGGCCGGGCGAGCCGGCGCGCACCCGGATCACCAGGTCGCCTTCCTCGATCCCCGGCTCGGCCTCAGCCGCCGACGGCGGATCGCGGCGCTCGAAGGGCTCGGGATCGCTGAACGGTCCCTCGTCGTCGCCGTCATGCGCGGCGATCCGCCAGTACCAGGTGCCGGGCTCCAGATCGACCGGCGATCGCGCCTCCGGCCCCGGCAGATCCCGCAGCTCGACTTTCGGTTGCAGAAAGCCCGGGTCGGCCGCCACCTGGAGCCGATAGGTCAGCCCGTCCTGCCTCGCCCAGGCAAAAGAGGGGCGCGGCTCGCGAACGCGTCCCTGGCGCTGTGGCCGCAGAGTCGGCGGCGGCTCGGGGCGCGCGTCGACCTCCAGCTGCCATTCCCGGTCCAGCCCCTCGAGCCCGTCGCGACCGATCGCGCGCAGCCGGGCGCGATAGTGCCCGTCCGGCAGATCCGGCCCCACCAGGTCCGCGCCGTGGGCCGTACGCTCGAACAGCGGCACCTCGGCCCCGCCCAGCAGGCTCCAGCGCCAGCCGACGGCATCGGGCGGCAGCGGCATCGGCAGGCGCAGCGGCACGCGCTCCAGGCGATCGGGCATGAGCTCCGCGGCCGGCGGCTGCAGCAGCGGCCGTGGCCGGCCCGGTGCCGCGCCCCTGGTCGTCACGACGCCGAGGCCGGCGTCGACCTGGCGCCGCGTTCCGGCGGCCGCGACCTCGACGCGTCCGCGCTCGACCTCGGTGGCGGTGCGGACGGCCTCAGGCTCGATGGCGACCCTGAAGCCGGTGCCGCGCACCGAGCTCAGCGCTGGAACGGTATCGACCTCGAACCGGGTGGCCGCATCGTCGGTCGGCTTGACGTCGGCATCCATCCGGCCGTGCACGAGATCGAGCCGGGTGCTGGTCACGCCCGTGCTGGCATAGGTGGCGACCCGCTCGAGCACGACCTTGCTGCCGGCGGCGAGCACGACCGACGAGCCGTCGGTGAGCGTCAGCTCGACATGGCTGTCGGCGGCGGTCTCGACCGCGTCCCCCTGCCGCAGCAGGTCACCCTCGCTCAGCTTCTCCGGCGTGGGCGAGCCGTTTCGCAGCACCGTCGCCGATCCGACGATGGCCGAGACCCTGATCGGCACATCGGACAGCCGCATCCAGACGAGCGGGATGCGCAGGACGGTGCCGGGAGCCAGCCGCCTCGGATCGTCGACCCGGTTCAGGTTCTGCAGCTCCGGCCAGTCGCCGGGTTCGCGCAGGAAGCGCTGCGCCACGTCCCAGACCGTGTCGCCGGCGCGCACGAGATAGTCCCACTCGCCGTCCTGTGCCGGACTGCTGCCAGGGGCTGCCAGAACGACCAATGCCCCAATAGAGAAAGCCGCGAGGACGGCCGACCTTCCCCGCGGCAGCCATCCCATCCGGGCGCCTTCCGGCATCGGCCACCTCCACCGAGGCTTGCGACACGCAGCTAGCGCGTACTGGAGGACGCAATCAAGAGTAGAATAGCGTTTGCCGGTCGGCGAGGACGGGCCTGCATGCCCATCCTCGCCGCCACGGCGGCCTGGGTCCGCCTGCCTCAGCGCTTGCTGAACTGGAAGCTGCGCCGCGCCTTGGCCTTGCCGTACTTCTTGCGCTCGACCTCGCGGTCGTCGCGGGTCAGGAAGCCGGCATGCTTGAGGTAGGGCCGGAGCGCCGGGTCGTAGGCGACCAGCGCCCGGCTGATGCCGTGGCGCACGGCACCGGCCTGGCCGGACAGCCCGCCGCCGTTGACGGTGACGAGGATGTCGTACTGGCCGATGCGGTCCAGCACCTCGAAGGGCTGGTTGATGACCATCTGCAGGGTCGGCCGGGCGAAATAGGTCGGCAGGTCGCGGCCGTTGATGGTGAAGCGGCCAGCACCCGGCTTCACCCAGACCCGGGCCACGGCGTCCTTGCGCCGGCCGGTGCCGTAGGCGCGGCCCTGGGCGTCGATCTTCGGCTTGGCCTCGACCGGCTCGGGCTCGGCAGCGATGGCGGGCTTCAGGCGGGCGAGATCGGCGAAGCTGCGGGTCAGCTCAGCCATGGGCGGCCTCCGTGGCGTTCTTGCGGCTCATGCCGGCGATGTCCAGCGCCACCGGCTGCTGCGCCTGGTGGGGATGCTCGCCGCCCTTGTAGACGTGCAGCTTGCGCAGCACGTCGCGGCCGAGCGGACCGCGCGGCACCATGCGCTCGACGGCCTTCTCGATCACCCGCTCGGGGAAGCGGCCGTCGAGGATGGCGTCGGCGCGCCGCTCCTTGATGCCGCCCGGATAGCCGGTGTGGTAGTGATAGACCTTCTGCTGCCGCTTCTTGCCGGTCAGCACGACCTTCTCGGCATTGATGACGACGATGTGGTCGCCGCAATCCATGTGCGGGGTCCACTGCGCCTTGTGCTTGCCGCGCAGCCGGTTGGCCAGGATCGCCGCGAGGCGGCCGAGGACCAGCCCATCGGCATCGACCAGGCTCCAGGCCCGCTCGATGTCGCCGGGCCTGGCGGTATAGGTGCCCATGCTCGAATCAGCCCATCACTACCGGCCCGGATGCGCCGGCGCCGAACAGCGCCGTCTCCCTCGTCAGGCCAACACGAAAGGAAACGGGCGGCCAAG
>DAOLFG010000075.1:0-24033 GCA_035326425.1 Geminicoccus sp. | reverse complement strand
GGGGATCATTCCGCCGGACGAGCACGACCGGCGCTACATCTCCGAGTCGACGCAGGCCGCGAAGGACATGCTCTCGCAGTCCGGACAGTTTTCGGTCATCGATGCGCCGGCGGCGGACGATCAGGTGGCACCGCACGGATTGCGCAACTGCGGCGGCTGCGAGGGGAAGATCGCCAAGGAGCACGGTGCGTCGCTTGCCCTGCTGGGCGTGGTAACGCGGGTCAACCGGACCGAGCATACGATGTTCATTCGCATCCTCGACGCTGAAACCGGGAAGCCTGTTTCGGAGGGCTTTACCGGTCTGCGCATGGGTGCGAACTACGCGTGGCCGCGCTCGGTGAAGTGGCTGATGACGAACCGGATTCTGCCATAGGGCGGGACTTAAGTGCGCAATGCGTATGGTGCCTCGGAATCCCTACAATTGAATTCTCTCCGTAGGGTAGCACTTCCGTGTGCCATGCCTATGGCATCATCGGAATTCGGGAATACGAAAAGAATAGCGTGTGCATTGTACTCTATCGGTGTTGACAGAGGGTCAGCAGACCCGGTAGTTTTTTTGCACCCTCGCCGAATTCCATTCCGTCAAAGCCAGCAAAGGTTGGAGCGTCATATGCAAATTGTAACGCTATTCCGACTGTTTTGGCACCGGAGATCGCCTGCAACAGCGCGTAGTCGAGATGGTAGCGCAGGTTGATCCAACCGTTTACCAGTTTTACTTCTGGTAGTGGCGATTTCGAAAGTGGCACAAGTTTACCGTCTAGGAACAGCGATCGAGCCGGCATAGTGACAACATCATCTCCTCTACCCTCCGGATCAAATATGACATAGAGTCCCATCCCTTCTCCCGGAATGCAAAGCAGCATGAATTTATTCACGCCGCGACTAGTTTGGCGTTCTCCCTTTAGGTACAATCCGGCGTCTAGACTCTCGATAGACCAAACTGTTTTCTTTATTCCATCATTGACAATGTTGAACCTTCGGAGATCAGCTGCCGAGATGACATTAATATCACTGGCATCAGTCTGCGCCATCTTACTAAATAGACTAGGATCTACCTCCATGTCACGGATGTATTCGAGAACCATCGATGACAGAACCTGGGCAGTATCAGCATCCCTATCGCTGGGAGACGTGAAATAAAACCGATGCACGCCAAAGATTGATCCTTCAACCATAAAACGAAATTCGCCACCGATATAGGCTAGACTGCACGAACTATAGCATTTTCCTGGCAACATCATCCTGTCTAATGCAAGTGGGTCGCGGCCAACATAGGTCCATAGACCTAACTCTCTAATAGCGCGGCCCAGTTTCATTCCTCCCGTGAGACTGCCTCCAGGAGAATTCAACGCCAGCGTAGATCCCGCTGAAGGTATATTGTTGCTCTCAATGAATTGCCTGAGCCGGGCGTCCGCTTGCTCGTCGATTGGGCCGTCGGCATAGATAGTCCAGGCTGTACCAAAAATCGCGCTCGGGCCTCCGGGCGGCTCGCCCCAAAATCGCATCTTCTCCGAACTCTGGGCGAAGGCTTGCGTTGTACAAAGCGAAGCCCCAACACCTAGAAACAGCCGGAATAGCCACTGCCGCAGTCGGGGGAATCCCCAGGACATCATACACATTTCCCGATCTCTGGTAGGCTCGGGAAGCATCATCTACCGACTCCGCATCATCACTG
Source organism: Geminicoccus sp. (assembly GCA_035326425.1). GTDB lineage: Bacteria > Pseudomonadota > Alphaproteobacteria > Geminicoccales > Geminicoccaceae > CALKJU01. The sequence continues at coordinate 22,358 of DAOLFG010000075.1, read as the reverse complement.
CCAGCCTCGGCTCCGCCCGTTGCAGCCGCACCGGCGGCAATCCCGCCAGCATCAACCTGACATCGTCCATCATCATCGCCGAGATCCGCCCGTAGGAATGCCACGTCCCGCCCGCACGGTGCGAGGACAGCAGCAGTTTGTGCGTCTGGCGGATCTGGTAGTGGGCGAGCATGTCGGAGGGGAGACGTCGAGCGAGTGTAGCCAACGCATGGGGAGGAGCATATAGCGCGATAACGAGGGAACTTTCGCCTAATTCGATTGCGGCCCTCTTCTCCGGCGGTGAGTGGCGACCCTGGGTCCTCGCGTCGAGCGCGAGGATGGCGGAAGAAGACGACTCCGCCTTCGTTTCCTCTCCGTAGCAGTCTAACTCGACCGGACGGTCCAAAAAGACCGGCTCCGTGCTCGTCCGGTGCCGGCAGGTCTGTTTGCCACCGGCAGAATGGTTGCCGCGGTCGCGCCATTCGAGCGAAAAATGCGCCTCGGTGTCCCCGGCATCCCCGGTGGGGGCCCTGGTTGACGGGCGGGCCTCCGGGGGGCAGCGTCGAGCCCGGTGACGGGGGCCATCCGGGGGATCTCCGGCTCGACGGCATCCGGGCTCTGCCGACGATGCCGGCCACGCGCGGGAGGAGCGTCCATGGCGAGCGATCGCGGCATCACCGGCGGCTGCCTGTGCGGCGCCGTCCGCTTCGTCGCCGAGGGCCGGCCCTACCGGGTCGGCCTGTGCCATTGCCTCGACTGCCGCAAGCACGGCGGCGCGCCGTTCGGCGCCTTCGCCGTCTTCCCCGCCGAGCGGGTCGGCTTCAGCGGCGATGCGCCGGCCGCCTACGCCTCCTCCGCCCACGGCCGCCGGTTCTTCTGCCGCCGCTGCGGCTCGACGGTGTTCTGCCGCGACGAGGGCTCGGACGAGGTGGACTTGCACCTGGGCTCGTTCGACGAGACCGATCGGCTCGTGCCGACCTACGAGCTCTGGACGGTCCGCCGCGAGTCCTGGCTGCCGGCGATCCCGGGCGTGGTCCGCAGCTACGAGCGGGACCGCCCCGGCCCGCAGCGGAGCGAGCCGTGAGCCGGCCGGCGGGTGCTGCCGCCGGCCGGCAAGCCGCTCGCACGCCCGCCGCCGCGAGGCTCCCATCGCGCCGGCGCCCGGGTCACTTGATGCCGGTGGTGGCGATGCCGGTGGTGATGTAGCGCTGCAGGAAGGCGAAGACGGCGGTGATCGGCAGCAGCGTCAGCACGGTCATGGCGAGCAGGTTGGGCCAGTTGGTCTGCAGCTCGCCCTGGAAGGAGTTGAGGGCGAGCTGCAGGGTGAACTGCTCGTTGCGAGTGAGCACGATCAGCGGCCACAGGAAATCGTTCCAGCGCCACATGATCGAGAAGATGGCGAGCACGGCCAGCGCCGGGGCGGTCAGCGGCAGGACGATGCGCCAGTAGATCTTCCATTCGCTGGCATGGTCCATGCGGGCGGCGTCGATCAGCTCGTCGGGGATGGTCAGCATGTACTGCCGCAGCAGGAAGACGCCGGTGGGGGTGGCGACACCGGGCCAGATGACGCCCCAGGGCGAGTTGAGCAGGCCGAGCTCGGAGACGACGAGAAAGGCCGGGACCAGCACCACGGTGGGCGGGATCATCAGCGTGGCGATGATGATCACGAAGACGATGTCGCGGCCGCGGAAGTCGTACTTGGCGAGCGCATAGGCCGCCATCGAGTTGATCAGCAGGGTGATGGCGGTGGCGACGGCGGTGATGAAGACGCTGTTCCACAAGTAGCGGCCGAAGCTGAACTGGCCGAACAGCTGGCTGTAGTTCTCCCAGGCGACGTCGAAGGCGCGCACCGGGCGGCGGTCATTGATGCCGACGCGGATGGTCTCGCCGGGTGCGGCCGGGTCGACCATCTGGGCCTGGATGCCGATGCGGCGGACCTGGGCGAGCTGGCGCTCGCTGCCGTCAGGCAGGCGGACGTGATAGAGCGGCAGCGGCTCGGGATGGCCCTCGACGGTGGCGGTGACCTGGCCGTAGGGCAGAAAGCTCGGCGGGAACTCGAGGAGCTGGGCCTCGGTCTTGAGCGAGGACAGCGCCACCCAGACGACGGGGGCGAACATCAGGAAGACGCCGAGCAGCAGGTAGGCGTAGGACAGCCAGTCGGTCCAGTGCAGCCGGCCGCGGCCGCGGGTGCGGGTCAGGAAGGCCACCATGCCGGTGCGGGCCTCGGCGCTAGCCATCGTAGCTGCGGCGGTTGAGGCGGAGCTGGACCAGGGTGAGGACCAGCAGCACGACGGCCAGCAGGATCGAGGCGGCGGCGGCGAGGCCGGGGATGCGCGGCTGCGAGGAGAAGCCGGTCTGGTAGATGTAGTGGATGACCAGCATGGTGGCCGAGCCCGGGCCGCCGCCGGTGAGCACGAAGACCTCGTCGAAGGTCTGCACACCCTTGATCAGCGCCAGGACCAGCACGACCAGCATGTTGGGCATGAGCAGCGGCAGGGTGATGCGGCGGAAGGTGCGCCAGGGGCTGGCGGAATCCATCTCGGCGGCCTCGTAGATGTCCTTGGGGATCGCCTGCAGGCCGGCCAGCAGGATCAGGGTGAAGAAGCCCATGTGCGCCCAGATGCTGACACAAGTGATCCAGAAGAAGGCCCAGCTGGAGTCGAGCAGCCAGTTGGTGGGCTCCCACCCCATGCCGAGCAGCCAGGCGTTGAGGATACCCTCGCGCTGGAGAATCCATTTCCAGATCAGCGCCACCACCACCGGCGACAGCAGCACGGGGAAGAAGAACACGGCGCGGAAGAAGCCGCGGGCGCGGATCTCGCGGTTGAGCACCAGCGCCGTCAGCAGCGACAGCAGGATCATGCCGGCGACCTGCAGCACCACGAACAGGCCGGTGTTCCACACCGCCCGCCAGAACAGGTCGCGCTCGCAGGAGGACGGGTCGAGATGGTTGGCGCAGGCCAGCAGGCTGCGGAAGTTCTCCGCGCCGACGAAGGGGCGGTCGGCCAGCAGGATGTCGGGGCCGCCGGTGGTGGCGTAGCCGAGGTTCAGCAGGATCGGCAGGAAGGTGAAGGTGCCGAAGACGATGAGGTTGGGGGCGAGGAACAGCCAGGCCATGCCGCGCGTGCCGAAGGCCCGCTGGAAGGCGCGCATCGGCGCCTCCAGCAGGCTCGGCAGGACGTGCAGCGGCGAGACGGCCATAGGCCCCTGCCCTACGGCTACTTCACCTCGGCCATGTCGGCGGTGATGCGCTCGAGGGCCTGCTCGGTGCTGAGCTCGCCGACGATGGCCTGCGTCACGCGCTGGACGGTGACGTTGAAGATGGCGCGGTTGTTCGGATAGCCCTGCAGCGCGTAGGCGACGGGCGAGATGCCGCCGACCTGCCTACCCCAGGCTTTGAGCGCCTCGGCACCGGCCGGCGTGGCGTCGGGATAGTCCAGGCCCTTGGCGGCGATGCCCTTGTGCGCCGGGACGTTCTTGGTCCTCGAGATCAGCTCGGCATAGACCGGCTCCGACGCGAAATAGTCGATGACCTTGGCCACCGCCTCCGGGTGCTTGGTGGTCTTGATGCCGACGAGGCCAGCACCGCCCGGCATGCCGGTGCAGCCGCCCGGGCCGCAGGGCGGCGACACCACCTCCCAGTCGAAAGCGTCGCCGATGTTCTTCTCGAAGCGGCCGACCTGCCAGCTGCCGGAGAAATAATAGACTAGCTGGCCGTTGATGAACTCCTGGGCCGCGTCCTGATAGGCCGAGCCGCCCGAGCCGCCCCAGACGTCCTTGGCCATGGTGCCGTCCTGGTTCCAGGCGACGAACTTGGTGATCGTCTTGGTGAAGCCCTCGTCGACCACGGCGGGCTTGCCCTCCGGCGTGAGGTACCTGGCACCTTCGGAGATCGCAGGCCCCGCGATGCGGTGGCCGGAGCGGTCCATCGCCATCGGGAACTTGGTCTCCGTCGCCTTGGCGACCTGGCGGGTGGCCTCGGCCCAGTCGTCGAAGGTGGCCTTGTCGCCGGGCACGGCCACGCCGGCCTGCTCGAACAGCGTCTTGTTGACGTAGGGGCCGGTGATGGTGAGCTGGGTCATCATGCCGTAGATGCCGGTCTCGTCGCCGGCCGGGCGGAACCATTTCAGCGAGCTGCCGAAATTGTCCTCCCAATAGGCCTTGTCCACGAACGGCCCGATGTCGAGGTAGAATTTGCTGAGTCCGCCGAGATCGGTGACGCGGGCGAGATCGGGGCCTTCGCCGGCGGCCAGCTGCACCGGCAGGCTCTCGAGGATCGCCTTGTAGGCCACCTTGTCGATGGTGACCTTGATGTCCGGGTTCTTGGCCTCGAAGGCGTCGAGCTGGGTGCGCATCACCTCGCACTCGTTGCCGTCCTCGTAGCAGGTGAAGCGCAGCTCGGTGGCGGCCTGCGCCGTGCCCGCGACGAGGGCGATGAGCGCGGTGCCGAACGCCAGCGCCGATTTCGACATTTGCGTGACTCCCCGATGCCTCTTGGCCGTGACGTGGCCGTGGTTGTCCGTGACGATGGCGGAGCGGACGGGCGTTGACAACTGGGGAGTCCCGCCGATCGACGGTCGAAGCCGACGCCCGCTCAGGAAGACGCCACCTCCCAGCCGCCGCCGAGCGCCTTGAACAGGGCGATGGCCTGGATCGCCAGCGTCGCGTCGCTTTGGGTGAGCGTGTCCTGGGCGTCCGCCAGGGAGCGCTCGGAGTCCAGAACGTCGAGAAAGTCGGAGAGTCCCGCCGTGTACTGGGTGCGGGCGAGCCGTGCCGCGTCGGCGTAGGCGGCGACGCTGCGGCGCAGGAGGTCGTTGTGCGCCCGCTCCCGGTCGAGTCCGGTCAGCGCGTCCTCCACCTCCTTCAGCGCCGTCAGCACGGTCGAGCGCCAGGCGGCCACAGCCTCGTCGCGCTCGGCGACACGCTGGTCCACGACGGCGGCGCGCCAGCCGGCATCGAAGACCGGCAGGGAGACCTCCGGCGCTATCGACCAGACCCGGCTGGAGACCTCGCCCAGATCACGCAGGCTCGACGCATTGATGCCGACCATGCCGGCGAAGCTGATCGCCGGATAGCGATCGGCCTCGGCAGCACCGATGGCGGCGGTGGCGGCGGCGAGCCGCCGCTCGGCGGCGCGGATGTCGGGGCGGCGCGCCAGCAGCGTGGCGGGGGCATCGGCGACGACCTGGCCGGCGAGCGACGGGATCGCCTCCGGCCGCTGCATCAGCCCGAGCAGATCGCCGGGCGGCGCTCCGGTGAGGATGCCCAGGCTGTGCACCTGCTGGCGATAGCTCTGCTCCAGCGGCGGTATGGCGGCTTCGGCGTCGGCCACCTCGGCATAGGCCTGCACCGCGTCGAGCTCGGTGGCGAGCCCGGCGCGGGCGCGGTCGCGGGTGAGCGCCGCCGTGTCGCGCCTGGTCGCCAGGGTCTTCTGCGCCACGGCGAGCCGGGCCTGATAGCCGCGCGCCTGGACATAGGCATCGGCGACGTCACCGATCAGGCTCAGCACGGTGCTGTCGAGATCGGCCTCCGACGCCTCCGCACTCGCGCGCGACGATTCGATCGCCCGCCGCTGCCCGCCGAAGACGTCCAGCTCGAAGCTGGCATCGAAGTCGGCCTTCCAGGCCGTCGAGGTCCCGGCTCCGCCGCCGGAGCCGGCCGCCTCCGTGCCGCCGCCCGACGAGCCGTGCTGACGGGTGACGCTGGCCGAGGCGTCGACGCCCGGCCACAATCCCGCCTGCTCCTGGGCGAGGCCGGCGCGCGCCGCCCGTAGCGTCGCCCGGGCTTTCGCGACGTCCGGGTTGGCCTGCAGCGCCTCGGCGATGAGGCCGTCCAGCTCGGAATCCCCGAACCGCTGCCACCAGGCGCCCTGCTGCACCGCCGTGGCGGAGGTGGCGATCGAGCCCGACCACTCGGCCGGCAGGGCCATCTGCGGCGGCTCGTGATCCGGCCCGAGCGTGCAGCCGGCCGTCATGGCCAGCACCAGCAGCAGGCCCGGCCATCTCGCGGCGCGGATCATGGCTCGGCCCGCGCCACCGGCACCATGCCGCCCGACGACCCCAATGGCGGGGCCTCGATGAAGACGTCCAGCAGCTGGCCGACATGCACCGGCAGGGAATCGTCCTCGATCTCGAAGACGGCCTCGAGGACGCGCGTGTCGACCCGCTCGGTGCTGTCGCTGGTCAGCGACGTCTTCGGCGTGACGTAGGGCTCGGTGTAGAGGTGGCGGAGGGGCGAGGACAGGTCGCGGTTGCCGCGGACATAGGCCCAGCCGGCCGCACCGTCATCGAAGCGCCAGGCGTCGTTCTCGTCGACCTGCACCCGCAGATTGAGCTTGCCGAGCCGACCCAGCCGGATCAGCGGCGTGTCCAGCGCCGCCGCCGAGACGTATTCGCCCGGACGGACGTTGACCTGCAGCACCGTGGCGGCGAAGGGGGCGGTGATGGCGAGGCGCTGCAGCTCGGCCTCGGCCTCCTGCAGGCTGCTCTCGGCGGCGGCGACCTGGGCCTGCGCCGTGGCGAGCTTCGCCTCGTAGAGCTGGACGGCATAGCGCCGCTTGGCCACCTCCTCGGCGCTCACCGCCCGCCGGTCCTTCACGGCCTCGGCATTGCGCAATTGCTGCCGGTAGTCGGCCAGCGCCACCTCGGCTTCCGGGACCTGGGCGCGATAGACGGCGACCTCCGCCGCCCGCTGGTCGCGCGTCGCCCGCGCCACCCGGTCATCGAGCCGGAACAGCACGTCGCCGGCGGCGACCCGGTCGCCGGGCCGGACGGCGACCTCCGTGGCCACGCCGCCGACCTGGGCGCCGATCGCCACCATGCGGCCCGGCGGCTCGACCTGGCCGGAGCCGCCGATGTAGCTGGCGAAGGGGGCCGTCGCCGGCTCGGTCAGGGGTGTCGCGGCGGTGGCCGGCCGCCGCGCCTGCATCGCGGCATAGGAGCCGAGGGCGAGGCCCGCGACGGCGAGCAGCGGCAGTGCCAGGCGGATCAGGCGCATCATGCCTCACCCTTGCGGATGCCGACGATCCTGCCGTCGTCCATCTCGGCGATGCGGTCGGCGAAGCCGTAGACACGGTGGTCGTGGGTCACGACCAGCAGCGTGCAGCCATGCTCGCGGGCGAGGCCGCGCAGCAGCTCCATGATCTCCTGTCCCGTCTTGTGGTCGAGGGCGCTGGTCGGCTCGTCGCAGACCAGCAAGTGGGGGCGGTGGACGATGGCGCGGGCGATGGCGACGCGCTGCTGCTGGCCGCCGGACAGCTCGCGCGGCATCTTCCCGGCATGGCCGGCCAGGCCGACGGCCGCGAGCGTCGCCTTCGCCGCCTCGGTCGCCCTGCCCTGCCCGGCGCCATTGAGCAGCATCGGCACGCTGACGTTCTCGGTGGCGGTCAGCGTCGGTACCAGGTTGAACGACTGGAAGACGAAGCCGACCTTGCCGCGCCGGAACGCGGCGCCGGCACCCTTGCCCAGGCCGGCGAGGTCGATGCCCAGCACCTCGCAGCTGCCGGCATCCGGCGCCATGACGCCGGCGATGATCGAGATGAGCGTGGTCTTGCCGCAGCCGGACGGGCCGACGAGGAACATCACCTCGCCCCTGTCCGCCTCGAGATCCACGCCGCGCAGTGCCGGCACCAGCCCGGCGGCGGCGTGGTAGCTCTTGGCGGTGCCACGGCAGACGACCGCCGCCTGGCCCGCTGCGCCATTCGGCGCACTCGCTGGAACACTCATTTGAACACCACGGCGGGATCGATGCGCAGCACGCGGCGCAGCCCGAGCGCACCGGCGGCGGTGCCGACGAAGACGACGGCGAAGGCGGTGATGCCCAGCAGCAGCCAGCTCAGCTCGACCTGCGGCCCTGTCTTGGGCCCATAGATCGCCAGAAGGGCCACGCCGCCGACGCCCAGGCCGTAGCCGATCAGCGTCACCGCGCAGGCCTGCAGCACCACCATGGCGACGAGTGTCACCGCCGGGGCGCCCATGGCGCGCAGCACGGCGAAGTAGCGCTGGTTGTCGAGCATGAAGTTGTAGAAGGTCTGCCCGGCGATGCCGCCGCCGATGAGGAAGGCCAGCAGCGTCGACAGGCCGAAGTTCACGACGATGCCGCTGTTGGCGATGAACCAGGCCAGCGACTCCGCCGAGAACTCCTCGGCCGTGCGGCCGAGCAGGCCGCTGCTGCGGAAGAGATCCTGCTTCACCTGGACGGCGTCGGCGTCCGGCTTCAGCCCGGCCAGGATGAAGGAGAGCATCTTGCGCTCGCTCGGCGAGAAGGACTTGGCCCGCTCGTAGGTGGTGTAGATCACCGGCTGCGACTGGAAATTCTGCTCGCCGCGGTAGATGCCGACGACGCGGGCCAGATGGTCGTTCAGCTCCAGCGTGTCGCCGACGCGCAGCGGGCGCCGGGTTCCGTCCGGCTCGATCTGCGACAGGCGGTCGTTGGCGGCATCCTCGTCGACGAGGATGCTGTCGGCGATGCGCAGATCCTCGAAGCGGCCCGCCACCATCTCCGCCGGGCGGCCGATCAGCGTGGCGTCGTCCACGCCGACGAGCTGGCTGGTCTGGTAGTTGCCGTCCGGCATCCGGGCGCGGATCGAGCCCTTGTACATCGGCACGGCCCAGGCGATGCCGGGAACGCTGCGCACGCGCTGGACCTGCATGTCCGACAGCGCCTTGATGTCGTCGACATACTGGGCGCGGCTGTCGGTGACCCACATGTCGACGCCGCCGATGCTGTCGATGAAGACGGTCGTGCGCGACAGGATGTTCAGCATCGTGGCACCCTGCTGCGCCACCAGCAGCGTCGTGAAGCCGAGGGCGAGCACGATGCCGAGATACTTCGCCCGGTCGCCCGAGAGCATCTTCCATGCGATGAGGAGCATGGGCGGGCCTACGGGGCCGGCGCCAGCGCGCCGCGGAGAAAGACCGCCACCGTCTCGTGGACGTGGCGGTCGATCTCCGCCGCGTCGGGCAGGTCGGGCCGGCCGAGCAGCGCGCCGATCTGGGTCGTGCCGAACGCCATGGCGAACAGCATGCCGACGGCCGCCCTCGGACTGGAGACGCGCAGGCGGCCCTCTGCCACCTCGCGCACGAGGCGGCGCTCGACGGCGCTCGCGCCGCGCGCCGGGCCGGCGCGATGGAAGGCGGCCGCCAGCTCCGGCGAGCGGGTCGCCTCGGCGGCGATCAGCCGGAAGATGCCCAATTGCGCGGGCGAGAGGAGGTGGCGCGCGATCGACTTCAGCATGCCCGTCAGCGCCGCCTCGAGGTCGGGCTCGTCCTCGAGCTCCGAGCTGATGTGCAGCGGTGCGAGGTGGGCCTCGATCACCGCCTCCAGCAAAGCCGCCTTGGAGGGAAAGAGCTGGTAGAGCGTGCGCTTCGACATGCCGGCGGCGCGCGCGACATCGTCCATGGTGGCGGCGATGTAGCCGAGGCGCGTGAAGACGCTCTCGGCGGCCTTGCGCACCGCCCGACCTCGGTCCCGGGAGGGCGGGGGCTGCTGCGGGGGGTCGGTCGCGGCGGTCATCGGATCGCCCCTGTGGCCGCAGGGCGGGCACGGCTGCGCATCCGGCGGCGGCACATCACGTGGCGGCCCGCGAGCCGGGGGTCGATCCCAGCGGTGTCGGGACGAGGGCGATCGGCTGCGAGAGGCATGAGCACGGAAACTCACCAGTTTTCCCACTGAGGAAACTGGTGAGTTTCCGGCCGATGTCAAGGGCACCGCCGCTCGCGAATGCGAGCGGCGTCGCGCTTCAGCCGAGCAGCCCTGTCGTGCTCAGCTCAGATATTTCTGGAACCAGGCGATCGTGCGCTCCCAGGCGAGCTTGGCCGCCGCCTCGTCGTAGCGGGGTGTGGAGTCGTTGTGGAAGCCGTGGTTGGTGCCGGGATAGATGTAGGCCTCGTAGGTCTTGCCGTTGGCTTTCAGCGCCGCCTCGTAGGCCGGCCAGCCGCCGTTGATGTTCGGATCGGTCTCGGCATACTGGAGCAGGAGCGGCGCCTTGATGTCGGGGACCTTCTCCACCGGCGCCTGGCGGCCGTAGAAGGGCACCGCGGCCGCCAGCTCGGGATAGGCGACGGCGGCGGCATTCGCGACACCGCCGCCGTAGCAGAAGCCGGTGATGCCGACCTTGCCGTTCGTGGCGTCGTGCTTCATCAGGAACTCGACGGCGGCGAAGAAGTCGTTCATCAGCTTGGTCGGATCGACCTTCTGCTGCAGCTCGCGGCCCTTCTCGTCGTTGCCGGGATAGCCGCCGACCGAGGTCAGGCCGTCCGGCGCCAGGGCGATGAAGCCGGCCTTGGCGACGCGCCGGGCGACGTCCTCGATGTAGGGGTTGAGGCCGCGGTTCTCATGCACCACCACGACGCCGCCCACCTTGCCCGCGGCCTTGGCGGGCCGGACGAGGTAGCCGCGGACCTCGCCATTGCCGTTGGGCGAGGAGAAGGTGATGTATTCGGCCACGATGTCGGGATCGGTGAACTGCACCTGCTGGGCCAGCGCGTAGTTCGGGCTCAAGGAGGACAGCAGCGCCGCCGCCGTGACGCCGCCGACCGCGAACCTGCCGGCCCGGTCGAGGAACTCGCGCTTGGTGATCCGACCATGGACATAGAAGTCGTAGAGCTCCAGCAGCTCCTGCGGGAAGTCCTTGGCGGTGAGCCGAGGCGCCGGCACCGCCGCCGACATTTGCTCTCCATGTCCGTCGATACCCGCCGAGCCAGCATCGACTATCGCATTATTGTCCAACATGCCGCAGCCTCCCAGGAGTCACCCAACCGGAGCGAGATTCCGTGCGGCAGAGTGACACGTCCACCGCAACAGGGCAACGGCCGGACCGCGCCGCGCCGACACCTCGCGGCGACGATCAAGCATTGGTGAAAAGGGCGGCTCAGGCCTTGGGCGGCGACGCCAGCATCGCCGTGTTGACGCAGTTGCGCAGCTTGCCGTGCTTCAGCCAGTCGGTGGCCACCTCGACGGTCTTGCGACGCAGATCGTCGATGCCCTCGGGGCTGTAGAAGGCGGCATGCGGGCTGAGCACGAGGCGGCCTTCCAACCACGGCTCGCGCGAGGTCCAGGCACGTATCAGCTTGTGGTCGGGCTGGGCCGGCTCCTTCGGCAGCACGTCGAGCGCGGCGCCGGCGATGCGGTCCTCGTGCAGGGCGTCGTAGAGGGCGTCGAGGTCGATGATCGGCCCGCGCGCCGTGTTGACGATGATCAGCGACGGGTCGGCATGCGCCAGGACCGCGCGGCCGATCAGGCGCTCGGTCTCGGGCGAGAGCGGGGTGTGCAGGCTCAGCACCGAGGATTGCGCGACCAGCTGCTCCAGGCTGTCGGCACGGTCGAAGCCGACGCCCAGCTCGGTGCCGCTGGAGAGATAGGGATCGTGGAACAGCACCCGCATGCCGAAGCCGCGGGCGCGCATGGCGGCGGCGGTGCCGATGCGGCCGAGCCCCAGGACGCCGAAGGTGGTGCCGCGCAGGCGGCGGGCGAGCGGCGCCGCCGCGAAGCGCCAGCCGCCGGTGGGATCGGCGCGCAGCAGCTCCTGATAGGTGGCGGTGCCGCGGGTCAGCGCCAGCATCAGGGCGATGGCGTGGTCGGCGACCTCGCTGGTGCCGTAGTCGGGCACGTTGCAGACCGGCACGCCCCGCCTGCCCCAGCCTTCGAGGTCGAGCGTGTCGTAGCCGACGCCCGAGCGGATGGCGATGCGGCAGCGCGGATAGCTCCCGGGCGGGTCGGCCAGGTGCTCGACCGAGGAATAGAGCAGCACGGCGTCGGCCGCCTCGCGGCTGGCGGCGGTGATGTGGTGCGACTGGCCGCGGCGGAAATATTCGAGCGTGTCGCCGGGCTCGAGCATGTCGCGCTCGACGGTGGCGTCGTCGTCGTAGTTGAAGCCGATGACCAGCAGATGCATGCAGCCCTCGCGTCCCGCCCTCCCTGGCCACTGCCGGCCCAGGGATCCACCAGGTGTCGGTGGCGGGCTTACAGAGGCCCGGCCGCTCCGGCAACCGGCCGGATGGCTCAGCTGGGCTTCACGGCGGCGAGCTGCTGGCCCATCTTCACCAGCTCGCCCTCGACCGCATGGTGGCGCGACAGGATGCCGTCGGCGGGCGATTCGATCTCGACCACCGCCTTGTCGGTCTCGACCTCGGCCACCAGCTCGCCCTTGGCGACGCGCTCGCCCGGGCCCTTGGCCCAGCGGATCAGCCGGCCCTCGCTGACCGTCAGGTCGCCGAACGGCATGGTGATCGGCTCACCCTCGGAGGGTGCCGCCGGCGCGGCCGCGGCCTCGGGCGCCGGCGGCGCTACCTTGGGCTTCCTCACCGGTGGCGGGGCCACGGGTGCTGCGATGGCGGCACCGCGCGTCACGCCGCCCCAGCGCATCGGCGGGTCGACCCGGCCGACCAGCAGTTTCCGCGCGACGTCGACGATGCGGTCGACGTCGACGACCATCGCCCGTTCCAGGCTGGGCGCGAAGGGATGCGGCAACGGATCGGTGTGCAGGCGGGCCACCGGCCCGTCCAGCTCGTCGAAGGCCAGCTCGGCGACGCTCTGCGCCACCTCGGCGCCGATGCCGCACATGGCGTAGCTCTCGTCGACCACCAGCAGACGGTGGGTCTTGCGGACGCTGGCGACGATGGTGTCGACGTCGAGCGGCTGGATGGTGCGCAGGTCGATGACCTCGGCGGAGACACCGAGATCCTCGAGCGCGTCGGCCGCTTCCAGCGCGCGATGCACGAGCTGGCCGGCGGAGACGATGGTCAGATCCGAGCCCTCGCGGGCGATGCGCGCCACGCCGAACGGCACCAGATGCTCGCCCGTGGGCACCTCGCCCCTGCTGGCGAACAGCGCCTTGGGCTCCAGCATGATGACGGGATCGCCGGCGCGGAGCGCGGTCTTCATCAGGCCCTTGGCGTCGGCCGGGGTCGAGGGCATGCAGACGATGAGGCCGGGGATGTGCGCCCAGACCGGGTGGTAGGTGCCGCTGTGATGCGGGCCTGCCGAGCGGACGGTGCCGGCGCCGACGCGGATCACCATGGGTGCCGACATCTGGCCGTTGCTCATGTAGCGCAGCTTGGCGGCCTGCAGCACGATCTGGCCGGCGGCCTCGAACAGGAAGTCGGCGAACATCAGGTCGGCGATGCAGCGCACGCCGGTGGCCGAGGCACCGAGCGCCGCACCGGTGAAGCCCAGCTCCGAGATCGGCGTGTCGACCATGCGGTCGGCACCGAACTCCTGCCAGAGATTCTTGGTGTGGGCAAAGGTGCCGCCGCGCTCGCCGGTGCCCTCGCCGAGATAGATGATGTCGCGGTTGCGCCGCATCTCCTCGGCGATGCCGTCGCGCACGGCGTCGAGCCAACCGGTCTCGACGGTGCGCTGCAGCCGAGGCTGGGCCGCCAGCGCCTCGGGCGGGCTCAGCACCGGGGCGTAGACGTGCGCGCGGACATCGACCGGGTCGGGCTCGGGCGACCGGCGCGCGAAGTCGATGGCGTGATCGACCTCGGCCTGGACCTCGGCGTCGATCGCCTCGAGCTCGGCCTTCTCGACGAGATCCAGCTCGTCGACCAGGCGGCCGCGCAGCATGTCGAGCGGGCAGCGCGCGGCCCAGGCGTCGACCTCGGCCTGGGTGCGGTAGGTGCCGGTGATCGGGTCGCCCTCGTGATGGCCGACCGTGCGGTAGGTCTTGGCCTCGATCAGGGTCGGCCCCTCGCCGGCCCTGGCGCGGGCGACGGCGTCGCGCATCGCCTGCCACATGGCGACGACGTCGTTGCCGTCGACCGCGATGCCGGGGATGCCGTAGGCGGCGGCGCGGCTGGCGACCTCGGGATTGTTGGTGACGCTGCTGAGGGCGGTGGCGGTGGCGTAGAGATTGTTCTCGCAGACGAAGATCACCGGCGCCTTGCGGGTGCCGGCGAAATTCAGCGATTCGTGGAAGGCGGCGTGGTTGGTCGCACCGTCGCCGAAGAAGGCGACGCTGACGCCGCCGGTGCCGCGGTACCTGGCGCTGATCGCGGCGCCGACCGCCGAAGGGATGCCGCCGCCGACCAGGCCGTTGGTGCCGAACAGGCCGATGCCGCGGTCGTAGAGGTGCATGGTGCCGCCGCGGCCGGCGCAGCAGCCGTCGAGCTTGCCGTAGAGCTCGGCCATCAGGGCATCGGGATGCATGCCCTTGGCGAGGGCGTGGCCGTGGCCGCGATGGGTCGAGGTGATCCAGTCGCTGGGCTGCAGATGGGCGCACACCGCCACCGCCACCGCCTCCTCGCCGATGTAGAGGTGCAGGAAGCCCGGGGTCTCGCCCTTGCGGCAGGCGGTCTGCGCCGCCTGCTCGAAGCGGCGCAGCAGCGACATCTCGCGGTAGAGCTTCACCAGCGCCGCCTTGTCGAGCCCCTCGGGCAGCGGCGGGCGGGTGTTGCGGCCCGCCTCGGCGGTGCGATCCATCTCAGAAATCCCGCGCGAAGCCGGCCGTCCAGCCGCCGTCGACGGCGAGGATGTGGCCGGTGATGTAGGAGCTTTCGGGCGCCGACAGGAACAGCGCGGCGTTGGCGATCTCCTGGGTGGTGGCCGGACGCGCCAGCGGAATGTGCGACATCAGCCGGCCGTGCAGGTCGAGCGCCTCGCTGCCGGCGTCCTTGATCCAGCTCTTCCAGCCGTCGGTGGCGGTGGAGCCGGGTGCTATGCCGTTCACCAGGATGCCGTGCGGCGCCAGCTCCAGCGCCGAGGAGCGGGTGAGATTCACGACACCGGCCTTGGCGGCGACGTAGGAGCTCTGCAGCCGCATGGGTACCAGGCCCAGCACCGAGGCGATGTTGACGATGCGGCCGGACTTCTGGGCGATCATCGACGGCGCCACGGCGCGCGTCATCAGGAAGACGCCGGTGAGATCGATGCTGATCATCCGGTCCCAGGTCTCGACCGGGAAGCTGTCGACCGTCCTGCGCTCGTCCGGCCCGGCGCCGATGCCGGCATTGTTGATCAAGATGTCGATCCTGCCGCAGGCCTCGATGGCCTTGGCGACGGTTCGCCCGATCTGCTCGCGGTCGGTGACGTCGAGCGGCAGCGCCACGTGGCGGTTGGAGCCGGCGACCGCCTCCTCGACCAGGCCGAAGTCGCGGTCGGTATAGACGACGCGGGCGTCGTTGGCGGCCAGCGTATCGGCGATGGCCCGGCCGATGCCCCGACCGGCGCCGGTCACCAGCGCCACCTTGCCCTGCAGATCGACCTTCATCTCGTGCTCCCCGGCCCCGTCGCCCGTTCGTCGGAGGCGATCGGCCGCCAACCGGGCGGCGGCCATGAAGTCATATTATCATAATGTTCTGGCCGCAAGGGCCACGGCGCCTCCCGGCGGAGACTGCCGGCATCGCGACACGATATTCCATCTCGGAATAGGGAAACTGAATCTCGGGCATTGCTATCCGGGCGATTGCGACCAACAATGACCCTTGAGAATGACGACGGCCATCGAGCCGCCGCGCAGCCGACCAGGGGGTCACGATGTTGAAGCTTCCGCGCCGTACTCTGCTGGGCGGCGCCGCCGCGGCGACGGGCCTCGTGGCCTTCGGCCGGAACCTGCCGGCACGGGCCGCCGACGCGGTCGATGTCGAGGCCGCCAAGAAGGAGGGCCGCGTCGTCCTCTACACCAGCCTCGACACCAAGATCGTCGACACGATCATCGCCGGCTTCACCCAGAAGCACGGCATCAAGGTCGAATATTTCCGCGGCGGCTCGGCCGACGTGACCTCCAAGGTGCTGGCCGAGGCCGATGCCGGGGCGCTGCAGGCCGACATGGTCGATGCCTCGGACGTGGGCGCCCTGCTGCTGATGATGGAGCGCGGCCTGCTGGCTCCCTACAACTCGCCCTCGACGGTGTCGGTGCCGGCGAACCTGCGCGATCCCGACGGCCACTGGGTCGCCGACCGGCTGACCCAGGCGATCATCCAGTGGAACACCAAGGAGCTGGGCGACAAGCCGCCCAAGACCTGGGAGGCGCTGACCGATCCGTCGCTCAAGGGCCGGCTGGTGTTCTTCAGCAGCGCCAACGGCGACGGCGCTCCCCGCGCCTACACGCTGGCCAAGACGTTCGGCTGGGAGCTGCTGGAGAAGCTGGCCGCCAACGAGCCGATGCGGGTGCAGACGCCGCAGCTGATCACCCAGGTGCTGGAGAGCGGCGAGCGCGCCGCCGGCTTCCTGCAGAACGACAACATCGCCTGGCGGTCGAAGGGTACCGGCAAGCCCACCGACTTCGTCTACTCGGCCGAGGGCGTGCCGACCGAGCTCGGCGGCTGCGGCGTGATCTCGAAGTCGGCGCGGCCGAACGCGGCCAGGCTGTTCTTCGACTGGTGGATGGGCGAGGAAGGCCAGAAGCTGCTGGTCGACGGCGGCAAGTATTCCAGCCGCACCGACATCGCCCCGCCCACTGGCAGCCCGCCGCTGGCCGAGCTGAAGCTGCTGACGCTCGACTATGCCGAGTACCAGGCCAACCGCACCGAGATCCTGGAGAGGATGACCGATATCTTCGGCGGCGAATGGGGCGTGTGACACGTCGCTGAGGCGGACCCCGCGGGCCGGTGACCGGCCCGCGGGTGGCGTGTGAGGATCATCGGCGCATGATGTCATCGGGCAACCGCACGGCCGCCCTCGTCCTCGGGCTGGCGGCGCTGGTCCTGCTCGTCATCGTCGGCTACCCGCTGCTGTGGCTGGTGCTGGGCGCGCTCGGCCTGCCGGCCGAGCTGACGCTGCAGAATTTCGTCCGTGTCTACACCCGGACACAGAACCTCGACCCGCTGGTCAACACGCTGACCCTGGCGCTGGGCACCGGCCTGATGAGCGTGGCGCTGGGCGTGCCGCTGGCCTGGGCAACCGCCCGCACCGACATGCCGCTGCGCCGTACGATCCAGGCGCTGGTGGCGATCTCCTACATCACCCCGCCCTACCTGACCGCGCTGGCCTACATCATCCTGATGGGCCCGGACGCCGGCTACTTCAACCGGGCACTGGCCTGGGCGGTCGGGACCGAGAAGGGGCCGTTCAACGTCTTCGGCATGGGCGGCGTGATCTTCGTCATCGGGCTGCACGTCTTCGCCTTCACCTATTTTCTGACGCACAGCGCGCTGCGGTCGGTCGACGCCTCGTTCGAGGAGTCGGCGCAGATGCTCGGTGCCGGGCGCTGGGGGGTGGCGCGGCGCATCACCCTGCCGCTGGTGGCGCCGGCGATCACCGGCGGGGCGCTGCTGGCGGCGGTGGACTCGATGGCGCTGTTCGGGCCGCAGGCCTTTCTCGGCCTGCCGGCGCAGCTGGTGTTCCTGCCGACCCGCATCTATGCCGTGCTCGGCAGCTACCCGCCGCGCTGGGGCGACGCCTCGGCGCTGTCGCTGATCCTGGTGCTGCTCACCGTCATCGGCCTGGTCATCCAGCGCGGCTACCTGGAGCGGCGCTCCTACGTCACGGTGGGCGGCCGCGGCGTGCGCAGCCATCGGCTGCAGCTCGGCGGCTGGAAGTGGCCGCTCCTGGCCTTCTGCCTGGTCGTGGTGTTCTTCAGCGCCATAGCACCCCTGGGCGTGCTGGCGGCGGCGTCGGTGAGCCGGAGCTGGATCGAGGCGCCGGGGCTCGGCAACCTGACGCTCGAGCACTACCGCGCCGCCCTGTTCGACGACCAGGTGGCGGTGCGCGGCATCGTCAACAGCTTCACGCTGGCGATCTCGGCGGCGGTGCTGGCCGCCGGGCTCGGCCTGCTGATCGCCTATATCGATCTGCGCACCCGGCTGCGCGGCCGGCGACTGCTCGACTACCTCGCCATCCTGCCGCTCGGGCTGCCGGGCACGGTGATGGCGGTGGCGGTGATCCTGGCCTTCATCCGCTGGCCGTTCATGATCTACGGCACGATCTGGATCATGCTGGTGGCCTATGTGGCGCGCTTCGTGCCGCTGGCGGTGCGCAGCGCCAACGGCACGCTGCGGCAGATCGATCCGTCGCTGGAGGAAGCGGCGCGGATCACCGGCGCCACCTGGGGGCAGTCGATCACCAGGATCCTGCTGCCGCTGTCGCGCTCAGGCCTGATCGTGGCCTTCCTGCTGGTGTTCATCCCGGCGCTGGGCGAGCTCAGCGCCACCATCCTGCTCTACAGCAGCGGCCTCGAGACCATCGCCGTCGCCATCTTCCGGCTGAACGATCTGGGGCAGCTCGAGGTTGTGGCGGCGCTGGCGGTGTTCACCACCGTGGTCATCCTCGCCGTCAGCCTCGTGCTGCACTGGCTCGCCGAACGCACCGCGACGCCGGTCGCGGCCGAGATGCAGACACGCTAGGGAGCCCATGGCGCACATCGTCATCCGCGGTCTCGACAAATATTTCGGCTCGACTCGCGTGCTGCAGGACGTGAGCCTGGAGATCGCCGAGAAGGAGTTCGTGACGCTGCTCGGCCCCTCCGGCTGCGGCAAGACCACCACGCTCCGCCTGCTCGCCGGCTTCCTCGAGCCCGACGGCGGCGAGATCCGCGTCGGCGGCGAGGTGCTGTCGGCACCCGGCGCCACCGTGCCGCCCGAGCGGCGGCGGATGGGCATGGTGTTCCAGAGCTACGCCGTCTGGCCGCACATGACCGTGGCCGAGAACGTCGCCTTCGGCCTGCGGCTGGCGAGGCTCGACAGGCGCGAGATCGACACCCGTGTCGCCCGCGTGCTGGCGGCGGTGGGCCTCGACGGCATGGAGGGGCGGCATCCGGGCCAGCTCAGCGGCGGCCAGCAGCAGCGGGTGGCGCTGGCGCGCTCGCTGGTGGTCGAGCCCTCGATCCTGCTGCTCGACGAGCCGCTGTCCAACCTCGACGCCAAGCTGCGCGAGCGGATGCGGGTCGAGCTGAAGGCGCTGCAGCGGCGCACCGGCATCACCTTCGTCTACGTCACCCACGACCAGGCCGAGGCGATGGCCCTGTCCGACCGGATCGCGGTGTTCCATGCCGGGCGGGTGCAGCAGTACGGGCCGCCGCGAGAGATCTACGAGCGGCCGGCCAACCTGTTCGTCGCCGATTTCATGGGGCTGGTGAACAAGCTGCCGGCGCGGCGCGTCGGGCCAGGGCGCTACCAGCTGGCAGGCGGCGAGGAGCTGACCACGGTGGTCAACGATGGTGACGCCGGCCTGGCCGAGGCGGTGATCGCCATCCGGCCGGAAGCCATCCGGCTGGCGCCGCTGGACGACGGCGAGGCCTGCAACCGCCTGCCGGGCCGGATCGCCGAGGCGACGTTCCTCGGCAACCTGATCGACTGTCAGGTCGAGGCCGCCGGCTCGCTGCTGCGCGTGCAGGCCGAGCGGCGGATGCTGCTGGAGCCCGGCCAGCCGGTCGATCTCGAGATCCCGGTGCGCGAATGCGTGGCAATGCGGCCGGAGGCGAGCTGAACGTCAGCCCTGGCGCACCAGCACGAACCTGACCCGGCGCACCGCCTCCAGCCACAGCGGGTCGGCGTCCCTGGCCGACAGCGTCGCCTTGTCGAGCACCGGCTGGAGGTCCATCCGGTCGCCGCGCCAGGTGCCGCGCAGCAGCAGGCGCTCGGCCGGCAGGTCGATCTCGACATCCTGGCCGGCACGCCGCCACCGCCCGCTGCCGTCCGGCTCCTTGCGGCCGTTGAGCGCCACGACCCGGCCGTCGGGCCGCAGCTCGACGCTGCCCTCGAGCCCCTGGCTCAGCCCCTTGCGCAGCTCGTCGGCGACGTCGATGCCGCGATCCTCCAGCGACTGGCGCTGCGCCTCGGGCATGCGCTCCAGCAGCTTCGGCACGAGGTCGGCGACGAAGGCGGCCCAGGCCTTGCGGTCGAGCACCCATGTGCCGGTGGGCTCGGCGGCGAGCGCCGGGGCCGCGACGACGGCGAGAACGGAGCCCAGGAGGAGACGACGGCGCACGGCTCAGATGTGGATCGGCTTGCCGGTGACGGCGAGTGCCGCCTCCTTGATGGATTCCTCCATCGTCGGGTGCGGATGGCAGGTGCGGGCGATGTCCTCGGAGCTGGCGCCGAACTCCATGGCGACGGCGATCTCGGCGATCATCGTCCCGGCCTCGGGGCCGATGATGTGGGCGCCCAGCAGGCGGTCGGTGGCGGCGTCGGCCAGCAGCTTGACGAAGCCCTCGGAATCCAACACCGCCCGTGCCCGGCTGTTGGCCATGAAGGGGAATTTTCCCACTTTGTAGGCGATGCCGGCTTCCTTGAGCTGCTCCTCGGTCCTGCCGATCGAGGCCACCTCGGGGTGGGTGTAGACCACGCCCGGGATGATGTCGTAGTCGATGTGCGGCTTCTGGCCGGCCAGGATCTCGGCCAGGGCACTGCCCTCGTCCTCGGCCTTGTGCGCCAGCATCGGCCCGCGGATCACGTCGCCGATGGCGTAGATGCCGGGGACGCTGGTCTGGAAATGGCCGTCGACCTCGACCCGGCCGCGCTCGACCTTGACGCCGACCTCTTCCAGCCCCAGCCCGTCGGTGTAGGGGCGGCGGCCGATGCTCACCAGCACGATGTCGGCTTCGATTGCGGCCGCCTCGCCGCCCTTGGCCGGCTCGGTCGAGACCTTCAGCTTGTCGCCGGACTTGTCGACGCCGGTGACCTTGGTGCCAAGGCGGAAGGTCATGCCCTGCTTTTCCAGGATCTTCTGCAGCGCTTTGCTGATCTCGCCGTCCATGCCGGGGGTGATGCGGTCGAGGAACTCGACGACCGTCACCCTGGCCCCCAGCCGCAGCCAGACCGTGCCCATCTCCAGGCCGATATAGCCGCCGCCGATCACCACGAGATCCTGCGGCACCTTCTCCAGGTCGAGGGCGCCGGTGGAGCTGACCACCCTCTCCTCGTCGATCTCGACGCCGGGCAGCGGCATGACGTCGGAGCCGGTGGCGATGCAGATGCTCTTCGTCGCCAGCTCACGGGTGCCACCCTTCGCCAGCTCCACCGCCACCTTGCCGGGTGCCGCGATGCGGGCGGTGCCGACCACATAGTCGACCTTGTTCTTCTTGAAGAGGAACTCGATGCCCTTGGTCAGGCCGTCGACCACCTTGTCCTTGTTGTCGAGCATGGCGTCGAGGTCGAGCTTCACGCCCTCGACCCTGATGCCGTGCGGCCCGAGGCCGTGCAGCGCCTGGTGATAGAGGTGGGAGGACTGCAGCAGCGCCTTGGACGGGATGCAGCCGACATTGAGGCAGGTGCCGCCGAGGCTGCCGCGCTTCTCGACGCAGGCCACCTTCATGCCGAGCTGGGCCGCCTTGATGGCGCAGACATAGCCGCCCGGCCCGCCGCCGATGACGACGATGTCGTAGGTGGTGTCGGACATGGGCGGGGCTCCCGATACGCTCTTCGCTGCCTTTGCCGCAACCTAGCGGTGCGCTGCCATGCGGTCACCCGGGTTACGTGGTCGCAGCCCATATGCTAGCCGCAAGGGCGGAGGCTGACGAAAGGAACATCCCTTGGCAATCTTCCCCAACAAGACGCTGGCCAAGCTCAAGGCCGGCGAGCTGGCGCTGGGCTTCGGCGTCCAGCACCTGCGCAGCGTGGCCACGCCGATGCTGGCCAAGGCCGCCGGCTACGACTGGCTGTTCATCGATTGCGAGCACGGCGCCTTCTCGATGCAGGAGGCGACGCAGCTCTGCCTCGCGGCATTGCCGACCGGCGTGACGCCGCTGGTCCGCGTCTGTTTCGACGCGCTCGACGAGGCGACGCGCGCCCTCGACAACGCCGCCCAGGGCATCGTCATCCCGCATGTCGACACGCCCGAGCAGGCCAAGGAGATCGCCACCAAGCTGCGCTTCCCACCGCGCGGGCACCGCAGCTGGGGCGGGCCGGTGGCGGTGTTCGGTTTCCAGCCGCCGGAGATGCGCGAGGCGCAGGAGGCGATCGATCGCGAGCTGCTGCTGGTGCTGATGGTCGAGACGCCGGAATCGGTGGCGAACGCCGACGCCATCGCTGCCGTGCCGGGCGTCGACGCGCTGCTGATCGGCACGTCCGACCTCAGCAGCGAGATGGGCATCCCGGGCGAGATCGCCCATCCGCGCGTCGAGGAGGCGTATCGCCAAGTCGCCGAGGCCTGCCGCAGGCACGGCAAGGCGCTGGGCATGGGCGGGGTCTACGACGAGGAGACGGCGACGCGCTACATGAGGCTGGGAGCCCGGATGATCCTCGGCGGCTCGGACCAGCAGTTCATCCTGCAGGCGGCAGGCGCCAGGGCCAAGGCGCTGCAGGCGATGGTGCCTAAAGGCTGAAGGCGGGCCGCAGGTCGGTACGGCCGAAGTCGTCGCCCTTGTAGAGCAGGGGCGCGTCGAGGTGGCGCGCCAGGGCGTAGGCGAAGAGGTCGCCGAAGTCGAGGACGGCGGGCGGTGCCGCCCGGCCGATGCCGAAGCGGCGCTGACCCTCGTCCGCCAGCCTAGCCTGGGCGGCATCGACCGG
>DAOLFG010000016.1:0-90888 GCA_035326425.1 Geminicoccus sp. | reverse complement strand
GAGGGCGTAGCCCGGCTCAAGCCACGGCGCTGACCGGCAGGGCCTCCGCTATCTCGTCGGTCCAGACCTTGAAGCCGGTCAGCAGATGCGGGCCGAAGCCGTTGCTCAACGGCACGTCGGCGGCGTCGCGGCCGTAGCCCATCAGGATGCGGCCGATGCGCGGCTTGTTGTGGCGGGCGTCGAAGGTGTACCAGCGGTCGCCCAGCCAGACCTGGAACCAGGCGCTGAAATCCATCGGCGCCGGGTCGCGCGGCACGCCGATGTCGCCGAGATAGCCGGTGCAGTAGCGCGCCGGGATGTTCATGCAGCGGCAGAAGGTCACCGCCAGGTGGGCGAAGTCGCGGCAGACGCCGACGCGCTCCTGGTAGGCCTCGAAGGCGGTGCGGGTGGCCCGCGCGTTCTGGTAGCCGAAGGTGACGTGGTTGTGGACGAAGTCCACGATGGCCTGGACGCGCGGCCACCCCATCGGCGTGTTGCCGAACAGCTGCCAGGCGATGTCGCTCAGCCGGTCGGTCTCGCAGTAGCGGCTGCCCAGCAGGAAGACCAGCGTATGCTCGGGCAGGCTCGGCACCTCGATCTGCGGCGCATCGGGGGCCACGACGTCGTGCTCGCCGGAATCGCGCACGATGGCGTCGGTGCGCAGCGTGATCCGGCCCGGCGGGGCGACGAGGCGGCTGCAGCGGTTCTGGAAGGCGTCGATATAGTCGCTGACCGGCACCCAGGGATCGGTGGCGAGCTGGTCGGCCGAGACGATGTCGGCCAGCCGCGACGGATGGACGTGCAGCAGCAGCAGCATCGGCGTCGGCTGCGGGCACTCGTAGGTCAGCTCGAAACCGACGCGGATGTGCATGGGACGGCCTTTCACTTCGGCGTAGGCGTTGCAAACGGACAGCATGGCGCCGGTCGCTGCCGGCGGATAGTCCCCGACCTTGCAACAGGCGTGCCCGCCTCCAACGCGCGGAGGCCCGTTTGGTGCCGATGCGCCGCCGGTCTCGACGCATGAACGAGAAACGCGCCGCCCTCGCGGACGGCGCGTCTCGTTTCGACCATCGCCCTCGGGTCACAAGGTTGTCAGCCCTTGATCCCGAGCAGCCGGAGCAGGGACTGCCACCAGCCTGTGCTCTGTGGAGCCGCCGGTGCCGCCGGAGCCAGGGCGGGGCGTGGGGGCGGGGCCGGTGAGGCCGCCGCCGTTGCCCGAACCTCAGGCTTCGACGCAGGTGGAGCCGCTGGTTCCTTTCAGTCGGCCGCCTGGAACGGATGGTGGCTCTTGTCCTTCTTGGCCACCATCTCGGCCGCCTTGGGCGAGCCCTTCACGGCGTTCTCGAGCGCCAGCTTGGTGGCCTCGTAGTTGTACTTCTGGATCTTGGCGTCGTCCTCGGCCTCCCAGTGGATGAACACACCCACCGAGATGAACAGATCCTCGGCCTCGGATTCGGGAATGGTACCCTCGGCGACGCAGTTGGCGACGGCGAGCGCCACGGCGCGCTGGGCCGGGCCGAACATCTGCACCGCCTGCTTGGCACCCTTGATCGTCACCTTGTTGAACATGACGGTCGCGGGCTTGACCATCAGGTTGGGCTCGAGCACGGCCAGCAGGCCGTTCACGCCCTCCTTCTGGTTGGTCAGGGTCAGCGCGAAGGCGGTCTCGGCGGCACTGCCGCGCGGGCCGATGATGAGATCGATGTGCGCGATCTCGTTGCCGTCGCCGACGAGCGCCTCGCCCACGAGCATCCGGTCGATTTTCGCCATGCGTGCCTCCCACTGGTAAAGATTGCTGGCGCGGCGGATTCATTAACCCGAGCCGGACAAACCGGCAATGCCGAGGCTGGATCAGACCTCGCGCAACAACGACAGCGCCAGATGGCTGGCGACGGTGAGATCGGCCGTGGTGCCGGGATTGAGCCCCTCGGCCTTCAGCGCCGCGTCGAGCGCCAGGAGATCGCGGGCGAGGCTCGAAGGATCGGAGGCGCCGAGCAGGGCGGCGGCCAGCGGCCTCGCCCGCCGGCACAGGGCCTCGGCGGCATCGGGCCCGTGCTTGCGGGCGACATGGCTGTCGGGGATCGTCGCCAGCAGATCCATGTAGAGGCCGCTGGTCGGCCAGGGCTCGGGCCAGCCACGGGCGCGCAGCGTCGCCAGCCTGGGTGCTCCCCGGCGCAGCAGGTCGGCCATGCCGTGGACATAGTTCCAGGCGACGCGGTCGCGGGCCTCGGCCAGCCGCATCGCCTCGAGCAGGCCGATCCGCGGCTCGTCGCGCACATCGGCCTCGGCGGCCCCGCCCAGCCCGCCCGGCGATGCCAGGCGGATGGCGGCGAAGGCGGCGCGGGCGTCCTCGACATCCAGGCCGTGCAGCACGCGCCGAAGCTCGCGCGCCAGCGGGCCGGTGCGGTCGGCGGCGCGGAGCAGCGGTGCCGACAGCAGCACGATGCCGAGATTGGTGTTCTGGCCCACCGCGGCACGGGTCGCCTCGACCGCCGCCAGGATGCGCGCCCCCACGCCCAGCGCCGGGTCGGCGATGGCGGGCGCTGCGGCGAGCGCGCTGCGGCGGAAATCCTCGACCGTCATGCCGTGGCCGCCGGCGAAGACGTGGACATTGCCCGGCTTCAGCGCCTGCAGCTCGGCCTCGCAGGCGGCGACGAACAGCCCTGCATGGCTCATCGCCGCAGCCGAGCGGCGAGGCGGCGGGCGACATGGCGGGCGAGCAGGCCGGCGATGTCGACCTCCGTGACGCTCTGCAGGCCGCGCCAGGCCGGCATGCTGTTGACCTCGAGCACCATGAGGCGGCCGTCCCTGCCCTCGATCAGGTCGACGCCGGCATGATCGCAGCCCACGGCCAGGGCGGCCTCGACCGCGAGCCGCGCCAGCTCGCCCGCCGCCGGCACGGGCGCCGGCCGGCCGCCCTGGTGGATGTTGGTGATCCACCCGACACCGTGCCGCGCCATCGCCGCCACCGGCTCGCCGCCCACCACCATGACGCGGAAATCCCGCCAGTCGGTCTCGCCGCCGACATAGCGCTGCAGATACCAGACCCCGTCCACCTCTGCGGCGGCGGGCAGCGCATCGCCGGCGCGCAGCAGCCGCAGGCCCTTGCCCTGGGCGCCGAACAGCGGCTTGAGAACCACGGCACCGCCGCCGGCCGTCTGCTCGGCCAGGATCCGCGCCGCCTCCTCCGCCCGTTCCGTCACCCAGGTGGCCGGCGTCGGGATGCCGGCCAGGGCCAGCCGCAGGCTGGTCGCCGACTTGTCGACGCAGCGCTCGATGGCGGCCGTGGTGTTGACCACCACCGTGCCCGCCGCCTCCAGCCCGTGGAGGACGGCGAGGCGGAAGGTGATCTGCTGCAGCGTGCCGGCCGGTACGAAACGGACGAGCGCCAGGGCGGGCAGGCGATCGAGCGGACCGAGGCGAACGCCGTCCGACAGCTCCAGCCCCAGCGCCGGGAAGGCCAGCCGGCCGGCGTCGACGCCGAGGCCGTCGAAGGCGGCCTTCAGCTTGGCCCAGTGCCAGCCGGCGGAGCCGACGACCAGGATGTCGGGGGCCATCTCGGCCGGACCGGCCGGTTCCGTCGCTCACGCCCCTCCGAACGACCGCGCCAGCAGCTCGGGCTCGATCCTGCCCGCCGCGAAGCTCCGGCCCGTCTCCAGCGCCGTCACCACCACCCTGGCCGGGCTGAACAGCATCGGGTCGAGCTTGTAGAAGTCGTGGCCGGCGCCGGCGAACAGCTCGGCGAACGGCCTACCGTGGTCGCGCGAGCCGCTGCTGGGCAGGCTGTCGGCGAGGTCGCGGGCGGCGGCTTCCGGGCCGGCGACGAAGAGCTGGACCTCGCCGCCATAGAGCACCGCGTCGTTGGTGCGGCCCATGGCGCCGAGGAAATCGGCGGTCGGCGGCGGCAGCGGCGCGCTGCCCAGGCCGTCGACGATGTCGCCGAGCGGGAAGCCCAGCGCATGCGCCTTGTGCAGCGCCACCTCCAGCACGCGCGCCACGATCTGCACCGTGCCGGCGAGGCTGGTGGTGGGCGTCAGCACGAAGGCCAGCGCCCGCTCCGGCAGGCCACAGTCGGCAGCGACCCGCGCCAGCAGCTCCGGCGGCGGCGCCTTGGCGGTCTCGAGCACGAACAGGGCACTGGGCGAGCCGTCGCGATAGCCCAGCTCGTCGAACAGCGGCTCCCTGGCGGCGCGCGCCCGGCCGGGTCCCGAAGCCATGGCGAACCAGCCGGCCTCGCCCTCGCCGTGCGACAGGCTCCAGCCGGCATACTGGCTGGCGAGGCAGGCGAGCACCGGCTGTGCCGTCGACACCTCGACGCGGAACGGTGCGCCGGGTGCGGCACCGCCGGCGGCGATCGCCACCCGGCCGAGCCCGCCGAGGCACAGCTCGGCGATGCGCCGTCCGGCCTCGATGCCGCCGGCGCAGGCGATGCCGGCGTCGACCACCACGGCACCGTCGGGCTCGCGCGAGATGCCGAGCCTGAGGGCCGAGGCATCGGCCAGCAGGGCGTCGAGCAGGGGAGCCGCCCGCTCGCCGAGCGCCGGCCAGTCGCTGCCGATCTTTCGCTGGTCCGTCATGGATCGCCCCCGGGGTTGCGCAGCGCGCCTAGGCGCTGCGCGCGGCGTTGGCAAGCATGCGCAGGAGTTCGACCCGCCGGTCGGCGAGGCGTGCGAGTGCCGTCGCCGGATCGCCGGCGACGGCGCGCACGGTCGCCGCCGGATCGCCGCGGCCCAGCACCACGCCGGCCGGCGTGCGGTCGCCGGCCCAGTCGGGCCAGGCGAAGCGCTCGGGCATCACCAGATCCCGGTCCGCCCAGACGATCTCGGTGGCGGTCACCCCGGCCGACGGCTCGGGCGGCGATGGCGGCAGGCGGCCCCGCGCCGCCGCGACATGCAGGCCGAACAGCGGCATGCCGAGATGCAGCTCCGCCGCCTCCAGGGCGGCACCCGGTCGCGGGTTGACCTCGAGCAGGTGGAAGCCGCCTTCCTCGTCCGCCAGGAAGTCGGCGCTGCCCAGGCCCACGACGCCATAGGCCTCGCCGATCGCGACGGCGGCGTCGCGCAACGCCCGCTCGACCGGTGCCGCCAGTCCCGCCGGGAACAGGGCGCCGGCATAGTGGCCGCTGCCATGCGGCCGCTGCCATTGGCAGCTCAGCGCCAGGACGAGGCAGCGCCGGCCGTCGCCGAGCAGTGCCGCCGAGACCGCCGACCCGGCGACGCGGCGCTGGAAATAGTCCGCCTTGGCCAGCCGCCCGGCACCCCTGGCCTCGCGCACGTGGCTGCCGCCGGCGCCGCCCCGGCGCTTGACCAGCCAGCCTCCGGGATCGGCCGGCGGCTCGGCCGAGATCGGTGGATGCGGGATGCCCAGGCGCGCGCAGGCGGCGGCGAAATCCCAGGGGTCCTTGACCCTCGCCACCCCGCCGGGCGGCATGCCCAGCAGCTCGCGGCCCTGCGCCAGCCGGGCCAGCAGGCCAGGAGCCCCATCGAATCCCGAGCCGTAGACCAGCGGCATCGGCGGCGGCGCGATCGAGGTTGCGGCATCGAGCAGGCTGCCGGTCGAGAACGGCGATTCCGCCCCCGCCGCCACCGTGGCGCATCCATCGGCGGCGGCGCAGGTGTCGTCGTCGCCGAAGCGGTCCAGCACCAGCGGCAGGAATCCCGCCGCCTTCGCCGACTGGGCCAACGCCCGGCCGCTGATGGCGCAGACCAGGATCCGCTCAGGCGGCGGCATGCCGCCTTGCTGCCTCGAACGCCTCGTCGATGCCGATGAAGCGGCGCGGCTTGGCGTCGGCCATCGCCGCCAGCAGCTCGTGCTCGGTCCTGAACTTGACGTTGCCGGCGGCCAGGGCACCGACGCCGACGGCCTTGCCGCCGGGCAGCTCCTTGCCGTCGTCGAAGGCGCCCACGCCCTCGAGGCCGGCCGGCGGCACGGCATTGACGTCGAGCGCCACCAGCAGATCCCCGGCGGCGGCGAGCTGGGCGGCGCTCAGGATCTGCGTGCCGGCACGGCCGGCGGCCAGGATCACCTCGGCATCGGCGGCGGCGGCGCTGTTGCCGGCCTCGCTGCTGCCGTCGGCGGCGCGCAGGGCGATGCCGAAGCGCTCGCCCATCTGCTCGGCCGAGTGGGTGACGCGCTGCAGCCCGTCATAGCCGACCAGCGTGACCTTCGCCCCGGCCCTGGCGGCGATCAGGCCGGCGACGCGGCCGACCGGGCCGGTGGCGCCGAACACCGCCACCCTGCGGCCCTCGAGCGACAATCCCTTGGCCTTCAAGTGCTTCTCGACCACGGCGATCATGCCGGCGGCGGTGGTGAAGGCGCCGGCCGGATCGGCCATCACCGAGATCTCGAAATGCGGCGGCACCATGGCCTTCTTCGCCGCGTCGAGCATGTCGAGCGCCAGCATCGGCTCGCGGCCGCCGACCAGCACGGCGGTGTGGCGGCCGTCGGCCGGGGCACGGCTGAAGATGGCGTCCTGCACCAGCCCGGCCACCTCCTTCGGGTCGACGTCGCTGTAGGGAACGACGAGGTCGAAGCCGGCGTCGGCCGCCATGTTGACGTCGAACGGGCTGACGTTCTTCAGCGGCGTGATGAAATGCAGGATGCGCTTCTTGGTCATCGCTCGGCCTCCCTGCCGACGGTCTCGATCGCACCCGGCCGGTTGCGGCCGGCGACGACGCGAAAGTCCAGGCCCGAGCCCGCGAACCTCTCCCCGGCCTCGGCCGCCAAGCGCCCGGCGGCGGCACGGTCGGGCAGGAGCGCGAACCCGGTCGGCCCCCAGGAGCTCTGCCCCAGCCCTGCGATGCCCTTCCGGTCCAGCCAGCCCAGCACTTCCGCCACCTGCGGGCTGGTGAAACGCCCGCCGCCCTGAAAGGGTGCGAAATGATCACCGACGGCGCGCTGAATCTCGGCGACCGCCGTGCCGGCGGCCTCGATGTCGGCGCGGGCGATCCCCGGCAGCAGCCGCATCAGCACGAGCCGGCAGAGATGGGCCGCCAGGGCCGGCTGGAAGGGCGGCAGCTCGTCGAACGCCGCCGTCTCGGCGACGCCATGAACGCCTCGCACCGCATGGTCCTGGATCAGCAGCACCCGCCAATCCTCCGGGAACGGCAGGCGGGCGATCGCCGGCGGCGGAGCGGTGTCGGCCGGGGCCTTGCCGCCGTCGACGAGGAAGCCGCCCCGCGCGAAGGCCGCCACCCCGATGCCCGATCGGGCGCCGCGGTCGAGGATCGCCGCCACCGCCTCCGGCGTCGCGGGGATGCCGTGCAGCCGGGCGAGGCCGAGCCCGACCGCCAGGCCGAGCTGGGTGCCGGACCCCAGCCCGGCATGCGGCGGGATCGCCCGCTCGACGCTGAGCGCCACCGGCGCGTCGACGCCCCATGCCCGGCGCAGCATCGCCAGATGCCCGACGGCGCGTTGGCTGTCCGGGCCGCTCGCGACGTCGGCCCCCGCCTGCCGGAGGCTCACGACGGTCGCCGGCGCCTCCAGCGTCAGCCCGATGCTGCCGAAGCGCCGCCCCAGCCCGCCGTCGAGATCGACGAAGCCGAGATGCAGGCGTGCCGGTGCCGTGACGCGGATGCTTTGGGGGGGATCGGCGTTCAGCCTCGTCATGGGGCGAGGAGTAGCAGGGTCCGGAACACTCGTCGCTGGCGCGGTGGTTCCGTCTCGAACGTACGAATTTCGTACAATCGGATTTTCCGTGATGCTAGGTTTCTCCCGTGAGGAGTTGGGACAATGACCTTGGTCCGATTGCGCGAGCGCGCCCAGATCACCCTGCCGCAGGAGTTGCGAGCAGCCTTGAAGGTGAGGCAGGGTGACTATTTCGAGGCGGAGGTCGTGGACGGACGATTGGTATTGGAACCGGTTTCGGTCATCAGCCGGAGCGCGGGCCGGAAGCGGCTGATGGAACGCCTGGACCGCGACCGGCCGGAAACGGCGCCGAGCGACGAGGCGCTGATGGCCGAGGTTGTCGACACCATCAAGAGCATCCGCCGCCGGAATCGTGAAAGCGGTCGCTGACAGCTCGGTGCCGATCAGCGCCTTTCTGATCGGTGCCAGCCTTCCTGGCCAGGTGCTCCGGGCCGGCATCACGGACCGCTTCCAGCTCGTCGTCTCGACACCGATACTTGCCGAGGTCACCCGGGTCCTGGCCACCAAGAGCGGCCTTCGAAGATACGGCTATACCGAGGTGGATCGGATCGGCTTCGTGCACAATCTGATGGCGGTTGCCGAGGTGGTCGAGACCGCCCCGAGATACCGCCGACATGTCGCGATCCGAACGATGACCATGTCCTGGCTGCGGCGATGGCCGCAGGTGCGGGCTACATCGTGACCGGAGACCGGGACCTGCTGGAAATCGTTCGGTTTCGGGAGGTCGAGATCGTGTCGTCGCGTCGATTCCTCGAGATTCTGGGCTGAGTGGAACGGGGCCTGGGCGGCGCCGCTTGCTCGCTGTGCTATGCAGCACCAGTTCCGCTGGGGGAGGCGACGATGGTCGAAAAGCTGAAGGTCTATGGCGAGGACGAGGCGGCGGCGAAGCTCGCGGCCGAGCTGCCGCACTGGTACGTCGAGGACGGCTGGATTCGCCGCAGGTACAAGACCAACAGCTGGAAGGGCACGCTGATGGTCATCAACGCCGTCGGCCACCTGGCCGAGGCGGCATGGCACCATCCGGACATCACGGCGTCCTACGCCTGGGTCGAGGTCCGGCTGATGACCCATGACCACAAAGGCATCACCGACAAGGATTTCCAGCTCGCCCGCAAGATCGAGGAGATGGTCGCCTGGCAGCCGGCCCTGGAGGGCGGGGCGCTGGAGGGCACGCCGCAGGGCGACATGCGCTTCGCCTACGTCAAGTACGACAAGCCGGCCGGCTGACGGACGGCTGCGACAACGCCGCCGCTTCCGCAGGCCAACGGGTTGCATAGTCTCCCTCCCAAAAGCTCGGGAGGATGATCATGGCGACGATTCTGGGCACCGATTTTCCCGACATTCTGTCGGGGACTGCTGGAGCCGACCTCATCTACCTGCGCGGCAGCGGCGATACCGCCTGGGGTCTGGCGGGAGCCGACCAGATTTATGGCGGGGCCGATCGCGACACGATCCATGGCGGCAACGGCGACGACCTGCTGAACGGGCGGGGCGGCAACGACGTCCTGCGCGGCGGCGCCGGCATCGACAGCATCACCGGCTGGGCCGGCAACGACCGGCTGCTGGGCGAAGCCGGCGACGACAGCCTCGCGGGCGACAACCAACTCATCCAGTGGGGAGGCGAGCTGGCAGGCTCCGGGCGGGGCGGCAACGACGTGCTCTACGGCGGCGACGGAGACGACTGGATCGAGGGCGAAGGCTACAGCCTCTCCGGCATCGGCGGCGACGACCGCATCTGGGCGGGCTCTGGCCAGGATTTCGCCAGCGGCGACGCTTTCGAGATGACCGACAACGCCCAAGGCGGCGACGACTGGATGCGGGGCGAGGCGGGCGACGACTGGCTCGCCGGCGATGCCGAGGACGTCATGTACGACGAGGCGCGGGGCGGCAACGATTGGCTGTCCGGCGGCGAGGGCAACGATCTCCTGTACGGCGACGGCCGCTGGATGGTCGAGGGGACGACCGGCGGCGACGACATTCTGTTCGGCGGCGATGGCAACGACCGTCTGTCAGGCGAAGGCACGCTGATGGCCGAGGACGCGACCGGCGGCGACGACACCATCTTCGGCGGCGCCGGCAACGATCTCGTCTATGGCGACGGCATCTACGGCGGCATCGACATGGAGCTTCCCGACCGCACGCACGGCGGCGACGACACGCTCTATGGCGGCGCGGGCGACGATTACCTGGTCGGCGACACCGAGTTCGGATTCCGGGGTGGCGTCGACGTCCTGTTCGGCGGCGCCGGCCAGGACGACTTCATGTTCGACGACGCTCATACCGGACTGGGCGAGGACAGCGACAGGATCGGCGATTTCTCGCGGGCGGACGGTGACAGGATCGGGCTCTGGTGGATGGGAAGCACGCCCGGCCAGCCGCTCGCCTTCATCGGCACCGCCGAGTTCACCGGCGTGGACCAGGTCCGCTACCATGCTTCCGGCACCGGCACGATCGTGCAGGGCAACCTCGATGGCGACCTCGCCGCCGATTTCGAGATCCGGCTCGACAAGGTGGGCTATGCCCTGATCGCCAGCGACTTCATTCTCTGAACGGCCAGCCCCCGGGGCCGGGCCCCGTTCGACGCTGCGCGCGTTCTCGTCTATGACGGCGCCCAACGAGACTCGGGGAGAGCGAGGCGTCGGTTGGGCCATCATCGAGACGGCGGGAGCGTGCTGCGTGTCGTCATCGGCGGCAAGCGCTTCCCGGCAGTCGGCGAAGCGCCGGAGCGGTATGTGCTGGGGCGGCTGGACCTCGGCCTGGCCGCCGGCGAGGTGCTGGCGATCACCGGACCTTCGGGCTGCGGCAAGACCACGCTGCTCAACCTCGTAGCCAGGCTGGATCGCGACTTCGAGGGCAATATCGAGCGGCCAGCCGGTAGGCTGGCCTACGTGTTCCAGGAGCCGCGGCTGCTGCCCTGGCGGACGGTCGCCCAGAACCTCGCCCTGGTGCTTCCGGACGCGGCGGACACGCCGCGGCGCATCGCCGGAGCCCTCGACGAGGTGGGGCTGGGCGATGCCGCCTCGACTTTCGCCTCGCGCCTGTCGCTCGGCATGGCGCGGCGCGTGGCGCTGGCCCGGGCGTTCGTCGTCCACCCCGATCTGCTGCTGCTGGACGAGCCCTTCGCCTCGCTCGACGCGCCGACCGCCTGGCGGCTGCGGCTGTTGCTGCTCGACCTGCTGGCGGCGCACCGCGCCAGCGTGCTCTTCGTCACCCACGACATCGAGGAGGCGGTGATGCTGGCGCACCGGCTGGTGATGCTGTCGGGCACGCCGGCCGTGGTGACCGCCGACATCCCGATCGAGATCGACGCGGCGGCACGCCGCGATCCGGCACGGGTCGCCGAGGCGACGCGGCAGGTGCTGGCGCAATTGGGGAAGCGGGCGGCATGAGCCCGCCGGCACTCGCCGTCGATGGCGTCTCCTATGCCTATGCGCGCGGCAGGCCAGTGCTGAGCGACGTGGCCCTCGAGGTGCCGGCCGGCAGCTTCACCGCCCTGCTGGGGCCGAACGGCGCCGGCAAGTCGACGCTGATGTCGCTGGTCACGCGGCTGTTCGGCGCCCGCGGCGGCAGCATCCGCATCGCCGGCCACGACCTCGCCCGCGAGCCGCGGCAGGCGCTGGCGGCGATCGGCGTGGTGTTCCAGCGGCCGACGCTCGATCTCGACCTCAGCGTGCGGCAGAACCTGCGCTATGCCGCCAGCCTCTACGGCATCGCCGGCGTCGAGGCGCGGCGGCGCATCGAGCAGGGCCTCGCCCGCGTGCGTCTGGAGGATCGCGTCGACGTGCCGGTGCGCACGCTGTCGGGCGGCATGCGCCGTCGCGTCGAGCTCGCCCGCGCCCTGCTGCACGAACCACGGCTGCTGGTGCTCGACGAGCCGACCGTTGGGCTCGACATCGATTCCCGCCGCGACATCGTCGAGCATGTCCACGGCCTCTGCGCCGGCGAGGGGCTGGCCGCCTTGTGGGCGACCCATCTCGTCGACGAGGTGCATCCGGGCGACCGGCTGGTCGTGCTGCACCAGGGCCGGGTACGCGCCGCCGGCACGGTGGCCGAGGTGACAGGCGGCGGCGATCTGACCGCGGCCTTCGCCCGCCTCACCGCGGACGGGCCGCCGTGAGGAGCATCTGGCTCACCTGCTTCCTCGGCATTCTCCAGCGCGAGGGCCTGCGCTTCGTCCTGCAGCGCGAGCGGTTCTTCGCGGCGCTGGTGCGGCCGCTGGTCTGGCTGTTCATCTTCGCCGCCGGCTTCCGCTCGGTGCTGGGCGTGTCGATCCAGCCGCCCTACCAGACCTACATCCTCTACGAGGTCTACATCACGCCCGGCCTGATGGGCATGATCCTGCTGTTCGCCGGCATGCAGTCCTCGCTCGCCATGGTCTACGACCGCGAGATGGGCTCGATGCGGGTGCTGCTGGTGAGCCCGCTGCCGCGCTGGTTCCTGCTGACCTCGCGCCTGCTGGCGGCGGTGCTGGTCGCCTGCCTGCAGGTCTATGCCTATCTCGCCATCGCCTGGTTCTGGGAGGTCCGCCCGCCGCGGCTGGGCTATCTCGCCGTGCTACCGGCGTTCCTGCTGTCGGGCTTGATGCTGGGAGCGCTGGGGCTGCTGCTGTCCTCGCTGATCCGGCAGCTCGAGAACTTCGCCGGTGTCATGAACTTCGTGATCTTCCCGATGTTCTTCGCCAGCTCCGCCCTCTACCCGCTGTGGCGGGTGCGGGAATCGTCGTGGCTGCTCTGGCAGATCTGCTACTGGAACCCGTTCACGCCGGCCGTCGAGCTGATCCGCTTCGCCCTGCACCTGCAGCTCAACCTCACCGCTCTGCTCAGCGTGCTCGCCTGGCTCGCGGTGTTTCTCGGCCTCGCCATTTTCGGCTACGATCCCGAGAAGGGTTTCGTCGCCACCACCGGCAAGGGGGAGTGAGATGACCGCCGCCTCCCACGCCGACGTCGTCTGCCCGTTCTGCGCCCTGCTCTGCGACGATCTCGTCGTCGAGGCCGATGGCGCGCGCCTGCGGGTCACCGCCAATGGCTGCCCGCGGGCCGTCGCCGGGTTCGGCCGCAGGGTTCCGGCGTCGATCGAGCCGCTGGTCGATGGCCGGCCGGTGCCGCTCGCCGAGGCAGTGGCCCGCGCCGGCGGGATCCTGCGCGGGGCGCGGCTGCCGCTGCTCGCCGGGCTCGGTACCGATACCGCCGGCATGCGCGCCGCCGTCCGGCTGGCCGAGGCAGTGGGCGGCGTGCTCGACCATGCGCACGGTGCAGGCCTCCTGGCCAATCTCGCCGCCATGCGCGGCGGCGGCTGGGTGACGGCGACGCTGGCCGAGGCCAGGAACCGGCCGGACTTCGTGCTGCTGGTCGGCGGCGACGGATCGGCGGTGTCGTCGCGGCTGCACGAGCGCGTGCTGCGGCCGCCGCGGACGCTGGATTCGGCGGGACCGCCCGAGCGGCGGATCGTCCAGCTCGGCGGCCGGCCGTCGGCCTGGCCCGACATCGAGCATCTCGACTGCCCGTCCGAGGGCCTTCTGGCCGTCATCGGCGCCCTGCGCGCCCTGCTGGCCGGGCGGCGCCCGCCGAAACCGGATGCGAGGCTGGCGGCCCTGGCCGAGGCCCTGCGCGCCGCGCGCTACGCGCTGATCGTGTGGGCGGCCGGCGCCCTGCCGGAGCCCGAGGCGACGGTGGCGCACCTGGCCGAGATCACCAAGGCGCTGAACGCCAGGGGCCGCGCCGCCGGCCTGCCGCTGTCGGCACCCGACAATGTCATCGGCGCCAATCAGGTGGCGACCTGGCAGACCGGCGTGCCGCTGCCGCTCGGCCTCACCGCCGGCGTGCCGGAGCACGAGCCGCGGCGCTGGTCGATGTCGGCGCTGCTGGCGAGGGGCGCGGTCGACGCGCTGCTGTGGGTGGCGAGCCTCGGCGACCTCGAGCCGCCGGACACCGCCGCACCCACCATCGTGCTGGCGCGCGCCGGCTTCGTGCCGAAGCGGCCGGTCGAGGTGCTGATCCCGGTGGGAACGCCCGGCCTCGACCATGCCGGCAGCCTCTATCGCTCCGACGGCGTGGTGGCCCTGCCGGTGCGTGGCCTGCGCGAGCCTGTGGCGCCGAGCGTCGCCGAGGTCCTGGCGGCGATCGCCACGGTCTAGATCGCTCTCGCCCCGACAGGGCCTGTCTGCTATCCCGCACCGCCGCCAACGAGAAAGGGAGGTTCCGGCAATGGCCTGGATGGTGATGTTCGACGACGAGCCGACGAAGCTGGGCCTCAGGGCCACGCACGGCGACAAGCATTCGGCCTATGTGCGCAGCGTCGCCCCGCGGATCCTGTGCTCGGGCTCGCTGCGCGAGACCCCGGACGGCCGGCAGACCGGTGCCATGTGGGTGATCGACGCCGAGACCCGCCAGGAGGCCGAGGCGATCTTCCAGGGTGACCCGTTCTTCAAGGAAGGCTTGCGCGCCAACGTCCGTATCTGGCACTGGACGAAGGGTGTGTGGGACGGCCGCCTGCCAGGGTGAGCCGATGCCGCGCCGGAACCCGGACCGCCGCCGTCGATTGACGCCTCGGCGGTCCAGCCGACGCGGCCGAACCGGTGCCACGAGAAGACAGCACGGAGCGTGACGATGGCAGTGAAAGCCGAGAAGCCCAAAGCCGAGAAGAAGGTGAATCCAGCCCTGCAGAAGCCGCTGCAGCCTTCCAAGGAGCTGGCCGCCATCGTCGGCAGCGCACCCTTGCCGCGTGGCCAGGTGGTCAGCAAGGTCTGGGACTACATCAAGAAAGAGAACCTGCAGAATCCGAAGAACAAGCGCGAGATCATGGCCGACGCCAAGCTCGAGCCGATCTTCGGCAAGAAGTCTGTGACCATGTTCGAGATGAACAAGTACCTGGCGCAGCATCTGAAGTGATGGCGGCGGACGTGCCGTGGCCGCGACGGCCCCGGCACGCCCGCGATCCCCTGCTGCCGCCGGCGCGCGGAATACCGGCCCTGGCACAGCAATTGCACGTCCTCCGGGAGATGCCGATCCCTGGAGGACGTCCAAGACATGCG
Source organism: Geminicoccus sp. (assembly GCA_035326425.1). GTDB lineage: Bacteria > Pseudomonadota > Alphaproteobacteria > Geminicoccales > Geminicoccaceae > CALKJU01. The sequence goes on along the minus strand of DAOLFG010000016.1, from coordinate 76,232 downwards.
AAGGCTCTGGTCCCGGCTGGGTGCCGCGGCAGCGGCGGTGATGCTGACGGGGGGCACCGCGCTGGCGGCCGGCACCCTGCGCATCGGCATGACCGCATCGGACATTCCCCTCACCACCGGCCAGACGGACCAGGGCGGCGAGGGCATGCGGTTCATGGGCTATACGGTCTATGACGCCCTCATCGAGTGGGACCTGACCAGCGCCGACGGGCCGTCGGACCTCGTCCCCGGCCTCGCCGTCGGCTGGGGCCTCGACCCGGCCGACGCGAGCAGGACCAAGTGGATCCTCGAGCTCCGCGACGGCGTGAAATTCCACGACGGCTCGGCCTTCGACGCCGAGGCGGTGGTCTGGAACCTCGACAAGCTGCTGGTCGGCGAGAGCCCGCAATACGACCAGCGCCAGTCGGCGCAGGGCAAGTCGCGCATCCCGGCCGTGGCGTCCTATCGCGCCATCGACCCGCTGACGGTCGAGATCGTCACCAAGGAGCCCGACGCCACGCTGCCCTACCAGCTGGCCTGGATCATGATGTCCTCGCCGGCGCAGTGGGAGAAGGTCGGCAGGAGCTGGGAGGCCTTCGCCAAGGAGCCCTCCGGCACCGGCCCCTGGAAGCTCGCCGCCTTCCTGCCGCGCGAGCGCGCCGAGCTGGTGCCCAACGCCGAGTATTGGGACACCACCCGCGTGCCCGAGCTCGACAAGCTGGTGCTGCTGCCCCTGCCGGAGCCCAACGCCCGCATCGCTGCCCTGCGCTCGGGCCAGGTCGACTGGATCGAGGCGCCCGCACCGGACGCCGTGGAATCGCTCAAGGGCGCCGGCTTCGAGATCGTCACCAATGCCTATCCGCACAACTGGACCTGGCATCTGAGCCGCGTCGAGGGCTCGCCCTGGAACGACATCCGGGTGCGCAAGGCCGCCAACCTCGCGGTCGACCGCCAGGGCATGCACGAGATGCTGGCCGGCCTGATGATCCCGGCCGAGGGCTTCTTCCCGCCCGGCCACCAGTGGTTCGGCCATCCCACCTTCAAGCTCGGGTACGATCCCGAGGAGGCGAAAAAGCTGCTGGCCGAGGCGGGCTACGGTCCCGACAAGCCGCTCTCGACCAAGATCCTGATCTCGCCCTCGGGCTCCGGCCAGATGCAGCCGCTGCCGATGAACGAGGTGATCCAGCAGAACCTCGCCGAGATCGGCATCGACGTCGAGTTCGAGGTGGTCGAGTGGAACCAGCTCATCAACATCTGGCGCGCCGGCGCCAAGGACCCGAGCGCCCGCGGCGCCACGGGCATGAACTACACCTACTTCATCCAGGATCCGTTCACCGGCTTCATCCGCCACCTGCAATGCAACCTGGCGCCGCCGTCCGGCACCAACTGGGGCTACTATTGCGATCCCGAGATGGACGCGATGTTCGCCCAGGTCCGCACGACCTTCGATCCGGTGGCGCAGGCCGAGGTGCTGAAGAAGATCCACGAGAAATACGTCGACGAGGCGCTGTTCCTGATGGTCACGCACGACGTCAACGCCCGTGCGATGAGCCAGAAGGTGAAAGGCTTCGTCCAGGCCAAGAACTGGTTCCAGAACTTCTCGTCGATCACGATGGCGGATTGAGCATCGGCGGCGCCGGGGGCCGGCGAGGCTCCGGGCGGCGTCGCGGAGACCGCCCATGCTGCTCTACATCCTCAAGCGCATCGTCTACGTCACGCCGGTGGCGCTGGGCGTCAGCCTCGTCTGCTTCCTGCTGGTGCATCTGTCGCCGGGCGATCCGCTCACCGCCATCATGCCCGTCGACGCCACGGCCGAGCAGCAGGCGGAGATGCGCGCCGCCTACGGCTTCGACAAGCCCCTGCCCGTCCAGTACGGCATCTGGCTGCTCAAGGTACTGCACGGCGATCTCGGCAACTCGATCGCCACCGGCCGGCCGGTGCTGAGCGAGGTCGGGCGTGCCGTCGGCAACTCGCTGATCCTGGCCGCCGTGGCGACGCTGATCGGCTTCACCTTCGGCATCCTCTTCGGCTTCGTCGCCGGCTATTTCCGCAACAGCGCCCTCGACCGGCTGGCCTCGGTGGTGGCGGTGTTCGGCGTCTCGGTGCCGCACTACTGGCTCGGCATCGTCATGGTGATCATATTTTCCGCACAGCTCGGCTGGCTGCCGCCGACCGGGGCAGGGCCGGACGGCTCGGGCAACTGGTGGCCCGATTTCGAGCATCTGCGCTACCTGATCCTGCCCGCCATCACCATGTCGGTGATCCCCATGGGCATCATCTCGCGCACCGTGCGGGCACTGGTGGCTGACATCCTGGCGCAGGAGTTCGTCCAGGCGCTGCGCGCCAAGGGCCTCGGCGGGTGGGGCGTGTTCAAGCACGTGGTGCGCAACGCCGCTCCCACCGCTCTCGCCGTCATGGGCCTGCAGCTCGGCTACCTGCTCGGCGGCTCGATCCTGATCGAGACGGTGTTCGCCTGGCCCGGCACCGGCTTTCTGCTGAACGCCGCCATCTTCCAGCGCGACCTGCCGCTGCTGCAGGGCACGATCCTGGTGTTGGCCATGTTCTTCGTCACCCTCAACCTGCTGGTCGACGTGCTGCAGACCGCACTCGATCCGCGCATCCAGCGGAGCTGAGCCATGGCGACCATCACCGCCGAGGCGCTGGCTCCCGCCCCCGTCGTCAAGAGCCCCGGCTACTGGGCCAGCGTCTTCCGCCGGCTGCGCCGCGACCCGGTCGCCATGGTGGCGCTGGCGGTGATCCTCGCCATCGTGCTGGCCGCCATCTTCGCCCCCTGGGTGGCGCCGGCCGATCCGACCAAGGGCATGATGACCCGCAGGCTGAAGCCGATCGGCTTTCCGGGCTACCTGCTGGGCTCGGACGAGCTGGGACGCGACATGCTGAGCCGGCTGATCTGGGGCGGCCGGCTGTCGCTGTTCATGGGGGTGACGCCGGTCCTGCTCGCCTTCGTCGCGGGCTCCGGCATCGGCATCCTCGCCGGCTATGTCGGCGGCTGGGTCAACACGGCGGTGATGCGCACCATCGACGTGTTCTTCGCCTTCCCGTCGGTGCTGCTGGCGATCGCCCTGTCGGGTGCGCTCGGTGCCGGCATCCTCAACTCGATCGTCTCGCTCACCATCGTCTTCATCCCGCAGATCGCGCGGGTGGCCGAGAGCGTCACGACCCAGATCCGAGAGCGCGACTATGTCGAGGCGGCGCGCATCACCGGCGCCAATCCCTTCACCATCGTGCGCGTGCATGTGCTGGGCAACGTGCTGGGGCCGATCTTCGTCTACGCCACCAGCCTGATCTCGGTGTCGATGATCCTGTCCTCGGGACTGTCGTTCCTGGGCCTCGGCGTCAAGCCGCCCGAGCCGGAATGGGGCCTGATGCTCAACACCCTGCGCACGGCGATCTACTCGCAGCCGCTGATCGCGGCCCTGCCCGGCGTGATGATCTTCCTCACCTCGATCTCCTTCAACCTGTTCTCCGACGGGCTGCGCTCGGCGATGGAGGTCAAGCAATGAGCGGCGTGATGCTCGACCCGCGCGACCGCGGCGGCGCCGGCACGCCGTTGCTGGCGGTCAACGGCCTGCTCAAGCATTTCGGCAGGAAGAAGGATCTCCTCGGCAAGGCCGGGCCGGTGGTGCGCGCCGTCGACGGCGTCGACTTCACCGTCGCCAAGGGCGAGACCCTGGGCATCGTCGGCGAATCCGGCTGCGGCAAGTCGACGACCGCCCGGCTGATCATGCAGATCATCAGGCCGGACGCCGGCGAGATCCTGTTCGACGGCGAGGCGGTGGGCGAATCGGCACTCAGCCTCAACGCCTTCCGCAAGCAGGTGCAGATGGTGTTCCAGGACAGCTACGCATCCCTGAACCCGCGCCTCACCGTCGAAGACACCATCGCCTTCGGCCCGCGCGTCCAGGGAGTGAGTGCCCGGACCGCGATCCGCCGCGCCCATGACCTGCTGCACCGCGTCGGCCTCGACCCCGCCCGCTTCGCCGGCCGCTACCCGCACGAGATTTCCGGCGGCCAGCGGCAGCGGGTCAACATCGCCCGCGCCCTGGCGCTGGAGCCGCGCCTCCTGATCCTCGACGAGGCGGTCTCCGCACTGGACAAGTCGGTCGAGGCGCAGGTGCTGAACCTGCTGCTCGACCTGAAGCAGGAGTTCAACCTCACCTACATGTTCATCTCGCACGACCTCAACGTCGTGCGCTTCATGTCCGACCGGGTGATGGTGATGTATCTCGGCAAGGTCGCCGAGCTGGGGCCGTCCGAGGCCATCTTCGCCCATCCGCGCCATCCCTACACGGCGGCACTGCTGTCCTCGATGCCGTCGATGGATCCCGACCACCGCACCGAGGAGGCACCGCTGTCGGGCGATCCGCCCAACCCGATCGACCCGCCGCCGGGCTGCCGCTTCCACACCCGCTGCAGCCTCGCCTTCGACCTCTGTCCACGCCAGGTGCCGGACCTGAACGACGTCGGCCACGGCCACCTCGCCGCCTGCCACCTGGCCGACCAGCAGCTGAAGGAGGCCGCGTGATGGCGCCGATCGTCGAGGTGAAGGGCCTCACCGTCGATTTCGGCAAGGTCCGGGCGGTGGCCGGCGTCGATCTCACCCTCGATCGCGGCGAGACGGTGGCGCTCTTGGGCGAGTCGGGCTCGGGCAAGAGTGTGACCATGCGCTCGCTGATGCGGCTGCACCCGGCCTCGGCGCGCATGGGCGGCAGCATGGCCGTCGACGGCCGCGACGTGCTGGCCATGCCGAAGCGCGAGCTGGCGGCCTATCGCGGCGGCATCGTCTCGATGGTGTTCCAGGATCCGGGGCTGGCCTTCGATCCGGTCTACCGCATCGGCGACCAGATCGCCGAGGCGGTGATGCGCCACGAGGGGGCCAGCCGGGCCGAGGGCAGGAGGCGCGGGCTCGAGCTGTTCGAGCGGGTGCGAATTCCGTCGCCGGAGCGGCGGCTCGACAACTATCCGCACGAGATGTCGGGCGGCATGCGCCAGCGGGCGATGATCGCGCTGGCGCTGGCCTGCCGGCCGAAGGTGCTGCTGGCCGACGAGCCGACCACCGCCCTCGACGCCACCGTGCAGATCCAGGTGCTGCTGCTGCTGCGCGAGCTGCAGCGGGAGCTGGGGCTGGCGGTCGTCTTCGTCACCCACGACATCGGCGTCGCCGTCGAGGTCGCCGACCGCATCGCCGTGATGTATGCCGGCCGCATCGTCGAGACCGGCCCCTGCGCCGCCGTCATCCGCGGCGCCTCGCACCCCTATACGGTGGGTCTGCTGGCCTCGCGCGCGGGGCACGACCTGCCCAAGGGCAGCCGGCTGGAGGCCATTCCCGGCGCACCGCCGGATCTCGCGGCACCACCGCCCGGCTGCGCCTTCGGTCCGCGCTGCAAGTCGTTCCGGCCGTCCTGCGCACAGGCCGTGCCGGCCGAGATCAGGGTCGGGGCGGCGCACTGGGCGCGCTGCTCGCGGCTGGGTCAGCCGGCAGCAGCCTGAGCAGCCGGCGCACCGCCGCCGGGATCGGCCCGATCACCGGCTCGGTGAAGCGCGTCTCCAATGCCATCGCCGCCTGTCCCAACGGTCCGCCGCCGATGATGACGGCCTCGGCACCGTCGCCGAAGCAGGCGGCCGTCGCTTCCGCCAGCGCCTCGGCGAGCCTCGCCGGGTCGGCGACCAGGGCGAACGGATCGCCTTCCGTCAGGCGGACGCCCCGGTAGAGCGCTCCGAAGGCGGCAGCCTTGGCGTCGATGGCGGCGACCAGCTCGGGCGTGGTCGTCGCCACCGCGAACCGCCGCCCGCCCTCGGCGGCTTCCAGCATCGACGCCTCACAGATGCCCGTCACCGGCACGTCGACGCGCCGCCGCAACTCGTCGAGCCCCGGATCGCCGAAGGCGCCGACGATGATGCCGTCGATGCCCTTGGCCTCGATGCCGAGGGCGACGACCTCGGCGGCCGAGGCGGCGAGCGCCTCGGGCGTGACGATCATCGAGGGGCCCTGCCGGGCGGTGACGCCGCGGATTTCTACCCGATCGCCGGCCTCGGCCTGGGCGATGGCGACCATCATCCCGGTGGTCGTCTGCGAGCTGTTGGGGTTGACGAGCAGGAGCGTGGTCATCGCCGGCGGCTCCGCCAGGCCTGCCAGTCGACGGCTTCGCTGTGGGTCAGGGTCAGGACCACGCGATCCATGAAGGCCACCAGATTGGCGCACGGAGCACGGGCGCTGGGCACCACCAGGCCGTCGAACTCCAGGAAATGCGCCGCCGAGGCGATGGCCCGGGTCGCCGTGTAGTCGAAGGTCTCGTAGCGGTCGACGTCGACCCCCAGCGGCCTCAGGCTCGCCACCTCGGCGAAGCGCAGCATGCGGTCGGCGCTGGCCTGGACGCGGTGGATCTCGTGCTCGATCCGGCTGGGCCACACCGGCTCCAGCGACAGCCTGAAGCCGATCTCGGCGAGGGCACCGTCGCGCTCCAGGCTGGTGTAGAGCACCTCGATCTCGCCCGCCGGGCTCCAGCGGCCGGCGGCGGTCGAGCCGCGCAGGGGCTCGCGGCCCTTGCGGGTGACGCGCCAGACCGCGCCGACGAACGGCGTCGGCGCCATCGCCTCCAGCGCGTCCAGCAGCGAGCGGTCATGCAGGCACCCGGGCACGGATCAGGTGTAGGTGCCGGCGTCCAGGCTCTCGATCACCGCCAGCACCTCGTCGGCCCGGCCGGCATGGACGAGGTCGATCGGCCGCTCGCCGTTCAGCAGGCGGTGCCTGGCGTAGAGCCAGAGCCTGGTCTCCTCGGGCGAGTAGAACTCGGCCAGACGGTCGACGACATAGCGCAGATCGGAGATCAGGAGCTGCGTCTTCGGGTGCGGAAAAGCCTTGCCCGAGGTCCAGCGGGAGACGGTGGCGGGCGAGACGGTGGCGATATTCGCGACATCCATGCCCTTGAGCCCGCCCCGTTGGCGGAGAGAGTCGATCATCTGGGCGACGGCGCTGGCCATCGGTGGGCTCCAAGTTGCGTTTGCCTTTCAGGATATGAGTATCTGAAAGAAAAATGCAAGCGTAGCGCCTCTCTCGGCGGCGACGGGCGATCAGGCGGCCGCGAGCCTCGCCTGCGCCGTCTGGACGAGTGCCTGCAGCGTCGGGCGAGACGGAGCGAAGAACGTCGAGCCGGTGTGCGGCGTCGAGACATCCAGCAGCCGGTCGTAGGCGCCCGGCGGGTCGCCGACATACATCCGTTGCAGCATCTTCTCGATGACCCAGAGACGGCGGGTATAGCCGATGAAGTAGGTGCCGAACTCCCGCTGGCCGGGACGGCCGAACGGCATGTTGTCGCGGAGAATGTCGTGCTCGTTGCCGTCGGCATCGACGACGGTGGCGAGCGACTTGTGCGATTTGCGCGGCGCATCGTCGTCGTCGATCTCGATATTGTCGATCTTGGTGCGGCCGATGATCGCCTCCTGCAGAGGAGTCGGAATGCGGGCCCAGGCGTCGAGATCGTGGAGGTACTTCTGGACGACGACATAGCTGCCGCCCGCGAAGTCGGCGTCCTCGTCGCCGACGAGCGACGAGGCGGGCAGATCGATACCGGTGGGGTTGGCCGTGCCGTCGACGAAGCCCAGGAGGTCGCGGGCATCGAAATAGCGAAAGCCCGAAACCTCGTCGATGACGGTCACGCAGGTGCCGAGGCTGTCGAGCAGCAGGCGCTCGAGCTCGAAGCACAGGTCGGCACGTTCGGCTCGGATATGGAAGAGGAGGTCGCCCGGTGTCGACGGAGCGGAATGGGCCGCTCCCCTGATCGGGGCGAACGGCCTCAGCTCTTTCGGCCGCCTGTCGAGCCGGAGACGATCCCAGAGGTCGCGGCCGATGCCGACGATGCACGACAGCCGGCCGGACAGATCGCGAAAACCAACCGTCTTGACGAGGTCGGCGAGCCCATCGAGTGCCGAGCAGACCTTCGCCAGGGCCGTGTGCTCGTTGGCGACGGTGACGACGAGGAAGACGGCTGCTCGCGACAGGGGCGCGTCGATGCTCTGCGCGTCGATCGGCACCCTGTCCCAATTCTTCCCGGACATGCCAGATGCTCCGCCTTTCTCGTCGATCATGAACGCCGTGCCTTCGTCCCGCCAGTGTCCATGCATCGGAGCGCCGGTTGCGTCCGGCTTCAAGCGCTCCGGTCCAGGAGCGTCGGATCCACCCGGTGGCGCAGCGGCAGGCCGTTCACGAAGCGCTCGACCTCGTCGGTGATCAGCGTGCCCAGCCGCTGCCGCTCCAGGCCCAGGGCACCGGCGACGTGCGGGGTCAGCAGGACGTTGGGCAGGTCGTAGAGCCGGGAATCCGGCGGCAGCGGCTCCGGCTCGGTGACGTCGATCACGGCGTCGATGCGGCCGGTCAGCAGCTCGGCCTCGAGGGCGGCGTGGTCGACCAGGCTGCCGCGGGCGGTGTTGATGAAGGTGGTGCCGTCGCGCAGCAGCGCCAGCATCGCCGCGTCGATCATCCGGCGGGTCGACGGCAGTGCCGGCGCGTGCAGCGAGACCACGTCCGAGCTGCGCATCAGCTCGGGCAGGGACACCGAGCGGACCCCGAGGACGGCGGCCTGCTCCTCCGTCACGAACGGATCGTACAGCAGCAGCTCGAAGGCGAACGGCTGCAAGAGCTCGATGACGCGCCGGCCGATCAGCGAGGCGCCGACGATGCCGACGGCCTTGCGGAAATTGCCGATCGGCCTGCTGGCGAGCGCCGCATTGGCCCCGGCCGAGCGCTGGCGGCGGTAGAGGTCGCGGAACTGCAGCAAGCGCTTGTTGGCGAACAGGATCGCCGCCAGCGTGAACTCGGCCACCGGCAGCGCGTTGGCGGCCGCGGCATGGGTCACGGCGATACCGGCGGCGAAGACGTCCGGCGCGGCCAGGAACTTCACCGTGCCGGCGGCATGGCCGATCAGCCGCAGCCGCGGCGCCAGCCGCAGCACCTCGGCGCCGATCGTCGGGCAGCCCCAGCCTGTCACCAGGATCTCGGCCTCGGCCAGCAGCTCGGCGGCGCGGGGCGAGACGAAGTCGCGCAGCGGCTCGCCGTCCAATACGCGGCACAGGCCCTCCAGCCGCGTCCGGTCGGCGCCGGACAGCACATGCGCCGTCCGGGCCGGATCCATGGCGAAGGCGAGCGCGGGCCGGGTCGCCGGCATGGCGGCGCTCAGATGAACGGCCGGCGGTCGAGCACCAGCTTGAGCGGCGGCTCGGTGACCAGCCGCCCCGGCAGCGCCTGCTGCAGCTCGGCGAGGCAGCACAGGGCGCCGAACAGCATGTGCAGGTCGTTCAGCCGGTCGTTCGAGCGGTCGAGCTCGACGAGGAAGCGGCCATATTCCCGGGCGAAGTCCTCGAGGGCGGCGAGACCCTCGGCATAGGCGTAGCCGTTCTGGCGCATGCAGCGGTCGAGGCAATAGACCCAGTCGATCTCGGCGAAGCCGACGATCCTCGCCAGCGGGAACTCGCGGGCGCTGCGCAGCGCGAAGCAGGTGTCGACGAAGCGGTCCGGGTTCGGCCAGGGCCGGCGGGCATATTGGTGATTGAACAGGTAGTGGAAGCTGCCGGCGAGGTGCGGGAACAGCGTCGCGACGCCGCTGTGCTCGACGGGCGCCGGGGCACCCTTGCAGATCAGCCCGGTGGCCGGATCGGCGTTCTCGGCCATCCAGCCGAAATAGGCCTCCTGGAAGGCCGGTGTCGCCTCGCCGGCCAGGACCAGGGCGGCATAGATCCCGGCACCCTGGTGCGAGGCCTGCCAGGGCAACAGGTAGTCGCGGCTGTCCAGGAACGCCCGGATGCCGGCGGGCTCGCGCTGGGCCGCCAGCGCGGTCAGCGGATGCAGGCAGCCGGCGTCGAACAGCTCCAGCGCCGCGAGGCAGTGCGCCGTGGTGTGGATCGGGTGGTGCGTGGTCTCGCGCCACAGGCCGGTGTCGGGCTCCTGCTGCGCCTGCATCTCGGCGACGAAGCCGGCGCGCTCGTCGAGGCCACGCGGGAAGCGGCCGATGGTGTAGAGGATGTTGGCGGCGTCCGAGCAGCCGTAGGGATCGATCGGGCCGAGGGCGGCACCGCCCACCGGGGCATGGCGGGCATAGGCGCCGTGCCGGCCGAGATTGGCGCGGGCGACGATGGCCTCGGCATCGTCGATGAAGCCTCGAAGGTCGATCATGTCTCGGTGTCCGGGGTTGGGGCTGGCGCCGTCGACTCGCGGACGACGACGCGGCAGCCCAGGCGGATGTCGACGGGCGTGAGGTCGGGTTCGGCCATGCGCTCCAGCAGCCGGCGGGCGCTGAGCCGGCCGATGCCGTCGCGGTCGATGCGGACGGTGGTCAGCCGCGGCCGCGACATGGCGGCGAGCGGAATGTCGTCGAAGCCGATCACCGAGCACCGCTCGGGCACGGGAATGCCGCGCTCCTCCAGCGCCTGCAGCACGCCGACGGCGATCAGGTCGTTGCCGCACAGCACGGCCGTGAAGTCGAGCGGGTGCGCCGCCAGGTGCCTGCGCATGGCATCGAAGGCGAGATCGGGGTGCGGCAGGGCGATCTCGAGCAGGGCGGCCGGCGGCTCGGGCAGGCTGTTGCGGAAATTGTGGAAACGTTCGTGCAGCGTCGGCCGGTGATGCGCGCTGACGATGGCGATGCGGCGATGGCCCAGGCCCAGCAAATGGTCGGCGGCGAGGCGGGCGCCACGGTCGTTGGCCGGCATCACGCCGTCGGCGCGCATCTGCGGATCCCAGCCGTTGACGATGACGAGCTGGCTGCCGGCCTCGGCGGCGGCGGCGATCAGGTCGGGATGGTCGAGGGCCACCAGCATCACGCCGCAGCCCGGATGGTCGGCGCAATAGTCGGTGACGTAGCGGGCCGCCCGGTTGCCGTCCTGCACGAACACCATGTCGACGGCGACGCCGTTGCGCTTCAGCTCGTCGTCGGCGCCGCGCAGGATGTCGTGGTAGAAGCCTGCGGAATCGCCGGGGAAGGTGTCCAGCGTCACGAACATGCCGACGCGGCCGCCCTCGGTGCCGGAATCGCGCTGCGGCCGCGCCGCTGCCCGCGGTGCCTTGCCGTAGCCGAGATCGCCGGCCGCCTTGAGCACGCGCTGGCGCAGCTCCTCGCTGACCCCGGCGGCGTCGCTGAGCGCCCGGGAGACGGTGCTCACCGAGATGCCGAGCGCCGCCGCGATCTGCCGCTGGCTCGGATTGCGGCTCTCGACGCTGATCATGCTGCCTTCGACCTCCCTGCCACGCAGCGAAACAAAACCTGCAACATTGCGCAACAGAAAACATTTCTTGACGAGGTGGCAAATTTGCGAAACGTTGCAGCGACAAACGCCATGTCAGGGAGCGAAGCCATGAGTCGTCGGATCGCGCAAAGGAGCGCCGTCCTGCTGGGCGCCACCGCACTCGCCTGCGTGCTCGCCACGGCCGCGGGTGCCGAGGAGCTGGTGATCTGGCACGACAAGGGCGACGACGGCATCCGCATGATCGAGCAGATGTCGGAGATCTACGCCAAGGCCAATCCCGGCGTGACCATCAAGTCGCTGTCCTTCCCGACGGAGCAGTGGTTCACCAAGGTCATCGCGGCACTCAACACCAACACCGCCCCCGACATCATCTTCAACGACGACACCCGCATCGTCCGCATCCAGCAGACCACCCGCAAGCTGGAGGAGATGACGCCGCAGATCGAGGCGATGAGTGCCGAGGACCGCGCCTTCCTGACCGATGCCGACAAGATCTCGGGCACCCTCGAGGGCCGGCTGCTGATGGTGCCGTTCCAGCGCACCATCGCCGGCTGGGGCATCCGCAAGAGCTGGCTCGACAAGGTGGGCGAGACCTTCCCGGTCACCTGGGCCGACACGCTGCGCGTCGCCGAGAAGTTCCAGAAGAGCGATCCCGACGGCAACGGCAAGGACGACACCTACGGCATGGCCTGGCAGGCCGGCAATGCCGGCTCGATCTTCGGCGGCAGCATCAACCTGCTGGCCTTCGGCACCGGCGCTCACAACGCGCTGATCGACGACGACGCCAAGGTGATCATCACCAAGCCCGAGGTTGGCAAGCCGACGATCGAGTTCCTGAAGCTGTTCACCGAGTACAAGCTCGTCGCCCCCGACACGGTGAACCACACCTTCGTCGACATGTACCAGCTGATCGAAGGCGGCCGCGCCGGCATGTTCCGGGTCGGCAACTGGAACGTCGGCAAGTGGGACAAGGAGACCATCACCGGCGACTACCTAGTCGGCCCGTTCCCGCAGTTCGTCAGCAACGACAAGGGCTCGATGGTGATCGGCAGCGTGCGCGGCATGGCCGTGCCGACCAACTCGCCGAACAAGGAGGCGGCGAAGAAGTTCGTCTCCTTCCTGGTCGACAAGGACATCCAGCAGCGCTCGCTCGAGAACATGGGCGGCGTCGTGCGCACCGACCTCGACACCGGCAAGGTGACGCCGAGCCTCAAGCCCTTCGTCGACCCGGCCACCAGGCTCGCCAGCACCGACTTCATGACCGCCGAGTTCCCCTGGTACCCGGCGCTGCAGGAGACCTACTACAAGATGCTGATCGGCGCGATCAGCAACCCGCCGGCCGACTGGGACGCCTGGCTGCAGCAGACCGCCACGGCGCTGCAGGCCGAGGTCGAGAAGCTGAAGGCCAAGGGCTGAGGCCCCGCCGGGCGGCGACCCTGCCGCCGCCCGGCCGCTCCGCCACCGTCGCCCGGGAGAGACCAGGATGGCCGTCGCCGCCCCGTCCGCCTTCCGGTTGGCTCCGGCCGACCGGCCGCTGAGCGGCGCCTGGCGGTATCGCTCGCTCTACCTGTTCGTGCTGCCGTTCGCGTCGCTGACCATCGTGTTCGGCCTCTGGCCGATCGTGCAGAGCATCCAGCTCGCCTTCATGGAGAACATGTCGGCGTTCAGCGACGAGCCGACTTTCGTCGGGTTCGAGAACTTCCGCGCGGTGCTGGCCGATCCGGCCTTCGCCGACAGCCTGTGGCGGACGATCCTGTTCACCGTGCTGTCGGTGGTGGTGAACGTCGTGGCGGCGCTGGCCCTGGCGCTGTTCGCCTGCCAGCCGAGCCTGAGCCGGATCGCCCCGTTCCTGAAGCTCGCCATCTTCCTGCCGGTGATCACGCCGGACGTGGCGAGCTTCATCGTCTGGAAGTGGATGTTCAACCAGGACTTCGGTGCGGTGAACGCCGTGCTGCTGAGCCTGGGCCTGCCGCCCTTCGGCGGCGTCACCACCGCCGGCACCGCCTTCGTCACCCTGCTGATCGTCGAGCTGTGGCACCATGTCGGGCTCTACGCCATCATCTTCATGACCAACCTGCAGCTGCTGGACGCCAGCATCGACGAGGCGGCCCAGATCGACGGCGCCAGCCGCTGGCAGCGCCTCGTCCACGTCACCATCCCGCAGCTCAGGCCGGCGATCGCCGTCAACACCGTCTATGCGCTGATCGAGTTCCTCAAGACCTTCACGGTGATCATGGTGATCACCAAGGGCGGGCCGAACTTCGCCACCAATTTCGTCTCGTACTTCGCCTACACCAAGTTCGAGACCGCGCTCTACGGCGAGGCCACCGCCATGGCGACGATCCTGTTCGTCATCGTCTTCGCCATCGCCGCCGGCACCTATTGGTGGATGGAGCGGGGAGACCATCGATGAGGCGGCATCTGCCGGGGATCCTCAACCATGCGCTGGCGCTGCTGATCGGCGTCGCCTTCCTCTATCCGTTCTACTGGATGGCGATCGGCGCCTTCCGCAGCCAGGAGGCGGTGCTGTCCGAGCCGCTGCGCCTCCTGCCCGAGACCTTCGATCTCAGCGCCTACCGCTCGATCGCGCGGCTGGGCGGCGTCGACCTCTCGACCTACATCGTCAACTCGCTGGTCTTCACCATCGCCGCCACCGCCGTCGGCGTCATCGCCACCGGCCTCGGCGCCTACGCCCTCTACCGCCAGCCCCGGCTGCCGCTGTTCACCAGCATCCGCTACGGCTTCATGCTGACGATCATGTATCCGAACATGCTGCTGGTGATCCCGCTCTACTTCGTCGTCTTCAAGCTGGGCCTGCTCGGCAGCTATCTCGGCATCATCCTGGTGCTGAGCCTGGCACCCTTGGTCTTCTTCATCTTCGTGCAGTTCTTCCGCTCGATCCCGGTCGAGCTGATGGACGCCGCCCGCGTCGACGGCGCCACCGAGCTGCAGATCCTGCTGCGCATCGTGCTGCCGATCGCCCGGCCGGTGATCCTGACCGCCATCCTGATCGCCTTCCTGCTCAACTGGAAGCAGTGGTTCCCGATCCTGGTGCTGTCGACCCGGCCGGACACCTACACCCTGCCGGTGGCGCTGCTGGCGCTGAACGGCGAGTACGGCGTCAGCTTCCAGGCGACGATGGCGCTGGCGACGCTCACCACCGTGCCGGTGATCATCCTCTTCCTCGTCACCCAGCGCCGGGTGCTGGGCGGCTTCATGACCGGTGCCGTGAAAGGCTGACCATGCTTCGTCTTCCCGAGATCCGCGAGCAGATCATGGCCTGGTCGGATGGCCTGCTGGACCGCGACGGCCTCTATGGCAGCTACCGCATGGCGAAGGGCCGGCGGCCAGACCTCTATTCGTCGCTCGACATGGCGCTGACGCGCACCGTCATGGGCGAGGACCTGCTGACCTCGCTTTCCGAGCGGCAGCGCGGCGAATGGGTCGAGCACATCAACTCCTACGCCCGCGGCAACTACCACGGCTGGCCGGGCGACGGCAGCTACGAAGACACTTTTGGCCACTACCCGCTGCACGCCAACGGCATGGTGATCGGAGCACTCGGCGTGCTGGGCGGCCGGCAGCGCTGGCCCTGCCGCCTCTACGAGCCTTTCGCCACGCCGGAGAAGGTGGCGGCATGGCTGGAAGGCATCGACTGGGCCGGCCAGTGGCGGGCCTCGCACCTGTTCTGGGGCGGCATGCACTGCTTCAGCTTCAGCCGGGCCTGCACCCCCGAGTGGATCGACACGGTGATCGGCTGGCTCGACGCCAACCTCGACAGCGACACCGGCTGGTGGCGCAAGGGCGTCGCGCATTCCGACAGGCACCAGCCGCTGGGCGGCAGCGTCCACATCGTGCCGATCTACACCCACCACGGCCGCACCTTCCCGGCACCCGAGCGGCTGATCGACAGCACGCTCGCCCTGCAGCTCCCCAACGGTCGCTGGCTCGACATGCCCGATCCCAACCCGACGCACTATCTCGAGCTGGACGCGCTCTACGCCCTGAAGGTGGCGCGCGATCTCGTCCCGAACTATCGCCGCGACGACATCGAGCGCTCGCTCGACCGCTACATCGCCGTCGTCGACGACTACTGGGCGACGCAGCGCGACAGCCTGCTCGCGCTCCATCCGCATCGCATCCTGTCGGCCGCCGGCATCCTCGGCCTGTTCCAGCAGCACCGCCCGGAGCAGTTCCCCGACAGCCGGACCTGGAGCGACATCTTCAGCGACCGGAGTCTCTATCGGACGGATCGGGTGGAGGTGTTGGGCTGATTGCAGCGTCGCGCAACGACAGGACCTGCTGACGCCAGCCTTTCGCATCTGGCTGGTCGAGGCGACGCACCAGCCGCTCGTCGGCGGTAATGAACTGGCAGCCGATCGTCAGGGCGAGAGACAGATAAAAGCAGTCATAGGCCGGATGTCCGAGCGCGATCGACAACACTGTAGCCTGTCGGATCAGCGGTCTTGTCGAATGGAGCGCAACCGGCATGCGTTCCAGGCCAGCCGCAGCGATCGATGCGACCTCGTCAGAAATGTGGCCGAGACGAACCTTTTTCCACAGGATGTTCGCACATTCCGGGCCGAGCAGCTCCGGCGCCGCCAGCCGATGGCGGCGCAGGCTCATGGCGATGTCGGAGTGGACCTCGCTGACGACCCATTTGATCGCCACGCTGGCGTCGACGACATAGAGGTTCACCGCTCATCACGCGATTCGCGAAGCAGAACCTCCGAGGGCACTTGAGTCGTGCCTTCAGTGAGTCCACGGATCTTGTCGGCGAGATCCCAGAAGGATTCGGCGCTGTCGTCGGCAAGCGCGGCGCGCAGGATCTCCCGATGCTCGGCCTCCATGGATCGGCCGTGGCGCGCCGCCCGCAAGCGCAGCCTGCGGGCGGTCTCGGTATCGACATTTCGCACGAGCAGGGTTTTGGTCATCGCTTCAGCCTAGCATTGATATCATTGATATCCCAGATGGGTGGGATCATGCAATCTGTCTCTCCAAGACCGGCAGTTTGCGGAGAACGTCATGATCGCCGTTATCTTCGAGGTCTGGCCGACCGAGGGACGTCGCGAGGAATATCTCGGCATGGCGGCGGCCCTGCGTGACGAGCTGGCGGAGATCGACGGCTTCGTCTCGGTCGAGCGGTTCGAGAGCCTGACCGAGCCCGGCAAGCTGCTGTCCTTGTCGGTCTGGCGCGACGAGGAGGCGCTGGCCCGCTGGCGGGCGCGGCCACGCCACCGCGCGGCGCAGAAGGCGGGCAGGGCCGGCGTGTTCCGCGACTACCGGCTGCGCGTCGCCGGCGTCATCCGCGACTACGGCATGAGCGAGCGCGGCCAGGCACCGGAGAGCAGCCTGCTGGTGCATGGCTGACCGGCGCTGCCGAGACCAAATCCTGGCGTTCATAGAAACTTCGTCATATGATGGCGGCATGGATTTCCGGCCCACGCGGCAACCGACGTCCGAGCTGCTGCTGTCGTTCGATGCCCCCGCAGGCGAGCGGGTGGCGATACCGCCCGTCGCGGTTCCGGCGATGTGGTCCGGTCCCCGGATCGCGCCGTGGCGGCGGTTCCTGGCCCGCGAGGTCGACCTCGTCGTCAGCGGCATCGTCGGCACCCACTTCGTCGCCTGGGCGCTCTACGGCTTCGCGCCGCTGTCGGCCGACCGGTTCTTCGGCCTGTTCGAGATGCGCTACGGCGCGATCCTGGACGCGCTGTTCGGCGCGTTCGTCGCCATGCCCCTCAACGCCGTGTTCATCGGCCTCAGCGGCTCGACGATCGGCAAGGCCGTCTTCGGGGTGAAGGTGGTCGACGGTACGGGCAATCCCATTGGCATCGCCCGCGCCTTCCGCCGCGAGCTGCACGTCTGGATCGTGGGGATCTGCCTGCAACTGCCGATCCTCGCCTACCTCGCGATGATCGCGGCCTACCGGCGATTGAAGGATGCGGGCACCACGCCTTGGGACGCCGCGCAGGGGCTGGCGGTGCTGCACCGGCCCGTCGGTGCTGCGCAGCGCGCGCTCGACGTCCTGGGCGTGGCGATGCTGCTGGGCTGGTTGGCCTACGGCATCTACGGCGGCTGAGGGCCGGCGGCGATGCTCGCGGCCCCGGCATTCCAGTCCGCATCCCCGCGAGCCTCGGCCAAGTCGGCGCGGGGCTTCCTCTATCGACTCCTCGGCTTTCTCGCCTGCGCCGGCCTCCTGGCCGCCGTCGACGCGCTCGGCACGGCCATCGCCGATCGGGCGAAGGTCGGCGAGGCCGCCGCCGTGGTCATCTTCCTCCGCCTGGTCCTGATGGCCCTGCTCCTGCTCGCCGGCGGCATGCTGCTGCGGGCGCTCTGGCGGCACCCCTACCGGACGATCCGGCACGGGCGGGGCGGCGGGGCCGTCGCCTGCTGCCTGCTGCTGTTCGCGTTCCAGTCGCTCGTGCTGGCGACGTCGATCTTCCAGGCGCCGAGATGGGCCGAGGTGCGACTGGCGGCCTCGTCCTACGACTACACGCTGCGCACCGACGCCGCGCAGCGGCGTGTGCATCTGCATGGCGACATCGGCATCGGCATGCTGGCACGGCTCGAAGCGGTCGAGCGCGAGCTGGGCTCGATCGCGATCCTGGAGATCACCAGCCCGGGCGGCCTGATCGACGAGGCGCTCGCCATCGCGGCCTTCCTCGAGCGGCGCGACGTCCAGGTCATCGCCCGCGAGGCCTGCGACAGCGCCTGCGTGATCGTGGCCATCGCCTCGCCGCGGTCCTACGCCGACCGTTCGCTGAGCTACGGCCTGCACGCCGTGGGAAGCGTCGTCGATGCCGACGATGAGATGGCCCGCTTCAGCAGGCAGGCGGCCGAATCGGAGGCGCGGGCATTCCTGCTGGCGCACAAGGTGCCGCGCGCCATCGTCCGCAAGGCCGCGAGAACGCCCAGCGACCGCCTCTTCCATGTCCCGGCAGAGACCTTCCTGAAGGCGGGCGTGATCGACGGGCTGATGGAAGGTGACGAGGTCGTCGCCACCGCGGCCGGCGACGGCGCTTGAGCGCGTCCGTCAGATGTCGATGTCGGCCCACACCGCCGCGTGGTCCGAGCCGGCGTCCTCCGGCCGCGCCAGCTCGGCATAGCATTCCCAGCGCCTGGGCCGTGAGCCCGGCCACATGGCGCGCCGGAACACCCCGCCGGCCGTGACCCGCTCCCACAGTTTCGGCGACAACAGCAGATAGTCGATCTTGTTGCCGGCGTTGCACAGGCCGTAGGTGCCGGGCCAGCCGCCGTCCTCGAACGCCGGATGGCCGAAGACGTCGCGCAGCTCGCCATCGGCGAGGAGCGGCGCCAGCGGATCGCTGTCGGGCGTGTCGTTGAGGTCGCCGACGACGGCGAGCAGGTCCTGGCCCGCCTGCATCAGCTCCCGGCAGATCTCGCGCACCCGTGCGCTCTGCGCCTTCCTTCTCGCGTCCGACGCCGCCTTGCCGCCATAGCCCTTGCTCTTGAAGTGGTTGACCAGCATCGTCAGCCGATTGCCGGAGGGCGTTGCCACCGAGAATTCCGGGCAGTCGCGCGAGAATACCGGCGTGCCGTCCGTCAGCCGGTCGTCGACATGGCTGCGCATCACGCCGATCGGGAAGCCCGCCCGGCTCATCAGGCCGACGTCGATGCCGCGCTCGTCGTTGCCGTCGATCACCATGACGTGGCGGAACGGCGCGCCGCCCAGGGCCTTGACGATCTCGGTGTTGAACGCCGCCAGCACCGGCCGGCTCTCGGCCTCGACCACCGCCAGCACATCCGCCCGAAGATCGATCATGGCGCGGGCGGTGTTGCGCATCGCGCCTTCGCCCACCGGCTCGTCGCGCAGCTCCAGCGAGCCCGCCCAGTCGGCGCGGCCGTCGGCGGTGATCTCGATGCCGCCCGTCTTCGGCCGCCGCAGCAGCTTGCCGCGGTTGCGGCGCAGCAGCACGAAGGGGCCGGTATCGCTCTTCTCCAGCCCCAGCTCGACCATCAGCTCGGCCATGCGCACCTTGTCGGCGGGGCTGTAGGCGATCCGGGCGAGCAGGGCGTTGAGCTCGGCGAAGCGGTCGAGCGTCGGCCGCCCCTCTGCCCAGCTGTCCTGGTTCATCACCTTGGCACGGTCGAACAGGTTCTCGACATTGTAGGTGGCGATGCGCATGGGATCTCTCCGGACTGGATCCAGCTTTGCACATCTGCAGCGACGGGAGCGTGATGTTCGACACGTGGCTGGCACGCTGGGATCTCGAGCCGGACGGCGAGCCCATGGTCACGCACAGCAGCCGGCTCCTGCCGGTGCGCTGTCGCGGGCGGCCGGCGATGCTGAAGATCGCCTGCGAGGCCGAGGAACGCTTCGGGGCGGTGCTGATGCGCTGGTGGGATGGCGATGGCGCCATGCCCGTGCTCGAGCACGAGGGCGACGCTCTCCTATTGGAGCGGGCGCTCGGGACGCGCTCGCTGGTAGCGATGGCGCGCGAAGGCCGCGACGACGAGGCCAGCCGGATCATCTGCGCCGTGGCGGCGAGGCTGCATGCGCCACGGCCGCGGCCGCTGCCGGAGCTGGTGCCGTTGGAGGGCTGGTTCGAGGCCTTGTGGCGGGGCGCCGAGCGCCATGGTGGCGTCGTCGCGCGAGCTGCGGCCGTGGCGCGTGAGCTGCTGGCCGAGCCGCGGGAGCCGACAGTGCTGCATGGCGACCTGCACCACGACAATGTGCTCGATGTCGGCGAGCAGGGCTGGTGCGCCATCGACCCCAAGCGCCTCCACGGCGAGCGCGGCTTCGACTTCGCCAACCTCTTCCGCAATCCGGACATCCACGTCGCCACCGACCCCGGTCGCTTGGCCC
This sequence comes from Geminicoccus sp., assembly GCA_035326425.1. Classification (GTDB taxonomy): domain Bacteria; phylum Pseudomonadota; class Alphaproteobacteria; order Geminicoccales; family Geminicoccaceae; genus CALKJU01. The sequence continues at coordinate 56,170 of DAOLFG010000016.1, read as the reverse complement.
GGCAGGCGGACATCGTCGCCGAGGCCGCTGGGCTGGAGCGTCCACGGCTGCTGCGCTGGATCCTGGCCTATGCCGGCCTGTCGGCGACCTGGATCCTCGACGATGGCGATCCGGCCGATCTCGATCTGGCGGTGGCCCGGCTGGCGGCGGCGGAGCTGGCGGGTACCGAGGTCGAGCGGATGTAGCGCCGAGCGCCGCCCCGCCTGGCGGGATCGAGCGTGGCGAGCCTGCCGTTGTGCAGGATCAGATCCGGTGTGGCCGTGCTTGGCCTCTGTCCGCAGGCCGGGCCGCCAGCCAGGAGGGCGCCGGCCCGGCCCCGTGCCCGCCGGCATGGCATCGGTCGCCCTCCCGGTCGCGCGCTCACTTCCTGGCGCGGGCGAAGTAGCTGCTCATCAGGTTGCGGTAGTTCGGGATGTGGTTGGAGAGCAGGTTGCCCAGGCCCTCCATGTCGTTGCGCCAGTCCCGATGCAGCTCGCAGGCCACGGCGAACCAGTTCATCATCTGGGCACCCGCCGCCTGCATCCGCATCAGCGCCGCGTTGCGCACGTTGATGTCGAAGGTGCCCGAGGCGTCGGTGACGACGAACACCTCGTAGCCGGCCTCGATCGCCGACAGGGTCGGGAAGGCGACGCAGACGTCGGTGACGACGCCGGCGATGATCAGCTGCCTGCGGCCGGTGGCCTCGATCGCCGCGACGAAGTCCTCGTTGTCCCAGGCGTTGATCTGCCCCGGGCGATGGATGAACGGCGCGTCCGGGAACATCTCGACCAGCTCGGGCACCAGCGGGCCGTTCGGCCCCTCGTCGAAGCTGGTGGTCAGGATGGTCGGCAGCCCGAAGAACCTGGCGATGTCGGCCAGCGCCAGCACGTTGTTCTTGAACTCGTTGGGCGAGTAGTCCTGCACGAGCGAGATTAGCCCGGCCTGGTGGTCGACCATCAGGACGACGGCGTTGTCCTTGTCCAGCTTCCTGTAGGTGTAGGCCATCTCTTCCTCCTCGTTGAGCCGGAGGGACGAGCCTCGCGGCCGGTTGAGTTGCGGACGAGCCTGCCCGCTGGCTTGCCTTGCAACAATATGCTGAGCTGGCACCAGATTGTTGCACAGGACAGGACCGACATGGATCGGCTGAGCAATATGGAGGCCTTCGTCCAGGTCGCCGCCTCGGGCTCGTTCACGGCGGCGGCGAGGCGCCTGCGCCGGTCGAAATCGCTGGTCAGCCGGCAGATCGCCGCCCTCGAGGGCGAGGTCGGAACGCGCCTGTTCCACCGCACGACCCGCGCCCTTTCCCTCACCGAGGAGGGCAAGGCCTATCACGAGCGGATCAGCCGCATCCTGGGGGAGCTCGACGAAGCCAACCTGTCCATCAGCCGCCTGCGCGAGACGCCGCGCGGCCGGTTGAGGCTGAATGCGCCGATGAGCTTCGGGTTCCTGCATCTCGCCGCGGCCGTGCCGGACTTCCTGGCGCGCCATCCCGAGGTCGAGCTCGATGTGACGATGAACGATCGCTACGTCGACCTGGTCGAGGAAGGCTTCGACGTGGCGATCAGGCTCGGCAGGCTGGCCGATTCCAGCCTGGTGGCCAGGAAGGTGGCGCCGATGCGGCGGGTGATCTGCGCCAGCCCGGACTATCTCGACCGCCACGGCACCCCCGCCGTGCCGGAGGATCTGCGCCGGCACCGCTGCCTGGCCTACAGCCTCAACACGCCGGCCGACGAATGGCGCTTCGTCGACGGCAGCCGGCCGATCGCCGTCGCGATCGAGGGGCCGCTGCGCGCCAACAATGGCGACATCCTGCGCACTGCGGCGATCCGCGGCCTCGGAATCGCTAGCCTGCCGAGCTTCATCGTCGGCAACGACCTGCGCGTCGGCGCGCTGATCTCGATCCTGGAGCCCTTCATCGTGCAGGACGCCGGCGTCTACGCCGTCTATCCGCACTCGCGCCACCTCTCGCCCAAGGTACGGGCGTTCGTCGACTTCATGGTCGAACGTTGCGGGCCGGTGCCCTACTGGGACGCCTAGGCCCGCCTCGCCGCTCACCCGAAAGGCCCGAGATCCAGAAAGGCCGAAGACAATGACAAAACGCCTGCAAGTCCGTCGCCGTCCGGGACCGCTCGCCAGGGGCGGGTTCACCGGGCTGTTCGACGCTCCGTCCCGCCGTGTCGCCCTCGCTGCGCTGGCGGGCCTCGCGGCGGTCTGCTGCGCCGGCCCCGCCGCCGCCGGGCCCGACGGCAGTATCGAGCCGGACGGCAAGATCGCGGCCCCGCTGGCCTCGGCGCTGAGGAGCAGCCCCGGCACCAGCCGGCGCCTCGTCTACCTTCTGGCCGATCCGGCCGAGCCGGCGGCGGCGATCCCGCGATCGGCCGACGCCGCCCTGCAGCGTTCGGCGGTGCGCTCGGCGATGACGGCGCGTCGTGCCGCCGCCGAGAGCAGGCTGCTGCGGACCGGGCACGAGATCGTCTACGCCTCGGACTATGCCGGGGTGATCGTCGCCGTCGGCAACGCCGCGGCGGTGACCGCCATGGCCGGCGATGCCACCATTAAGGCCGTGCTGCAGGAGCGCGTCCATCGCCCGCGGCTCAATGTATCCAGGGTCGTCACCCAGGCATCGGTGGTGCAGGGGCGCGGCATCGACGGCACCGGCGCCAAGGTCGGGGTGGTCGAGGAGGGCAGCATCTCCAGCCATCCCAACCTGCCCTCGGGCAGGCGCACCGCCTGCCGGCCGACATCGCGGATCGGCGCCAGCGATCACAAGACGGCGGTGGCCGGCATCATCCAGAGCACGCACGCGACCTATCGCGGGATCGCGCCGGGGGTGACGATCCTCGACGGCATCGGCGTCGATTTCAGCGATGCCGAGATGATCGCCGCCACCGACTGCGTGGTTTCCCGGGGTGCCGTCGCCGTCAGCATGAGCTTCGGCTCGGACACCGACGGCGAGTTCGACGCCTTCGCCCAATATGTCGACCGGCTGGTCTACAACACCGGCGTGAGCGTGGTGGTGGCGGTGTCGAACGTCTGCTCGCTGCGCATGGGCAGCCCGGAGATCGCCTACAACGACATCTCGGTCGGCGCCTTCTCCGATCGCGGCACCGCCGGCCTCGGCGACGACCTGCACGCCTGCAGTCCGGCGATCGCCCCGAGCTTCAGCGCCTATCGCGACCCGCCTTCCAGGAACGGCGACCGCGAGCAGCCCGACCTCGTGGCGCCCGGCCACGACATCCGCAGCACCAGGCTGAAGTCCGGCTTCGTCGAGGGCAGCGGCACCAGCTTCGCGGCCCCGCACGTGGCGGCCGGCATAGGCCTGCTGCAGGACCGTGCCTCCTTCTCGCTCGCCACCCAGGCCGAGCGCGTGCGCGCCATCCTGATGGCGAGCGCGCGGCGCAACATCGAGGGCTCGGCCACGCTCAGCGACCGCGACGGCGCCGGCGCCGTGCGCTTCGCCGCCGCCGACGCGGTGCTGCGCGGCGGCACGTCGTGGTGGTTCCAGACCAGCGGCGGCAGCGCCGGCTTTCCGCGCACCCAGAGCTTCCAGGCGACCGCCGGCCAGAAGGTCAGGGTGGCGCTGGCCTGGGCACACAAGCCCGGCAAGGGCAACAGCACCGTCAGCACCAATCTGGATCTCGCCGTCTCGGACCCGGGCGGCACGCAGCTCGCGGCGTCGAGGTCGCAGGACAACAATTTCGAGATCGTGTCGTTCGTGGCGAGCCGGACCGGCACCTACCGCATCCGGATCGACAATCGGCGCACGAGCACCGGCGCCGAGCATGTGGGATTGGCCGTCAGCCGGACCGACAGCTGAAACCGGCCGGCATCGTGGCGCCGGACCGGGCCGGCGAACCGACTGCGCGCTTGCCGCCCGCTCCCTTCCGGCCGATACCCGGCCGGCGAAGGGAGACCGCCCATGACACACCCCGCGCTTTCGGCCGGCCGCGTCGGCGTCGTCACCGGTGCCGCCAGCGGCATCGGCCTCGCCGCCGCCAAGCGGCTGGCCGCTGGCGGCATGCGGCTCTGCCTCGCCGACCGCGACGCCGACCGGCTGGCGCGCGCCGGCAACGAGGTGGCGGCGGCCGCCAAGGGCGGGCTGCCCGACATCCGCACCGTCGCCACCGACGTCGCCTCGCCGGAATCGATGCGGCTGCTGAAGGAGACCGCCTACGGTGCCTTCGGGGAAGTGGCGTTCCTGATGAACAACGCCGCCATCGACGACGGTGCCGGCCCCTGGCAGGACCTCGCCGGATGGCACCGGCTGATGGACGTCAACTTCTACGGCGTGCTGAACGGCCTCGCGGCCTTCGTGCCGGACATGATTGCCCAGGGTACGCCCTGCGCCATCGTCGACACCGGCTCGAAGCAGGGCATCACCACGCCGCCGGGCAACGCCGCCTACAACGTCTCGAAGGCGGCGGTGAAGGTGCTGACCGAGCAGCTGGCCCACGAGCTGCGCCAGGTCGAGGGCTGCCTCGTCAGCGCCCACCTGCTGGTGCCGGGCCACACCTTCACCGGCATGACGGCGCGCGGCCGCACCGAGAAGCCGGCCTCGGCCTGGACGCCGGAACAGGTGGTCGAGCGGATGGTCGAGGGCATGACCGCCGGCGACTTCTACATCATCTGCGCCGACAACGAGACCACGCCCGAGATCGACGCCAAACGCATGCGCTGGGCCGTCGGCGACATCATCGAGAACCGCCCGGCGCTGTCGCGCTGGCACCCCGACCACAAGGACGCGTTCGCCGCGCACATGAAGGGCTAGGGAGGCAGTCATGGACTATGTGAGGCTCGGCCGCACAGGCCTCGAGGTATCGCGCATCTGCCTCGGCTGCATGAGCTACGGCGTGCCCGAGCGCGGCAGCCACCCCTGGAGCATGGGCGAGGAGCAGAGCCGGCCCTTCATCCGCAAGGCGCTGGAGCTCGGCATCAACTTCTTCGACACCGCCAACGTCTATTCCGACGGCACCAGCGAGGAGATCGTCGGCCGGGCGCTCAAGGACTTCGCCCGCCGCGAGGAGGTGGTGATCGCCACCAAGGTCCACGGCCGGATGCGGCCGGGGCCGAACGGCGCCGGCCTGTCGCGCAGGGCCATCCTGGCCGAGATCGACAACAGCCTGCGGCGGCTCGGCACCGACCATGTCGACCTCTACCAGATCCATCGCTGGGACTACGGCGTGCCGATCGAGGAGACGCTGGAGGCGCTGAACGATGTCGTCCGCGCCGGCAAGGCCCGCTACATCGGCGCCTCGTCGATGTGGTCCTGGCAGCTCGCCAAGGCGCTGGCCCTGTCGGAGCGCCACGGCTGGGCGAAGTTCGTGTCCATGCAGGACTTCGTCAATCTGCTCTACCGCGAGGAGGAGCGGGAGATGCTGCCCTTGTGCGCTGCCGAGGGCCTGGGCGTCATCCCGTGGAGCCCCTTGGCGCGCGGCCGGCTGACGCGCGACTGGGACGCCGTGACCGCCCGCGTCGAGAGCGACGAGTTCGGCAGGAAGCTGTTCGCCCATACCGGCGACGCCGACCGCAAGGTGGTGGAAGCGGTGGCCTCGGTCGCCAGGGCGCGCGGCATCCCGCGGGCGCAGGTGGCGCTGGCCTGGGTGCTGGCCAAGCCGGTGGTCACGGCCCCCATCGTCGGCGCCACCAAGATGCAGCACCTCGACGACGCCGTGGCGGCCCTGTCGGTGAAGCTGGCGCCCGAGGAGATCGCGGCGCTGGAAGCACCCTACGTGCCGCACGCGGTGGCCGGATTCGTATAGCTCACCCGGGAGACGAGACGACATGTCGATCCGCACCACCACCCTGGCGCTGGCCATGGCGGCACTCCTGGCCGCCGGTTGCACCGGCGGCGGCAACGAGCCGGCCTCGCCCGCCCCGATGTCGGCACAGCGCGAGAGCACCATCGTCACCACCGCCACGGTCCAGAAGGTCGACCAGCAGACCCGCGAGGTCACGCTGCGCGGCACCGATGGCCAGGACGTCACCGTCGTCGCCGGCCCCGAGGTGCGCAACCTGCCGCAGCTCGCCGCCGGCGACGTCGTGCGGCTGACCTACCGGGAGAGCGTGGCGGCGCGCATGGCCCAGGCGGGCGAGGGCGGCCCGGCCAGCGCCGCCGTTCTGACCGCGCGGGCGCCGGAGGGCGCCAGGCCCGCCGGCGTCATGGGTGCGGCGGTGAGTGCCGTCGTCACCTTCAAGTCCTACGATCCGGCCACCGGCGTCGTCACCTTCACCACCGAGGACGGCCGCGAGGAGAGCCTGGCGGTCGATCCGGCGATGCAGGGCTTCGCCGCGGCGCGCCGTCCCGGCGAGCGCGTCGCCGTCGACATCACCACCGCCATCGCCCTGTCGATCGTCGAGACCGGCGGCTGAGCCGCTGACAGGGACGCCCCGCGGGCCGGCGGAGGCCGGCGCGGGGCCTCTTCGGGAACGCCAGCATGTTGTCCGGCTGCGCAGCACGGAGCCGTCCCGCACCGGCATGGTAGCCTCGAACCTTTCCAATCCTGGCGCGTTCGGCCTGCACCTCCCGTAATCCGGACGCCCGCCATGCCCGACAGCCCGCAGCCACCCGACCTCGTCCAGGGCGTCGAGCCGTCGCTCGTTCCCGATGGCGGCATCCTCGCCGGCAAGGTCGGCGAGGACGACGTGCTGCTGTTCCGTTCCGGCGACGAGATCTGCGCCGTCGCCGCCACCTGCACCCACCAGGGCGGCCCGCTGGCCGAAGGGCTGGTCGATGGCGAGACCGTCCGCTGCCCGTGGCACCATGCCTGCTTCAGCCTGCGCAGCGGCGAGGCGCTGCGCGCCCCGGCCTTCGCGCCGCTCGATCGCTGGCGGGTCGAGCAGCGCGACGGCAAGGCCGCCGTCATAGGGAAGCTCGAGCCCAGGCCGGGGCGGTACCGACCGACGCAGGACGCCGACCCGATCGTCATCGTCGGCGGCGGTGCTGCCGCCTTCGCCGCCGCCGACGGGCTGCTGCGGCGCGGCTGCGACAGCCCTGTCACCATGGTCTCGGCCGACACCGAGCCGCCCTACGACCGCACGACGCTGACCAAGGAGCACCTCGACGGCAGCACGCCCGAGGACAAGCTGCCGCTCGAGCCCTCGCTGGCCGGGCGCGGCGTGAAGCTGGAGCTGGAGGCGGTGGTCGAGGCCATCGAGCCCGAGGCGAGGCGTGTCAGGCTGAAGGGTGGCCGGACCCTCGCCTATGGCAAGCTGCTGCTCGCCACCGGCGCCGAGCCCAGGCGCCTCGACCTGCCGGGCGCCGAGCTGCCGCACGTCCGCCTGCTGCGCACGCTCGACGACTGCCGGGCGCTAATCGAGCGGCTGGACGGCAAGCCGCGGGTCGTCGTGATCGGCGGCAGCTTCATCGGCATGGAGGCCGCGGCATCGCTGGTCGCCCGCGAGCTCGAGGTCCATGTCGTGACGCCCGACCGGGAGCCGATGGCCAGGCAGCTCGGGCCGGAGCTGTCGCGGCTGATCGTCGACACCCATCGCAAGAACGGCACGAAGCTGCATCTGGAGCGCAAGCCCACCCGGATCGAGGCCGATGCCGTCATCCTCGACGACGGCGCCCGCCTGCCGGCCGATCTCGTGCTGGTCGGCATCGGCGTGACGCCCCGCACCGGCCTCGCAGAGAAGGCCGGCCTCGAGGTCGACGACGGCGTCGTCGTCGACGGCGGCCTGCGCACCGCCGATCCTTCCATCTGGGCCGCCGGCGACATCGCCCGCTGGCCGGATCCGCACAGCGGCGAGCGCATCCGCGTCGAGCACTGGGTGGTGGCCGAGCGGCAGGGCCAGCACGCCGCCGCCGCCATGCTGGGCGACGAGGAACCCTTCGACGCCGTGCCGTTCTTCTGGACCCGGCACTTCGACCTGATCGTCAACTATGTCGGCCACGCCGAGCGCTGGGACGAGCCGGCGGTCGAGGGCGACCTCGCCAAGGGCGACGCCCTGGTCCGCTTCCGCGCCGCCGGCCGCGACCTGGCGGTGGCGACGGTCGGCCGCGACCTGGAATCGCTGAAGGAGGAGCTGGCGATGGAGCGGCGGCTGCGGCAGAAGCGGGCCGGCAGCAGTTGACCGGGAAAGGCCCGCCATGTTCATCGCCATGAACCGCTTCCGCGTCACCCTCGGCCAGGAGGACCGTTTCCAGCGCGTCTGGACCGAGCGCGACACGCATCTGGCCGACGTGCCGGGCTTCGTCGAGTTCCACCTGCTGCGCGGCCCGACCAACGACGACCATACGCTCTTCGCCTCCCACACCATCTGGGCGTCGCGCGCCGCCTTCGAGGGCTGGACCAGGAGCCAGGCCTTCCGCGACGCCCACCGCAACGCCGGCGAGCACGGCGGCCTCTATCTCGGCCACCCGCAGTTCGAGGGCTTCGAGGTGGTGCAGACGGTGACGAAGTAGCCGTCGGCGCCGGAGGAAGGCGAGCAGCTCCCTTGGAGGTCGCTGTCGCCGCTGACGAGGCAATCGGCGTCGCCGGCGACCGCCATTTCCGGAAACTCGCCGTCGTCCGGGTCTCGGCATGCACGAATCCGGCCCTCGATCGTCACCCATTCGGCGATGCTCGCGACCTCGGAGAGAAATCGTTCTATCGTGTCGAGGCGGCGCTGCGGATCGTCGAGGGAGATCTGCTCGCCGCCGGCTGGCCGGCTACCGCTCCGCCGGCGCCACGAACGCCAGCGCCGCCACCAGCACCGTCGTGAACATCCCGGCCTTGGCCTGGGCGTTCCAGGTCTGCGACTGCCACATCGCGAACCATTCCGAGGCCACGACCAGGAATCCGACGCCGTAGAGCAGGAAGCCCATCGCCAGGCCGGCCACGGCCATGGCCCGGCCGCGCTCGAACCCCGGCCGCCCGAGCCGCACCACCATCAGCACGGCCGCCGCCACCAGCACCAGCCCGGTGGCGGCCTCCCAGCCGATGATCAGGTGATAGGCCAGCCGCTGCGCCGCCTCGTCGGTGACGGCCCGCCCCATCAGCGCCGGGCTGAGGAACGTCGTGTCCATCGCCAGCACGTGGCGGACGAACTGCCAGTTGGAATCGTAGTCGGTGACGTTGCCCAGCGCCACGACCAGGAAGAATGCCGCGATGCCGGCGGTCACGGCCGCCTTGGCGGCACGGATGGCGGCGAAGGTCGCGAGGTCGCTCATCCGTCCGGTCTCCACCGACTGCTCCCGAGACGGTCGATGATGCATCGGGGGAATGCAAGGCCCCGGCCGGTTGCGGCTGGCGCCGGGCGGGGCTGCCTCATATCATGACTGCCGCAGCCGCCTTTCGAGATCCCGTGCCGCCTTCCATTCCCAGCGCACCCGCCTGCCGGCCCGGCCGCGCCTGCCACTTCGGCGCGCGGCTCCGCTGAATGCCGGACCTGCGCAATCCCGGCCTGCTGCGCCAGGCCCTGGCCCAGCCCGACATCCGGCTCTTCCTCGTCTCCAGCTTCGTCTCCAATGTCGGCCTGTGGGTGCAGCGCGTCGCCGTCGGCTGGCTGGTGTTCGACCTCACCCGCTCGGCCGGCTGGGTCGGCACCGTCGCCGCCTGCGAGCTGGTGCCGTCGCTGCTGGTCGCCCCCTTCGGCGGCGTGCTGAGCGACCGCGGCGACCGATTCCGGCTGCTGGTCTGGGGCCAGATCGCCGCCCAGGCCCAGGCCTTCGTGCTAGCGGCCTTCGCCTGGTTCGACGCGCTCGGGCTCGGTACGCTGACCGTCGCCGCCGTCACGCTCGGCCTGATCGACGGCGTCAACCAGCCGCCGCGGCTGATGCTGGCCTCCGACGTCTCGCCGCGGCCGCTGCTCTCGACCACGGTCTCGCTCAACTCCTTCGGCTTCAACGCCGCCCGCTTCGTCGGGCCCATCGTCGCCGGCTTCGCCCTCACCGCCGGCAGCCCGGCGCTGGCCTTCGCGCTCAACGGCCTCAGCTTCTTTCCGTTCATCCTCCTGCTGCTGCGCCTGAAGCGCTCGCCGGCCGCCCAGCGGCCGGTGGCCGGCCCGGGCGACGGCATCGTCGGCGGCCTGCGCCACGCCGCCCATCATCCGGTGCTGGGCCTGGCGCTGATGCTGCTCCTGTCGGTCAGCCTCGGCGTGCGCGGCATGGTCGAGCTGTTGCCTGCCATCGCCGGCAAATGGTTCGGACCCGCCCCCTCCGACCTCGCCAGCCTCACCGTCAGCGTCGGCATCGGCGCCATGCTGGGCGGCGTCTGGCTGCTGCGGCTGGCCACCCTGCCCAAGGTGCTCTCGGCGGTGCTGATCGGCCCCGGCGGCCTCGTCGTCGCCATGCTGCTGTTCGCCGGTCTCGGCGACATACGCTGGCTGGCGCACCTGCTGCTGGCCGGCATCGGCTTCCTGTCGCTGGTCTGCGGCAGCGGCACGCAGAGCCTGATCCACCTCACCGCCAACCCGGCCTATCGCGGCCGGGTGCTGTCGCTGTTCGGCATCATCCAGCGCGCCGGCCCGGCCATCGGCGCGCTGATCCTGGGCCTGCTGGCCGATGCCGTCGGCCTGAGCCCGGCCTTCGTCGTCGGTGCGGTGTTGGCCGGCCTCGCCTGGGGCTGGGTGTGGCTGCGCCGCCGCCGGCTGCAGAAGGCCATCGACGACTTCAGCGGCAGCTGACTGAGAGCAGGCTCTTCAGCCCGACCGAAGGATCGCCCAGCGCCGCCGGGTCGGGCTTGGCGTGCCGTGCGATCAGCATCTCGCAGAGCCGGATGTCCCTGGCCACGGCATTGCCCGGACCGATCCCGCCGGCCGCCAGCAGCCGTCCGTCCCGGGCGAGGTGGAACAGCACGAACGCCCCGCCCTTCAGCTCGCGCCGCACCGCCGTCGCGGCTCCCTCGGCGAGGCCCGCCATCTGCAGCGTCAGCTCGTGCTGGTCCGACCAGAACCACGGCACCGCCGAGGCCGCCTCGCCCGCCCCCAGCATGTTGCGCGCCGCGAGCGCCCCCTGCTCCTGGGCGCTGCGCCAGCTCTCCAGCCGGACCCGCCGTCCGTCATAGAGCGGATGCGGAAACGAGCAGCAGTCGCCGGCGGCGAAGATGCAGGGATCCGAGGTCGCGAGCGTGGCGTCGACGGCGATGCCGTTGTCGACGGCGAGCCCCGCCGCCCCGGCGAGCCGCGTCTCCGGCACGGCGCCGATGCCCGCCACCACGAGGTCGGCGGCGATATGCCCGCCGTCCGCCAGCGCCACCCCGGACCCGTCGATGCCGGCGATCCGGGTGTCGAGGCGGAACGCCACCCCCTCGGCGAGATGCCGTTCGTGCAGCACCTCGGCGATCTCCGCCGGCACGCAGCGGCCGAGCAGCCGGGGCTGCATCTCGATCACCGTCACCTCGCTGCCGAGCCTGCGCGCCGAGGCCGCCAGCTCCAACCCGATGAAGCCGCCGCCGATCACCGCCAGCCGCCGCCCCGGCCCGAGCGCCGCCCGGATCCGCACCGCATCGTCCAGCGTCCGCAGCATGGCGACATGGCGCCCGTCCGCTCCCGGCAGCGGCCGCGGCCGGGCGCCGGTGGCGAGCAGCAAGCGCTCGTAGGCGAGCTCGCCATCGTCGAGCAGCAGGCACCGGCCGGCGCGGTCGATGGTGACGGCGCGACAGGACGGCCGGAAGTCGATCCCCAGCTCGACGAGCCGCTCCGAGCCGCCGATCGCCTTTGCCGCCGGCACCCCGGCCAGGATCGCGTCCTTCGACAGCGGCGGCCGCTCGTAGGGCGCATGCGGCTCCGCACCCACCAGCGTGACCGGCCCGCCATACCCGGCCTGCCGCAGGGCCAGCGCCGCGCGCGTGCCGCACTCGCCGGCGCCGACGATCACCATCCCGGCCATGTCGTCCGCTCCGCGCTCGGCTCAGCCGATGGCGACCCGCACCTCGCCGTCTACCACCTCGGCCGGATAGGTCCGGAGGTCGACGCAGGGCGGCAGCCGGATCGCCTCGCCGGTGCGGTAGTCGAAGGCCCCGGCATGCTTCGGGCACTCGATCTCGAAATCCATCACCAGCCCGTCGGCGAGATGCACCGCCTCGTGGCTGCACAGGCCGTCGGTGCACCAGACGCTGTCGTCCGGCGCCCGGTAGACCGCGAAGGTCCTGGAGCCGTGGTCGAAGCGCACGACGCCTTCCTGCTCGATCTCCTCGAGCCGGCAGGCCGTCACCCAGGCGGCGCTCACGGAACGGCCGCCTTCTGCGCCGACGCCTGCCGCGCCGCCAGCCTCGCCTTGCGCCGGCGGTAGCGCTCCTGCATCAGCGCCTCGCCCTCGGGCGAGCCGTCATGCCAGGTGCCGAACCACTTGTCGAGCGGCAGCAGTGCTGCGCCGTAGTTCACCTCGAAATACTTGTGGTGCAGGTAATGCTCGTAGGAATGACTGCCGACCAGCCGGTCCTCGCCCACCTCGATATTGTGGAAGCCGACATGGCCCGGAATGGCGCCGAAGCCGGCGAAGTGCAGCTGGTAGAGGGCGATCAGCGGGTTGGACGGGATGATCAGGTGATAGAACATCGTGCCGAAGTAGAGCAGATGCTCGACCGGATGCATCGACAGCGACGACCAGGGCGACGGGTTGACCGAGTTGTGGTGCACCGAATGCACCCACTTGTAGAGGAACGGCGTGTGGATCAGCCTGTGGATGCAGAAGAAGTGGAACTCGTGGATGATCGGCACCGCCAGCGCCAGCAGCGCCAGGTAGACCGGATGCTCGGCGAAGGCCAGCCACGGCACCCAGCCATTGGCGAACGCCCACAACACCACCACCTCGACCGCCGTCCAGATGGTGATGCCGGACAGGAAGGTGCGCAGGATGTTGTCGATGTTCTGGCTCTCGAACCAGAACGCCTGGCTCTTCTGCTCCGACGGGAACTTGCCGTTGTACTTGAACCGCCGGTCCTGGCGCCTCAGCATGTAGAGATGCAGCTCGAAGGCGCCGTAGAACAAGAGGTTGGCGACGACGTTGACCGCATAGAGCCACAACGGCCAGCCCCAGCTCAGCGTCCGCATCGTCTCGACCGGCGGGATGACCCAGGCCCAGTAGGCCAGCGCCGACAGCGCGAACATCACGTTCCAGGGCAGGAAGTAGCTCGGCAGCCACCTCAGGAACGCCCTGGGCCTGGGCGGCAGGGTGAACAGGGGCGCCAGCTCGATCGGCTCGTTCGGCGCCCAGTCGCCGCGCTTGTTGCGCTTGCCGTAGGCCAGATCGTCCATGGCGACGTCCCTCGCGTCCCGGCGGCACACCAGCGCCGCGCCCTCCCTGCGAAAAGACACATACAGCCATCGGCGCCCCGAGCGCGACGGCTCCTTTGATCAATTCCGATCAGGGATCGCCGCCTCAGCAGTTCTCGGGCGTGTGGACCACGAAGCGGATCGGCGCGCTGTCCAGCCCGCTGCCGAGCAGGCCGATCCTGTGCAGCATCAGGTCGATGGCGCGCCTCGCCTGCGCCTCCGGCGCCTGGTCGATCACCACGTCCATGACACCATCGCGCAGCGCCGCCGCGGTGTGGTCGGTCAGCTCGTGGCCGACGAAGAACAGCCGCCGCCCCGGCCGGTGCCGCCGCAGCAGCTCGGCCAGCGCCGCATTGGCGGCCCCGGCATTGTAGAGGCCCACGAGATCCGGCCACGCCGCCAGCGCCTCGGCCACCAGCCCGGTGGCCCGCCCGGCATCGTCGTTGCCGAAGCCGATCCAGCACAGGGACAGATCCGGCCGCGGCTGCTGGCGCATGCAGTCGGAAAAGCCGCGCATGCGCTCGCGATGCACCTGGTAGATCGGATGGCACAGCGCCATCACGGTGCCCGGCCGCTGCTGCATCCGCGACAGGAAATGCGCCGCCGTCCGCCCGGCGGCATAGTTGTCGATGCTGACCAGCTCGCCGGCGCTGGCCTCGGCGCGGGTGACGACATGCACCACCGGCAGCCCCGATCCCACCGCCTCGGCCACCGCCCGCCGGATCGCCGGATGGTCCGGCACCGCCAGGATCAGCCCGGCCCGCCGCATCGCCGGCCGGGCGATCCGTGCGGCGATGCCCTCGGGATGGCACTCCTCCATGAAGGTGCGATGCACCCTGACCGCCGGATCGAGCGTCGCCGCCACCCGCTCGAACGCTCCCGACAACCGCCGGTAGAAGGCGGTCTCCGGCCGCACCAGCATCACCTCGATGCGCAACAGCCCGCGATGCACCTCCGGCAGCCGCCTGGGATAATCCAGTGCCCGGGCGGCCACCAGCACCCGCTCCACCGTCCCCGGCCGCACCCCACCCCGCCCGTTGAGCACGCGCTCGACCGTGGCGGTACCGACGCCGGCGCGGGCCGCGATGTCGGAGAAGGTGGGTTTGGGCATGGGTTGTGAGAGCGATAAACGGGTCGAGTGTCCTCTGGCAATCGTCGGGATTGCTCCTTGGTCGCTCGCTTCGGCCCGTTGATCGCCAAGCACTACGGCTCAGCAGGCGGCCGGCACCGTCAGGACGACAAGGCCCCCCCGGTCATCCCCTGGACCATGAACTTCTGCAGGAAGATGAAGGCGACGACGAGCGGCAGGCTCGCCAGCATCGAGAACGCCATCATCGTGTTCCAGTCCGTGACGAACTCGGCCATGAAGCTGTAGATCGCCATCGTCAGGACACGGTTCTCCCACGACTCGACGAGAACCATCGCGAACAGGAACTCGTTCCAGGCGAGAAGGAACGCATAGAGCCCGGCACCGATGAAGGCGGGATAGGAGATGGGCACCAGGATCCTGAAGATGGCACCCAGGCGCGTGCAGCCGTCCACCATCGCCGCCTCCTCCATGGAAGGCGGAATGTTGGCGAAGTAGCTGCGCAGCATCAGAATGCAGAATGGCAGGGTGAAGGTGAGATAGACGATGACGAGCGACGTACGTGTATCGTAGAGCCCGAGCATGACGAAGGTGCGGAAATAGGGAATGCACAGGAGGACGAGGGGGAACATCTGGGTGATGATGAGGAACATCAGGACCGCGCGTTGGCCAATGAAGTTGAAGCGCGCCAGGGGATAGGCCGCCAACGCCCCCAGGAACAGCGACAGGCCGGTGACGATCAGCGAGATGACCATGGTATTGAGAAAGACGACCAGATAGCGCTGGTTCTGGAAGATCTTCTGATAGGCCTCCAGCGTGAAGACCTGGGGAATCCAGGCCGGCGGAATCTGCATCACCTCGAGGTTGGGACGGACCGACACCGTCAGCATCCAGGCGAGCGGCATGCAGATGATGACGATGGCGAGAACGAGCAGCGAATAGGCCATCGCGTTCAGCAGCAGCTGCCGGTGCCGCATGGTCAGGCGGCTCGCGGCGCCGCTGCGCGGCGTGGCCGTGTCCCGCATCTCAGCCTGCATTGCTCATGGCCCGTCGCATGTAGAACGCGCTGACGATGAAGAGGACGATGAACATGACGACGGCCTGCGCCGAGGCGTAGCCGAAATTGAGCTTCTGGAAGCCGTCGAAATAGATCACGGTCGCGAGCACCTCCGACATGTGCGCCGGTCCGCCGCCGGTCATCACGAAAACCGGGTCGAAGGCGCGGAACGTCCAGATCGAATCGAGCAGGACGACTGTCGCGATGACGCCGCGCAGCTGCGGCAGGGTGATGTGCCAGAACTGGCGGAACAGCGACGCACCGTCGATCTGCGCCGCTTCGTACAGCTCGCGCGGAACGGCCTGCAGTCCGGCGAGCAGCATCACCATGAAGAAGGGAAAGGCACGCCAGACGTTCATGGCGGTGACCGAGTGCAGCGCGGTCCCGGGACTGCCGAGCCAGGAGATGGTCGCGCCGGCGTCGATCAGCCCGAGCCAGGCCAGCATGCCGTTGATGATGCCGAAGGGTGCGAGCATCAGCACCCAGATCATGCCGGCGACGGTGGGCGCCAGGAGCCACGGGACGATGAGCGTGCCCCGCGCCAGGGACTGGAAAACCCGGTTGATCCGCATGTTGAGCAGGAGCGCGAGGGCGAGGCCGATGACGAGATGCAGCAGCACGCTGAAGAAGGTGAAGCTCACCGTCTGCCGGAAGGCCTGCCAGAACAGCGGATCGGCCACCAGCGTCGCGTAATTGTCGAGGCCGATCCAGATCTCGCTCTGCAGATTGCTCCGATAGAAGCTGAGCCGGATGACCTCCAGCAACGGGTAGACGAGGAGGGCGACGAGAATCAGCATCGACGGCCACAGGAACGAGGCAGCGAGAAATTCTCTGCTGTATCTCTGTCTGAGTGATGGCTGCTGCATGTCCCGACATTCGCAAAGGGGCCGGCCTCGCCCCTGAATGAACGGGCCGGCCCTGAACAGCGCCGGGGTACCAAAGAGGCGCCCCGTCTGGAAAGCGAGCCTACTTGGCGGCGGCGAAAATCTCGTTCCACTGCTTGGCGGCGTCGTCCAGCGCCTGCTGCGCCGACTTCGTGCCCTGGATGACGTTCTGTATCTCCGTGGTCATGATCTTGTTCATCTGCACGGCGTTGGGCATGACGAGGAAGGGGGACACGGCATTTTCCCGGCCCATCTGGGTCACGAAAGCCTGGAACAGCTCCTTCTCCTTGAACCAGTCCTGGCTGGCGACGTCCGTCCGCGCCGGGAAGGCGCCGGTCCCCTTGGACCACATCTCGATCCCCTTCGGCCCCGAGAGCCAGCGCATGAACGTCCACGCCGCCTCCTTGTCCTTGGCCTGGGCGGAGACCGTGTTGAGCGAGCCGCGCACCAGGGTGCCGTACTGCTTCCCCTTGGGCAGCGGCGCGATGTTGTAGTTCAGGTTCGGATTGAGCTGTTTCTGGATGGCGATGCCCCACGGCCCCTCGAACATCATCGCGACCTTGCCGGACGCGAAGTTCGCCCGCTTCTCCCGCTCGCCGTTGCTGAGGACACCCGGAACGGAAATCTTGTCCTTGTTGATCCTCTCGGCATACCACTCGATGGCGGCGACGCCTTCGGGGCTGTTGAAGACGGCCTGATTGGTCTTCGAATCGATGATCGTCGCCCCTGCCTGGAGCAGCAGCGGATAGATCTCGTAGGTCATGTTCGTCGGCGGCTCGGTCTGGAGCGTGCCGGTGACCGCGAACTGCATCTGATCCGGCTTCGTCAGCTGACGCGCCGACTCGGCGAACTCGTCCCACGTCTCCGGCGGACCGTCGATGCCCGCCGCCTTGAACAGGTCGGTGTTGTAGAACATCGCGACCGCGCCGCTCTCGAGCGGCAGATAATACTGCTTGCCGCGCCACTGCGTGTGGAAGGTCTCGGGAATGTTGCCGAAGAACTCCGCCGGCTCCTTGGCGATCCACTCGTCGAGCGGCTCGATCATGCCGAGGTCGGCGAACTCCGCGACCCAGTCCACCTGCACCATGAGGATATCGGGAAGCCTGCCGGCCTGATGCAGGACGATCGCGCGGTCATGGAAGCCCGTGAACGGCGAATCGACCATCACGAGGTCGATGCCGGGATTGTCCGCCTCGAAGGCGGCCTCCAGCTCGGCCATGAATTTCTCGCCGACCTCGGTGGTCTTCCACTGCCCCCACCGCACTTCCGCCTGCTGCGCCTGGGAAAGAGCAGGCAGGGCGAGCACGAAGGCCGCGGCCATGGTCGAGAGCTTCAGCGATGAAAATCCGCGTTGCAGGTTCACGACATCCTCCCTTGGTCAATCCGGGTTGCGCGCTTTCGCGCTCCTGTCAATCCGCCCGCCGTCGAGGGCGGGCGCTTCTCGCGCCGCCGCTCAACCGGCAGCCGGCCTTCCGCGGAAGGCCGCCGGCATGGACGGTGCGATCTTCGTCAGGGTCGTATGCTCGCGCACGAGCCCCTTCGTGCCGCCGACGTTCATCCATGTGAACATGTTGCGGAACATGCCCTCGAGCGATTCCATGATGTCGGCCTCCGCCCGGGCCGGCATGTCCCAGAACCGCTCCTTCATGACCTTCCAGGATTTCTTGCGCGTATTGTAGAGGAACTGCGCGTCCGTCTCGCCGGGAGCACGCTCGGCAGCGTGATGGGCGAAGGTGTAGTCGCGGATCCCGTCCTTGATGGCCTGCGGCAGGCTGGGATGATCGAAGATCAGGTTGTTGAAGCCGAGGGCGAGGTGGATTTCCACGGCCTCGCTCGCCGGAAACCGGGCCAGCTGCTCGCCCGGCAGCGTCGAGGCGCCGTGCTGCACGGCCCCACCCATGCCGTAATCCTCGCGGCTGATGGCCGATATCGTCCTCAAGAGCTCGTAGTCGACATCGACCGCCGCCAGCGTTCCGTCCGGCAGCACCTTGCCGCCATGATAGGTTCCCGAATTGATGCTGATCTTGCTCACCCCCGCGAGATTTCCGCCCTTCGCGCGCAGCAGGTCGCCATAGACCGACATGAACGCCCGGAGCTCCTCGGGCGTCGTGTTCTCGTGGCCGACCTCGCCGATCTCGGCCCCCAGGGAGATCGTCACACCCTTCGGCTCGAGGCCACGTACATACTCGGTGAAATGCGCGGTCAGCTCCGCGTTCAGGCGCTGCTGGTCCTCGACCGTGGGCAGGGACAGATCGACGATGGTCGAGGCATCGATGTCGACATTGTAGAATCCGGCATCGATCTGGCCGCGGATGATCTTCTCCAGCCGCTGGATCTCGGCGGCCGCGTCCTTCCGGTAGGCCTGCGCGTTGACCTGGTCGTGGTCGGCCTGCAGGAAGACCGGCCCTTCATGCCCTTCGCGCAGGGCGGCGGCCAGGACGCCAGCGGCATATTCGACCGGCGGCTGTGCCGCATAGATGGCCTCGGCGACGGCCTGCTCGAAGATGAAGAGCTGCGAATCCATCTTTCTCGCGGCGCGAAAGACCGCCCGGCAGGTGTGATAGGTCCACCCCCGCAGGTTCATGGCAGGGACCGTCCTCCCCGACCATTTCCCGGCGGCACGTGCGAGATAGAGCTCCTGGATGGAGCTCGGCACGATGCCGGCGGCAAGGGCCGCCTCCCGGATCGCCCAGACAGCCACGGCGCGCGCCTCGGGCTCCGCCACGGCCGCCGTTCTCGCCCACCTGTCGATCATCTCGTCCGGCGGCCGCCTGCTCCCGGAGAAATCGGGAGACCCGCCGGAGAAATCGACATTGATCGCCTTCAGATCGTTCTCGAGCTCGGCGAGCGACGAGCAGCCCATAAGTCATACCTTTTCGAGTAGGATTCGCGACGGGCGATGCCACGCGAACCATGGATTGCAGCAGCGGGGCCACCTGCCAACCGGAAGTGGCGCAGGCCGATCCTCGAGCAGGAGCGACGCCCTGCCGATGTCACGTCTCTGGAGACATTGCCGAACACGGCAGCCCTGCCGCCGTCCGCATGGAAGATGGCGCTCCCTTCGCCAAACTTCATGATTCTGACCACTGACCGTACATGCGCATTTCGCTTCCGCAAGCGATATTTTCGCTTTCCGCGCATGGTGCGACGATATGCGGAAAGCGGCCGAATGCGGCGAGTTGCCTGGCGGCGACGGCAGGACAGCCCGCCCGGAGCCGGGGCAGGTCGGCTCCTCCTGCTGCCCGGCGCCTCGCCGATCCTCAGCCGCCGGCCTTCGTGGCGGGCTCCGAGACGATCAGCTCACAGCCGGCTTCGTCGATCAGCCGCGCTACGGCAGGGCTCGGCTTGCGGTTGGTGACGAGGGTGCTCACCTCGCTGAGATGCGCGAGGCGGGACGTGGCGACGCGGGTGAACTTGGTATGGTCGGCCAGGAGCACCTTGCGCCGCGCGTTGCGGAACATGGCACGCATGACGACCACGTCCTCTTCCCGATATTCGAGCAGGTTGCCGTCCGGATCGATGGCACCGACGCTGGTCAGGAACAGATCGCAGCGATAGTTCTCGATCAGGGCGACCGCCGGCATGCCGCCGAGCGACCGGTTGCGCCGCATCCAGACGCCTCCGGTGAGCTGAATCGAGATGTCGGGGCATTGCTCCAGGAGCGATGCGGCGATCGTGCTGTTGGTCACGACGCGCAGACTGCTCGGGCGCCGGTCGGCGATGGCCCTGGCCAGCGCATCCACCGTCGTCCCCGGCGTGAGGAAAAGCGAGCTGCCGGGCATCACCAGCTCGGCGGCCGTGCGCCCGATCGAAACCTTCGCCGCTGCCATCTCCACATGACGCTGTCCGTAGTCGAGGTTGGCCGTGCTGATGCTGGCGCTGGCACCGCCGTGATGGCGCCGCAGCAACCCTCGATCGGAAAGCATCTGGAGATCGCGACGCAGTGTCTGCGCCGAGACGTCGAACGTCACGACCATTTCCTCGATCGAAACATAGCCACGCTGGGCGAGAATATTGAGAATTTCGTTGTGGCGGCTGCTCAATTGAATCATGGCGGCCATCAGCGATACAGCCGGCGACCATTGAAAGCAATTCGCGATTGCGGAGAAAGAGGTTGCGGAAAGAGGTGATTGCTGCGACATCGGCCGCCGCAACCCGCCGGCACCTGGCGGCACAAGGAATGGCGCCGCCGGCTTCGCTCCGGCCGGCCTGCTCTCGCGGATGGACAAGCAAGCCGGGCCTGCTCACAACCAACGATGACGGCATCATGAAGCGCAGAATCGTCTGTGTCGGCAATCTCGTTCATGACGAGGTCTTTCACGTCGCCGCCATCCCGGCCTCCGGCATCAAGACAGACGTACTGCATTATAGTGAGCGCTATGGTGGGCCAGCGGCTACGGCAGCCGTCGCCATCTGTCGTCTGGGAGGTGCCGCGTCCTATTGGGGCTGGGTCGGCGCCGATCCCGCCGGCGAAGCGGCGGTCCGCACCATGCGCGGCCACGGCGTCGATTGCAGCGATGTTGTCGTGGTCGCGGACCGTCGCACCCTGCGCTCCATCGTGCTCGTGGACCGGCGAGGCGAGCGCAGCATCGTGTCCGACCGCCGGGCAGCCCCCGCCGATCCGGGCAGGCTCCGAAAGGCCGGGATCGAGGATGCCGGCATCGTCCTCGTCGACAGCCGGTGGCCGGCGGCTGCGGAGCTCGCCCTCGACCGGGCGCGCGCCCTGGGCATTGTCACGGTGCTGGATGCCGACGGGGGCCCGCCCGCCGCCACCGCCCGCCTGATCGGCAAGGCGGGCCACGTGGTTTTTTCCAGCGAGGGGCTGAGGGATTTTGCCGGCGAAGGCGACGCTGCCGAGCAGCTGCGGCGCTGCGCCACGATGCCGGACCAGGTGCTCGCGGTGACGCGCGGTGCCGCCGGCAGCCTCTGGCTGCTGAACGGCGAGACCGTGCATGTCCCGGCCTTCGAGGTGACCGCCGTCGACACGACGGGTTGCGGCGACGTTTTCCATGGCGCCTATGCCCTGGGTCTCTGCGAGGGACGCGAGCCGCTGCAAGCGGCACGCTTCGCCGCCGCCGCCGCAGCCCTGAAAGCGGCGCATGGCCGCGGTTGGGACGGAATGGCAGACCGCGCGGCTGTCGAGGCACTGCTGCAGGACGGCACACCTTCCTGATTCCGGTTCGAGAGGGCGAGGGCTTTGTGCCGATCGTCAACCCTTTGTCCGGGAGCCAATTCCGGCGCCGGTTCACCCATGTCATTGTTACGCATCGTGCTTGCTCCACCCTGGGTGGGCATGAGTCGCACAGTGTTTCCGCTGGCGTGCTCACGCCGTTTCGGCCTCGATCGCCATCGCTGCGACCAGGCCGGTCAGGTAAGACAGCCGGCGCGGAATGCCGATGGCGCGTTCGTCGGCCCGGCCGATCCGCCAGCCCATCCAGCGGCGTACCGCGGCATCGATGGCGGCCTGCAGCCCGAGGCCGAGGTGCTGCGGTTGCGGGGGGCTCGCAACTACCGAGAGTTGATGCCCGTAATGGCTGTCGTATAGCTGGGGAGCACCGTGTCCCACTTCCGGCGGTCAAGTAGCGACGAGACATGCCGTCACGGGCTCTCCCGATCCTGCGAAGTCGCCCTCGAGCTCCGCAAGGTCGGGTGCGACCGGCAGCTGCCTGAGCGCCTGTTCCGCATCCTGGTCGTGGGGCAATGCCATCGCGGCAGTGATCAGGATCGTTGTCCCGGCCTGGATCTGGCCGGACAGCTGCGGCAGCAGGGTCTTGGCGACGATCAGGTTCGTGTTGGCGATCGGGCTCGCTACCCTGCCTTGGCGCAGAGGAGTATCGCGCGAGAGATCCCGGATGGCGCTCACATCGGCCCGACCATGGGCCACCGCGCGTCCGGTCGCGTCTTCGCACAAATCCGCAGCGAAATCGGCCCGCTCGATGGCGAAGCCGCCTTCCTTGGCGTGCAGCGGCCGGGGCGTGGTGATCCGATGTATTCGGACGTGCCAGGGGTTGGCCGGAACGAGCCAGGTCTCGACCAGCACGTCCGGCCAGGGCCGCCAGCGGGCATGCAGCCGGTCGCCGGCGATCAGCGCCAGCTCGTTGCTTTCGCGCATGCGGAAGTGAACGCCGTCGTCGGAAAAGCCGATCATGCCGTCGAAGGCGGCGGCGGCGAAGTTGCGGTCGTCGCCCTCGATGCAGAAGCCGTAGCGGGTCGAATAGACGAACTTGGCATATTTTTCGGCGGCATGGCGCATCCGGGCGTGCTCCTGGCCGGAGGCCAGCACCACGAGGTTGCCGGGCGTGTGCATCGCCACCATGCCGGGATGGCGCAGCGGCACAGGCTCGGCAAAGTCGGGCGCCGCCTTCTCCTCGGCCGCCCAGAACGGATGGCTCTCGGGCAGGGCCAGCGGCAGGAACGCCTTCATCGCCCAATAGGGCGAGCCGGCGGAGTTGTAGCTCTCGCTCATCAGCAGGTTGGGATAACCGTAGCCGATGGAGAGGACACCGTCGCGATCGGCGATCGCCCTTGTCGCCCACCAGCGCAGCTGGCGCAGATAGTAGCCCTTGATCTCGCCCCAGGGCAGGGCCTCGACACCGGCGAAGGCCAGCGCCCCCCAGAAGCCGGCGGCGGCGAAGCGGTAGGTCAGGCTGCGGCCGAAAGGCAGCGCCGCCCCGTCGGCGGCGTACCAGTGGCGGATGTCGCGGGCGAAGAGGCGCGCCCGCTCGCGATAGGCCTCGGCCCGCTCCTCGTCGCCATGCGCCAGCGTCGCGTAGGCCAGCCCATAGAAGTGGAACGCGAACGGGATGTAATGGTCGAGACGACGCACCGGTCCGTCGCGATACCAGCCGTCGCCGAGATGGAAGCCCTCGATCTGCTCGAGATAGCGTTGCCGCTTGGCCGGATCGACGTCGATCCCACAGGCCTCGAGCCCGAGGTCGATGAGGATGCGGAAGAACTTCCAGTTGTTGTCGATGAACTCGTGCTCGCGGGCCCTGGTCAGATAGGCGGCGACGTTGCGCTTGGCCGCCGGGTCGAGCGGCTCCCAGAGCAGGTGCGGAACGAGGCGGAGTGCGAAGCCGACGGCGGCCAGCTCGACCTGCCGCTGGTCCGTGGCGCCGACATTCCCCCAGTATTCCGGATTGCCGGGATCGGTCCCCGCCGCCAGGCCGCGGCGGTAGAGATCCCAGCGGTCGAAGGCGGCCCCGCCGGCCGCCAGCGGGGCAAGCCCCCAGAGCGGGCGGGCGAAGCCTTCGAGGTCGGCGGCCGCTCGGTCGAAATGCGCCGCCGCCTCGCTGAGCCGTACTCTCGCGCCGCCGTCCGAGAAGTATCGCAGCAATGGCGCGAAGAGATCACGAACCGCCTGCTGCACGTCGGCCCGCGTCTTCAGCGGATTGCCGGCGAGGGGATTGGCGCTGTGCTGGTCGTGGATCACGTCCGTCTTTCCATGGCGCGCCGGTTTCTCCCGGCCAGGCGATAGCGGGCCGGGGGAATCCCGGCCCGGCAGCGACTATTGGATGGCCTTGACGCCCTCGTTCATCTCCTCGATGCCCTCGTCGATCGTGACGTTGTCCGTCATGATCGAGTCGTGCGCGCGGTTCAGGACGACCTCGATCTTGGCGGCCAGCGGCGTCACCGGCATCTCGAGGTAGGTCTTGACGGTCTCGAGCGCCTGCCGGCTGTTCGCGTCCTTCGGAAAGCCGTCGACCGAGGCGATGCTGTCGATCACCGAGCCGGTGCGGAATGCCGGGATCGTGCCGGTGGCCGCCACGATCTTCGCCCCCTCCGGGCCGGAGATGAAGTTGGCGAAGTCGGCCGCCTGCGCCTTGTGCGCCGAGTTCGCATTCACGGCGATCCCGGTCAGCTGCGCTGCCGTCGTGCCGGCGTGCACGCCCTCGGGATGAGGAAACTTCACCAAGCCCCAGTTGGTGCTCTTCGATTCCCCCGACTTGACCTTGGCGATCTGGGTCGCGATGAACCAGCTGCCCATCGGCAGCATGGCGATCTTGCTGTTGTAGAACGGCGCCGAGTAGTGGGTGCTCGACGTCTTGAGCGACGCGTAGGACGGCACCACGGCGTCTTCCTGCAGCGCGAGGGCGCGCTCGTAGCAGGGCTTCAGGAAGCCGTAGTCGCCGTCGATGACCGTGTGCTCGCCGTCGAGAATGCAGGGCAGCTGCACCGTCGAACGCCAGACGTGGAACAGCGTGCCGTTGACCTTGTTCGGCCCCATGCCGCTCGTCACCTTGCGCGCCAGCTCGTCGAACTGCGCCAGCGTCATGTCGTTCGAGGGGTAGGCGACGCCGGCGGCGTCGAACAGGTCCTTGTTGTAGTAGGTCAGCCAGAAGTTCGAGCTGAACGGCAGGGTGTAGAGCTTGCCGTCGACCGTCAGCTCCTCGATGAGCCCGCCATAGGGCGCCGGGTCGAGCTTGTTCTTCGCGGCCGACTCGCTGAGGTCGTAGAGCAGCCCGGCACGCATCAGGTTGGCGTAGCTGGGCACGTCCTTGATCGAGACGAGGTCGAGATCGTCGGCACCGCCGGTGAGCTGGGTCTGCAGGATCGTCTGGTAGTCGGTCGAGCCCAGATCGACATACTCGATCTTCACGTTGGGGTGCTTGGCCTGATAGGCCTCGATCAGCGGCTCGTAGTAGGCGACCGCGTTCCAGTCCCAGAGCGCCCATTTCAGCGTCACCGGCTCGGCCGATTGCGCCACCGCCGTTCCGGATCGGGCATCGGCGGCCAGCAGGGCCAGGCCCGCGGCGAGCGCAAAGGACGTGTGCAACCACTTCCCGGACATCTCAATTCCCTTCTGGTTGGCGTGCGCGACGTGGCGCAGCGTTTCGGGCGGCCGGGCCTTCCTCGCCTCCGCGAGCGAAAGTAACCGGACCGCCATCTTGTGGACGCCGAAAGTCATTGCGAGCGTCCCGACCGAAAAATTGAGTACAGCCGGCATCAGGATCGATGCCGGGTACAACAAGACGTGAAGCAGCCAGAGCGCGGCGACGAATCCCATCGCGGCGAGGCCGGGCAGCGGCCGCGCCAGCAGGCCGAGACAGGCGACCGGCAGCAGCCGCGACAGGGGCAGCCTGCTCATGGCCAGCAAGGCGAAGAGATGGGCGGCGAGGAGCGGAACGAGCGCCAGCACCACGAGCGCCACCGCGAGCGGCAGCGAGAACGCCAGGTTCTGCGCCGCCGCCCGCACATAGGCCGCCAGCGCGAAGCCCGTGACGCCGAACGCCACGCCGAGCGAGATGCCGGCCAGCGTCGCCGCCACGAATCTCGCGCGGAACGTCTCCCAGAAGTCGCGCCAGAGGTAGCAGTTGCGATCCTCGACCATCGCCACGCAGATGCGCGTGGCGGCGACCTGCGCCGCCGGCAGCGTCACCAGCGGCAGCGAGAACAGGATGAAGAGGAGGTTGAGCTTGACCAGCTCCCACCATTCCCGCCCGAGGATGTCCACGAACAGCGCCAGGCCCGTCTTCTTCGGCGCATCTTTTGGTATGCCCGGGCCTTCCTTCAGGAAGTAGTCCCTCATCCACTGCATGGTCTCGGCCTCCCGAAGTGCGGCTCAGTGCAGGAGCGAGCGCTCCGAGGCCTTGTCGAACAGATGCGCGTTGCTGAGATCGGCGATCAGCGAGATCCGGTCGCCGGCCCCGGCCTTGCAGCGGGGCGACACCTTGGCCACCGCCGGCTGGCCGCCCAACAGCAGGTTGAGATGCACTTCCGGGCCCATCGGTTCGGCGAGCTCGACCGCCGCTTCGAGCGGTGCCGTGGCCGTCAGCGGAACGTCGACCGGACGATTCTCGTGCAGGTTCTCGGGCCGGAGGCCCAGGATGCACTGGCGGCCCTCGTAGGCAGCGAGCTTCGCCCGATCGAACCGCGGCGGTAGCGGCAGGTCGACGCCACCGAACCGGGCAACGAATGCGTCGGCGCGGCGAGCGATCTCGACGGGAAGCATGTTCATCTGCGGGGCGCCGATGAAGCCGGCGACGAACAGGTTGGCGGGATTGTCGTAGAGATTCTGCGGTGTATCCACCTGCTGGATGTGGCCGTCCTTCATCACCACGATGCGGTCGGCCATGGTCATCGCCTCGACCTGGTCGTGCGTGACGTAGATGAAGGTCGAATCGAGCCGCCGGTGCAGCTTGGTGATCTCGGCGCGCATGGTGCCGCGCAGCTTGGCGTCGAGGTTCGAGAGCGGCTCGTCCAGCAGGAACACGGCAGGATGGCGCACCATGGCACGCCCGAGCGCCACGCGCTGGCGCTGCCCGCCGGAGAGCGCCTTGGGCTTGCGGTTGAGCAGGTGCTCGATGTCGAGCATCTTCGCGGCCGCGTGCACCTGACGGTCGATCTCGTCCCGCGGCGCCTTCCGTAGCTCGAGGCTGAACGCCATGTTCTTGTAGACGGTCATGTGCGGATAGAGCGCGTAGTTCTGGAAGACCATCGCGATGTCGCGGTCCTTGGACGGGACATCGTTGACGATGCTGTCGCCGATCCGCAGCTCGCCGCCGGAGATTTCCTCGAGCCCGGCGATCATCCGCAGCGTCGTCGACTTGCCGCAGCCGGAAGGCCCGACGAGGATGATGAATTCCTTGTCGGCGATCTCGAGATCGATGTCGTGCACGATGGTGAGCGCGCCGAAGGTCTTGTTGAGCTTGCGGAGGGAGATGCTCGACATTGCAGTCTCGCTGGTGTTCGTTGCGTTCGTGGTGCGGCAGCGCCCTGGACTACCAGTAGGATGACCAGTTGCCGGACAGTCGTGTCAGCGCTTCCATGTAGTAGTAGTCGCCCCAGGCGACGCATTCGTCGACACCTTCACCGCGGCAGGTGTTGAAGGGCGACTTCTTCGAATAAGTGCCGTGCAGGACAAGCCCGTTCGATCGAGCGAGATCCTTGGCGGCATAGTTGTCGGCGAGGCTCTTCATCATTCGGCGCGCCAAGTTGCGGTACTCATGGGCTCTGGCACCACCGACGAGATCGGCCATCTCGAGCAGGCCGCAGGCGACGATCGAGGCGGAGGAGGAGTCGCGCGGCTCGGCATCGCCATCGCCGAAGGTGAGATCCCAGTACGGCACGAGATCGGCGGGCAGGCGACGCAGATAGAAGGCCAGCAGGCGCTCGAAGGTCAGACGATACCGGTCCAGCGGCTCGTAGCGGTAGGACATCGCCATTCCGGCGATCCCCCAGGCCTGGCCGCGCGCCCAGGCCGAATCGTCGCGAAAGCCCTGCTTGGTGGCCCCGCGGACCGGCGCTCCGGAACGAGGGTCCATGTAGAAGGTGTGATAGGTGCTGTCGTCCGGCCGGATCGAGTTCGCCAGCGTGGTCCGGGCATGGACGAGGGCGATGTCGCGGTATCTCGCATCGCCGGTCTCGGCGCTCGCCCAGTAGAGCAGCGGCAGGTTCAGCAGGCCGTCGATGATGTAGCGATAGTTGTCGGCCGCACCCATCGGCCCCCAGGCCTGCAGGAACCCGCCGACCGGCTGGAAACGCTCGATCAGCTGGTCGGCAGCCAGGATCGCGGCGCGCCGTCCGTCCTCGTCGCCCACCAGCTTCCAGGCCGCGACGCAGCTCGGCGAGTAGAGGAAGCCCATGTCGTGGTGATCGGTCTCGATGCGGTTCTCGATCCGGTGGAGGAAGCTCTGCACCTGGATCTGGGCGGCGTAGCGGAAGACCTTGTCGCCCGTGCGCTCGTAGGCCAGCCAGATCTCGCCGGGCCAGAAGCCGGCGGTCCACTGGTCGTTCTCGACCTGCGGATAGATATCGCCGACGCTCGAATGGTTCTGCGAAGCATAGGTGAAGTCGGCCAGATTCCGCCGGACCTGGGCGACCGCCCGGTCGAGTGCGGCGGCGACCTCGCCGTCGGAGATGGCGGCAATGTCCGGGGTCTGGATCGGCGCGTCCATGACTAGCCCTTCAACCCGGTCGAGGCGACGCCCTCGACGAAGAACCGTTGCAGGGCCAGAAACACGATCAGCACCGGGATCACCGCCACGACCGAGGCCGCCATGATGAGCCCGTACTCGGCCGAGTACTGCGAGATGAACATCCGCAGCCCGATCTGGATGGTCTTCAGCTCGGTCTTGGTCAGGTAGATCATCGGGCCGAGGAAGTCGTTCCAGGTCGTGACGAAGGTGAAGATCGTCAGCGTCGACAAGGCAGGCATCGACAGAGGCAGCATGATGCGGCGCCAGATCTGGTACTCGCTCATGCCGTCGATGCGCGCCGCCTCGCACAGCTCGTCGGGGATCGACATGTAGAACTGGCGCATCAGGAAGACACCGAAGGCGGTGAACGCCTGCAGACAGATCAGCGCCATGTGCGTGTTGTTGAGGCCGAACTCCCGCATCAGCAGGAACTGCGGCACCATGTAGACCTGCCAGGGCATGGCGATGGTCGCGATGTAGCCGAGGAACAGCGTGTTCCTGAAAGGGAACTGCAGCTTGGCGAAGGCATAGGCGGCGAAGCTGGAGGTGAACAGCTGCAGGAAGGTCACGATCAGCGTGATCTTCGACGTGTTGAAGATGAACAGCGCCAGGGGGATCTTGGTCCAGATGTCGACATAGTTCCGCCAGCGCGGCTCGTCGGGGATCCAGTCGATCGGGAAGGCGAAGACGTCCCGGTCGAGCTTCAGCGACGCCGACAGCATCCAGGCGAACGGTGTCAACATGACCAGCGTGACGACGAGGATGACCGCATAGACGGCGACCGCACCCCAGGTGACCTTGCGATCGAAGATCTTCATGGCCCGCCCCTCAGTCCTCGCTGCTTCGGCGGAACTGGACGATGGTGACCGCCAGCACCAGCAGGAACAGCACCAGGGCCACCATGCTCGAATAGCCGAGATCCCAGGAGATGAAGGCCTCGTTGTAGATGTGATAGACGAGGACCAGCGTCGACGTGCCGGGACCGCCCTGCGTTATCATGTAGATTTGGTCGAACACCTTGAAGGACTGGATCGTCAGCATGATGGTGACGAAGAACGTGGTCGGCCCGAGCTGCGGCACGGTGACGAACCAGAACTGCTGCCAAGCATTCGCACCGTCGAGATCGGCTGCCTCGTAGAGCTCCGAATTGATGCCCTGCAGCCCCGCCAGATAGATCACCATGTAATATCCCATGTTCTTCCAGATGCCGAACAGGATGACGGTGACCATTGCCCAATGTTTGTCGGCTGCCCAACCCGGCAGGTCGGACGGATCGATCCCCAGGGTGTAGAGGACCATGTTGATCGGCCCCATTTCCGGGTTGAACAGCATGTTCCAGACGACGGCGACCGCGACGAGCGAGGCCACGTAGGGAAAGAACATCACTGTCCGGAAGAAATCGCGGCCGAAGATCTTCCTGTTGAGCACAACGGCCAGCGCCAGGGCACAGGCCAAGGTCAGCGGCACCGAGAAAAGGGTGTAGATGACCGTGTTCCAGAAGGCGGCGATGAAAGCGCGATCGGAGAACAGCCGCCAGAAATTGTCGAGACCCGCGAACGTGATCGGGTTCGAGCCGTCCCAGTGCATGAAGGCGAGGACGAAGGCGAACAGGATCGGGCCGAGCGTGAACACTGCGAAGCCGATGAAGTTCGGCGCGATGAACGAGTAGGCGATCAAGACCTTCTGCAGCTGGCGGCGCCGTTTCGAGACCACGGGCCTCGATGCGACCGCGCCGGCCAATCCGGGCGACTTGGCATTTGTCACTGCGCTAGACACGCCGTTCGTGCCTCCCCTTTGCTCCGGCCGGCATCACGAGGACGATTGTGCATCCTTCGCACCGGCCGATATCGTTCGGCGACGCCGCGCGCGGCCGCCGCATCATCACGAGGCCAGAAACATGTTCCTCGAACGGCTGCCTGCTTTGCCTTCGACGCTGTCGGACTTCCGCCCTGCGCCACCCGCCAACGACCGCCACGCCTGGGCGGCGCTCCCGGAGCGGGTACGGACCCGACTTCTCGCGCGCGGTGAGGAGACCCTGGCAGCCGAGTGGCCGACGCTTCCGGCGACCGCCTATCTCCGATATTCCCGATCCGGCGACCGCGTGCATTTCGAGGAGCGCTATTTCGCCCGCCGCCGGCTGCTCAACGCGATCGTCCTCGCCGAATGTGTCGAGGGCCGCGGCCGCTTCATGGATGCCATCGTCGACGGGAGCCTGGCGCTCTGCGAGGAGAGCGGCTGGCAGCTGCCCGCGCACAACGCCTATCGGCGAGGCGGCGGCCGGTTGCCCTTGCCCGACACGAGCGCGCCGGTCGTCGATCTGTTCGCCGCCGAGACCGCGGCGCAGCTCGGCGTCGTCGCCGCGCTGATGGAAAGAGAACTCGATGCGGTGAGCCCGGAGATCGTCCGCCGCATCGACCGCGAGCTGCGGATGCGCGTGATCGAGCCCTACCTGACCCGGCACTTCTGGTGGATGGGCCGGGGCGACGAACGGATGAACAACTGGACCGCCTGGTGCACGCAGAACGTCCTGACGGCCGTCTTCGCGCGCCAGACCGACCAGGTGACACGAAGGGCGGTGATCGAGAAGGCGGCCGGCAGCCTCGATGCCTTCCTCAAGGGCTATGGCGAGGATGGCGCCTGCGAGGAGGGAGCCCTCTACTACCACCACGCCGGGCTCTGCCTGTTCAACGCCCTGGCGATCCTCGACGCCGTCGCCCCGGGCGCCTTTGCGCCGCTGTGGCGCGAGGCGAAGCTCCGCAACATCGCCGAATACATCGTGAACGCGCACGTGGCCGATGTGCACTATTTCAACTTCGCCGACTGCTCTGCCGTCGTGGAGCGCTGCGGCGCCCGCGAATATCTGTTCGGCCTCGCCGTCGGATCGGACGCGCTGACCGATTTCGCAGCCGCGGATTGGGCCGAGCAGGAGGCTCCGGACCTGCCCGAGGAGGTCAACCTCCTCCATCGACTGCAGGCGGCCTTCATCGCTTCGGCCCTGGCCGGCCGCAAAGCGGCTCCGCCACGCAAACGGGACATCTACTATCCGAGCGTCGGCCTGTTCATCGCACGCGACAGCCGATACGCCCTCGCCGTGAAGGCGGGCGACAACGGCGACAGCCACAACCACAACGATGTCGGCAGCTTCATCCTCTACAAGGACGGCCGGCCGTTCGTCATCGACGTCGGCGTCGGGAGCTACACCGCCAGGACCTTCTCGCCCGAGCGCTACGACATCTGGACCATGCAGTCGGCCTTTCACAATCTGCCGACGTTCGCCGGTGTCATGCAGCAGGACGGCGAGCGGTTCGCCGCACGCGACGTGGACGTGGCCTTCGGCGCGGACGAGGCACGGATCGCGATGGAGTTGGCCGGCGCCTATCCGCCCCAGGCGGAACTGCGCAGCTATCGGCGCAGCGTCCGCCTGCTCAAGGGCAGGGCCGTGCAGGTCGAGGATCTGCACGACGGCGACAGGGCCGCCGAGCTTTCGCTGATGCTGTGCGTCCGGCCGGCACTCTCGGCCCAACAGATCCGGGTCGACGGGCTGGGCGAGATCAGCCTCACCGGCAACGGCGCGCTCCGCCTCGACGAGATCGCGATTGACGATGCACGGCTGCGTGCCGCATGGCCGGACCGGCTCTACCGCGTGCTCGTGCCGCTGGCTGGTCCAAGGCTGACGTTGACGATCACTTGAGAAGGAAGGCCCGGGCGGATGCAGCTCACGTTGAAAGTCATCGACACCGCGGGCCGGGTGATTGCCAGCGCCACAGCCGCCGACGAGACCTTCCTGGTCCATCGGGCCGAATACCAGGACGGCGATCGGATCGCGGTCGAGACCGACACGCCCGGCTGCCACATCGTCCTGTCGCTCGACGACGCGATGCCGCCGGCCGTCGTCTATCTCGCCGGCGAGACCTACGCGCTGGCCGTTCCCTTCGGCCAGCGGCGCATCGCCTACTCGCCCAATGCCTTCGCCGGGTCGCGGCATCGGCTGGCGGTGCGCGCCGCCCGTGCAGAAGAGGTCGCGGCCCGCCGCAATCTCGCCTTCAACCCCTGGGACGACCACGCCAACGACACGCTCTTTCCCCACGCCTCGGCGAACGTCGAGACCCGGGGCGAGGCCGTCTTCGCCGCGCGCAACGCCATCGACGGCGAGAAGGCCAACGACGACCACGGCCGCTGGCCCTACACCAGCTGGGGCATCAACCGTGATCCCGAGGCCGCTCTCGTGGTGGCGTTCGGCAGGCCGGTCCAGATCGACGAGGCTGTCGTCTACCTCCGCGCCGACTTCCCGCACGACGCCTGGTGGGAGCAGGCGAGCCTGACCTTCTCGGACGGCGAGACGGTCACGCTCCCGCTCGCCAAGACGGGTGCCGGCCAATCCTTCGCCTTGACGCCCCGCGAAGCCGAATGGGTCCGGCTGCATTCGCTGGTCAAGGCCGACGACCCGTCGCCCTTCCCTGCGCTGACCCAGATCGAGCTCTGGGGCCGAGACCTCGCGACTGCCGGCTGATCGACGGGCAGATGGCGCGCGCTCCATCACGCGCCGCGCATCATCCTGCGGGAGCAGGCCGGGCCGTTCGAGGCCGGTAGGGATCACCTTGCTGCCGTCTGGCTGAAGCAGCAGCGGGCTGCCGCATCCGGAGCCCGATCCAGGCGTCGCGCACTCACGTCCGCCCCGCGGCATACCGCCATCGCTGACCCCACGGGTTCCTCCCCCGATTCCATCTGCATGCGGCGCACGCAGCCGGCACCGCAAGGGTTCCAGAGCCTTTGCATGCTGTCAACGGAATTTTCCGTAGTCTCGCAAAATTTCGTATCGAAACGGAAAATTTGACATCTTCCGCAAATCTGCGATGAACGTACAGCTCACGGGCGATGCCGAGAGGGGACGATGATCCAACTGCCATGCAGCCGCCGGAACGTCGTGTGTGGGGCCGTGGGGCTTCCCTGCGCAGGCGCAGCCGCCAGCCTGTCATGAAGGACGGGTTCATGGCGGATGCGGCACTCCCGTCACGGGCCTCGGCCGCCAAGGTCACGTTGCGTGAGATCGCGGAGGAGGCGGGTGTCGCGATCAGCACGGCGTCACGTGCGCTGAGCGGCGCACCCGGCATCTCCGCCGTGGTGCGTGCCCGCGTGCAATCGGCGGCGGAGCAGCTCAATTACGCAGGCAGCACCGCCGCATCGACGACCTTCACCATCGTCTCGAACCTGAACGTCATGGAGGTGGGTGCCGGAGATTTCGTGCAGGGGCTCATGCGCGGCATCGAGAGCGAATGCCGGGAGCTCGGCATCTCATTGTCCCTGAGCCTGCTGGGCCCGGGACGCCCGGCGGCACTCGGCGGCGAGGGCGCCGCACCCGACGGATATCTCCTCCTGTCGATGCAGGACGAGACGGTGATCGAGCACCTGCTCCGCCGGCGGATTCCCGGCGTGATCGTCAACGGCCGCGAGCCGACCATGCGCCTCGACGCGGTGGCGCCGGCCAATCGGGCCGGCGGCTATCTGGCCGCCCGGCATCTGCTGGACTTGGGCCACGAGAGGATACTCGCGCTGACCTACTCGCCTCGCCCGACGATCCGCGACCGGCAGGTGGGCTACATCGAGGCGTTGCGTGAGGCTGGAGTGGCGATCGCCGACGATCTCGTCGTCGAGCTCGCCGCGATGCGGACCGATGTTGCCTATGCAGCCGTCAAGGCACGGCTCGAACGGCCAGCCGGCCGAGGCTTCACCGCGATCCAATGCTGCAACGATGCGAGTGCGTTCGGTGCCATGACCGCCGTCTTCGAGGCCGGCTTGCGCGTGCCCCACGACATCTCGATCGTCGGCTTCGACGACATCCCGACCGCGGCCATGACGTCCTGCCCTCTCTCCACGGTCAGGGTGGATTGCGACGGGCTCGGCGCAAGCGGCGTGCGTCGCCTGGCGGAGCGTATCAAGCATCGCGACGCGCTGACGACCTATACCGAATATGCCGTGCAGCTCGTCGCCCGTGAGTCGACTGGCCCGGTATCGAGTGCGTGATCGTGGCATCGCCGGCGCCCAGCGCCGCCCCTTGGCACCATAGCGCGGGCACAGCATCTTTCCGCCATCTCGGCAACCGACGGGATCGTTCTCGCCGCGGTCGCCAGCCGGCATGCGAGCCTGCACATAGGCGCGGGCGACCTTGTGGTGCCCGCCGCGCATCAGCGCCAGCTCGACCCGAGTCCTGGTAAAAGACAGCATTCATACAACGATAGGCCTTCACAAATTCATATCATTAGACAGCAATCAAATTTATACAAATTCAAGTAGGGGATATGTATTATTTCCCTTTCTGACCAACGACTGCCTCGGCCCCGATGACGGCGACAAGGGCGCTCGACGCCACATCGATCGCGGTACTGGCGGCGGCCAAAGTGTCGACGATACCCGATTCGATGGGCCGCCATTCGCGTCGGAGCGCATCGAAGGCTTGGCTCGAACCTCTCGTTCTGGCCTGATCGACGACGGGACCGGGCTCGATGCCCGAGCGGACGAGAATCGAGCGCATCGGCGCGGTCAGCGCCGTCGCCAGTGCGCGCGCACCGACGTCGATTCCCGCCGCCGCACCGTCGCCGAAAGCGTTGGAAACGGCGACGAGAGCGCTGCCGCCACCCGGCACGACGCCATCCCGGAGGGCCGCCCGGGCCGATGCCACTGCCGCCTCGACCCGGAGGCGCAGCTCCGTTCTGGCGCTCTCGGTATGGCCTCCGACCGCGATCACGCAGCCCACGCCGTTGAGATTGCCGATCCGCTCCCGGCAGCGCTTGGCGAGCCACGCATCGGGCTCGGCGAGCTTCAGGGCCGCGCGCGCTTCCTGCAGCCGCGCACGAATGGCCGCGCGCGATCCATGCCCGCCGATGATGCCGAACTGGCGCCGCCGCACCCAGCCCAGCCGGGCTGTGCCGAGGTCGTCCGCCGAGACCTCCTCCAGGCGTTGGCCTGCTTCGCCGCAGATCATCCGCCCGCCGGTAGCGGCGGCGATGTCGAGCCCGATCTCCCGGCCGATGCCCCCGACCGACGGCAGCCCGACGGCGGCCACCTCGGCGACGACGCCACGTCCACGGTTGACGTGCAGCAACGCCGATGCGGGGCCGGCAATGGCGGGGGCCACGATCAGCAGATTCGGGCCACCCAGGCGCCCGCAAGCCTCGAGCACGGGCAACAGCTGTTCCACCCGCTCGATCGCGAGATCGGTGACGAGGATACGCGGCTCGAGGAGCCTGTGGGCACCACCGGCCTTCGGCGCCATGGCAGGGCCGAGCCAGCCCTTGTCCCAGCGCATGCCGTCGACATATTCGCAGCTCGTGCGCGGCTCGAGCGCGTCCTCGACCGAGACCAGGCCGTCCTCGCCGACCGCTTCGACGGCTTCCGCGACCATGGTGGCCAGCTCGGCGTCTCTCAGCCCGACCATCAGCATCCTTGTCAGCGACTCGCGCCCACCGACTGGCCGCGCCATTTCGCGCAACGACCGGACGGCGGCGAAACTCGCGCATGCAACCCCGCGGGCGACGAGACGCGGATCGACGCCGCCGGCCACCATGCGGGTGGCCTCGCGCAACAGCGCACAGGCCATCAGCGCAGCCGTCGCCCCGCCATCGCCCGCCTTCTCGCTCACCCGGCAGACGACGTCGCGGATCAGCATGGCGCCGGCGTTCTCGGCGCTATCGGCCAAGGTATGGACGCGGCGGGCGATGGTCGCCGCGTGATCGAGGATTTCGGGCAGGCGGGCGCCGACGATCGGGCCCATCAGCACGGTTCGAGGCTTTGGTCCGAGGGTCGGCTCGATCAGCGCCGTCATCAGCTCGGCGCCGCGCAGCAGGGCCGCGCGTGCCTCCGCTCCGAAGAGGATCATTGCCGCCAGCGCCAGAGCGTGCCCGTCGCGTCCGCAGCCAGGATTTCGCCGCCGGGCAGCGCCGCCAGCGCCATGACCGATGGCGGGCCATCGGCATCGGGCGCCAGAAAACGCCTGCCCTGGTCTGGCGAGCGAACGGCTCCGATCGCCGTCCCGACCACGATGGGCTCGGCGAGCAATGCTCGTATCGACCCGATGCCGTGGCCGAGCTCCGCCACCTGCCAGCCTTCCTCGTCATGACGGCCGATCAGCACGGTGGTGCCGACAGCCGCCAGGTGGTGCGATCTGCCTGACGCCACCAGCGACACCGGCCCGTCGAGCACCTGTTCCCACAGGCTGCCCTCGAGCAGCCACAATCCGTCCGCGGTGGCGGCAAGCGGCGACTCGTCCGGCGCCATTGCAAGATGCTCGATCGTTCCCCCGGGGCAGGCCGGATGCTCGATCCAGGTGAGGCCATCGGCAGTGGATCGCAGGCTCCCGTTCGTCCCGGCACTCCACAGGGCCGTGGACGACGCCAGGGCACTCCCGCCCGTCCCGCGCTGCTCCCAGCCACGTCCCCGGTCGATGCTGCGCATCAGGCCCGTCTCGGCCAGCAACCAGATGGGGCCGTCCGCCGGCCAGCGAACGAGATCGCGCGCTGTGCCGGCATTGGCCGTGGCGTGCGTGCTCCAGCTGCGGCCGGCATCCTCGGAAACGCCGATCGCTCCATCCGGGCCCAAGGCGAGCGTCCAGCCGCCACTCCAGCGCAGCCTGGTCGTCAGGCTGGCTGCCAGGCTGGGATCGGGCCTCCAGGTGACACCATCCGCATCGAGAACGGCGATTCCGAGGCCGGCCAGGCCGGCGACGAGCCCACTCGCCGTGTAGGCGAGCGCCAGCACAGGCGCACCGGGATCGGCCGTGGTCCGCCAGCTCCCGCCATCCTTCGACAGCCACACGGTCCCGGCAGCGGCGGCCGCCATGCCGCCATCGCCGATCGCCACGGCCGAGACGCTGCCCTCGATACCCGACAAGGGCATCCAGCTCGCGCCAGCGTCGCGGGTCATGAACAGCCCATGCGCGGTCGTCCCGGCCAGGGCGGTCGCGGCGCTGTCCGGGAACGGCGAGATCGCCAGGGCCTGCACGACAGTCTCGTCCGGATCGAGATCGACTGAGCGCCACGACCGGCCGGCGTTGCGCGACAGGAACAGGCCGCTGGCCGTGCCGGCGAGAGCGAAGCCGTTCTCCGCGCATCGCGGCGAGGCCGCCAGCGCCAGGACCTCCAGATCGAGGAGGCCGGCATTGGCCGTGGCCCAGCTCTCCCCTGCATCCTGCGAGCGCTGCACGCCGTCCTCGGCCGATGCGGCGAGGAGAACGGGCCCGGCAGCCACGACGGCCGTTGCGGCGCTGCTCTGCAGCGCCAGGCGCCAGCTGTGGCCGGCATCGCGCGACACATGGATTCCGCGGCTGTCGGCAGCCAGCACCAGCGAGCCATCGGCCGAAACCGCCGTCGTCAACGGCGCTGGGCCGAGCGGCAACCATCCGTCCCGGCCGCGAGCGAAGACGCCGGCCAAGGTGGCCACCAGCAATCCACCGTCGGCCACGGCCAGGGCTGCGACGGTGCCGCCCGGCCGGCGGCCGAGACGCTGCCAGCTCATGATGGTGGCAGGGCAAAGACCCGGCGCGCCGTGCCGGCGAGATAAGCGGCGGCCTCGGCCTCGGCCATGCCGATCCCGTCGAGCTTGGCCAGCTCGACGGGGATGTTGCTGATGTGGTCGGAGCCGAACATCACCCGGTCGCGGCCGAGCGCCTTGACCATGCCGGCGATCTGGCCGGCGGTGCACCATGAGGGCTCGAGGACGATGTTCGGGCAGACCTGGGCAGCGACCACGGCCTCGGCGGAAAAGACCGAGAAGCCGGCATGGGCCAGCGATATGGTCACGTCCGGATGCGCCAGCGCCGGTGGGATGGCGAGCGAGGGCAGCGCCAGCGGCACGCCGGTGCCGGTATGGATCACCACCGGCACGCCGAGCTCCCGGGCCAGGGCGAAGACGATGGCGCAGCGCGGGCTGTTGGGAGCCACCGCATGGCCCTGCGGATGGATCTTGATGGCGCGAAAACCCAGCTCGCGCACGCAGCGGATGGTCTCGCGCCGATAGTCCGCCTCGGCGACCAGCGGATTGACGTTGGCGATGCCGAAGATGCGCCCCGGATGGCCCTCGGCGAACCGGGCGATCCGGTCGTGCGTCTCGGCCACCTCCATGCCGGGCCGGGGCTGCGGCATGACCAGAGCCGCCGCCATGCCGTAGCGCTGCATGGCGGCGAGCAGCGCGTCCTCGGTCGTATCGACGTTCGACTGCAGCGAAAGGCCGATGTGGGTGTGCACGTCGACGATGGCGGGCCGCATCACGTTGATTCTCACACCGCGGTCAGGCCGCCGTCGACGACGAAGACCCCGCCGGTGGCATAGCCGGCGGCCGGCGAGGCGAGGAACACGATCATCGGTGCGATCTCCTCGTGCTGGCCGGGCCTGCCGAGGGGGATCTTCTCAGCCAGCCGCCTGGCGCGGGCTTCCGGATCGGGGTGCAGGTCGTGGTTGGGTGTGGTGACCAGCGCCCCCGGGCAGACGATGTTGCAGCGTATGCCCTTGCGGGCATAGTTGCCGGCGATGAGCCGCCCCAGCTGGATGGCTCCCCCCTTGCTCACGCCATAGGAGGTGTTGCGGGAGTTGCCGCCGAGCCCGGCGACCGAGGCGACCACGACGATGCTGCCGCCGCTGCCTTGCGCCAGCATCTGACGAACACCAGCCCGGCAGGTGAGGAAGGTGCCGCGCAGATTGACGTTCTGGGTCTCGTCCCAGGCGCTCTCCTCGAGCTCGTGGATCGGCAGATCGCGGTCGTGGCGCTGAATGGCGCCGTTGGCGACGACGATGTCGAGCTTGCCGAATGTCTCGACGGTACGGTTGAACGCGGCGCCGATCGCCTGCGCGTCGGCGATATCGGCGGCGAGCGGCAGGGCCCTGCCGCCCTTGCCCTCGATCTGCGCCGCCACCGCCTCGGCGCCTGCGGCATTGATGTCGACCACGGCGACCGCAGCGCCGAGCGATGCCATCAGCAGGCCGGTGGCGGCGCCGATGCCGCTGGCGCCGCCGGTGATCAGGGCAACCTGCCCGTCCAGTCGGAACATGCGAAGTCTCCCTATGCGGCGCCGGAGGCGATCACCGCAGCGCCCAGGTCGTACCAGGGCCGCATGCAGGTGGCGGTACGCTCTGTCATGGCGCGGTAGTGCAGATTGACCGACGGCACCGCTTGAGTGGCCACGACGAGATCCTGGCCAGGCAGGGCCTCGACGAGCGGAACGGCGCAGAACCGGTCGTGATCGCCGTGCCGACGCCGGTGATTGGTGCCGGGCCGGAAGTCCTGCCAGATCGCGGTGTCGCCTTTGGCGCTGGCGATGACGGTCAAGGTGTAGAACGAGGCGAGATTGGCGTGCAGCTGACGCCGGACCAGAGGCGCCCAGCCACCGTCCTCGGCCAAGTGCACATGCAGCTGAGCACCGCGCAGGGCGGCCAGCTCTGCCAGCTCGTTCCATAAGGCATCGCGCCCGATCGTGACGATGCCCGGCACGCCGTCGAGATCGAACCACATCGTGGCCGTGCTCGTACCGGCCTCGAACGGACCTTCCTCGTCCGTGACGAGCTGATCGTACCGCGTCGCCACGGCGCCGGTGCGATCGACGACGAAGGCGGCGCTGCGAAGCCGCCCGGCAGGCGTGCGGACACGCGCGCCGACCACGACCATGAGCTCCGCCTCGCGCGCGGCACGCGCTATCTCCGGCATCTCGTCGGCATCGATCGAGAGAGCGGGAAGAGCGAGCAGGTCGAGACCGGCCGATCGCGCGATGATGCCCTCGAGGGACGCGACACCGGAACCGGGCGGCAGCTGCGCGGCGGCGACATGCAGCGTTCTCGCGGGCGTCGACGGCGGCTCGAACCGTACATTCGGGGATGAGGAACCGCGCCCTCGGGTGATCCCCGCCTTCCAGAACGGGGCCAGCAGCGGGTGACCGTGCCGGCGATGCGCCTCGGTGGCGGTGGCCTCGGCGAGATCCAGATCGGCAAGGAGCAGCGCGTCCGGCTCGGTCCCGAGTGCTGCCAGCATCCGGCCATCCGGCGCGATCGCCGCGGAATGGCCGTGGCCGTTGGCGCTGTTGCAGAAGACGACGAAGACATTGTTGCGCAAGGCGCGCGGCACGTACCAGTACCACCCGAGGTCCGGAATCCACTCGTCGGCGCCGTTGTTGGAGCACTCGAAGATGATCCTCGAGCCCTCGATGACCGGCAGCTCCTCGACCGCGCGGATCCAGCGGTCGGCGCAGATCACGGCGTTGCAGATCGTGCCGTCGATCGAGAAGCAGGCGGGCAGGCTGTCGAACCGCGGATCCGCCCACATCTTGTCGTAGGCCAGCAGGATCCCTCCGTCCGGGTCGATCACCAGCAGGCGCTCGTGCGGCGGCTCGGCGGGAGTGCGGCGCTGGCGCAGGCCGAGCAGCACGTAGACGCCGGCAGCCGCAGCGGCACCTCGCACCGCCTCGATCGAATCGCCCGACGCACCTTGCGGCCCCGTGAGCGCGCCTTCGGGAAAGACGACGACACGCGCGCCCTCGTTCGCCGCCCGCGCGACGAAATCGGCGATCTTGCGCGTGTTGGCGTCGAGACCCTCGGCGATCGTGACCTGGGCCAGAGCGATCCTGAGAGTCACGGCTCGACGGTCTCGATCAGGTTGGAGGCCATGTAGGCCTCGTTCAGTTCCACGCCGAGGCCCGGCCGGCCGTCGGCGACGGGCATGTAGCCGTCCTTGACGTCGAGCTCCCAGGCGTGATCGACCATCCGGTAGTGGTCGTCCCCTTCGTAGGGAAACAGCTCCTGGACCTGCAGGTTGACGGTCGAGGCGTCGACCTGGACCGTAGCGGCGGTGCCGATAGGCCCCCAGCAGTTGTGCGGTGCGATCGAGATCAGGAAGCTGTCGGCGAGTGCCGCGATCTTGCGCATCTCACTGATGCCGCCGGTATTGCCGACATCGGGCTGTGCTATCCGCATCGCACCGTGCTGCAGGAAGGGCAGGAAGCCCCAGCGGGTATAGATCTTCTCCCCGGTCGCCACGGCCATGGGGATCGCCGCCGCCACCTGGGCCAGGGCCTCGGGATTGGTGGAATCGATCGGCTCCTCGAAGAAGCGGATCCCGTACTCGGCGACGCGATGCGCGATCTCGACGGCGGTGCCGACATCGAACCAGCCGTGGCCTTCGAGGAAGATCTCGACCTCGGGGCCGATGGCGTCGCGCACGGCGGCGATCCGCCGGGCAGCGACCTCGATCTCCTCGCGCTGCCAGATGCGCCGCGGCCGCCAGCCCAATTCCTCGCTGACGTCCTGGAAGGGATCGAATTTCAGCGCCTTGAAGCCCTGACGCACGACCTTCTCGGCATCCGCGGCATAGTCGGACGGCGGCCCGCCGGTGCGGTACCAGCCGTTGGCATAGAGCCTGATGCGGTCGCGGACCTTGCCGCCGAGCAGCATGTAGACCGGCACGCCCAGGCATTTGCCGACGATGTCCCACATCGCCTCGTCGAGGGCGCTGATCGCCCCCAGCAGCACCGGGCCGCCGCCGCGCGACCAGCCGCTCTCGCGATAGATTCGGTCCCAGTGCTTCTCGGGATGGCGCGGGTCCTGGCCCAGCATGTAGCGGCGGACGAACTCGGCGAGATAGCTCGCCGTAGCCCGGCTGCCGAAATGCATGCCGACCTCGCCCACCCCGCTGATGCCCTCGTCGGTGAGCAGCTGGACGATGGCGGTCGGACGCTTGCGCGACTTGGAAAGATAGATCTTGCCGGCCGTGATTTTCATCGGATTGGTGCACTCATTGGGTGAGCTGGCGGCCGCCGTCCACGACGAGCACGGCACCGGTCATGAAATCGGCGCCGGCCGCCAGGAACAGAGCGGTCTCGGTGATGTCGGAGGGCAGGCCGACCCGCTGCAGCGGCGTCGCCGCCGCGGCGTTGGCGCGCAGCTTGTCCAGCCCCTCGACGTCGACATTCCAGCGCGTCTCGTCGATGAAGCCGGGTGCGATCGTGTTGACGCGGATGTCCGGGGCCAGGGCCTTGGCGAGGCAGGCGCCGGCGTGGATCATCGCCGCCTTCGACGCGCAATAGGCGATCGAGCTGCCGCTCGGCCTGATGCCGGCGACCGAGGCGATGTTGATGATCCGGCCCCCACCCCTCTTGCGCATCGCCGGGACCACGGCCCGGCAGCAGAAGAACATGCCCTTGACGTTCACATCATAGAGCCGGCTCCACATCTCGCCAGTCAGCGCCTCGAGGTCGTCGAAGCGCTGGCGCGAGGTGATGCCGGCATTGTTGACCAGGATGTCGATGCCGCCGAGGCGAGCCTCGACGCTTTCGACCATGGCACGCACCTGAGCGTCGTCGGACACGTCGGCGCGGAAGGCCTCGGCCCGGCCGCCCGCCTCGCGGATCAGGGCGACGGTGGCCGCGGCGTCGGCCTCGGAACGCGAATAGTTGACGGCCACCGAGGCCCCCTCGGCAGCCAGTGCTACGGCGACGTCACGGCCGATGCCGACCGCGGCGCCGGTGACGATGGCGGTTCTGCCCGCAAGCTTTCCCATGCGGCTGTTTCCCCTCAATGTTTAGGCAGATCGGTACGCGTCGGAATATCGGCCGGATCGACAAGGCCGCCGAGAGGGCGGCCTTCCAGATAGCGGATGAAGTTGGCGACGATCTCGTCGCCGGCCTCGCTCTCGTTGTCGGGACCGCTGCCGCCGGCGTGGGGTGTCACGATCACGTTCGGCATGGCCCACAGCGGGCTCTCTGCCGGCAGAGGCTCCTGCTCGAACACGTCGAGCGCCGCACCGCCGATCCGCTCCTCCCGAAGCGCTGCGACCAGGGCCGGCTGGTCCACCAGCGGCCCGCGGCCGATGTTGATCAGCCATGCCGTCCTGCGCATCACGGCGAGCTGGGCCTCGCCGATCAGGTGCCAGGTCGCATCGTTCAGCGACGTGGCGAGCACGACATAGTCGGAAGCCGCCAGCAGTCCGTCCAGCCGTTCCGGCGGCAGCAGCTCGTCGACATCGGCCACGGGCTCGGCCATGCGGCGGCGCAGGCCCAGCACACGCATGTCGAAGGCGCGGGCGCGGTGGGCGACCGCGCGCCCGACATTGCCGAGGCCGACGATGCCGAGCGTGCTGCCGGCGAGCTGGCGCAGCCCGCCGGTCGTCGGCCAGGTCGAATGGTGCCGCCACTCCCGTGCCAGCTGCAGATCGCGATAGTCGGAAAGCCGGCGCGCGATCGCCAGCAGCAGCGCCATCACATGCTCGGCGAGCGGCACCACCGATGCCTCGACCTTGTGGGTGATCGGGAACGCGGCTCGGCGCAGGGCCGGGATGGCGACGTGGTCGATGCCGGTCGGATAGAGATGCAGCCAGCGAAGCCGCGGTGCGGTGGCGTAGGCCGGCGTCACCCTGTCGGCCATGACGACGATCTCGGCCGAAGCCAGGTGCGGCTCGCCTTCGGCGGCGGCGGCGACCACCGTGATCTCGGCCGCCCGGGCCACCGCACGCAGCCGTTCCGCCAGCGCCGCCATGCGCCGCGGCCCGACCAGCAGGACCGAAGGCGAGCCCTTGCTCATCCTTT
This sequence comes from Geminicoccus sp., assembly GCA_035326425.1. Taxonomy (GTDB): domain Bacteria; phylum Pseudomonadota; class Alphaproteobacteria; order Geminicoccales; family Geminicoccaceae; genus CALKJU01. The sequence continues at coordinate 12,498 of DAOLFG010000016.1, read as the reverse complement.
CAGCCCCGACATCACCACCCCGCGGATGAAGTAGCGTTGCAGGCAGAGGAAGATGACGATCGGCGGCAGCAGCGCCAGCACCGCAGCCGCCATCAGCAGGTGCAGCATCGGCTCACCCTCGGTGTGCAGCGAGTTGTAGAAGTAGCGGAGACCGATCGGCAGCGTGTATTTGGCCGGCGTATTCAGATAGATGAGATGGGTGAAGAACTCGTCCCATTGATGGATGAAGGAGATGACGGTGGCGGCGGCGATCGCCGGCTTGACCATCGGAACATGGACACGGATGAAGACCTGCCAGGGATTGGCGCCATCGATCCTCGCCGCCTCCTCGTATTCGCGGGGGATGGTCAGGAAGAACTGGCGGAAGAGGAAGATGTAGAAGGCCGTGCCGCCAAGCCAGTAGGGCACGATCAGCGGCAGGTAGGTATCGAGCCAGCCCAGCTCACGGAACAGCAGATAGTTCGGCACGATGGTCACCTCGGCCGGCAGGACCAGCGTGCTGATGGTCAAGAGAAAGAACACGTTGCGGCCCGGGAAGCGGAAGCGGGCGAAGGCGTAGCCGACCATCATGCTGGAAAGGACGGTGCCCGTGGTCGCGAGCAGGGTGACGAGCACTGTGTTGCCGATCCAGCGGGCGAAGGGTGCCCGATGGAACAGCTCGACATAGTTCGTCCACTGGAACGCGCTCGGCAGCAGCCGGCTCGCGTCGTAGGTCTCGGCGATCGGCTTCAGCGACGTCATCAACGCCCAGAAGATCGGGAACAGCAGGACCGCCGCCAGCAGGGTGGCGATCGGGTAGAACAGCCGGTCCGGCAAGGCCCCTTCGGCGCGACCCATCAGCCGGCCTCGTCCTCGAAATGCACCCAGCGCCGGCGCAGCCGGAACTGGATCCAGGTCAAGGTCATGACGATCACCAGCAGGATCCAGGCGAGCGCTGCGGCATAGCCCATGTTGAAGAACTCGAATCCCTGCTTGTAGACGTGCAGCGCGTAGAAATAGGTGGCGTAGGCGGGACCGCCGCCGGTGGCGACCAGCGGAATGGTGAAGACCTTGAGTGCCGCGATGACGGCGAGGATCAGGTTGAAGAACAGGGCCGGCGAGATCATCGGCAGCGTGACGTGGCGGAAGCGGTGCCAGGCGCCGGCGCCGTCGATGCGCGCGGCCTCGTGCAGCTCCCTCGGCACGCCCTGCAGTGCCGCCAGGAAGATGATCATGGTGTTGCCGCCGGCCGCCATCCAGAGCGCGATCATGGCAATGCCGGGTATCGCCCATTCGGTCGAGGTCAGCCAGCCGGGGCCGTCGATGCCGAGCCATGCCAGGAGCGCATTGAGCGGGCCGTAGCGCGGGTCGAGGATCCACAGCCAGATCACCGCGGCGGCGGCGATCGGCACCAGATGCGGCATGAAGTAGGCCGAGCGGAAGATGGCGACGCCGCGCGACGGCCGGTTGAGCAGGAGTGCCAGGCCCAGGGCGGCGGTGATCGCCGCCGGCACCATCAGGAGCGCGAAATAGACCGTCTTCAGCAGCGATCCCCAGAACTGCGGATCGCTGCCGAAGGCGCGCAGATAGTTGCTGAGGCCGATGAACACGGGCGGCCGCAGCACATCGTAGCGGGTCAGGCTGAGCGCCAGCGAGGCCAGGGTGGGGCCGGCGACGAAGACGGTGAAGCCCACGATCCAGGGAGCCAGGAACAGATAGCCGGTCAGCCATTCGCGCTGGCGGATCGTGAGCCGGTAGGCAGCCCGGCGTGCCGGCGTCCGCCCGCCTCGCGCGGCGATGTCGATCATCATGCCGGCTCGTCGAGAATCCCCTGGATCGCGGCCTGCATCTCCTTGGCGCCGTCCTCCGGCGACACGTCGTTCAGCCAGATCTTGCCCTCGATCTGGATGATGGCGTTGGCGATCTCGGTGGAGCGGAAGTTCGCGGGCCTGGTGACCGGCTGCGCCTCCGTCATCACCTTGTGGCCGACCTGGAACCACGGGAATGCCTTGTTGACCTCGGGATCCTGGAAGACGTCGGGGCGCATGCCGGGCGAGCCGGAGTTGGTGAGCAGCTTCTGGGTGCCGGCCTCGTGGCTGCAGATCAGCTTCAGGAACTCCCAGGCCGCCTCGGGATCCTTGGATGCGCTGGTGATCGAGGTGGTGTTCATGAAGACCGTGCCGCCCCGGCTGCCACCCGGTCCGACCGGAATGGGGAACACGCCCCACTCGAAGTCCTTCACGTAGTTCTGCATGGTGGTGATGAGGATGGTCGCGTCCTCGAACATCGCGACCTGGCCGGTGGCGAAGTTGCTGCCGGCGATCTTCTCCGTCGAATGGGTGGGGCCCGCCGGAATGTCGGCGGGCGTCGGGGCGACCTTGTGCTTCCAGGTCAGGTCGGAAAGGTAGCGGTATGCCGCCTGCCCCTGCTCGCTGCCGATGATCGCGGTCTTGCCGTCCGTGTCGATCACGTCGCCACCGAACTGCCGCGTGTGGACAAAGGCCCACTTGCCGTTGAACTTCGAAGGCAGGAAGCCCCAGACATCGGGCTTGCCGTCGCCGTTGGTGTCCTTCGTCATCGCCCTGGCGGCCTCGAGGATCGTGTCCCAGGTCCAGGACTCCTCAGGGAACTTGGCATCCGGTGCCGGAATGCCGGCCTCGGCCAGCATGTTGCGGTTGAAGTAGAGGTTGACGATGCCCGGATGGCCGGCGGTGGGCAGACCGAAGATCTTGCCGTCCACCTTCAGCGCCTCCACCGCAGCCGGGTAGAACTGGCTCATCTGGTAGCCGTCGGCGGCGATGTAGTCGTCGAGCGGCCGCAGGATGCCCTTGTAGCCCCAGCTCACCAGCATGGGATCGTCCATGCCGAAGACCAGATCGCCGATCTGCCCGGCCACGGCCATGATCTGCACCTTGGCGAACAGCTCGGCCTGCGGGATGTCCTCGAGGATCACCCTGCAGCCGGTCTCCTCCTCGAAGCGCGGGGCGAAGATCTTGCGCACGAAGTTCTCGGCGCCGGCGTCGCGTTGCTGGTAGCGGATGCTGCGTCCGGCGAGCGGCTTGGCCTGGGCGAGGAGGACGCCGGCCGAGCTCGGCGCGGACGTGGCGCCCGCTTCCGTGGCGGTCGCGGCCGAAGCCGCCGCCGCCGCGGTGGCGCTCGCCAGGAAGGCGCGCCGCGAGAAGCCGACCGGGATGCTGCTCGAGTGCGACATGACAATCCTCCCCTCCCTTTGTCGGGCTGCCCGATCTACGACGACATCACATGATCGACGGCACCCAGCACTGCATCCGTGAAGGCTCGTGTCGTCGCCGAGCCGCCGAGATCGCGCGTGCGGATCCTGCCTTCGCGCAGCACGAGGCCCACCGCCCGGCGCACCCATCGGCCCGCGGCATGCTCGCCCAGATGCTCGAGCAGCATCGCCCCGGCCAGCATGCACGCCGTCGGATTGGCCACGCCCTGGCCGGCTATGTCCGGAGCGGAGCCGTGGATCGGCTCGAACAGCGACGGAAAGCGGCGCTCGGGATTGACGTTGCCGCTGGGCGCCAGGCCCAGCCCGCCGGTCAGCGCGGCACCGAGATCGGACAGGATGTCGCCGTGCAGTGTGGTCGCCAACACGACATCGAAGCTCTCCGGCCGCAACACGAACTCGGCGGCCGCAGCGTCGACATAGAGCTTTCGGTGCGCCACGTCGGGATAGGCCTCGGCGATCTCGTCGACCACCCGGTCCCAATACCCCAACGCATGCGGCATCGAGTTCGATTTCGTCACGGTCGTGACGTGGCCGCGGCGGGTCCGCGCGAGATCGAAGGCGAAGCGGGCGATCCGCTCGGTGCCGTAGCGGGTGATGACGGTGAGCTGGGTCGCCTGCTCGACCGGCGTGCCGCGGCCGCTGACGCCGCCGGGTCCGGCGAACTCGCCTTCCGTGTTCTCGCGTACGATGGCGAGATCGATGTCGACACCGGGGGGCAGTCGCAGGCGCGGCTCGACGCCGGGGCTCAGGCGGATCGGCCGGAGATTCGCATACTGGTCGAAGGTGTGGCGCATCGCGAACAGCAGCTGCCAGGCCGCCACATGGTCCGGCACCCCCGGCGCACCATGCGCGCCGAACAGGATGGCATCGCAGCCCTCGATCTCCGCAAGCCCTCCCGGCGGTATGATGTCGCCCGTCTCGAGCGAGCGCGCAGCGCTCCAGGGCTTCCACGTCAGGTCGAGCGCTAGGCCGCAATGTCGCGCCGCCGCCTCGATGACCTCGACGGCAGCCGGGACGACCTCGCTGCCGATCCCGTCGCCGGGCACGACGGCGATCCGATAGCCGCTGCGGGAAGTGGCCCGAGTTGATTTCGTCTCTATGAACATATCATCTGATATATCATTCTGCAGAAGGTCTGTCGAGCGTCCCTTGTTGCGAGTCGGATCGTTTCGAGGTCAAACGGGCGCATGAGCGAAGTCGCAATCCCTGAGGACGCGCGCCCCCTGCGGCGAGGAGCGGCCGGCAACGTGGCCCTGGCCGAGCGGGCCTACAGCCAGCTGAAGCAGGCGATCGGCAATCTCGTGCTCCAGCCCGGCAAGCCCCTGACCGAGCGTCATATCTCGGAGTGGCTGGGCATCGGCCGGATGCCGGTGCGGGAAGCGCTGATGCGCCTGCGCGACGAGGGACTGGTCGGGGTCGTGCCGCGGCGGGGCTATTTCGTCAGCGCCATCTCCGCCGAAGACGCACGCGAGATCTACGAGATGCTCGAGGGCCTGGAAGGCATGGCCGTGAAGCTCGCGGCCGATCGCGCCACGGCCGAGGACGTGGCCCGGCTGAACCGCTGCGTCCGCGAGCAGGAGGACGCCCTCGCCAGGGACGACCTCGACGCCTGGGTCATCGCCGACGAGCGGTTCCACGATGCCATCATCGAGATCGCCCGCAACCGCAGGATTCAGAAGGTCATCGAGCCGCTGAACATGCAGTTGCACAGGCTGAGGCTGTTCACCGTTCGTCTCCGACCAAAGCCGACCCGCTCCGTCGAAGATCACCGAGCGCTGGTCGACGCCATCCAGGCCGGCGAATCGGACCGCGCCCGAGACATCCACCAGGCGCACCGGGCACACGCCCGTGGCGTGATGATCGCCGTCATTCAGAAGTATTCGGGGCTGTCGGGTGGCTGGTAGCGCAGGCGCCGAGCTGTCTGGTCGAACGGGATCGCCACCGCAAGCCTGCCGACAGCCCAGCAGGGCGCCGACCGCTCACGGCATCGCTTGGCCTCCATTCACCTCGATCACCTGGCCGGTCACAAAGCCGCTCAGCTCTTCACAGGCGAGAAACAGGAAGGCGCCTACGCAATCTTCTGGAGTTCCGGTCCGGCCGAGCGGAATCTGCGAACGAGCCAACTCGGCGTGCTCGACGTTCGAGTGGCGTTCGTGGAATGGCGTGAGGATGAAGCCCGGCGAGACGGCGTTGACCCGAATGCCGTCGGGTGCCAGCTCTTTCGCCATCCCTCGGGTCATATTGTTCACGAACGCCTTGGCGGAACCGTAGAACCCGCTGCCGACGCGCGAACCGTTGCGCGCCGCTCCCGACGAGACGTTGATGATGGTGCCGCTCCTGCGCGCGCGGAGATGCGGGATGACGCCCTTCGTCACCATCATCGTCGAGCGCACGTTGACGTTCAGGACCTCGGCGAACGTCTCGTCGTTCGCATCCGCATAGGTGCACTTGCGGACCGCATCGCCGGCGTTGTTGACGAGTATGTCGAGCTGCCCGCAGGCCGCGACCACCCGCTCGCACAACCCGACCGCGACGGCGCTATCGGTGAGGTCGCCCGACAGCACATGGGCCTCGCCGCCGGATGTGCGTATGGCGCCGGCGACGGCCTCCGCACCGATCTTGTTGCGGTTGTAGTGGACGGCCACACGGGCGCCTACCCTGGCGAAGCCGCGCGCTACCGCCGCGCCTATCCCGGAGCTGGAGCCCGTCACGAGTACCGTCTTGCCGCGGAGCTCGGAGAACATCATCGCCCCCATTTCGCCAGCAGTCGCCTGTGGCTTGTCGGCGACTCGATCGTGTCCGCGGGTTGGCAGGAGAAGCCACAGGCTCCCGCTCACAAGGGCTCCGCGGCCTACCGCCCGATCACGATGCATTCCTCGACCGGGATTTGCAGACGCACGCGGCTGCCGACTTCGCGCGTTCGCCACCGGTCGGCCTGCACCCGCACCGCCTGTCCTGCGACGTCGACATCGTAGTCGATGAAGTTGCCGAGGAATGTGAGGGCTGTGATGGTGCCGTCGATTTGATTGAGCTCCGAGCCGGAAGCCGGCAGGTCGATCCCGATCGCCTCGGGTCGAACGGCCAATGTGGCCACGCCGGAGGCGGGCACGCCCGCCGTGCGTGCGACCGCCTTCAGTTGGTGGCCGGCGAGCCGCACCACCGTTCGTCCGCCCTCGGAGCCGACCACCTCGACTTGCAGCCTGTTGAGGCCTCCCATGAACTCGGCCACGAAGAGATTGGCGGGCCGTTCGTAGATCTCCCTCGGAGGAGCGCATTGCTGCAGCGTGCCTGCCTGGAACACGGCGACGCGGTCGGACATCGCCATGGCCTCGGCCTGATCGTGCGTGACGTAGACGAAGGTGATGCCGGTACGCCGCTGCAGCACCTTCAGCTCGACACGCATCTTCTCCCGTAGCTTGGCATCGAGGTTCGACAAGGGCTCGTCGAGCAGGATGATCGCCGGCTCGACGACCAGCGATCGGGCCAGCGCCACGCGCTGCTGCTGTCCGCCCGAGAGCTGCTGCGGTCGGCGGTCCCCGTATCCATCCAGGCCGACGGCCGAGAGAATCCGGGCGACCCGGTCGACCCTCTCGCGCTTCTCGACGCCGGCGATCTTGAGTCCGAAGCCGACGTTCTCGGCCACCGTCATGTGCGGCCAAACGGCGTAGTTCTGGAACACCATGCCCATGCGTCGCCGCTCGGGCGGAACCGCGCTTCCCGCCGACGACAGCACCGCGCCGTCGACCCGGATCTCGCCACGGTCCGGTGTCAGGAAGCCGGCGATGATGCGCAGCATCGTCGTCTTGCCACAGCCGGACGGGCCGAGAAACGTGACGAACTCGCGCTCGCCGATGCTGAGGCTGACAGAGCGAAGGACGTCGACCGACCCGAACGACTTATCGACCGCCCGAATCTCGATGAGTGCCACCCCTGGCCTCCTAGGACGCAGCCGGGGGAGCGGCACCGCGCTCGGTGCTCACCCAGTTCAGCAGCATGCTGAACGCCAAGATGATGCCGATCGTGAAGACCGCGAGCGCGGCCACGACCTCGAGCCGGCCCTGCTCGTTCAACGTGAACATGGCGATCGCGATCGTCTCGGTGCGGCTGGTGTAGAGCAGGATCGTCGCGCTGAGCTCGCTCAGCGCCGGAATGAACGCCAACAGGAACGCGACGACGATGCCACGCCAGGCGAGCGGCAGGAGGACGTGGCGGATCGCGCCGAGCCAGCTGGCGCCCGATATTCTCGCGGCCTCCTCGAGCGACGGATCGATCTGGCGCAGTGTTCCATTGGTGACGCGCACCGAGAGCGGCAGCAGCCGGGCCGTGTAGGCGATGAGCAGAATCCAGACCGTGCCGTAGAGGACGAGGGGCGGCCTTATGAACGCCATGAGGACGCCCACCGCCATCACCGTTCCCGGAAGACCGAGCGGCAGTATCGCCAGATAGTCGAGCAAGGCCCGACCCCGCCATTTCGTCCTGACGTCGGTGTAGGCGATGAACAGGCCGATCGCGGTCGCGGCAAGGGCTGCGATGCCCGCGAGCCGGAAGCTGTTGTAGATGCCGCGAACCGCCAGCGAATCCTCGACCAGGGCGATCCGAAAGTTCTCGAGCGTCACGTTGTCGAGGCCGAATCTGTCGATCCAGCTGACGCTGAACGAGGTGACGACCAGAACCACGATCGGGGCGATGGAGGCGATGGCCACGATGGCGAAGCATGCGGCGAATACAGGCCACCGCCAGCCGCCGAGGGCGATGGTCTGGGCCGAGCCCGACCGTCCCGTAACGGTGACGTAGGAGCGCCGGTCGAGATAGGACCGCTGAACGACCAGCATGAGGACCGTGAGCGCGACGAGGATGAGCGAGAGCGCGGAGGCTTCCCCGAAGCGCGGCGGGTAGGTGTTCATGACCGCGTAGATTCGTGTCGGCAGGAACACGATCTGGGCGGGCAGCCCGAGAAAGGCCTGCGGCCCGAACGACGACATGGCTTCGATCGCCGCGAGTATCGCGCCGCCGCTGATCGCCGGCAGGACCAGCGGCAAGGTGATGTGCCAGATGACGCCCAAGCGACCGAGCCCGAGGATCTGCGCCGACTGCTCGAGCGACGTGTCGATCGAGCAGAGCGCCGCATGGGTCAGAAAATAGGTGAAGGCGAAGACGTGCGTGGCGACGACGAGCGTCACGCCTCCCATGCTGAACGCATTGAATGGCCCCTTCTCCAGCCCGAACAGCGAGACCGCGAGCCGGTTCAGGTAGCCCGCTTCCGGACCCAACAGGATGATGCAGGCCAGCGCCGTCAGGTAGGCCGGCGTGATGTAGGCCAGCGCCACCAATGCCTGGATCACCCGGCGGAGTGGCATGTCGGTCTTCGCCGTCGCCCAGGCGAGCGGCACCCCGAAGACGACACTGAGCAGGCTGGCGCCGATGGTCAGCACCAGCGTGTTCTTCAGGGTGACGAAGTTCTGGCTGCGGCTGTAGGCCTGCACGAAGCTGCCGAGGCCGAGCTCAGCCGGAAAGCCGAAGGCCCCCAGCAGCAGCCAGACGATCGGATAGCCGACGATGAAGAGGAGAAGCAGGATCGCCAGCCCCAGAACCAGCGTGCGCGCGAGGTTCTGGGAAAAGGCCGCCCGGATGTCGTTCATGGCCGACGAGCGCTGCGGCGGCATTCGCTGCCGGCGGAGCCGCGCGATCCTGCGGTGAGCATCAGATGCCCCATTCACCGCCGAAGATATCGCTCATCTTCTGCAATATCTCGGTCCGCTCGCGCCGGAATTTCTGCGGATCGATCGACATCAGCTTCAGGCCGGCGAGCGACTGCATCCCGGCGGGCGGCGGCAGGCTCGTGCGGCTCGAATACTTGCCTCCGGCGACGAGCAGCGCTTGCCCCTCGTCCCCCATCCACCAGTCGTAGAACAGGGCGGCGGCGTTGGGGTGCTTCGAGCCGGCCATGAGGCAGCAGGCCCCCGCCTCCGCCGGGACGCCCTCGGCCGGATAGAGGTAGTCCGTCGGCTTGCCGTCGGCCTTCGAGCGCCAGGCGATGTTGTCGTTGATGGCGAGGCCGATTCCGCGTTCGCCGCTCTCGACGACCTGGGTCATCAGCTGCGGGGTGGCGACACGCAGCACGTTGCTGTCGGCAAGGCGCTTCAGGTAGTCCCAGCCGAGCAGCTCGGCCAGCAGGTAGAGCTTCCATGCTCCGTCGCCGTTCGGGCTGACGCCGATTGCCACGCGGTTCTTGTAGGCGGGCTTGGCGACGTCCGCCCAGGTATTCGGACGCGTGCTCTCGTTGAACTCCCTGGTGGAGTACTGCAGGACCGACTGCGACAGCCGGTCGGCGATCCACATCTCGTCCGGATCGCGCAGGTTCCCGGGCACCGAGTCTGCGACCGGAGATCGGTGCGCCATCAGCAGCCCGCGCTCCTTCATCGCCGCTATCGCGCTGAGATCGGAGATATCGAGCATGTCCGGCACGACCGCGCTGACGTCGGCCTCCGCGAAGATCTTGGCCGCGAGGTCGGCGGGACCGGCGCGGAAATACTCGACCTCGATGCCATACTTCTCCTGGAACGCCTTCATGATCGCGCTTGCGATCTTCTGGTCGAGGCTGAAGTAGAGGGTGAGCATCCCCTCGGCCTTGGCCTTGGCGACGTCGACATTCGTCGGATGCGCGCGCGCCCCGGAAGGCATGCCGACGGCGAGGGCCGTGGCACCGGCGGCCATACCGCCGAGGATGCTCCGGCGGCTCGCGGTCCGGACGAGCCCGGTTCCGCCGAGATGGACGCATCGACCGCTCATCGTGGTGGCTCCTTCGCTGGCTCCCGCGCGCTCAGGACGTGGGAGACATGTATTTCGGCTTCGCGCCAGGAACTGGAGAATTCCCGAACGTTCCGCGCTTCAGGACAGCCTCGACACCCCCGTGCCGCTCCACCAGGGCGCGCTGGTCGGCACGCGCGCGCTGGTCGACCGCCTCGGGATCGACCAGCGTGCGAAGGGTGCGCTCGAGCTCGTCGCGCAGGGGTCGGAACGCCGGGCTGGCTGCCAGATCCCACAACTCGTCGGGATCGTCCTCCAGATCGAAGAGTTGCGGCTCCAGCCCCACATAGTGGATGTACTTGTAACGTCCGCGACGCAGCATGAACCCGGCGGCTATCGCGCCGCTCGCGTGGTACTCGCTGAGCACCATGCGCTCGGGATCGTCGCTACCTGCAAGGCCGAACAGCGAGCGGCCGGGAAGAGCAGGATCGCACAGTTCGGGCTCGCCGGCCGCTTCCAGAACGGTCGGGTGGAAATCCACCAGGGAGACCGGCGTCGCGCACACCCGCCCGGCAGGGACGTCCGCGCCGGCCATGATCAGCGGCACCGCGACACTTTCCTCGTAGAACGAGCGCTTGCCCCACAGCCCGCGCCGGCCGAGGCTCTCGCCGTGGTCGCTGGTGAAGACGACCCTGGGCTCGGCCGAGCCGGCGAACGTCTTCACCGCTTCGAGGATCTGCCGGACATTGTCGTCGATGAAGCTGCACAGTCCGTAGTAGGCGGCGACGGCCTCGTAGATCGAGTCCTCGTCGAAATGTCGCTCGGGATCGTTCGCGTCCAGGAGGCCACGGATGAACGGATGGGCGGCGCGTTCGCCGGCGCCCCGCAACCTCGGCCACGGCAGGCGGTCCCGCTCATAGAGATCATGGAACGCAGCCGGTGCCATGAACGGGGGATGCGGGCATACGAAGGATACGAACAGCACCCAGGGCTTCGGCGACACAGCCGCCGCCCTTGCCTTCAGCCAGTCCACCGCGGCGCGCGTGATGTCCTGGTCGTAACGGGAATAGTCCGTGTCGCCACGACCGACGTCGCGCGCCACCCAGCCGCCGCCCCCGCCCGCTCTTCCACGGACGGAGCCGAGGACATCGCCGACGCCATTGGCGACGTGCATTGGCATGATCTCGGTCGAGAAGCCATTCGGGTCGCCCACCCGCCGATAGTGGAGCTTCCCGATCGAAACGACCTCGTGGCCGGCGGCGATGAGGGCATGCCCCCACCCCGGAATGCTGCCGTCGTACGGGTGGGCATTGTCCCAGTTGGCCGTCTGATGGACGTAGCGCCCCGTGGCGAACGCGGCGCGCGAGGGAACGCAGATCGGGCTGTTGCAGTAGGCGTTGGAAAAGAGCGTTCCACACTTCGCGAGGCCATCGAGCGTCGGCGTCAGCGGCCTGTCGGCTCCGTAGTAGGAAAACATACGAGCATTGAACTCGTCGGCCATAATTATGACGGTATTCCTTGCCGTGACGGACAATTTGCTACCTCCTGATCGTATCGAGGTATCTGATATTTTACTTGATATGTCAAGGGGCCTGCGTGGCACATCTGTAGATGCCTGGTGTTGGGCATTTTCGGTTTGCATCGGTGCATTTCTGCGGGTGAAGGTGCAGAACGGCTTCGTCGAGAGGCCGATCGGCCGGCTGCGGGACGAATGCCTCAACCAGCACCGGTTGCGCAGCCTGCCGGCCGCGCGACGGGTCGTCGAACTATGGCGGGTCGACTACAACACCCGACGACCCCATAAGAGCCTCGGCGGGCTCACCCCGATCACTTTTGCCAACCGGTCCACGACGGACCACAACTGACCTGCGTCCCGTTTTCTGGACCGGGCTGAGCTGGAAAATTCCAGTTCGTGGTCCGAACCCCTTCTTTGGAGCACCCCGAAGCTGGAGTTTCCGGCCTTCGCTCACGGTGACGGGCTGGCTGCGCCACCGGAGTTGTGCAACCCGATCGGGGGTTTCTGCCCGATCGACCCGTGCGGACGGTCCTCGTTGTACAACCGGACGACGGAACACCCACGGGACTGAGCCCGCCGAGGAGCGGGAGGTTCTTTATCCCTGGCACCCTTGGGCTGGATGCGTCGTCCAGGTTTACGAGCTGATCGGGAAGCCTGCCGGTGACGTCGTGCGCTGCGCTCGTGGTGGGAGCGGCGGCCGCTGGCAGGAGCTGCCGGCCTGGATGTTCGACCGGCTGGCCTGCCTGCCGATGCGCTTGGCGTCCCGACCGGGCGTGGATCTGGCGGCATTGCTGGCGCTTCGCACCTTGCTGGCATCGACTGTCGATCGTGACCCTGGTGGTCAGCGGTCATCGCATGCTCCGTTTTTGAACGCAGCAAGGGAGAGCTGCGACCAGAAGCGGGGAGACGCCCATGCGACGCCGGCGCAGCCGTTCGTTGGGGCTTCGGGGCCTAGAGCGGCATCCGACCTGAGTGAATCGGCAGCGATTCCCAACAGCTTAGGAAT
>DAOLFG010000015.1:0-93412 GCA_035326425.1 Geminicoccus sp. | reverse complement strand
GCTCGTGGTACTACCCGACGCCGGCGCCGACCATGCTGACGACCTGGTACTGGGCCGAGTAGTCCGCCTTCGAGGACGTCGGAGGGGACCCGCCGGATGGCTCCGGCGGGTCCCGTTTTTTCGGGGCCGGCCGCCGACCGGTCAGCCCGTCTGTCGCCGGAGACGGACGATACCCTGGCCGGCCAGGATGGCCTCGACCGCCGCCACCAGCTGCTCGGCGGTGAACGGCTTGGCCACGATCAGGCCGTCGCGAAATCCCTGCGGCAGCGACTCCCGGCCATAGCCGGTCACGAACACGAACGGCGTGCCCCTGGCGGTGAGGGCCCGCGCGACCTCGTCCACCGGATCGCCGCCGATATTGCCGTCGAGCACCGCCGCGTCGCAGTCGACGCCGTCGACCAGGGCCATCGCCTGGTCGATCGTGCCGGCGCTGCCGGCGATCTCGCAGCCCGCCGCACCGAGCATGAACTCGAGATCGAGCGAGATCAGCGGCTCGTCCTCGATGATGAGGATGCGCTTGCCGTCGAGGCGACGCGCCGGCGCCGACGCGCCGGCCACGACCTCGGGAGCCTGTCGGCGCGGCGCGGTCTGCAGGCTCGCCTCGAGCGGCGGCGGCGTCTCGGGGAGAGGCAGCACGATCTCGCAGACGATGCCGTCGGCGCCATAGGTCATCGCCGCCCGGCCGCCATGGCCGCGCAGGGTCTGCTCGATCAGCATGGTGCCGAAGCCGCCCTTGCCACGCGGCGCGCGTACATTCGAAGCACCCTTTTCGCGCCAGTGGAGCGACAGCACTCGCCCGGCGCCGGCCGTCACCGCCCATTCGACCGACAGGCGGCCCTCGGGCACGGACAGCGCGCCGTGCCGGCGGGCATTGGTGGCGAGCTCGTGCAGGACCATCGAGAGATGCACCGCCGCCTGGGCGTCGATCATCAGGTGCGGGCCGACCGCCGAGATACGGGTGTCGCTCGTGTCGCCGAGACAGACCTGCTCGCGCACCAGCCCCGCGATGTCGGCCCCCTCCATCCGGCTCTGCGCCAGCAGGGTATGCGCCTTGGCCAGGGCCTGGATGCGACCGGTGAAGCCGGGCACGAACTCGGCGAGATCGGCGGCGCGACGCGCCGACAGGCTGGCAATGGCCTGTACCGTCGCCAGCGTGTTCTTGACGCGATGGTTCAGCTCGTCGACCAGCAGGCGCTGCGAACGCTCGGCCTGCTTGCGCCCGGTGATGTCGCGCGCGACCTTCGAGGCGCCGACGACCTCGCCGAAGGCGTTGCGCAACGGCGAGATGGTCGCCGAGACGTCGACGAGGCGGCCATCCTTGGCCCGCCTCACGGTGTCGAAGGATTCGACCCGCTCGCCACGCCGCAGCTTGGCGATGATCCGCTCCTCCTCGCCGTGCCGTTCGGGCGGAATGATCGTGGTGATGTGCTGGCCGATCATCTCGTCGGCCCGGTAGCCGAAGATGCGCTCGGCGCCGGCGTTCCAGGAGGTGATGCGGCCCGTGATCGTCTTGCTGACGATGGCGTCCTCGGACGACGCCACGATCGAGGCCAGCAGTGCCGAATTGGCATGGGCGCTCTCGCGGTCGCTGAGGTCGACCAGCATGTTGATGGCACCCGTTACCCGGCCCGAGGTGTCGCGCAGCGGGGTCGGGTGCGGGAGGAACAGCACGCGCACGCCATCGGGCCGCTCGAGCACCGCCTCCATGTCGCGGACCGGACGACCTTCCTCGAGGGCCAATGCCAGCGGACATTCCGAATGCGGCATCGGCCGGCCGTCGGTGTGGAACAGCTTCCACGACCCGCACCAGGCGGTACCGAGCTCCGGGCGGCGACCCCAGAGAGCGGCCGCCGCCTCGTTGTAGAAGGTCAGGCGTCCCGCAGCATCGGTGGTGCATACCGCCACCGGAAGCAGTTCCAGGAGCTCTGTCTGTGGGGTCACGGCGAGTTCCGCGCGCGTTGCATGCAAGGCCTCAACAACACCCGCGGGCCTCCAGGGTTCCATGCCACCCTCGATCCGGCGCGGAGCGAGGGTGGCATGTCGCTCAACCCAGATAGCCGGCCCGGCGCCGCAGCAGGCCCTGCCAGGCGAAGTCGCTGCCGCCCGGGCGGTGCTCGGCGCCGGCGGGGGCGCTGGGCAGGTCGACGCTGAGCTGCACCGGATGGCGCTCGATCTCGGCCTCGACGATGTCGACGCCGAGGCCCGGCGCGTCGGGCACGGCGAAGCTGCCGCCCTCGGCGCGGCAGGCATTGGTGAGCACCTCCTCGCGGCCGGGCCAGTCGTCCTCCACCCGCTCGATGGCGAGGCAGTTGGGGGTGGCGGCCATCAGGTGGACGGCGGCGAACTCGGCCACAGGCCCCAGCGAGCCCGAGTGCGGCGCGATCATCCCGCCGAACGCCTCGGCCAGCGCCGCCATCTTGCGCATCTGGCTGATGCCGCCGGTGCGGCCGGTGTCGGGCTGGATCACGTCGACCGCACCCAGCTCGAACAGCGTGCGGAAATCGCCGAGGAAGCCGTAGCGCTCGCCGGTGGCGATCGGCACCGCCACCGCCTGGCGCAGCCTCGGATAGTCGAGGATGGCCTCGGGGGGCAGCGGCTCCTCGTAGAAGGCCAGCCGCAGCGGCTCCAGCCGGTGGCCGAGCGCGATGGCGTCCTGCAGCCCCATCCAGGGAGCGCCCTTGGCATCGAGGCAGAGGTCGACCTTGTCGCCGATGGCCTCGCGGATGGCGAACAGCCGCTCGACATCGACCTCGCCGCGGCTGTTGGAGGAGGCCTTGAGCAGGGTGAAGCCGCGCTCGGCGAGATCGCGGGCGCGATCGGGGTGGTCGGCATGGGCGTAGGCCGGCACGCGGTCGCGGACCTTGCCGCCGAGCAGGCTCCACACCGGCTGGCCCAGCGCCTTGCCCTTGATGTCCCACAAGGCCATGTCGATGCCGGCCAGCGCCCCGCCCAGGGGCGTGCCGACATGGCCGTGGCCCATGGCGGCCAGCTTGACCTTGTGCCAGAGGCGCTCGATGTGCTGCGGATCCTCGCCCACCAGCACCGGCTCGAGGTCGTGCAGCATGGTGCGGATGGCGCTGGGCCAGCCGCTGCACTCGCCGACGCCGGTCAGGCCCTCGTCGGTGTAGATCTTGACGAACAGCCAGTTGCGGCGGCTGAGGCCGGGCTTGTCCTTGGCGATGTTGCGAGCCGCGGCACGGCGGCCGTCGCCCGCCACCTGCATGAGCCAGGTCTTCAGGCCGGTGATACGCAAGGGGGTCTCCTTCGAATGGGCTGGACATGAAAGAGCGCGGCGGTGGGGCCGCCGCGCTCTCCAGGTCGACCGCGAGGCTCAGCGGTCGAAGTAGTAGGTCGCCGGCAGGGTCGGCTGCGGCGTCAGGTAGATGAAGCCGTTGGGCATCTCTTCCGGCACGTTGCGCATGTCGACGCTGACGATTCCCTGGCCGGTCATCGCCGTCGTGATCCCCATGATCTCGAAGGCGTCGGCCGCACGCTGCAGGACCTGCTTCATCAGCTCCTCCTGCCTCGGCCCCGGCGGGGTCTGGCGGACCTGCTCGTAGAGCGCCAGGCGCTCGGCGATGTCCTTGGTGGGCTCGACCCCCTGCTTGCCGTTGGTCAGGTACCACATCGCCCAGCCGGCGCCGAACCGCGAGTCGTCCTCGATCGGCACGTAGTCGGTGGCGCGCCAGATCGGGTCGAGGCCGCCGCCATTGGTGTCGCTGATCTGCATCGCGTGCTCCCAGTTCGCGTTGCGCGCCTGGAAGTAGTTGTTGTCGATCGGATCGCTGCGGGCGTCGATCCCGAGCTTCTGCCAGGCCTGGGTGACCAGCTCCAGCACATCGCTGTGCATCTGATACTTGGGATTGACCTCGACGATCAGGACGATCGGCGTGCCGTCCTTGTGCAGCCGGTGGCCGGAGGAGTCGCGCTTGTCGTAGCCCAGCGAATCCAGCAGACGGTTGGCCTCGGCCGGATCGTACTGGGTGAACTGGGTCGCGAGCTGCTCGTTGTAGAGCGCATGGCCCTTGGGCGGCCCGATCTGGTAGGGCTCGCCCTGACCGGCGAACACCAGCTCGATGATCTCCGGGCGGTTGATGCCGAGCGACAGCGCCTTGCGGAAGTCCTTCTGGCTCAGCATGTCGCGGATCTTCGGATCGCGATTGTTGAGGTTGGGCCAGATGATGACGGCGGACGAGGCGGTCGAGTCGAGCAGGAACAGCTTGTACTTGCCCTTCTCCTGGTTCTCCGCCAGCACCGGCCGGTTCTGCACCTGGTCCAGGTGGAAGTTCTGCATGTCGATCTGGCCGCCGATGGCCGCCAGGATGGCGGCCTCCGGGTTCTGCAGCACCTGGAAGGTGATGCCGTCGATGTAGGGCAGCTGGTTGCCCGCGGTGTCGACCTGCCAGAAGTAGGGGTTGCGCTCCAGCACGACGCGCGTCGCCGAGCCGAAATAGGGCTCCTTGATCGTCCAGGGCTCGAGCGTCGGGCGCTCCGGGTTGTACCAGCGCGACTGCTTCTCACGCAGGCCGCAGCGGAAGTTGTACAGGTCGACCCAGCTGTTCTGATTGTACTGCTTCTGCAGGTCGGCGATGTTCGGGTTGTATCTCGGGTGGAACTGCTTGCAGTAATGCTTGGCCCACAGCACCGGCGGCACGCCGTAGGGGCTCGACAGGTCGTAGAGGAACAGGCCGTTCGGCTTGGCGAACTTGAAGGTGATGGTGGTGGCGTCCTTGGCCACCGCGGTCATCGGCTTGCCGTCGCTGGTGAACTGCGACGGCGCCGCACCGCTGTAGTAGTCTGGGCTGTGCAGGATGTCCTCGACATAGAACATGATGTCCTCTGTCGTGAACGGCTGGCCGTCCGACCAGCGCAGCCCCTCGCGCAGGTGGAAGGTGTATTCCGTCGCGTCGTCGCTGACCTCCCACGACTTGGCGAGGTTGGGGATCACCTTGCTGTAGGTGGGATCCCAGCGGACGAGGCTCTGCGGCGCCAACATGCGCTGGATGGTGTTGTGGTCACCGGCGGTGCCGACCAGCACCTGCCGCAGCGTGCCGCCATACTTGCCGATGCTGTCCAGCGGCTCGACGACCTCGGCGTCCTTGGGGATCCGCTGGTCGACCGGCGGCAGCTTGCCCGCCTTGACCAGCTCGGCCAGCATCGGCGCCTCCTGGTAGGCGGCGGCCTGCGACGCCCAGGCCATCACGGCGAGCGCGCTGCCGACGACCAGCGAGCGGCCGAGACGACGCGCGACATTCCATTGTTGCATATCAGCCCCCCAACCGCCTCCACCCTTCGCGTTTGCCGGAGGCGGTATCGTCGTGTTGGTGGAACCTCCGGCAAGACATGTCAAGTCGCGACGGATGGAATTCCTTGGCGCTGACGCCGCGCGCAAATCCCGGGCAATGGAATCCGAACCGCCCCGCGTGTTAGATTCAATTGAATTAGCCTCGTTGCCGAAGAATTGGCTCTCCGGGGTGGCAAAGCGGTTGACATTCGGGTCGCCGGGCCACAAGCCTAACGCCGTTTCGCGGCCATCGCCCGGTGGTGCGCTGCCGTCCGAAACGGATCCCGGCCCGAGACCGGGCGACGTCCCAGTGGAGGCCCTACAGGTGGGAATTCCTGCCCTTGCCGGCATGCCCGGTCCCGGCGCGAGGTGAGGGCCCATGCTGCTCACCTACGTCATCAAGCGCATCTTCTGGGCCGTCCCGTTCCTGTTCGTGGTGTCGCTCGTCGCCTTCGCGCTGATCCAGGCGCCGCCCGGCGATTATGTCACCACCTTCGCCGCCACGCTGGCGCAGTCGGGCGATGTCGTCGACATGGAGCGGCTGGAGGCGCTGCGCGAGCGCTACGGCCTCGACCAGCCGTTCATCGTCCAGTACTGGCGCTGGATAAGTGGCGTGCTGCAGGGCGATTTCGGCATCTCCTTCGAGTGGCAGCAGCCGGTCTCCGGGCTGATCTGGGAACGGATGGCGCTGTCGGTGACCCTGGCGCTGTCGACGCTGCTGTTCACCTGGGCCGTCGCCTTTCCGGTCGGGATCTACTCGGCGGTCCGTAAGTATTCGATCGGCGACTACGTCTGGACGACCATCAGCTTCTTCGGCGTCGCGACCCCCAGCTTCCTGACGGCGCTGGTGCTGATGTACATCGCCGTCGTCTATTTCGGTGCCAACGTCAGCGGCCTGTTCTCCGAGCAGTACCAGACGGCACCCTGGTCGTGGGGCAAGCTCATCGACCTGCTGAAGCACCTCTGGATCCCGGTGCTGATCCTGGGCACCAGCTCGTCGGCCAGCATGATCCGCATCATGCGCGCCAACCTGCTGGACGAGCTGAACAAGCCCTACGTCACCACCGCCCGCGCCAAGGGCCTCTCCGAGTTCCACCTGCTGATGAAGTATCCCGTCCGGCTGGCGCTCAATCCGTTCGTCAGCACGATCGGCTGGGCGTTCCCGCAGCTCATCAGCGGCGCCGTCATCACCGCCTTCGTGCTGTCGCTGCCGACCTCGGGGCCGCTGCTGCTGCAGGCGCTGCTGGCACAGGACATGTATCTCGCCGGCGCGTTCATCCTGCTGCTGTGCTCGCTGACCGTCGTCGGCATGCTGGTGTCGGACATCCTTCTCGCCATCCTCGATCCGCGCATCCGGTACCGGTAGGCAGGCATGAGCACCGCTGTCATCGATCCACGCCTGCACGCCCACGCCGACCAGGCCTCGCAATGGCGGCTGATGTGGTGGGCGTTCCGCCGCCACAAGCTCGCCATGGGCGGCATGATCGTCGTCGGCACCCTCTACTTCATCGCCTTGTTCGTCGAGTTCCTGGCGCCGTTCGATCCCAACGCCGCCGACCCGCGCAACGTCTTCCACCCGCCGCAGCTCGTGCGCTTCATCGACACGCAGGCCGACGGCAGCTGGCAGATCCGGCCGCATGTGCGGGCGATGAAGCAGGTGCGCGACAGGTTCACCCTGCAGATCACCTTCATTCCCGACCCGGAGCGCAAGATCTACCTGCAATGGCTCGGCCGCGGCGCGCCCTACAATCTCTGGGGCCTGGTACCGATGGACCGGCACCTGCTGACCACGGTCGATCCCAGCGAGCGCTTCTATCTGTTCGGCGCCGACAGGCTCGGCCGCGACATGCTGAGCCGGGTGATCTACGGCACGCGGATCTCGATGTCGATCGGCCTCGTCGGCGTCACCTTCAGCCTGCTGCTCGGCGTAATGCTGGGCGGCATCTCGGGCTACTACGGCGGCCGGATCGACTTCGCGATCCAGCGCGTCGTCGAATTCGTGCTGTCGCTGCCGACGATCCCGATCTGGCTGGGGCTCACCGCGTCGCTGCCGCAGGACTGGGCGCCGATGACGCGCTATTTCGCGATCACGGTGATTCTGTCGCTGATCGGCTGGACCGAGCTGGCGCGCGTCGTGCGCGGCCGCTTCCTGGCGCTGCGCACCGACGACTTCGTCACCGCCGCCCGGCTCGATGGCGCCAGCCAGAGGCGCGTCATCTTCCGCCACATGCTGCCGTCGATGACCAGCCACGTCATCGCATCGGTGACACTGGCGATCCCGCACATGATCCTGGCGGAGACGGCACTCTCCTTCCTGGGCCTCGGCCTGCAGCCGCCGATCATCTCCTGGGGCGTGCTGCTGAAGGAGGCGCAGAACATCCGCTCGATCGCCCAGGCGCCCTGGCTGTTCATCCCCGGCGGCTTCGTCGTGCTGGCGGTGCTGTCCCTGAACTTCTTCGGCGACGGCATGCGCGACGCCGCCGATCCCTATGCCCAGGAGGGGCGGTGATGGTGGCCGTCGCCGAGCCGCGAGCCAGGACCTCGCCGCAGGCGAGCGACGTCGTCGTCGAGGTCAAGGGACTGATCACCGAGTTCGCCACCCGCCGCGGTCCGTTCCGCGCCGTCGACGACGTCTCGTTCGATCTCCGCTCCGGCCGCACCCTGTGCGTGGTGGGCGAGAGCGGCTCGGGCAAGAGCGTCACCGCCCGCTCGATCCTGCAGATCGTCGATCCGCCGGGCCGCATCGTCGCCGGCGAGATCCTGCTGCACCGCCACCGCACCGCGAAGGGTGCCGGCGCAGACCACACCATCGACCTCGCCCGGCTCGACCCGCGCTCGAGCGCGATCCGCGCCATCCGCGGCCGCGACATCGCGATGATCTTCCAGGAGCCGATGAGCTCGCTGTCGCCGGTGCACACCATCGGCAACCAGGTGGCCGAGGCGGTCCGCATCCACGAGAGCGTCAGCAAGGCCGACGCCAAGGCGCGCGCCGTCGACCTGCTGCGCCAGGTCGAGATCCCGAACCCGTCGGTGGCGGTCGACCGCTACACCTTCGAGTTCTCCGGCGGCATGCGGCAGCGGGCGATGATCGCCATGGCGCTGGCCTGCAACCCGTCGGTATTGATCGCCGACGAGCCGACCACGGCGCTCGACGTCACCACCCAGGCCGAGATCCTGGACCTGATCCGCCGGCTGCAGCAGTCGCACGGCATGGCGGTGATGTTCATCACCCACGACATGGGCGTGGTGGCCGAGATCGCCGACGAGATCGTGGTCATGCGCTACGGCAAGCTGGTCGAGCGCGGCGACGTCCACACCATCTTCGAGCGGCCCGAGCACGACTACACCCGCATGCTGCTGCAGGCGGTCAAGGATCTCGACCGCCCCTCCGAGCGGCGCCTCGCCATGCGCGCCGGGAAGGCGCCGGGCGCCCCGGTGCTGCAGGTGGAGAAACTGCGCAAGGAGTTCCATGCATCGAGCGGCCTGTTCGGCCGCACCAAGACCAGCATGGCGGCGGTGGCCGACGTCGACCTCGTGCTGCATGCCGGCGAGAATCTCGGCGTGGTCGGCGAGAGCGGCTCGGGCAAGACCACGCTCGGACGCTGCATCCTGCGGGTGTTCGACACCTCCGGCGGCTCGATCCGCTACCAGACCGGCCAGGGCAACGAGGTCGACCTCGCCCAGCTCGACGAGGCGCGGATGCGCGCGGTCTGGCGCGAGATCCGGATGGTGTTCCAGGACCCGTTCGCCTCGCTGAATCCGCGCATGACCGTCGAGCAGATCATCGGCGAGCCGCTGCTGGTCAACGCCGGCATGTCGGGTGCCGAGATCCAGCGCCGCGTCGGCGAGCTGCTCGACGTCGTGGGGCTGCCGCGCAGCGCCATGGAACGCTATCCGCACGCCTTCTCGGGCGGCCAGCGCCAGCGCATCGGCATCGCCCGCGCCATCGCCCTCGATCCGCGCGTCATCATCGCCGACGAGCCGACCTCCGCACTCGACGTCTCGCTGCGCACCCAAATCCTGGATCTGCTGCTGGACCTGCAGGAGCGGCTGGATCTGTCGTTCATCTTCATCAGCCACGACATCGGCGTGATCCGCTATTTCTGCGACCGGGTGGCGGTGATGTTCCGCGGCCGGATCGTCGAGATCGGCGAGACCGAGCAGATCTGCACCGATCCGCAACATCCCTACACCAAGGCCCTGCTGTCGGCGGTGCCGCGCCCCGATCCGCGCGAGCGCGGCATCCACAAGAGGCACCGGTACCAAGAGGCGAGCTGAAGCATGGCCGAGCTCGATCCCGACATGGCCGAGGCCATGTCCATCGAGGCCGCGCGCACGGCCGCGATGCCGCCGCCGCGCGATCTCGCCGAGGAGCGCCGTCGCGGCATCGAGGGTGCCGCCTTCTGGAACGAGGGCGTGCCGGAGATGGCGGTGCAGGGCCGCCGTGTCGGCGGCGTCGCCGTCGACCTCTACCAGCCGAACGGCCAGGAGGACGCGCCGACGCTGCTCTACGTCCATGGCGGCGGCTGGGCCGTCGGCAGCGTCGGCCAGAACGAGCCGGCGATCCGCGGCCTGGCGCAGGGCTCGGGCTGGAACGTCGCGGCGCCGACCTACCGGCTGGCACCCGAGCATCCCTTCCCGGCCGGGCTCGAAGACTGCCTCACCGTCGCCGGCTGGCTGGCCGCCAGCGGCCGTCCCTGGGCGGTGGCCGGCACCTCGGCGGGCGCCAACCTCGCCATCGCCACGGCACTGGCCCGCCGGCACATGCCCGGCCCGAGCGCCCTCGTGCTGTTCTACGGCGTGTTCGGCGCCGACCTCGACACGGGATCCTACACGGCCTTCGGCGATGGCCGTTACGGCCTGTCGCGCGAGCGCATGGCCAACTTTTTCGAGATGTACGACCCCGCGGGCGCGCGTACGCGCGATCCGCTGATCACGCCGCTGCTGGGCGACCTCGCCGGCCTGCCGCCGACCTGGCTCCTGGCCGCCGGGCTCGACGTGCTGCGCGACGACACGCTGGCGATGCGCGAGCGCATGCAGGCGGCCGGCGTCGACGTCAGGCTGCGGGTCGAGCCCGGCTGCACCCACGGCTTCATCAACCGCGGTCGCATCGTGCGCGCCGCCCGCGAATCGCTGGACGATGCGGCGGCGTTTCTGCGCCAGCAAATCGGGGAACCGGCATGAAGATCACCGCCATCGAGACCTACCTGATGCAGGTGGGCGCCCGTCCGGCCGTCAAGGGCGGCACCCGCCCGAGCATCAACGCCGAAGCGGATTTCCGCGGCAGCCGCAACTGGCTGTTCGTCAAGGTGCTGACCGACGAGGGTGTGTACGGCGTCGGCGAGTGCAGCGGCTGGCCGCGGGTGATCGAGACCGCGGTCAAGGACTACGCCTCGATCCTGGTCGGCGAGGACCCGACGCATATCGACCGGCTGTGGCAGCGCATGTTCGTAGCCTCGATGGGCCACGGCGTGCTGGGCACGGTCGGCGGCGGTGCGCTGACCGGCATCGAGATGGCCTTGTGGGACATCAAGGGCAAGGTGCTGGGCCAGCCGGTCTGGAACCTGCTCGGCGGCCGGTTCCGCGACAGGATCCGCTGCTATGGCCACGCCAAGACGCCTGAGCGCGCCCACGAGCTGATGGCGCGCGGCTACAAGGGCGTGAAGGTCGGCTTCACCGGTGCGGTCGACGTCGACGTCGTGGCCGGCATCCGCGAGGCCGTCGGTCCCGAGGTCGACGTCATGGTCGACGCGCACGGGCCGTCCTGGGCCACGCCCGCCGACGCCATCCGCGTCGGCCGCTCGCTCGAGCCGCTGGATCTGCTGTTCTACGAGGATCCGATCGCTCCCGAGAACCTCGACGGTCTCTTGCGCATCCGCGACGCCATCGACGTGCCGATCGCCGCCGGCGAGCGCGTCAGCACGCTCTGGGGCATCAGGCCCTATGTCGAGCGCGAGCTGGTCGACGTCATCCAGCCCGACACCGGCCGGGCCGGCGGCATCACCCAGATGCGCAAGATGGCGGCCATGGCCGAGGCCCACTACATCACCATGGCGCCGCATTCCGGCTCGCTCGGCCCCGTGGCCGAGTTCGCCGCCCTGCACGTCATGGCGACGATCCCCAACGCCCTGATGCTGGAGCGCGTCGAGTTCGACTGGTCCGGCCGCTACGAGGTGGTCGAGCCGGTGCTGAAGATCGAGGACGGCCATCTGCCGGTGCCGAACGCGCCCGGCCTCGGCGTCGACATCGTCATCGACGAGATCACCAAGTACCCGAGCGTACGCAACGTCAGCACCATGCCGGTCGACGACGGCTGGTCCTACGAGAAGGGCACGGTCGACGAGAACATCTACTTCCAGACGCGGCTGTCGCGGGCGCGGAAGCTGAAGGCGTCGAAATAGGTGCGAGGCGAGCCGGTGGCGTGGTAGAATGTTCAGGTGGAATGGTGGAAGTTAAGCCATGGCCTTGAACATCAAGAGCGACGAGACACACCGGCTCGCCCGCGAGCTTGCAGCGTTGACCGGCGAAAGCATGTCGACAGCCGTCACGATCGCGCTGCAGGAGCGGCTCGGTCGTCTTCGGCGGGAACGGAACGAGGGAATGGCGGCGCGGCTGTTGGAGATCGGGCGCGAAGCGGCGCCGCTCTTCAAGGAGCCTTATCGGTCGGTCGATCATGGCGACCTGCTCTACGATGAGAAGGGTCTGCCGGCATGATCGTCGACAGCTCCGCCATCATCGCGATCTTGCGAAATGAGAGCGATGCCCCTCGGCTCGCCGATCTCATGGAAGATGCCCCGGTGCGGCGGATGTCGGCGGCGAATCTTCTGGAAGCCGCTATCGTTGCGGACGGCAGCCGCAATCCGATTCTCAGCCGTCGCTTCGACACACTCATCGACGAAAGTCGCCTCACCATCGAGCCGGTTACCGAAAAGCAGGCCCTGCTGGCGCGCCAAGCCTATCGGGACTTCGGCAAAGGCAGCGGACATCCGGCTCGCCTGAACTTCGGCGACTGCTTCGCCTACGCTCTGGCGAAGGAGGCTGGAGAGCCCCTGCTCTTCAAGGGCAACGATTTCATTCACACCGACGTCGTCGTCGCCCACGGGAGCTGACCTCATGGCACGCATCGAGCACATCGAGGTCACGCCCGTGGCCTTCCGCGACCCGCCGCTGCTCAATGTCCAGGGCGTGCACGAGCCCTGGGTGCTGCGCAACATCATCCAGCTGCACGTCGAGGGCGGCGTCGTCGGTCTCGGCGAGACCTATGGCGACGACGGCGTGCGGCGCTGCCTGGAGCAGGCGGCACCCCAGCTGGTCGGTCTCGACGTGCTCGACCTCAACGGCATGGAGCGCATCTGCAACGCCGCCGTGGCCGAGACCACGATCAGCGCCGCCGAGGCTTCCACCCGCACCGAGCGGCTGGAGCCGCGGGTGTTCGGCGCCTTCGAGGTCGCGGCTTGGGACGCCTTCGGCAAGCTGACCGGCCAGCGGGTCTGCGACCTGCTGGGCGGGCAGGTGCGCGAGACCATCCCGTTCTCGGCCTATCTCTTCTATAAATTCAGGAAGCACGAGTTCGACCCGACCGCCCCGGTCGATCCCTGGGGCGAGGCGCTGACGCCGGAGCAGATCGTCGAGCAGGCCAGACGCTTCGTCGAGCTGCACGGCTTCACCGCGCTGAAGCTCAAGGCCGGCGTGATGGAGCCGCAGGCCGAGATCGACGCCATGAAGGCGCTGCGCGCCGCCTTCCCGACAGCACCCCTGCGCATCGATCCCAATGCCGGCTGGCACGTCCACACCACGCTGAAGCTGCTGCCGCAGATGGACGGGCTGCTGGAGTACCTCGAGGATCCGGTGCCCGGCATCCCCGGCATGGCGGTGGTGCAGGAGGCGGCGTCGATGCCGCTCGCCACCAACATGTGCGTGGTGGCCTTCGACCACCTGCCGCCGGCCATCGCCAAGGGGGCGGTGCAGGTCATCCTGTCCGATCACCACTACTGGGGCGGGCTGCAGGCCAGCCGCGAGCTGGCGCGGATCTGCAGGATCTGGGGCATCGGCCTGTCGATGCACTCCAACTCGCATCTCGGCATCAGCCTGATGGCGATGGCGCACCTGGCCGCCGCCACGCCGAACCTGACCTACGACTGCGACACCCACTATCCCTGGCTGGAGAAGGACAGCGACCTGATCTCCGGCCCGCCGGTGCGCTTCGAGAAGGGCGCGCTGCGCCTGCCCGACGGCCCCGGCCTGGGAATCGAGCTCGATCGTGCCGCGCTGGCGCGGATGCACGAGGATTGGCGTACCTGCGGGCAGCGCAAGCGCGATGACGGCGGCTACATGCGCAGGTACAAGCCGGACTGGCGCTACGAGCGCCCCCGCTACTGAGCAAGGAAAAGGGTTCCCTGGTGACCACTCTCTGGGACGAGGCCCGCTGGGCCTGCGCGGCGGTCGTGACGCCGATCGACGCCGCCGGCCGCATCGACGCGGCCAAGCTGCACGCCTTCATCGAGCGCCTCTACGGCCAGGGCATCAACGGCATCGTGCTGTTCGGGACGATGGGCGAGGGGCCGGCCTTCACTGGCGCCGAGCGCCTGGAGGCCACGGCGAAGCTGATCGAGCTGGGCCTCGATCCCGGCCGGCTCGTGCTGGGCATCGGCTCCAACGCCCCGTCCGAGATGGCGTGGCTGGCGCGGCGCTCGGCCGAGCTGAAGCTGGCGGCCGTGCTCGCCACCCCGCCGTTCTTCTTCCGCGATGTCGACCAGGAGGGTGTCATCGCCTGCTATGCGGCGATCGTCGAAGGAGCGGGTGCCGAATCGCCGCCGCTCATGCTCTACCACATCCCGCAGGTCTGCGGCGTGCCGGTCACCGTCGACACCGCCGAGCGGCTGATCGGGCTGTTCCCCGGCCGCATCAGCGGCATCAAGGACAGCGAGGGCAACCTCGCCTACACCCGCGAGCTGGTGAGCCGGCTGGCCGGGCGGATGACCGTGGTGGTCGGTGCCGAGCCCAATGTCGCCGAGGCGATGAAGGCCGGCGCGCGCGGCACGATCTGCGGCATGGCCAACCTGATGCCCGGCGTGATCGCGCGGATGGTCGGCGGCGACGCCTCGGCGCAGGCGCCGATCATGGCGCTGGGCGCCGCCTTCCAGGGCATGCCGGTGATCCCGGCCGTGAAGGGCGCGGTCGGCGCCGCCCTGGGCGATCCGGCCTGGGCGGCCTGCGTTCCCCCGCTACGCCCGGCCGACTCTTCGCACGTGGCGAAGCTCGCCGAGCACACCTCTCTCTGACCGAAAGGCTGGACGGCGGCGGCGTTTCGCCGTTTTAAGGGGGCACCTGACGACCCGGCAGGGCCGGGTCATGCGGATATGAACGGGGAGGTTCATTCGATGCGAATGACACGAAGAGTCATGAGTGCGCTGCTGGGCGCCACGGCCCTGCTGGGCTTCGGCGGGCTCGCCGAGGCGCAGAACACGCTGTCGGAATCCGGCCTGGTGGGCGAGCTGGCGGGTGCCACCGTGCTGCGCGACCCGGCGGCGATCCCGAAGGGCTTCAAGGAGGCGCCGCAGCTCGCCGAGCTGGTCAAGGCCGGCAAGCTGCCGCCGGTCGACCAGCGGCTGCCTTCCGAGCCGCTGGTGCTGAAGCCGGTGGATTCGATCGGCACCTATGGCGGCACCTGGCGCCGCGGCTTCATCGGCCCCGGCGACGTCGAGAACGGCAACCGCATCAACGCCTCGGACAAGCCGCTGTTCTGGGACTTCACCGGCACCGAGATCATGCCGTCGATGGCCAAGGACTGGAAGATCAGCGAGGACGGCAAGACCTTCACGCTCTACCTGCGCAAGGGCATGAAGTGGTCGGACGGCCAGCCCTTCACCGCCGACGATTTCGTGTTCTGGTTCGAGGACCTCTACTCGAACAAGGAGATCGTGCCGACGCCGATCGCCGACATGCAGCCGCAGGGCAAGCCCGGCCGCGTCGTCAAGGTCGACGAGACCACCGTCGAGTTCCAGTTCGACGTGCCGTACTTCCTGTTCGAGGACATGATGGCCGGCGACACGCTGATCGGCGGCGGCCAGTCGGTGCGCCAGGCGCAGAAGTACACCTTCGGCGCCTACTCGCCGAAGCACTATCTGCAGCAGTTCCTGCCGAAGTACTCGTCGGTCGACGAGGCCAACGCCAAGGCCAAGGCCGCCGGCTACGAGAACTGGGTGCAGTACCTGCACTTCAAGAAGGACTGGGCGCTCAACAACGAGCTGCCGACCATCGGCCCCTGGCACATGGTGCAGCCGATCAACACGCCGACCTGGGTGCTGGAGCGCAATCCCTACTACTGGGCGGTGGATTCCGAGGGCAACCAGCTGCCCTACATGGACCGCGTGCAGCTGACGCTGGCCGAGAACCTGGAGGTGCTGAACCTCCGCGCCATCGCCGGCGAGTACGACATGCAGGAGCGGCACATCGACCTCGCCAAGCTGCCGGTGATCATCGACAACCAGGAGAAGGGCAACTACAAGGTCCACCTCGACCTCGCCTACAACGGCTCGGACGCGACGCTCCACACCAACCAGAGCTACACGGCCGATCCCGAGATCGCCAAGTGGCTGACCAATGTCGACTTCCGCCGGGCGCTGTCGATGGGCATCGACCGCGACCAGCTGAACGAGACCTTCTGGCTGGGCGTCGGCAAGCCGGGCTCCACCGTCCCGGCCGAGAACTCGCCCTACAATCCGGGGCCGGAATGGCGCGACAAGTGGTCGACGCTCGACGTCGACCAGGCCAATGCCCTGCTCGACAAGGCCGGCCTGAGCAAGAAGGATTCCGAAGGCTACCGCCTGCGGACCGACAATGGCGAGCGGCTGCGGCTCGAGATCACCACGACCCAGGCCTTCCTGCCCTTCCCCAAGCAGGCCGAGATGATCGTCGACCAGTGGAGGAAGATCGGCATCTGGGCCGAGGTGAAGGAGCTCGAGCGCAACCTGGCGATGACGCGGATCCGCAACAACGAGCACCAGATGTTCATCTGGAGCAATGGCGGGACCGAGCTGCTCTACCTGTTCCCGCGGCATGCCATCCCGGTCGATCCGACCGAGGCCTACATGGGCCCGGCCTTCGCCCAGTGGTTCGCCTCGGGCGGCACCAGCGGCACCGAGCCCAAGGATCCGAACATCCTCAAGATCTACGACCTGTTCAATTCCGCCGCCGGCCAGCAGGCCGAGGAGCGGTACAAGACGGCGCAGGAGATCTGGAAGATCCTGGTCGACCAGCAGTACAGCTTCGGCACCGTCGGCCAGTCGCCCGCCTTCATGGGCGTGCGGCTCGTCAGCAACAAGCTGGGCAACATTCCCTCGCGGGTCTGCATCGCCCAGCACTGCCGCGCGCCTGCCGCCTCGCATCCGGAGCTCTGGTACTTCCAGCAGTAGTCGTCGCAGCGACAGGGTCGCCGCCGGCCGGCGGCGACCCTATTTTCTGGCCCGAAAGCCAGTTTTGGGCTCATCTAAGAAAAATCTCGGGGAGGTCTCGGCGTGACGAATCGGTCGATGGGGAAGTGGGTGGGGGCGGCGCTGGCGCTGGCCCTTTCGACGGGCACGGCATTGGCGCAGGTCGGCGGCAAGTTCGCCGAATCGGGCCTGGTCGGCAAGATCGAGGGGCCAAGCATGCTCCGCGATCCGGCGGCGATCCCCAAGAGCTTCCACGAGGCGCCGCAGCTCGCCGAGCTGGTCAAGGCCGGCAAGCTGCCGCCGGTGGAGCAGCGCGTGCCGGCCGAGCCGATGGTGCTGCAGCCGCTGCACGAGATCGGCACCTATGGCGGCACCTGGCGGCGCGGCTTCATCGGCCCGGCCGACGTCGAGAACGGCAACCGCATCAACGCCTCGGACAAGCTGCTGTTCTGGGACGAGACCGGCACCAAGATCGTGCCGGCCGTCGCCAAGGACTGGAAGATGTCCGAGGACGGCAAGACCTTCACGCTCTACCTGCGCAAGGGCATGAAGTGGTCCGATGGCGCGCCCTTCACCGCCGACGACTTCGTGTTCTGGTTCGAGGAGCTGTACTCCAACAAGGAGATCCAGCCGACGCCCGTGGCCGACATGATGCCGCAGGGCAAGCCCGGCAAGCTCGTCAAGATCGACGAGACCACCGTCGAGTTCCAGTTCGACGTGCCCTACTACCTCTTCGAGGAGCTGATGGCCGGCGACACCCAGGTCGGCGGCGGCCAGTCGGCGCGGCAGTCGCAGAAGTTCAGCCTCGGCTCCTACGCCCCGGCGCACTATCTGCGCCAGTTCATGCCGCAGGGCAGCTCGCTCGAGGAAGCCAACGCCAAGGCCAAGGCCGCCGGCTACGACAACTGGGTGCAGTACCTGCACTTCAGGAAGGACTGGTCGCTCAATCCCGAGCTGCCGACGATCGGCCCGTGGCGGACGGTCAACCCGATCAACACCGCCACCTGGGCGATGGAGCGCAACCCCTACTATTACGTGGTCGACAGCGCCGGCAACCAGCTGCCCTACATCGACCGCATCCAGATGTCGCTGGCCGAGAACCTGGAAGTGCTGAACCTGCGCGCCATCGCCGGTCAGTACGACCTGCAGGCCCGTCACATCGACCTCGGCAAGCTGCCGACCATCCTCGAGAACCAGGAGAAGGGCGGCTACACCGTCCATCTCGACCTCGCCTACAACGGCTCGGACACGACCCTCTACGTCAACCAGAGCTACAACAGCGACCCCGAGGTGGCGCGGCTGCTGAAGAGCGCCGATTTCCGCCGTGCCTTGTCGCTCGGCATCGACCGCGACCAGCTCAACGAGGCGTTCTGGCTGGGCGTCGGCACGCCGGGCTCGGCCGTGCCCGACGACACCATGCCCCAGAACCCGGGGCCGGAATGGCGCAGCAAGTGGTCGGTGCTCGACATCGACCAGGCCAACGCCCTGCTGGACAAGGTCGGGCTCGCCAAGAAGGATTCCGAGGGCTTCCGGCTGCGCGGCGACAATGGCGAGCGCCTGCGCATCAAGGTCGAGGCCGTGCAGGCCTTCCTGCCCTGGCCCAAGCAGGCCGAGATGATCGTCGACCAGTGGCGGAAGATCGGCATCGACGCCCAGGCGCAGGAGCTCGAGCGCAACCTCGCGATGTCGAACCTGCGCAACAACGAGTCGCAGATCACGGTCTGGACCAACAACGGCACGGAATCGCTCTACCTGTTCCCGCGCTTCGTGGCGCCGCTGGAGCCCGCCGACCCGCGCAACGGGCCGCTCTATGCGACCTGGTACGCATCGGGCGGGACGCAGGGCGAGAAGCCCGACGATCCGCAGATGCTGCGCATGCTCGACCTGTTCCGCGCCGCCTCGGGCCAGCCGGCCGAGCAGCGGGTCGAGACCGCCAAGGAGATCTGGCGGATCGCCACCGACCAGGCCTACTCGATCGGCACGGTCGGCCTGTCGCCGGCGCTGATGGGCGTGCGCATCGCCAACAACAAGCTGGGCAACATCCCGGGCCGCGTCTGCATCGCCCAGCACTGCCGCACGCCGGGCGGCGGCCACCCCGAGACCTGGTACTTCAAGCCGTGAGCTCCTAGCCGCAGGGCCGACCGATGCTCGCCTACCTGATCCGCCGCCTGGGCCTCGCCCTCGTCACCATCTGGGCGATCACCGTGGTCACCTTCATCATCATCCAGCTGCCGCCGGGTGATTTTGTCGATGCCTACATCGCCCAGAGCGCCGCCATGGGCTCGGCCATCACCCAGGCGGAGGCGGATGCGCTGCGACAGGCCTACGGCCTCGACCAGCCGATCTTCGTCCAGTACGCCAAGTGGCTGGGCATGATCCTGCGCGGCGAGTTCGGCCTGTCGTTCGAGTTCGGCCGGCCGGTCACCGAGGTCATCGGCGACCGGCTGTGGCTGACCATCGTGCTGTCGATCGGCGCGCTCATCGTCACCTGGGGCCTCGCCCTGCCGATCGGCATCTATTCGGCTGTGCGGCAGTACTCGGTCGGCGACTACCTGTTCACGCTGATCGGCTTCATCGGGCTCGCCGTGCCCAACTTCCTGCTGGCGCTGCTGGTGATGTATTTCAGCTTCCGCTGGTTCGGGATGAATGTCGGCGGCCTGTTCTCGGCCGAGTTCGAGCTGGCGCCCTGGTCGCTGGCCAAGATCTGGGATCTCACCAAGCACCTGCCGCTGCCGGTGATCATCCTGGCGCTGGCCGGCACCGCCCAGCTGGTGCGCATCATGCGCGCCAACCTGCTGGACGAGCTGCGCCGGCCCTACGTCGTCACCGCCCGCGCCAAGGGCCTGCCCGAGAAGCGGGTGATCATGAAGTACCCGGTGCGGGCGGCGCTGAACCCGTTCGCCAGCACCATCGGCTACCTGCTGCCCTTCGTGGTGTCGGGCAGCATCATCGTCTCGGTGGTGCTGAGCCTGCCGACCGTCGGGCCGCTGCTGCTGCGCTCGCTGGTGTCGCAGGACATGCTGCTGGCCTCGACCATCATCCTGCTGCTGGGCGTGCTCACCGTCATCGGTACCTTCATCTCCGACCTGGTGCTGATGTGGATCGATCCCAAGATCCGCCAGGGGCTGCACGGATGAGCACGGTCGCCCCCGCCGTCGCCGCCATC
This sequence comes from Geminicoccus sp., assembly GCA_035326425.1. Lineage (GTDB taxonomy): Bacteria > Pseudomonadota > Alphaproteobacteria > Geminicoccales > Geminicoccaceae > CALKJU01. The sequence continues at coordinate 73,530 of DAOLFG010000015.1, read as the reverse complement.
GAGCCCGACGTCGCCGACAGCAAGGTCGCCGTCGCCACCCAGCTGCAGCTGACCTGGTGGCGCTTCCGCAAGCACAAGGTCGCCTTGTGGAGCGCCGTCATCGTCATCCTGTTCTATGTCGTGGCGATCCTCGCCGACTTCCTGGCGACGACCAACCCGCACGTCACCGACGCCCGCCGCAGCTTCATCCCGCCGCAGCCGATCCACTGGTTCGACGACGGCGCCTTCGCGCCGCACGTCTTCGCGCTGAAGGGCCGGCGCGATCCCAGGACCTTCAAGCTGATCTACGCGCCGGACCCGTCCGAGAAGCGCTATCTCACGCTGTTCGCCGAGGGCTTCGACTACAATCTCCTGGGCTTCATCCCGATCAACCGGCATCTGCTCGGCGTCTCGGACGGCAAGCCCGAGGAATCGCTGTTCCTGCTCGGCACCGACCTGCTCGGCCGCGACGTCTGGTCCCGGCTGATGCTGGCCAGCCGGACCTCGCTCACCATCGGCCTCGTCGGCGTGGCGCTGTCGCTGTTCCTGGGCGTGCTGCTGGGCGGCATCTCGGGCCTCTATGGCGGCTGGGTCGACACGGTCATCCAGCGTGTCATCGAGATCCTGCGCTCGATACCGACCATCCCCTTGTGGATGGGCCTCGCCGCCGCCCTGCCCTCGACCTGGAGCGTGACGCAGGTCTATTTCGCCATCACCGTCATCATCTCGCTGATCGGCTGGACCGAGCTGGCGCGCGTGGTGCGCGGCCGCTTCCTCGCCATGCGCGAGGAGGACTTCATCACCGCCGCCGAGCTGGCGGGCGCCAGCCAGTTCCGCATCATCTTCCGCCACATGGTGCCGTCCTTCCTGTCGCACATCATCGCCGCGGTGAGCCTGGCGCTGCCGGCGATGATCATCAGCGAGACCACGCTGTCCTTCCTGGGCCTCGGCCTGCGCCCGCCCGCCATTTCCTGGGGCGTGCTGCTGCAGGACGCGCAGAACCTGCAGGCGCTGGCCACGGCACCCTGGCTGCTGGTCACCGCCCTGCCGGTGATCCTCGTCATCCTGGCCTTCAATTTCCTGGGCGACGGGCTCAGGGACGCGGCGGATCCCTATGGCTGAGCCCATCCTCGAGGTCAGAAACCTCAAGACCTACTTCACGCAGGACGAGGGCGTGGTCCGTGCCGTCGACGGCGCCAGCTTCGCGCTGCAGCCGGGCAGGACGCTGGGCATCGTCGGCGAATCCGGCTGCGGCAAGAGTGTCACCGCCCGCTCGATCCTGCGGATCGTCGAGCGCCCGGGCCGGATCGAGGGCGGCGAGATCTGGCTGCGCCGCGCCGACGGCAGCCGGACGGAGCTGACGAGGCTCGACCCGCAGGGCTCCGAGATGCGCGCGATCCGCGGCGGCGAGATCGGGCTGGTCTTCCAGGAGCCGATGACCTCGTTCAGCTCCTACCACACCGTCGGCAACCAGATCATCGAGGCGATCCGGCTGCATTCCGACCTGTCCAAGCAGCAGGCGCGCGAGCGCGCCATCGAGATGCTGCGCATGGTCGGCATCCCGCGGCCGGAGCGTCGTATCGACGAGTACGCCTTCGAGCTGTCGGGCGGCCTGCGCCAGCGGGTGATGATCGCCATGGCGCTGTCGGCCGAGCCGCGCATCCTGATCGCCGACGAGCCCACCACGGCGTTGGACGTCACCACCCAGGCGCAGATCCTCGACCTCGTCCGCCGGCTGCAGGAGGAGAAGGGCCTCGCCGTGATGCTGATCACCCACGACATGGGTGTCATCGCCGAGATGGCCGACGAGGTGGTGGTGATGTATCTCGGCCGCGAGGTCGAGCGCGGACCGGTCGACCAGATCTTCCACGACCCCAAGCACCCCTACACCAAGTCGCTGCTGCGCTCGATCCCGAGCGTCACGGCCACGCCGCGCTCGCGGCTCAAGACCATCACCGGCTCGATCCCGCACCCCTATGCCCGGCCCAAGGGCTGCCCGTTCCACCCGCGCTGCCCGGACTGGATCAGGGGGACGTGCGAGACGGCGTTTCCGGCCACCACATCGGCGGGGCCAGGGCAGGAGGTGAGCTGCTTTCTCTACACCGGCACGGTCGCGGAGCGAGCGGCATGACGACGGCGCCCACCATCCTGGAGGTCCAGGACCTCCGCAAATGGTTCCCGATCCGCCGCGGCCTGCTGCGCAAGGTCGTGGGCCATGTCCGCGCCGTCGACGAGGTCAGCTTCACCATCGCCCGCGGCGAGACGCTGTCGCTGGTCGGCGAGTCGGGCTGCGGCAAGACCACGACCTCGCGCTGCATCCTGCGCGCCATCACTCCCACCGACGGGGCGATCCGGTTCCGCAACCAGCAGGGCCAGCAGGTCGACGTCGCCAAGGTCCCGAAGAAGGAGCTGCGGCCGCTGCGTCGGCAGATGCAGATGATCTTCCAGGACCCGTTCTCGTCGCTCAACCCGCGCATGACGGTGATGGACATCATCGGCGAGCCGCTGCTGGTCAACGGCATGCGCGACCTCGAGCAGCGGCGGGCGCGGGTGCGCGAGCTGATGGAGCTGGTGCAGCTGCCGGCGGCCTTCATGAACCGCTTCCCGCACGCCTTCTCCGGCGGCCAGCGCCAGCGCATCGGCATCGCCAGGGCGCTGGCGCTCAACCCGGCGCTGATCGTCGCCGACGAGCCGGTGTCGGCGCTCGACGTCTCGGTGCAGGCGCAGATCGTCAACCTGCTGCTGGACCTTCAGGACCGGCTGGGCCTGTCCTACCTGTTCGTGGCGCACGACCTGTCGGTCGTGAAGCATGTCAGCGACCGCGTCGCCGTCATGTATGTCGGCAAGATCGTCGAGATAGCGCCGACCGAGCGGCTGTTCAGCCGGCCGATGCACCCCTACACCGAGGCCCTGCTGTCGGCGGTGCCGGTGCCCGACCCGCGGGTGCGCAGCCAGCGCATCATCCTGCGCGGCGATGTCGCCGATGCCGCCAACCCGCCGCCCGGCTGCCATTTCCACCCGCGCTGCCCCTACGCCGTCGATCGCTGCCGCAGCGAGGCGCCGGCGCTGCGTGAGGTCGAGGGCGGCCACCAGGTCCGTTGTCATCTGGCCGAGGAGCTGCGGCTCACCGGCGTGCCGGAAGGCGATGCCCCGGCTCAGAGGAGGCTGGCGTGAGCGTTCGAGTCTATTACGAGGCGCAGATCCCGGCGCACGATCCGGCACTCTATGCCTTCGAGCGCACCGATGGCGGCGTGTCGCCCGAGCTCGCGCTGAGCGAGGAGGGCCTGGCCCGCTGGCGGGAGGAGGGTTTCCTCAACGTCCGCGGTCTCTTGCCCCTCGACGAGATCCGCGCCACCCGCGCCGAGCTCGAGGCCATGGCGCTGTCCGAGGAGCCGGCCTGCGAGCTGATCTACTACGAAGGTGCCATGCGCCAGTTCGTCCAGCTCGACGCCGAGCGGGACAAGGGCATCGATCCCAGGACCGGCGGCGTGCATTTCCAGCCGGGCCAGGAGGGCAACGGCCTGCCGCGGCTCGATCCGGCGCTGCGCGCCCGCTATGTGCGGAAATTCATGAGCTTCGTCGGCATGGCGCCCGAGCTGACCCGGCTGTCGAAGCAGCCGGCGCTGATGGCGATCGTCTCGCGCCTGCTCGGCGGCCGGCAGCCCGAGATGTTCCAGGACATGGCGCTGGTGAAGCCGGGCGGCGGCCGCGAGAAGCCCTGGCACCAGGACCACGCCTATTTCAACGTGGCGCTCGACACGCCGATCGTCGGCGTGTGGATCCCGATGGGCGAGGTGACGCCCGAGAACGGCTGCATGCACATGCTGGCCGGCGGCCACCGCGCCGGCCCGCGCGCCCACTTCAAGCGTCGCGACTGGCAGATCTGCGACAGCGACGTGCCCGGCGCCGGCCGCGTCGCCGTGCCGATGGGGCCGGGCGACGTGCTGCTGTTCGACGGCAAGCTGCCGCACGGCACGCCGACCAACCGCACCGACCAGCATCGCTGGGCGGTGCAGTACCACTACCGGCCGGGCACCTCCGTGCTGACCGACGACGAGGCCCGCCTCGCCGCCTTCGGCAGCGAGGGTCGCAACGTCACCTGCTGAGGCGCCCGGCCGGCGAGGACGGGGTCAGCCGGCCCGCCGGGCCGGCTGATGGCCACCACGTCCGGCGCGCGCCGGCTGCGGCCGGCCGCGCGTCGGGCGGCGGGGGCCGTGGTCGTTGGCCGGCTGCATCGCGCGGCCCTCGGCGCTGCGGCGGTCGACCAGCGGCAGGCTCTGCCGGGTCAGCCGCTCGATGTCGCGCAAGAGGCCGCGCTCCTCGGCGTCGCAGAACGAGATCGCCACGCCGGCATTGCCCGCCCGCGCCGTCCGGCCGATGCGGTGGACATAGGCCTCGGGCACGTCGGGCAGCTCGAAGTTGAGCACGTGCGAGACGCCGTCGACGTCGATGCCGCGGGCGGCGATGTCGGTGGCGACCAGCACGCGGGTGCGGCCGTCGCGGAACGAGGCCAGGGCGCGCTCGCGCTGGCCCTGGCTCTTGTTGCCGTGGATGGCAGCCGCCGGCATGCCGGCGGCCTCCAGATGCTCGGCGACCCGGTCGGCGCCGCGCTTGGTGCGGGTGAACACGAGCGTCCGCTCGAAATCGGGCGTGCGCAGCAGCTCGACCAGCAGGTGCCGCTTGTGCAGCGCATCCACCAGGTAGACCTGCTGGGTCACCCGCTCGGCGGTAGTGGCGACCGGCGCCACCTTCACCTCGACGGGATCGCGCAGGAACTCGCTGGCCAGGGCCGCGATCTCGCGCGGCATGGTGGCCGAGAAGAACAGGCTCTGGCGCGCCTTGGGCAGCCTGGCGACGATGCGGCGGATCGGCACGATGAAGCCGAGGTCCAGCATGTGGTCGGCCTCGTCCAGCACCACCACCTCGGCCATGTCGAGGCGCATGGCACCGGTGTCGAGATGGTCGAGCAGCCGGCCGGGCGTGGCGACCAGCACGTCGACACCGCGCGCCATGGCGCGGATCTGCGGCGCGTGGCCGACGCCGCCGATGACGACCGCCACCGACAGCCTGAGATGGCGGCCATAGGCACGGAAGCTGTCGGCGATCTGGATCGCCAGCTCGCGCGTCGGCGCCAGAACCAGCGCCCGGCAATGCCGTGCCGGCGTCGGCCGGCGGTTGGTGGCGAACCTGTGAAGGATGGGAAGGGCGAAGGCCGCAGTCTTGCCGGTGCCGGTCTGGGCGATGCCCAGCAGGTCGCGGCCCTTCAGCAGGTGCGGGATGGCCTGGGACTGGATGGGGGTAGGAGTGTCATAGCCCTCTTCGGTGAGGGCACGAAGCAGCGACTCGGCGAGGCCGAGGTCGGAAAAGAGCGTCAAGTCGAGATACTTTCATGAGGCGCCGCGACTGCTGCCGACACCCCGTCGGGGTGCTGAGATCGCGGCTCTGTCGGATGGGACGCGCCCCGCGTGTCCGGGCGGTCGAGGGAGTGGGTCGGGCGCTCAACAGGAAACGATGGTTGTCATCGCTCCACGCGGCTGGAACATCCGACGCCGAGGTCTACGGCGAGCCGCATATGGGCCTTCGCCGCACGGATGTCAAACACGCCGCGGTCGAAAGCGGTTTCGGCAAAAACGGTTTTGGCTTTGGCGGCGCCTGCGCTACCAAGCGGCGCGCGCCAGGGCGGTCCTCGCGCGCCCGGGAGCGACAGCCGAGCCCATGCGCCGCCGCACACTGCTGATCGGGAGCCTAGCCTTGACCATGACGGCCACAGACGAGCCCGAGGCCGCCGACCCCGAGAACCTGCTGGTTCTCGAGCTGGCGAGCGGCAAGGTGGTGATCGAGATGAGGCCGGATCTGGCGCCCCAGCACGTGCAGCGCATTCGCGAGCTGGCGGCGGAGGGCTTCTATGACGGGGTGGTGTTCCACCGCGTCATTCCCGGCTTCATGGCGCAGAGCGGCGATCCGACCGGCACCGGCCGCGGCGGCTCGAGCAAGCCCAACCTGCCGGCCGAGTTCAACCAGGAGCCGTTCCGTCGCGGCACCGTCGGCATGGCGCGCGCCGCCAGCCCGAACAGCGCCAACAGCCAGTTCTTCATCTGCTTCGCCTCGGCCTCGCACCTGAACGGCCAGTACACCGTCTGGGGCCAGGTGATCGAAGGCATGGAGCTGGTCGACAAGATCGCCCCCGGCGAGCCGCCGCGCAATCCGGACAAGATCGTCCGCGCCCGCGTGCAGGCCGACATGTGAGAAGGGGCGGGCCCGCGAGGACCCGCCCCTTTTCCTTACAACCCACCGGCTCCCGGCTCACATGTAGCCGTAGAACTCGTTGATCCGCCGGCCGAACCGCGTGTCGTCCCAGTCCGGCACCTCGTCGGTGCCGTAGCTCGGGGCGTTGCGGAGACGGTCCTTGTCGACATCGACGACGTAGCCGTTGCGCCTGGTATCGTAGGTCAGCGCCTTCCAGGGCAGCGGATGATACGAGCTGCCGAGCCCGAGGAATCCGCCGAACGACAGTACGGCGTAGTTCACCTGCCCGCTCGTCTTGTCGATCATCACGTTGTAGATCGAGCCGAGGTGGTCGCCATTGCGATTGTACACTGCGGTTCCTTCGACCTTGTCCGACGCGATGAGGTTGTGCGTCTCGCTGGTCGGGACAGGCCCGCTCTCGATGGGCGTGGATACCGTCTGCATCTTTGGCCTCCATTGTGGATCTGCTCGGCGAAAGGAACGGCAGGGCCCGTCGGCGGTTCCATGCACGGCGGCCAGCGAGGAGACCGGGGTGCAGGAGGAGGCAGGCGTCGAGCGGCTGATCGCCGATGCGGTGCCGGGATTGGTCTGGTGCGCCGACCGGCGCGGGCGGTGCCGCTTCGTCAATCGTGCATGGCGCGATTTCACCGGACGGCCGGCGGACCGGCGGCCGGCGTGGGTCGCGGCCATCCATCCGCAGGATCGCGCGCGATGCCGGGCGTCGCATCGCGCCGCCTTGGATGGCGGCGAAGCGGCGGTGGTCGAGTACCGCCTGCGCCGCCACGACGGCCGCTGGCGCTGGATCGCCGACCGGCTGGCGGCGCTGCGAGCCGAGGACGGCTCGGTGACCGGTCTCGTCGGCTGCGGCATGGACGTCGACGATCGGCGCATGGAGAGCAGTGCGCTGCGACTGGCGCTCGACGAGCGCAACGCCCTGCTGGCCGAGCTTCAGCACCGCGTGCGCAACATGGTGCAGATGATCGCCAGCATGCTGATTTTCCAGGCGCGTCGCGCCGGCGGTGGCGAGGCCGCACGGCTGCTGGGCCGCAGCGCCAGGCGCGTGCGCGTGATGGGAATAGCGCAGGACAGGCTGCTGGCGCGAGCCGACCCGACGAGCCGGGTCGACCTCGCCCGCTACCTGTCGGACCTCGCCCGCGAGCTGGTCCGCGCCAGCGAGACCGACGTGCGGCTGGAGACGACGACCGAGGAGATGCCGGTGCTGGCCGCGACGGCCGCACCCCTGGGGTTCATCGCCACGGAGCTGATCGCCAACGCCTTGCAGCACGCCTTCAAGGAGCGCGGAAAAGGCAGCATCCGGCTGGAGCTGCGTCGCGAGGGCGGTTCCGGCGTGGCCCTGATCGGCGATGACGGCATCGGCCTCGGCGTGCCGACATGGCAGCAGGCGATCGATCCCGATTCCACCCGGATCGGCCTGGCCCTGGTCGCAGGCCTCGCCCGCCAGGCACGCGCGCAGATCGCGTCGGAGTCGGTCGGCGGCACCGGCTTCAGGATCACCTTTCCGTTGCCGTGACCGGCCGGCCTTCCGCCGGCGCGAACAGCTCCAGGCGCATCGGCATGCGCTCCGGCGGCCGGCCGTCCGCCAGGTTCTGCACCACCTCCAGGGACAGCAGGACGGTCCGGGGATCGTAGGGCTTGGTGATCAGCCCCCAGGCGGCGTCGCGGTTGGCGCGGGCGGTCGCGGTCTGGCCGCTGGTGAACAGCACCTTGGTGCCCTGCGCCATCAGGCGGCGCGACAGGGCGACGGAATCACCGCCGCCTTGCAGGTTGATGTCGACGAGGGCGACGTCCGGGCTCGCATCGACGATCAAGGCCTCGGCCTCGCCCACTGTGGCGGCCGGTCCCAATACGCGATGGCCGGCGCCCTGGAGCTCCATCTCCAACGCCATGGCCGTGAACGGCTCGTCCTCGACAATCAGCACGATCATCAGGGTCTCCCGAACATCGGGACTGCCTGTCCAATGGCGGGAAGGGCGCGAGCGTTCCCGCGGTCCGACGGCGGAAGGACCCGGAGCGGGCTGCCGCGAGCAGCCGGCGGGAACCGTGTCGCGGCAGCCGAATTGAAGGCGGATGATCGCCCCATGACGGGGCGCGGGGCCGGGAGGGCCGGGCGGTGGATACCGAGCGCGATCTGCAGATCAGGGAGATGGCGTACCGTCTCTGGGAGGAGGCCGGGCGGCCCGAAGGCGGCGCCGACGAGTTCTGGTATGCCGCCGAGCGGCTGCTGGCGGAGGAGCGCCAGGGCCTGCGGGAGGAGCCGGCGGAGTTCGAGGGCATTGCGGGCGGAGACATCGCGGACGAGGCGGCCGCCATGGCCGACGAGGCGGCGCCCAAGGGGCTGGCATCGGCCAGGCGTCGCCCGCCGGCGCGCTGAGCCGGCCCGGGAGAACATCGCGGCGCCCGCCGGCATTCGGCGGGCGCCGCTTCGTTTCATACGGGTTGCCGTTCCGGCGAACCGGGGAACCAGCCTCGGTCGCTAACGTTGCAAGCGGAGGGAGGATATGCCGCTAACGCGAAAGTGGAGATCAGGCATGACGCCAGCGCATGAGCCGGCGCCCAAGCGGCGCAGCATCACAGGACAGCTGCTGCTGATGGGGCACCGCCTCGGTGTTCACCCGGTGCCGCATGGCGCGGATGGCCGCAGCCTGCGGTGGGTCGGTCCGACCCGACCCGCCATCGTCCCGCTCGATGCGATCCGGTTGCCGGCGCGCATCGAGGCGATCCTGGCGGATCCGGCCTGGTCGGTGGGGATCGCGGATCCGCGGCCCATCGTCGAGGCCTGCTCGAGCAGCCAGCCGGTGGCCTCGCGCGACTGGGCAGAAAGCCCGGCCAAGAGCTGGGTCGAGGAGGAGATGCTGGCGGCCCAGGTCGAGCTGGCCGAGTCCGGCCAGATGCAGGCGATCGCCTGCCGCCGCAACGGCCGCTTCGCCGCCGGGCTGTTCGGCATGGCGATCGGCGCGGTGTTCTTCGGCGAGGGCCTATGCTCGCGCGTCCGGGATGCCGGCGAGGTGGCCCTGGCCGAGTTGGTCGGACGCCTGCGGGCGGGCGGCTTCGAGTTCGTCGACCTTCACTTCCTCAGCGGCCACACCGCCGGCGTCGAGACCGTCCAGCAGGTCCGCGGCCGCTACCGGGCACCCGAGCCGGCGCTCGAGGCGCGCGCCGAGTTTCCGACGAGTGACGAGGAGTTCTGGCCGCGCGCCATCAACGACAATCGCTCCGTGCGCTCGGTCCGTCGGGCCCGCGTTGCCTGAACATCATCGTTGGTTCAAGTATAATCGGTTGCCGCTTATAGTCATATCTCACGAGCTACAACAAATTCGCGGCTATTCAGGGAACATGCCAGGGCAGGTTGCGTTCGATGGGCACGGACTCATGTCCAAATCCGTCTGCAATGGGAGATGAAGATGCGCAAGACCTTGCTGGCGACCGCCGCGACCTTGACGTTGATGGCCTCGAGCACGGCGTTCGCGCAGTCTGCCGCGCCGACCGCCCCCGCCGATCCGGCCAACCCGGTCATCCAGGCGCCGGCCGAGATGGCGCCGTCGACCGCGCCGTCGACCGACGTGACGGTGCAGGGCGACGCCGCGATGCCGGGCGGCATCGCCGACATGAGCGCCGAGGAGCTGGTCGGCCGTGACGTGATCGACCCCGAGGGCAACAGCGTCGGCGAGATCGCCGATCTGATGCTCGACAGCAGCCAGAAGATCACCCATGTGCTGGTGGGCGTCGGCGGCTTCCTCGGCATCGGCGAGCGCACCGTCGCGATCGAGCTGAACCAGCTCAGCGTCGATACCAGCAACGACGACCACGATCTGGTCACCCGCATGACCAAGGAGCAGCTCGAGGCGCTCCCGGCCTACGAGAAGGTCGACGGCGCCTGGCGCCTCGCCCAGTAACAGGCGATCACACAGGATCGATGGGGAGGGCCGGCCCATGCCGGCCCTCTCTGCCGTTTCCGGCCAGAGCCGCCTGCATCGGCTCGGCGAGCCGGCGGCGTTGGCGCCCGGCGGTGTCGAAATTGTCGGGTGACAGCCACCGGCGGAACGCAGCGTCGATCCGCGGCCATTCCGCGTCGATGATCGAGAACCAGGCGGTGTCGCGGTTGCGGCCCTTGTAGATGGTCGCCTGCCGGAACGTGCCCTCGTAGGTGAAGCCCAGCCGCGACGCCGCCCGCCGCGAGGGCGCGTTCAACGCGTCGCATTTCCATTCGTAGCGGCGATAGCCGAGCTCCTCGAACACGCGGCGCATCATCAGCCACATCGCCTCGGTGGCGGCGGCCGTGCGCTGGAGCGAGGGGCTGAGTGCTATGTGGCCGACCTCGATAACGCCGACGGCGGGCTCGATGCGCAGATAGCTGGCCACACCCGCCGCGCGGCCGGTCGAGAGATCGACGATGGCATGAAACAGCGGATCGCCGCTCTTGGCCGCGGCCTCGGCCCAGGCGCGGTAGTCGGCGAGCGTGGCGAACGGCCCGTAGCCCATGTAGGTCCACATGCGCCCGTCGGGGTCGGCGGCATTGGCGGCGAACAGGTCGCCGGCGTGTCGGTCGGCGTCGAGCGGCTCGAGGCGGGCGAAGCGGCCCTGCATGGCCGTTCGAGGCGGCTGTGGCCTGGGCGTCCAGTCGGGCAGCGGGAAGCCCGTGGGCTGTGCGGTGGCGTTCATGCCGGCTCCTGGGTCTACTGGGCGGGAGATCGCTCGCGGGGCGGCCGGTGCCAACGGCCACTTTCGCCCGGGCGATGGTGCCGTCCGACGTGGAGTCGCATCACGGCCATCGGTGCCTATATGAACTGGTCGTCATCCGGCGTGTCGGCCGGATCCTGTCACAACGATCGTGCCGCGCCCCTTCCGGGCTCGCCCGCCTTCGGGCATAACCCCCGCAACATCTGGACGAGGCCCGATAGGCACGGCCTCGCCGTCATCTCGGGAGCACCGCCATGGCCACGGCCCTCAAGGATGCCCGCATCCATCTGTCCGATCCCAAGCTCTTCCGCGAGCAGGACTACATCGACGGCGCCTGGGTCGACGCCGACAGCCGCAAGACCCTGGAGGTCACCGATCCGGCCTCGGGCGAGGTGATCGGCACGGTGCCGAACGCCGGTGCCGCCGAGACCAGGCGCGCCATCGAGGCGGCCGGGAAGGCGCTGCCGGCCTGGCGGGCCAAGACCGCCAAGGAGCGCTCCGTCATCCTGCGCAAGTGGTTCGACCTGATCGTCGCCCACACCGACGACCTCGCCTATCTGATGACGCGCGAGCAGGGCAAGCCGCTGGCCGAGGCCAGGGGCGAGGTCGCCTATGGCGCCTCCTTCGCCGAGTGGTTCGCCGAGGAGGCCAAGCGGGTCTACGGCGACGTCGTCCCGCAGACCGTCGGCTCGCGCCGCATCCTGGTGTTGAAGCAGCCCGTCGGCGTCTGCGCTGCGATCACGCCGTGGAATTTCCCGATCGCGATGATCACGCGCAAGTGCGCGCCGGGCCTCGCGGTCGGCTGCACCTTCGTCGTCAAGCCGGCGAGCTACACGCCCTATTGCGCGCTGGCGCTGGCCGAGCTGGCCGAGCGCGCCGGCATGCCCAAGGGGGTGTTCAACGTCGTGACCGGCAGCGCCCGCGAGATCGGCGGCGAGCTGTGCTCGAACAAGACGGTGCGCAAGCTGTCGTTCACCGGCAGCACCGACATCGGCAAGCTGCTGCTCAAGCAGTGCGCCGACACGGTGAAGCGGGTCAGCATGGAGCTGGGCGGCCACGCGCCGTTCATCGTCTTCGACGATGCCGACATCGACTCGGCCGTGCAGGGCGCCATCGCCTGCAAGTTCCGCAACGCCGGCCAGACCTGCGTGTGCACCAACCGCATCTATGTCCAGGCCGGCGTCTTCGACAAGTTCGCCGAGAAGTTCGCCGCCGCCGCCGCCGAGCTGAAGGTCGGCCCCGGCGTCGACAAGGACACCACGGTCGGCCCGCTGATCGAGCCCGCCGCCATCGAGAAGTCGAAGGAGCACGTTGCCGACGCCGTCTCCAAGGGCGCCAAGGTCGTGGTCGGCGGCAAGCCGCACGAGCTGGGCGGCCTGTTCTTCGAGCCGACCGTGCTGGCGCCCTGCAACGCCAACATGAAGATCGCGCACGAGGAGACCTTCGGGCCGGTGGCGCCGCTGTTCCGCTTCGAGACCGAGGACGAGGTCGTCAAGCTGGCCAACGACAGCGATGTCGGGCTCGCCGGCTACTTCTATGCCCGCGACCTCGGCCGGGTGTTCCGCGTCGCCGAGGCGCTGGAGGTCGGGCTGATCGGCGTCAACGACGGTGTGATCGCCACCGAGGTCGCTCCCTTCGGGGGCGTCAAGGAGAGCGGCGTCGGCCGCGAGGGCTCGAAGTACGGCGTCGAGGAATATCTCGAGGTCAAGTATCTGAGCCTCGGCGGCATCTCCTGACACCCGCCGGCGCCGTCCCGAGGGGGGCGGCGCCGGGGCACGGAACGAACCATGACCGACGTCGATCTCTTCGTCATCGGCGGCGGCTCCGGTGGCGTCGCCTGCGGCCGCCGGGCCGCCGCCTTCGGCGCGCGCGTGGCGCTGGCCGAGCACAGCCGGGTCGGCGGCACCTGCGTGATCCGCGGCTGCGTGCCCAAGAAGCTGATGCACTACGCCGCCCACTTCGCCGAGGCGTTCAAGGCGGCACCGGGCTATGGCTGGAATGTCGGCGAGCCGTGGCTGGATTTCCGGCGGCTGCTGGAGAGCCGTAACAAGGAGATCCAGCGGCTCAACGGCATCTATCTCGGCATGCTGGAGCGGGCAGGGGTGCGGCTCATCGCCGGCACCGCCCGCATCATGGGGCGGACGGAGGGCGGCTTCGTCGTCGAGGCCGGCGGCGAGAAGGTGACGGCGGCGCGCGTGCTGGTCGCCGTCGGCGGCCGGCCGCACCTGCCGGACCTGCCCGGGATCGAGCACGCCATCACCTCGGACGAGACGCTGGAGGATCTCTACGATCAGCCCAAGCGCCTCGTCGTCGTCGGCGCCGGCTATATCGGCGTCGAGATCGCCGGCATCATGCAGGCGCTGGGCTCGGAGACCAGCCTGGTGCTGCGCGGCGACATGCCGCTGCGCGGCTTCGACGAGGATCTGCGTCGCGAGCTGACGGCCCAGATGGTCGGCCACGGCGTCGATCTGCGCGCCGGCACCGTGGTCGAGCGCATCGAGCGCCCCGGCCGCCGCCTGCGCGTCGTCACCGACAAGGAGCCGATCGAGGCCGACGCCGTGATCTACGCCACCGGCCGCGAGCCCTTGCCCAACACCCGAGGCATCGGCCTCGAGGAGCTGGGCGTCGAGACCGGCCCGACCGGCGCCATCCTGGTGAGCAGGGACTACGAGAGCAGCGTGCCCGGCATCCTGGCGGTCGGCGACTGCTCCGACCATGCCGGCAGCGGCATGAAGACCGGGCAGTGGGACCTCACCCCCGTCGCCATTGCCGAGGGCCGCCACATTGCCGCCCGGCTGTGGGGCGAGCCGCTGCCGCCGGTGAACTACGCCACCGTGCCGACGGCGGTGTTCGGCCTGCCGCAGGCCGGCTCCGTCGGCCTGAGCGAGGCGCGCGCCCGCGCCGAGGGCCACGACATCGCGGTCTATCGCAGCGCCTTCAGGCCGATGCTGCACACGCTGACGGGGCTCGCGGTCAGGACGATGATGAAGCTGATCGTTGACAAAGCGTCCGATCGGGTGCTTGGCGTGCACATGGTGGGCGACGACGCGGCCGAGATCATCCAGGGCTTCGCCGTGGCGATGACCGCGGGTGCCACCAAGGCCGAGCTCGACGCCACCGTGGCGCTTCACCCCACGGCGGCGGAAGAGCTGGTGCTGATGAGCCAGCCGGTCGCCTGAGCGCCCGGTGAAAGATTGTCGTGAGGGAAGGACGACGTCGATGAGAGAGGCCTGGAAGCCCGATACGTGGCGGTCACGGCCGGTGCAGCAGATGCCCGACTATGGTGACGGCAAGGTGCTGGCCGAGGTCGAGAGGAAGCTTGCCGGCTATCCGCCGCTGGTCTTCGCGGGCGAGGCGCGGGCGCTGAAGGAGAAGCTGGCCGACGTCTGCCAGGGCAAGGCCTTCCTCCTGCAGGGCGGCGACTGCGCCGAATCCTTCGCCGATTTCCAGGCCGACAAGATCCGCGACACGCTGCGCGTGCTGCTGCAGATGGCGGTGGTGCTGACCTTCGGCGGCGGCATGCCGGTGGTGAAGATGGGCCGCATGGCCGGCCAGTTCGCCAAGCCGCGCACGTCCGGCACCGAGACGATCGACGGCGTCGAGCTGCCCTCCTACCGCGGCGACATCGTCAACTCGATCGAGTTCACCGAGCAGGCGCGGGTGCCCGATCCCGAGCGCCAGCTGCAGGCCTACAGCCAGGCGGCGGCGACCTTGAACCTGCTGCGTGCCTTCACCCAGGGCGGCTATGCTAGCCTGACCCGGGTGCACCAGTGGAACCTCGGATTCGTCGGCAACTCGCCGCAGGGCGAGCGATACCGTGAGATGGCCGATCACATCTCCGAGGCGCTGGCGTTCATGAACGCCTGCGGCGTCACCGACCTCAGCACGCCGGAGATCACCCGCACCAATTTCTACACCGCCCACGAGGCGCTGCTGCTCGGCTTCGAGCAGGCGATGACGCGCGTCGATTCCACCAGCGGCCGCTGGTACGACTGCTCGGCGCACTTCGTCTGGATCGGCGACCGCACCCGCCAGCTCGACGGGGCGCATGTCGAGTTCTTCCGCGGCATCGCCAACCCGATCGGCTTCAAGGCCGGGCCGACCACGCCGGTCGAGGACCTGCTGCGCCTGTGCGACGTGCTCAACCCGCAGAACGAGCCGGGGCGACTGACCGTGATCGCCCGCATGGGCCACGACAAGGTCGATCGCCTGCTGCCGCCGCTGGTGCGTGCCATCCAGCGCGAGGGCCGCAACGTGGTGTGGACCTGCGATCCGATGCACGGCAACACCATCAAGTCGACCAGCGGCTACAAGACCCGGCCGTTCGACCGGATCCTGTCCGAGGTGCGCAGCTTCTTCGCCATCCACAAGGCCGAGGGCACGCACGCCGGCGGCATCCATGTCGAGATGACCGGCCAGGACGTCACCGAATGCACCGGCGGTGCCCAGGCCATCACCGACGAGCTGCTGCGCGACCGCTACCACACCTATTGCGATCCGCGGCTCAACGCCCAGCAGAGCCTGGAGCTGGCCTTCCTCATGGCCCAGGCGCTGAAGGAGGAGCGGCAGGCGCTGCGCGCGGCGTCCTGACCGGGCACGGTGCGGCCGGTTGCTGCGCTGCAGTAACCGGCCGGTAACCGATCGGCTGCTATCTGGTCCCGCGGATGCCGGGGCTGGACGGATGCGAGCCGAGTTCACGTTGGATCGCCGAAGGCGGCAGACGCTGGCCGATCTGCGCGCTGCCATGCGCCGGGCGCGGCTGGCGCATGGCACGTCCTATCTCGACCAGCTGCGCGAGGTGCTGCTGCTCGGCATGTGGCAGCACGGCCCCGAGCCGCTCGAATATTATCTCTACGGCCTGTGCGACCACCGCCGGCACGACCGCCAGGACCGCCGCGCCTTCGTCGGCGGCCGCCGCCCCTGGGGCCGCGGCCCGCTGCCGCTGTCGCCGCGCGTCACCTCGAAGCTCGGCTTCGAGCGGATGATGCGCGAGCACGGCCTGCCCGCGACCCTGACCCTCGCCCGCTATGGCGGCGGCGGCCCGCCGGCGGGTGTGCGGCACCTGCCCGATGCGCCCGCCCTCGGGCGATTCCTGCGCGAGGCCGCCGACCGCCGGCTGTTCGGCAAGCCGCTCCCGGGCTCGGCCGGTAGCTGCGCGCTCGCGATCGAGGGCTGGGAGCCCGCCACCGACAGCGTGCGGGCCGGCCCGGCGGGCGGTGTCGCGGTGCTGAAGCTGCAGCGGCTGCTGCAGCCCTTCGCCGGCTCCGGCTACCTGCTGCAGGCGGCGCTGTCGCCGCACCCCGAGCTGGCGCCGGTGCTGGGCGGCAGGATCTCGACGGTGCGCGCCCTGGTGCGCCGCACCGGCGCGGAGGCCTTCCTCGACCGCGCCGCCTGGAAGATTCCGGCCGCCGGCAACGTCGCCGACGGCTTCTGGACACCCGGCAACCTGCTGGGCGCCGTCGATCCCGATACCGGCCGGGTGTGGCGGGTGGTCGACGACTTCCACCCCCGCCAGCGCCTGATCGCCGATCACCCCGACAGCGGCCTGCCGCTGCATCACCGCACCCTGCCGGACTGGACCATGCTGCGCGCCACCGTGCTGGCGGCGGCCGAGCTGTTCCCGGCCAGCCCGTGCCTCGCCTTCGACGTGGCGCTGACGGACGACGGCCCGGTTCTGACCGGCCTCGAGGACGGCGCCGGCGATCCGGTGCTGCTGCAGCTCGCCCACGACCGCGGCCTGGGCCAGGAGCAGCCGGCGGCGGGTGTCGCGGCCTCCGCCGGACGGGTCGCCTGACGCTTGATCGCTCGCCGCCGACGCGGGACAAGGTGGCCATCGGGACATCGGGGGAAGGCACATGGCAGATCGTTGGCAGGCGGCCGGGCTCGAGGCGTTCACGACCGCGCTGTTCGCCGCCGCCGGCTTCGACGAGGAGAAGGCCCGTGTCACCGCCCGGCTGCTGGTGGCGGCCGACACGATGGGCCACACCACCCACGGCCTGCAGCTCGCCGGCCCCTATCTCGACGATGCTCGCAACCGTCGCATCCCGGTGACCGGCGAGCCCGAGGTGGTGGCCCAGACACCGGCCACCCTGGTCTGGGACGGCCGCTACCTGCCGGGACTGTGGCTCACCGACAAGGCGATGGGCGAGGCGATCGAGCGCGCCCGCAAGCTCGGCGTCGGCGTCGTCAGCATCCGACGCAGCCACCATATCGGCTGCCTCGCCACCTTCCTCGAGCGGGCGACCGACCAGGGGATGATGGCGATGGTCATCTCGTCGGATCCCTCGGTGGTGTCGGTGGCACCGTTCGGGGGCACCCGGCCGGTGATGACACCCAATCCGATGGCCGTCGGCATCCCCACCGACGCCGATCCGATCCTGATCGACATCAGCGCCTCGATCACCACCAACGGGCTCAGCGCCCGCATGGCGGCCGAGGGCAGGCGGGCGCCGCAGCCCTGGTATGTCGACGCCGGGGGCCGTCCGACCGACGATCCGGCGGTCGTCACCGCCGCGCCGCCGGGTGCCATCCTGCCGATCGGCGGCACCGATCACGGCCACAAGGGCTACGGCCTCGGCCTGATGATCGAGGCGTTGACACAGGGCCTTTCCGGCCTCGGCCGGTCGGGCACGCCGGTGCAGTGGGGTGCGGCCGTGTTCGTCCAGGTGTTCGATCCGGCGGCGTTCGGCGGTGCCGGGGCCTTCGCCCACGAGCTCGGCTGGCTGCGCCGGTCCTGCGAGGGCTCGCCGCCGATGCAGGGCTTCGAGAAGGTGCGGCTGCCCGGCGACGCCGCGCTGGCCCGCCGACGCAAGGCGCTGGCCGAGGGCGTCGAGCTCTATCCCGGCATCATGGACCGGCTGCGCCGGGAGGCGGCGCAGCTGGGCGTGCCGGTGCCACCGGCGCTCGCCGGCTGATGGAATAGACGCGGCCGCATCGGTGTTGAGCATGGTGACGGGCCGCGGCGCCGGAGCGTTTCGTTGGACTTCTTGACGGACCTGGAGAGCTGCATCCCCAGCCTCAGGCGCTACGCCCGCGCGTTGCTGCGCGACGGCGAGCGGGCGGACGACCTCGTCCAGGACTGTCTCGAGCGGGCGCTCAGCCGCCGGCACCTGTGGCGTGGCGGCCCCACGCTGCGGCCGTGGCTGTTTCGGATCATGCACAACCTGCATGCCAACCAGGCCAGGGCCTGGTCGACGCGGCCGCGGCACGATCCGATCGAGGAGGCGGCGCTGCCGCCGATCGACGAGAGCCAGACGGCGCACCTGGCGCTCGGCGAGATGGCCAAGGCGCTGGGATCGCTGCCGCAGGAGCAGGCCCGCGTCGTGCTGCTGGTGGCGCTGGAGGGACTGTCCTACCAGGAGGTGGCGGAGATTTTGGATGTGCCGGTGGGAACGGTGATGTCGCGGCTGTCGCGCGCACGTGAGCGCCTGCGGGCTCTCCTGTCGGCCGATGGGACCGTGCTGCGGAGGGTCAAGTGACCGAGCCCGCCGGCCCGATCGACGACGCCGAGCTGCATGCCTGGGTCGACCGGCGGCTGGGCGAGGAGCGGCGCGCCGCCGTCGCCGCCTGGCTCGACGCCCACCCCGAGGACCGCCGGCGTGTCAACGAATGGCAGCGCCAGAACGAGCTGATCGAGCGGCTGTGGGGCGGTGTCGCCATGGAGCCTGTGCCGGCGCGTCTCTCGATCGCCCGGCTGATCGCCCGCGGCTGGCGCAGTCGCGCCATGGCGACGGCCGCCGCCCTGGTCCTGCTCGCCATCGGAGCCGCCGGCGGGTGGATGGCGCGTGGCCACGAGCTTCTCCAGCCCGACCGCAACATCGAGATGGCCGACACCGGCCTCGAGGCGCATCGCCTCTACGTCGCCGAGAAGCGCCACCCGGTCGAGGTCGGGCGCGACGAGGAGCAGCATCTCGTCACCTGGCTGTCGCGCCGGCTCGACCGGCCCCTGCGGGCGCCCGACCTCGGCAAGTTCGGCCTGCAGCTGCTGGGCGGCCGCCTGCTGCCGGTCGGCGGCGGCGAGCCGGCGGCCCAGCTGATGTACGAGGACGGCAGCGGCAACCGCTTCACGCTGTTCGTCACCCGCGGCCGCGGCGAGGACACGGCGTTCCGCGTCGTCGAGCAGGACGGCGTCAGCGCCTTCTACTGGGTCGACCACGACACGTCCTATGCGCTGATCGGCAGCGCGCCGCGCGACCGGCTGCTCGAGATCAGCCGTGAGATCTTCGCCCAGCTCGACCGCGCAGCTCCCTGATTCCGCCGCTCAGCCCGGCTGCTCGCTCCGCGCACCCTCGACGATCGAGCGGGTCAGCGCCTCCGGCACCTCCTGCAGGTGGTCGTGCGCCCATTCGAAGAAGCCCGTCCCCTGGCTCAGCGAGCGCAGCGAGACGATGAGATCGTGGATCTCGCCCTGCGGGATGTGCGTCCTGACCTCGTCCCAGCCGCTCCAGCCGACCTTGCCCTCGTAGCCGAGGATCTGGCCGCGCCGCTGGGTGATGAGCTGCAGTGCCTTCGACGTGTATTCCGAGGGCACCGACACCGTGACGTCGAGGATCGGCTCCAGCAGCACCGGCTGGCACTGCGGCAGCCCTTCCTTCAGCGCCAGCCCCACCGCCAGCTTGAACGCCATCTCGCTGGAATCGACGGTGTGGAACTGCCCGTCCAGCAGCGCCACGCCGACATCGACCACCTCGAAGCCGAGCGGTCCTTTGCGCAGGTACTCGCGCGCCCCGGCCTCGACAGCCGGGATGTACTGCTTCGGCACCGAGCCGCCGAAGATCTTGTTCTCGAAGGCGAAGCCGCTGCCGCGCGGCAGCGGCTTGATGTCGATCTTGACGTCGCCGAACTGGCCGTGGCCGCCGCTCTGCTTCTTGTGCCGGCCATGGGCGTGGCCCGGCTTGCGGATCGTCTCCTTGTAGGGCGTGCGCGGCCGGTGGCCCTCGACCTCGACATGGTACTTGTTCTTCAGCCGGTCGAGCGCCACCCGCAGATGCATCTCGCCCTGGCCCCACAGCAGGGTCTGGTGCATGTCGGTGTCGTGCTCGACCGACAGCGCCGGGTCCTCGTCCAGCAGCTTGGAGAACGCCGCCGACAGCTTGACCTCGTCGTTGCGGTTGGCGGCGGCGACGGCGAAGGCGTACATCGGCTTGCTGGCCGGTGCCCCGGGCAGGCCCGGATCGGCCTCGCCGTTCTGGGTCAGCACCATGCCGGTCCTGGCGTCGTCCATGCGGGCGAGGGCGACGATGCTGCCGGCACCCGCCTCGCCGGCCGGCTGCTGCTGCAGCCCCGTCAGCCGGTAGACGCCGCCGATCCGCATGCCGTTCAGCGTCATGCCGTCCTTGACGGCACCGCGCCAGACGCGGACCAGCGACAGCTTGCCGGCATGCGGCACCTGGAAGGTCTTGAGGACCTGGGCGAGCGCCGGCCCTTCCGGCTCGATCCCCAGCGCCCCCGCCCGTTCCGTCGGATCGGGGGCCTCCTTCTCGATGGCGTCCAGCAGGCGGCGCACACCCATCTCGCGCTCGGCCACGCCCATGAGCACCGGCACCACCTGGTCGGCGCCCAGGGTCTTGCGCAGGTCGGCGACGATCTGGTCCTGCGGCGGCTCCTGGTCCTCGATCAGCTTCTCCATCAGGTCGTCGTCGAAGTCGGCCAGGGTCTCCAGCATCTCGCGCCGCGCCGTCTGCTCGCGCTCGCGATACTCCTCGGGCAGCGGGATGTGGTCGGAGGGTGCTCCGTCGCGGTAGGCCAGCGCCTCCTCGGTGACCAGGTCGATGTAGCCGACGAGGCTGTCGCCCCGGCCGATGGCGTACTGGTGCGGCACCACCGGCCGCGAGCTGACCTGGCGCAGCGCCTGCAGCAGGTCGCGGTAGCGGACCTCGGAGCGGTCCATCTTGTTGATGAAGACGATGTGCGGAAGGTTGAGCTGATCGAGATATTGCAGCAGCGGCGCCACCGCCATCATCCGCTCGATCACCGGCTCGACCACCACGACGGCGAGATCCACGCCCACCAGCGCCTGGCGCGCCTCCTGCACGAACTCCACCGAGCCCGGGCAGTCGAGAACCGTGAAGTCGTAGCCGGCGTGCTGGAAGCCGGCGACGCTGACCTCGGTGCTCATCTGCCGCTCGCGGGCCTCGGCACTGGCGTCGCCCACGGTGTTGCGGTCGGCCACCCGGCCCTTCCGCCCGATGGCGCCGCTGACCAGCAGCAGGCTCTCCATCAGCGTGGTCTTGCCCGAGCCGTTGGGGCCGACCAACGCTAGGTTCCGCACGGGGCTGTCCGCACCCATTTTGGCCTCCCTTCATGTTGGCGCCGTTGGCGCTCGGCGCGGGCTCGGCGCTGGGTATCGCCGCCCGCAATAAGGCAAATCAGAGACCCATGCGCCGGCCTTGGCAACCGGAAATCGGCATGGCCGGGACGCGCCGACGGGCCTCGAACGGCATTGCGCCGGCCAGTCCTTTGGAGGACATTGAGGTGAGAGGGGGGAGGCGCGCGGCAGGTGGACGCGAGCCTTGGCGCGTTCTGGGGGCGTGGTCGATGCAGTGCTCCGACCTCGAGCGATATCTGGAAGCCTTCCTCGATCTCCGTCTCGGGCGGTCGAGGGGTGCGATCCTGCGCCGCCATCTCTCCGCCTGCGCCCACTGCCGGGCGCGGGTCGAGCATCTCCGCTCGTTCGAGCGCGACCTGCAGCGCAGCTTCCGCGCCATGGAGCGCGCCCAGTCGGTGTGGACCGGCCTCGAGCCCGACCTCGTGCGCAGCGGCGGGCTGGCCGAGGGACCGCCGGTGCTGCCCTTCCTCGGTCCGGCCGATCCGCCGCGCCGCAGCTCGGCGCTCACCGAGACCATCGGGCGCAGGCCGGCCCGCGCCCCGACGCGCCCGGATGTCGAGGCAGCGCGCGCCCGCCTGCGCCAGGGCCGCAGCAGCCGCTGGGGGCAGCGCACCGCCGGCCTGCTGCTGCTGGTCGTGGCCTCCCTGGGGGCCGGGCTGCTGGTGTTGCGTGCCTGGTCCGCCGCCGGTCCGCCCGATCTCGACCTCGGCAGCCATGCCGAGCTCCACGGCAGCGATGTCGCCGTGCAGTTCGCCAGCGACGATCCGGGCGAGCTGGGCCGGCAGCTCGCACCCTGGTTCGGCGACGGCCTGCCGGCCCTGCCCACGCCCGCCGGCTTCAACCTCGTCGGCGCCAGCATCGACGAGCGGTCGGACGGCGTGCGGGCGGTCGTGGCCTACCGCCGCGACGGCGACGCCACCCTGCTGCTGATCTGGCCGCAGCCTGGCGCCGCGGCGGCGACGGCCGCGCCGGTGGCGAGCAACACCGACGGCATGAGCCAACTGCGCTGGACCCATGCCGGGCTCGCCTATGCCGTGGTGAGCCCGTTGCCCGAGGCCGACCTCCTGCCCTTCACCTGGGGCGGGGCTCCGCAGCCCTAGGCCAGGGCGAGCCAGGCGGCGGCTTCGTCGATCTCGATCAGTGTCGGCCGGCTCGCGGTCGCGGCGTCGGCCAGCAGTGCCCGCAGCTCGTCGATGCTGCCGGCCGAGCCGGCGGCACAGCCGAAGCCGCGGGCGAGCGCCACGAAATCCGGCGTGTGGAGGTCGACGCCGATCGGCCGGATGTCGGCATCGGCCATGTAGGTCCTGATCTCGCCGTAGCCGCGATTGTTCCAGAGCAGCACGACGACCGGCGTCCCGGCCTCCACCGCCGCCGCCAGCTCCGGCAGGGTGAACTGGATGCCGCCGTCGCCGATCAGCGCCACCACCGGCCGGCCGGGGGCGGCGAGCTTGGCGCCGATCGCCGCCGGCAGGCCGTAGCCCAGCGTGCCGTAGCCGGTGCTGGAGTTGAACCAGGAGCGTGGCCGGCCGGGGGCGTAGAACTGGTTGCCGCCATAGACCGGCTGGGTCTGGTCGCCGGCGATGATCGCGCCCGGCAGCAGCTCGTCGACGACATCGAGGACCCGCTTGTGCGCCGCCACCGCCGGCCACCACAGCCGCCGGACCGCCTCGCACAGCGCCGCCGCCCGCGCGGCATCGCCGCGTGCGCCGGCCGGCACCGATTCCAGCAGGGCCGCCAGCGCCAGGCGGGCGTCGGCGAGGATCGGCAGGTCGGCCCTGAAGCCGCGCATCAGCTGCTCGGGATCGATGTCGATCCGGATCACCCTGCCGTCGAGCCGGACGGGCTGGGGATCCGGGTACATCTCGGTCTCGCCGAGCTCGGTGCCGACCGCCAGCACGACGTCGGCGGTGCGCAGGGCGTCGCGCAGCGGCCCGAAGGCGAGGTTCTCGCCGCCATGCAGCCGATGGCCGGGCGGCATGATGCCCTTGGCGTTGACGCTGTTGATCACCGGCGCATCGAGCCGCTCGGCCAGCGCCACCGCCTCCTGGGCGGCATCGACGGCGCCGCCTCCGAGAAGGACGAGCGGCGAGCGCGCCGCCGACAGCCATTCCGCTGCCTGGGCGATGGCGGCCGGATCGGCGGCCGGTCGGCGCGGCAGGGGCCTCGGCGTCAGCTCCATGCCGCCGGCGGGCGCGCGGATGACGTCGGTCGGGATCTCGATGTGGACCGGCCGCGGCCTGGCGCTGGCGAAGAGGGCGAAGGCGCGGGCCAGCACCTCGGGCAGCTGCGACGGGTGCAGCACGGTGTGGCTGAAGGCGGACACGCCGGCGGCGACCGCGCTCTGCGACGGCAGCTCGTGCAGCCGGCCCTGCCCCATGCCCAGGTGCTCGGTGCGGTTGACGCTGGAGATCACCAGCATCGGGATGGAATCGGCGAAGGCCTGGCCCATCGCGGTCAGGATGTTGGTCATGCCGGGGCCGGTGATGACGAAGCAGACGCCGGGCCTGCCCGAGACGCGGGCATAGCCGTCGGCCATGAAGCCGGCGCCCTGCTCATGCCGGGGCGTCACATGGCGGATGCGGGTGGCCGGCAGGCCGCGATAGAGCTCGACGGTGTGGACGCCCGGAATGCCGAACACCAGCTCGACGCCATAGGCCTCGAGCAGCCTGGCCAGCGCCTCGCCGCAGGTCGTCACGCGCGGTACTCGACGCCCGGCAGGACGCAGAGCATCTCGAACAGCAGGTTGGCGCCGACCAGTGCCGTGGTGCCCGCCGGATCGTAGGGCGGCGACACCTCGACGAGGTCGCAGCCGACGAGGTCGAGGCCCCGGCAGCCGCGGACGATCTCGAGGGCCTGCCAGGTCGACAGCCCGCCGATCTCGGGCGTGCCGGTGCCGGGTGCGAAGGCCGGATCGAGGCTGTCGATGTCGTAGCTGAGATAGACCGGACCATCGCCCATCATCGCCCGGACCTCCATCATCAGCGGGGTCAGCGACCTGTGCCAGCATTCCTCGGCCTGGACGACGCGGAAACCCCGGTCGCGCGGCCAGTCGAAATCGTCGGCGGCATAGCCCGAGCCGCGCAGGCCGATCTGGATGGCGCGCGAGCAGTCGACCAGCCCCTCCTCGACGGCGCGGCGGAACGGCGTGCCGTGGGCGATCTGCTCGCCGAACATGGTGTCGTTGATGTCGGCGTGGGCGTCGACATGGATCAGGCCGACCGGCCCGTGCCGCTTGGCCATCGAGCGCAGGATCGGCAGCACCAGCGTGTGGTCGCCGCCCAGCGTCAGCGTGCGGCAGCCGGTGGCGAGCACCTTGTCGAAGGCCGACGTGATGATGTCGACCGACTTCTTGAGGTCGTAGGGGTTGGTGGCGACGTCGCCGATGTCGGCGACCTGCAGCGAATCGAACGGGGCGGCGCGCGTCGCCATGTTGTAGGGCCGGATCAGCGCCGATTCGTTGCGGATCTGCCGGGGCCCGAAGCGGGTGCCGCTGCGGTTGGAGGTGCCGATGTCGAGCGGCACGCCGACGAAGCAGGCGTCGAGCCCGTCGGCGGTGGCCTGGGACGGCAGCCGCATCATCGTGCCGGGGCCGCCGAACCGCGGCATCTCGTTGCCGCCCATGGGCTGGTTGAGCTTGGCCGTCATGCCTGACCCTCCGTCGATGCCGGCGTCCCGTCCACCAGGCGGTCCAGCCGGTCGAGCCGCCGCTCGAGCTGCCGGGCGCGCGCGCCTTTGAGCCGGTCGAACGCATCCTGCGCCTCGGCCAGCGCCCTGCCCAGCCTCTCGCCCTCGCCCTGGTAGGCCCGCCAGGCCTCGCGGAAGCCGCTCAGCAGCTCGACCACCTCGCGGGCGGCGCTGGCGAGGCGGAAGCTGTCGATGCAGCGGCGGATCACCGCCAGCATGGCATAGAGCGTCGCCGGCGAGGCCAGCACGACGCCCCTGCCCAGGGCATCGTCGACGAGGCCGGGCTCCAGCTCCAGGGCCGCCGCCATCACCTGCTCGTTGGGGATGAACAGCAGCGCGAAGTCGAGCGTGCCCTCGGCCGGCGCCACATAGGCCCGGCCGGCGATCTCCTGCACGCGCGCCCGCACGTCGCGCACGAAGGCCGCTTCCGAGCGCGTCCGGGCCGCCTCGTCGACGGCCTCGACGGCGCGGATCCAGTTCTCGAACGGGAACTTCACGTCCATGTGCAGCACGAGGCCCTGCGGCAGCAGGAAGGTGAAGTCGGGCCTGCCGCCTTCCGCCGTCGTCGCCTGCCGGCGGTAGCTGATGCCCTCGACCAGCCCGCAGGCGCGCAGCACGTCCTCGGCCAGCCGCTCGCCCCATTGGCCGCGCACCCGGGCGTTGCCGAGTGCTGCCGCGAGGGCGCGGGTCTGCGCCACCAGGGCGGCGGCGTCGCGGCCGGCGCCGTCCAGCCGCGCCGCCAGCTCGCCGAACTTGACGCCGCGGTCGCGCTCGAGCTCGCGGATCAGGCCCTGCATCCGCTCGAGCTGCGCCAGCACCACGCCGATGCGCGCCTCGAACTCGGCGCGCTCGGCGGCGAGCTGCTGGCCCTGCAGCCGCCGCTCGGCTCCCATGCCGGCCTGGGAGAGCCGGACCAGGTCGTCGCCGGCGCGGCGCAGCGATTCGGCGGTGATCTCGCCGAAGGCCGCCTTCACGCCGTCGAGCATGGCCTCGGTCTCGGCCTGTCGCTGCTCCTCGAGCCGCGCCAGCAGGGCCGTCGAACGCCGGTCGCGGCCGGCGCCGAGCCAGAAGCCCGCCAGCAGGCCGAGGACGGCGCCGGCGGCCAGCCAGAGCATGGCCGCCGCATCGAGGACGAGCTGCATGCCGGGGTTGTAGCCGGCCGGCGGCATGGGCTGAAGGTTACATTACCGAAAGTGCCCGGCGCTTTCGTTGACAAGCCTCGGATCGTGTTGTGAAGGTTGCGCCAACGATCGAGCGCTGCTCGACAACGATCCGGAGTCGGCCCGATGCCCCGTCGCCCCACGCCGCTGCCCGGCGCCATCCTGGCGCGCCGCGCCTTCCTCAGCCGGACGCTCACCGTGGCGGTCGCCGCCTCGACGCTGCCGCGGCTGGCGATGGCACAGGAGAAGCAGGTCAACGTCTACAATTGGGACACCTATATCGGCGAGGACACCCTCGACGAGTTCACCGACGCCACCGGCATCTCGGTGCGCTACGACCTGTTCTCCAGCAACGACGAGCTGTTCGCCAAGCTGCGCGAGGGCAATCCCGGCTACGACGTCATCTTCCCGTCGAACAACTTCGTCGAGCGGATGATCGTGGCCGACATGCTGCAGCCGCTCGACCACGCCAAGCTGCCCAACATCACCAACGTCGCACCGCGCTTCGCCGATCCCGACTACGACAAGGGGCTGAAGCACAACGTGCCCTACTTCTGGGGCACGCAGGGCATCGGCTACCGCACCTCCAAGGGCGAGCCCACCAGGTGGGCAGACCTGCTGGCATCCGACAAGTACAAGGGCCGGATCTCGCTGCTGAACGACGCCGACGTCGTGCGCATGGCGCTGAAATATCTCGGCTACTCGCTCAACTCGAGCTCGAAGGAGGAGGTCGAGAAGGCGGCCGCGGTGCTGATCGAGGCCAAGCCCAACATCAAGGCGTTCGCCCCGGACACCGGGCAGGATCTGCTGATCTCGGGCGAGGTCGACGTCTGCATGGAGTGGTCGGGCGACATCAGCCAGGTGATGACCGAGGACGACGATCTGAACTACGTGGTGCCGGAGGAGGGTGCGCTCCTCTGGGTCGACACCATGGCGATCCCCAAGGGTGCTCCGCACCTCGACAACGCCCATGCCTTCATCAACTACGTCCTCGACGGCAAGGTGCACGCCCAGATCGCCTCGGAGATCCGCTTCGCCTGCCCGAACCAGGCCGCCCTGCCGCTGATCCCGAAGGAGGACCGCGACAACACGGCGATCTACCCCGACGATTCGACACTCGCGAAGTGCGAGTTCGCGACCTACAAGGGCGAGGAAGTCGAGGGCCTCTACGAGAGCGCGCTGACCCGGGTGCTCGCCGCCTGAGCCGGCCGCCGGGCGGGAGAAGACGGCGGCGTGGAGACCTGGCGCAACCAGCCCTGGGTGTTCTGGACGTTCCTGTTGCCGGGGCTCCTCTGGCTCGCGGTCTTCTTCCTGATTCCGCTCGGCTTCATCTGGACGATCGCCTTCGGCGAGCGCTCGGGCCCGGCCGACATCGTCGTCACCTGGACCTGGGCCAACTACATCCAGGCGCTGGATCCGCTCTATCTCGGCCTGTTCCTCAAGTCGTTCTGGATAGCGGCGGTAGCCACCGCCCTGTGCCTGGTGCTGAGCTTCCCGGTGGCGCTGGCGGTGAGCTTCGCGCCCGCCCGCGTCAAGCCGCTGCTGCTGATGCTGGTGATCCTGCCGTTCTGGACCAACCTGCTGATCCGCACTTATGCGCTGATCGCCGTGCTGCGCGGCCAGGGCTACGTCAACTGGACGCTCGAATGGCTGTGGGGCGGTGCCAAGGCGCTGCTGACGCCGATCGGCCTCGGCGGCCTGTTCGGCGACAGCTTCCAGCCGCTGGAGCTGCTCTACAACAACACGGCCGTCATCTTCGGCATCGTCTACGTCTACCTGCCGTTCATGGTGCTGCCGCTCTACGCCACGCTGGAGCGGCTCGACCGCAGCTACCTCGAGGCGAGCCTCGACCTCGGCGCCGGCCAGTGGCGCACGCTGTTCTCGGTGACGGTGCCGCTGGCGATGCCCGGCATCGTCTCGGGCGTGATCCTGGTGTTCATCCCGGCACTCGGCACCTTCCTGATCTCCGACCTGCTCGGCGGACCCGATAGCCAGCTCATCGGCAACGTCATCGAGCGGCAGTTCAAGTCGGCGAACAACCTGCCGCTGGGTGCGGCCATGTCGTTCATCCTGCTCTACCTGACCTTCGTCTTCCTGGCGCTGCGCGCCTGGCTCGGCGGCCGCGAGACGGCGCATGGCTGAGAAGCCGGGGCCGCTCGACTACACCCGCCGCTGGTGGCTCCGGCTCTGGCTGCTGGGCGTCTTCGTCTTCCTCTACGCGCCGATCATCTGCCTCGTCGCCTTCAGCTTCAACGACAGCCGCCGCAACATCGTCTGGCAGGGCTTCACGCTCGACTACTACGGCCGGGCGCTGCGCAACGACTCGCTGATCGAGGCCTTCGGCAACAGCATCGTCGTGGCGCTGGTCTCGACCGTGATCTCGACGATCATCGGCGCGCTGCTGGCGCTGGCGCTCTGGCGCTTCCGCTTCCCCGGCCGCTCGGCGGTCGAGGCCGCCAGCGCCCTGCCGATCGTCATCCCCGAGATCTGCATGGGCGTGGCGCTGCTGGTGTTCTTCAGCCGCGTCGGCTGGCCGACCGGCCTGGGCTGGCCGCTCGATCTCTCCTCGATCATCGTCAGCCACGTCGCCTTCAGCTTCCCCTTCGTCACCGTGGTGGTGCGCTCGCGCATGGCGGGCTTCGACCGCTCGCTCGAGGAGGCCTCGAAGGATCTGGGTGCTTCGGAGTGGCAGACCTTCTGGAACGTCACGCTGCCCTACATGAAGCCGGGCCTGATCGCCGGCGGCCTGCTGGCGATGACGCTGTCGCTCGACGACTTCGTCATCACCTTCTTCACCTCGGGGCCGGAGACCCTGACTTTCCCGGTGAAGGTCTACTCGATGGTACGCTTCGGTGCGACGCCCGAGGTCAACGCCGCCTCGACGGTCTTGATCGTGATGACCATCCTGCTCACCGTCATCGCCATCCGGCTGCAATCGCCGGCCAAGCAGGAGGCCTGAGCCGGCCATGGCCGACCTCGCGACCCAGCCAGCGATCATCCAGCTCCGCGGCATCGCCAAGCGCTTCGGCAGCTTCAACGCCGTCGAGCGCGTCGACCTCGACATTCCGACCAACGCCTTCTTCGCGCTGCTGGGCCCGTCGGGCTGCGGCAAGACCACGCTGCTGCGCATGATCGCCGGCTTCGAGCAGCCGACCGAGGGCCGGATCCTCATCGACGGCCAGGACGTCTCGCGCGTGCCGCCCAACCGGCGGCCGGTCAACATGGTGTTCCAGTCCTACGCCGTGTTCCCGCACATGACCGTCGAGGAGAACGTCGGCTACGGCCTGAAGGTCAGCGGCACGCCCGACGCCGAGATCGGCCCGCGCGTCGCCGAGGCCCTGAGCATGGTGCGCCTCGACGGCTTCGCCGCCCGGAAGCCCGACCAGCTCTCCGGCGGCCAGCGCCAGCGCGTGGCCCTGGCCAGGGCCCTGGTCAAGCGGCCGAAGGTGCTGCTGCTCGACGAGCCGCTCTCGGCCCTCGACAAGAAGCTGCGCGAGGAGATGCAGCTCGAGCTGGTCCGGCTGCAGCACGAGGTCGGCATCACCTTCATCGTGGTGACGCACGACCAGGACGAGGCGCTGAGCATGGCCGACCGCATCGCGGTCATGAGCAAGGGCCGGATCATGCAGCTCGCCGCTCCGCGCGAGCTCTACGAGCAGCCCAACTGCCGCTTCGTCGCCGGCTTCATCGGGGCGATGAACCTGTTCGACGTCGAGGTGCGCGGCGCGACGGACGCCGGTGCCAGGGTCCACAACCCTGCGCTCGGCACCTTCGACGTGCCGTTCGCGGGCACGGCTCCGGCCACGGCGACGCTGGCGGTACGGCCCGAGAAGATCCGCCTGGCGCTCGCCGAGCCCACGGGCGGCCTCGTCAGCATCGCCGGCACGATCGAGCAGCTGGCCTATTTCGGCAATGTCAGCCACGTCTATGTGCGGACCGCCGATGGCCAGCGCATGAGCTGCACGCGCCACAACGCCACTCGCGCCGCCGACGCCGACCTCGCCCCCGGGCTGGCCTGCTGGCTGGCTTTCGACCCGGCGGACAGCATATTGCTGGTCGACTGACGCCGGCCTTGCCGAATCCGGAGAAGAATGGATGCTCATCGACGCGCGTTCACTGAACGCCGGCACCGTCATCGAGGCCGATCTGTGCATCATCGGTGCCGGTGCCGCCGGTATCACGCTCGCCCGCGCCTTCGCCGGCACGTCGCTGCAGGTGGCGATCCTGGAGAGCGGCGGCGAGGAGCTGGAGGCCGACACCCAGGCGCTCTACGAGGGCACCAACATCGGCCTTCCCTACTACGACCTGGACGTCTGCCGGCTGCGCTACTTCGGCGGCACCACCAACCATTGGGGCGGCCACTGCATGCCGTTCCACGCCTACGAGTTCGAGGCGCGCGAGGAGATTCCGCACAGCGGCTGGCCGATCACCATCAAGGACGTCGAGCCCTATTTCCAGCAGGTCGCCGACATCGTGGCCACGCCAAAGGGCGGCTGGGACGCCGCGCACTGGGAGCAGGTGCTGGGCAAGAAGCGGCTGCCGTTCGACCCCGGCCTGTTCGCCACCGACGTCCACACCGTCTGGCAGAACCGGCTGGGCGAGGTCTATCACAAGGATCTCAAGGCCATCCCGAACGTCCGCATCTACCTGCACGCCAACGTCGTCGAGATCGAGGCTTCGCCCGACGCGGGCCACGTCACCGGCCTGCGGGTGCGTGCCGGCTTCGGCCCCGAGATCGCGGCGCGCGCCGAGCGATACGTGCTGGCTGCCGGCGGCATCGAGAATCCGCGCCTGCTGCTGTCGTCCGACAGCGTGCAGAAGGAGGGCCTCGGCAACGGCCGCGACCTCGTCGGCCGGTACTTCACCGACCACAACGCCTGCGACGTCGGCACGATCGTGCCGGTCGACCCGGGCATCGACATCGGCTTCTACTACAAGCAGCCGGTGCCGGGCGGCCGGATCTTCGCGCACCTGTCGCTGACCGAGGCCGCCCAGCGCCGCGAACGCATCTGCCCGGTGACCTTCGCGCTGCTGCCCAGGCCCGACCCGGCCTACAGCTCGCCCGGCTTCACCTCCTTCCGCTCGGTGGGTCGCGACATCAAGCATCTGCGCTTTCCCGACGATCTCGGCCGCCACGTCGCCAACATCGCGGGCGATCTCGGCAGCCTCGCCGGGCTCGCCATCGACACCGCCCGCTACGGCCAGATCCCGGTCGAGAAGATCGACGTGGTGGTGGCGACGATCCCCGTCCCCAATCCCGACAGCCGGGTGACGCTGGGCCAGGAGCGCGACGCGCTGGGCATGCGGCGCGTCGATGTCGACTGGCGCCTGACGCCGCTCGACAAGCAGACCGTCCGCCGCGCCACCGAGCTGCTGGCCGCCGAGGTGGCGCGCTCCGGCGTCGGCCGGATGCAGACCATCGTCGAGGGCGACGACCTCACCTGGCCCGAGGACAATCGCGGCGGCTTCCACCACGTCTGCACCACCCGCATGGCCGACGATCCGGCCAACGGCGTCGTCGACCGGGACTGCAGGGTCCACGGCATCGACAATCTGTGGATCGCCGGCAGCTCGGTGTTCACCACCCCCGGCATCGGCACGCCGACCTTCATGCTCATAGCACTGGCCCTCAGATTGGCCGACCATCTCAAGGAGAAGCCGGTATGACCACCCTGGACCGCCGCTCGCTGCTGGCGGGCGCCACCGGCACGGCATTCGTCGCGGCACTGCCGGCCTCGGCGGCGGCACCGACCGCGGCCGGAGCCCTGGTCGATGCCCTGGATCAGCGCGACAGCGCGCTGGCGATCGGCCGGGAGGTGCTGGCGCAGCAGCCCGGACTGTCCGCCGACGTCCTGGTGGCCGAGCTCGCCCGCGCCGTGGCCCTGCCGCCCGGACGGCTCGCCCGCATGGATCGCGAGCTGTTGCGCGCCCGGCTGGACGCGGCGCGCTCGGCCGAGTTCGGCAGGGCCGATACGGTGAGGGTGCGGGGCTGGGTGCTGGCCGCCAGCGAGGCGCGCTTGTGCGCGCTCGTGGCCCTGGCCTGAGATCGACCGCGTGCGGCTCCGCCTGACGACCTGGAACGTCAACTCCATCCGCCTGCGCGAGGCCCTGATGACCAGGGCCATGGCCCTGCTGCAGCCCGACGTGCTGTGCCTGCAGGAGATCAAGATCGAGGACGAGCGCTTCCCCTACGACATGGCGCGCGGCCTCGGCTTTCCGCACCTCTACATCCACGGCCAGAAGGCCTATCACGGCGTGGCGGTGCTCTCGAAGCTGCCGCTCACCGAGTGCCGCTACATGCGCTGGTGCGGCATCGACCATGCGCGGCATGCCGTGGTGGGCCTGCCCGGCGGTGTCGAGCTGCACAATCTCTACGTCCCGGCCGGCGGCGACATCCCCGACCGCGAGCTCAATCCGAAATTCGCCCACAAGCTCGACCTGCTGGCCGAGCTCGCCTCGTGGCTCGAGGCCAGGAGCGTGGCCCGCACCATCCTGGTGGGCGACCTCAACATCGCCCCGCTCGAGACCGACGTCTGGAGCCACAGCCAGCTGCTGGGCGTCGTCAGCCACACGCCGATCGAGGTCGAGGCGCTGGCAAGGCTGCAGCGCTCGGGCGGCTTCGTCGACGCCGTGCGCTCGGTGATCCCGCCCGAGCAGCGCCTCTACAGCTGGTGGAGCTACCGGGCGAGGGACTGGGCGGCTTCCGACCGCGGCCGGCGGCTCGACCATGTCTGGCTGTCGCCCGACCTGGCGCCGGCGGTGCTGGGCGCCTCGGTGCTGAAGGACGCCCGTGGCTGGGAGCAGCCGTCGGACCATGTGCCGGTAACGGTAGACCTCGAGATCTGATTAGCCCCGAGGTGGCAAAAAGGGCGCTTTTCTCGCCCAATCGGATATGCTACCAAAACCATGCAGGGCAGAGGGCGAGCGCAGCGCCCCGAGGCACGAGGAACCCTCCGGTCGCGCCATGGCGATGACACGGGGTGTCTTTGATGGAATGGTTGGAGCTGTTGATGCTGGCCGCCTATGTCCAGGCCTTCGTCTGGTATGGCCGGTTGTCCTATGTCCAGGGTGTGCTGGACCGACACCACTCGCCCGACAGCCCGCGCGTGCGCAAGGTGCTCCATGTCGCCCCCTTGCCGGCACTGGCGCGCCTCACCCGTCAGCGGACCAGCCGGTAGCCTCCGGGCTCGGTGACGAGCAGCATCGGCTCGCCGCCGCGCTGCTCGATCTTCTGGCGCAGCCGGTAGATGTGGGTCTCCAGGGTGTGGGTGGTGACGCCGGCATTGTAGCCCCACACCTCGTCGAGCAGCACCTCGCGGCTCGCCGGCCGGTCGCCGATCCGATAGAGATATTTGAGGATGGCGGTTTCCTTCTCGGTCAGATGGATGCGATGCCCGCCGGCCGAGACCAGCATCTTGGCCGCCGGCCTGAAGCTGTACGGACCGACCTGGAAGGTGACGTCGTCGCTCAGCTCGAACTGACGCAGCTGGGCGCGCAGCCGAGCCATCAGCACGCTCAGCCTGAACGGCTTGGTGACGTAGTCGTTGGCGCCGCTGTCGAGGCCCAGGATCGCGTCCGCGTCGCTGTCGTGCGCCGTCAGCATGATGATGGGCGCCTTGATGCCGTTCTGGCGCAGCAGCCGGCAGAGATCGCGGCCGTCGCCGTCGGGTAGCCCGACATCGAGGATCACCGCCGCCAGCGGCTCGGCCAGGGCCGCTTCACGCCCCTCCCTGAAGCTCCCGGCCTCGACGATGTCGATGCCCTGATGCAGCTTCAGCTGCTCCGCCAGCTCACTGCGGAACTGGGCGTCGTCGTCAACGATAAGGACGCGGCTCGGCGTCGTCATTCGGCAACCTCTTACCGCGGCCGCGAACAGCCTGCTGTGCCAGGACTTTAGCGGCGCAGGCGTATGCCTGTGAAGCTGCGGCGCGATTCACCGGCGACGGGGCCGCCCGGCATGGTAGCAGGATGACGAATTTTTCATCGATCTTGGCCGGCGGGCGGTCTATGCGGGACGCGACGGTGAGCAATCCGGAGCCGTGGATGCCAGAGCCGGCAGGGCTCCCTTCGCCGAAGCCGGCCACGGCCGGCCGATGAGCTAGATGAAGCTGCTCTCCTACATCCTCGTGCTGGCGGCGCTCGCCGCCAACGCGCCGGTCGCGGTCTGGGATCCGCATTCGCGCGCCTTCTTCGTCATCCTGGGGCTGGTGGGGGCTTGGCGCTACCTCTGGGGCCTCGTCCATCTCGGCCGCGCCCTGGTCTATGGCCACCTGGTCTTCCCGCGCTGGCGACGGGCCGTGACCCGCCTCGACGCCGCCCGGACCGAGGGCACGCCGGTCGTCGACATCCATGTGCCCGAGCTCTACTGCATCGTCACCAGCTACCGCATCCGGGCCGAGACCACGGCCCTGGTCTATCGCGCGCTGCTGGAGGAGCTGGTCCGCTACGGCCGGCCGGCGACGGTCGTGGCCTCGATCGTCGAGCTCGCCGACGAGCGCTTCATCAAGCAGCTCTTCGCCCGGCTGCGGCCGCCGCCGACCGTGCGCCTCGTGCTCGTGCGCAGGCCCGGGATCGGCAAGCGCGACGGGCTCGCCACCGCCCTGCGCGCGGTGCAGCGCAGCCGCCCGCAGGACGACGCCGCCGTCATCGTGATGGACGGCGACACCGTGATCACGCCGGGCACGCTGCACGGCTGCCTGCCGTTCATCCGGCTGATGCCGCGCGTCGGCGGCATGACCACCGACGAGGACGCGGTGGTCGACGGCAGCAGGCTCATGTCGAGCTGGCACCGCCTGCGCTTCGCCCAGCGCCATCTCCTGATGTCCTCGATGGGACTGTCGCGGCGGCTGATGACGCTCACGGGACGCATGTCGATCTTCCGCGCCGAGATCGCCACCGACCCGGGCTTCGTGACGATGGTGGCCGACGACGCCCTGGACCACTGGCGCCTCGGCCGGATCCCGCTGCTGACCGGCGAGGACAAGTCGACCTGGCTGTGGCTGCTCGAGCAGGGCTGGGACATGCTCTATGTCCCCGACATCCGCGTGCTCACCGTCGAGCATCCGCCGGCCCGCGGCTTCCTCCGCGCCTCGACCCAGCTCATGCTGCGCTGGTTCGGCAACATGCTGCGCGCCAGCGGCCGGGCGATCGCGCTCGGCCCGCGCCGCATCGGCCTGTTCACCTGGTGGTGCCTGGTGGACCAGCGGCTGTCGATGTGGACACCGCTCGTCGGACCGGTGGTGGTGACGATCGCCGCACTGAGCTATGCGCCGGCGCTGCTCTACGCCTATGCTCTCTGGGTCATGACGACCCGCTTGCTGCAGGCCCTGGCGCTGCTGACGATGCGCCCCACGATCGGCGGCCTCTGGCCCGTGCTCATCTACTACAATCAGGTCTACGGCGCCCTGCTCAAGACCTGGGTGCTGTTCCGGCTCGACCGCCAGCGCTGGACCCGGCAGAACATCGCGCTGCGCGCCGAGCTCGGACCGGGGGCGCGGGCGATGCGGACGATCGGCTCGGCCTATGTGCACGGGCTGGCGCTCCTGGCGCTGGTCACCGGTCTCGCTTTCCTCACCGGCGGGCTGACGCTGCCCTCGCCCGCCTTGCTGTCCCGGCTGTTCTAGGTTTCCCAGCATGCAGCTCCAGATCGTCCACGAGGCCGAGGTCCATCGCCAGCACGTCAGGCTGAAGATCCCGATCGTCGTCGAGATCGACGGCACCCGCTTCAACATCGAAGACTGGTCGATGGGCGGCTTCGGCATCGAGAGCGAAATGAGCTCGCGCCAGCCCGGCGAGCGCTTTCCGGTGCGGATGATCTTCCCGTTCGAGGACTTCGAGGTCTCGCTGCGCCTCGATTGCCAGATGGTCTACATCGTCGAGGACAATTCCCGCTTCGGCTGCCGCTTCCTGGGGCTCAGCCAGGGCCAGCTCGCCCTGTTCCGCTACCTGATCGACGCCTATCTCTCCGGCGAGATCGTCAGCGGCGGCGACATCCTGGCCATAGCCGGACGCGACAACAGCGCCGAGGCGCGCATCAACCCGCTCAGCTTCAATCCCTACAGCGAGGAGGAGGCCGCGGGCCGGCGGGCCAAGCGCCTCGTCGGCTTCGGCCTGCTGGGCCTCGCCGGCCTCGCCCTGCTCGGCCTCACCGCACTGGGCTTCAAGGACCGCTTCCTGACGCCGGTGGCCGAGAGCGCCGTCATCGAGGCGCCGATCTTCCGGGTGCGCGCCACCGCCAACGGCATCCTCGACGGCAGGGAGATCGTCGACCTGCTGCGCCGGGGCGACCAGATCGGCAGCATCAGCACCGATACCGGCCAGACGGCCCGCATCGAGAGCCCCTGCGAGTGCGCCTTCATCGAGTGGCTGGCGCTGCCCGGGCAATATGTCCAGGCCGGCGAGCCGGTGGCGGCGCTGGTGGCGGCCGACCGGCCGCTGATGGCGCGCGCCCAGGTCGACCTCGCGGTGGCCGAGAGGCTGCAGCTCGGCGACGTCGCCGAGATCATCATCGCCGGCCGCGGCGAGAGCCTGTTCGGCCAGATCGAGCGCATCGACGTCAAGCCGCGGCTGGCCCAGCTCGATCCGGCCCAGGTCCAGACACCGGTCGCCGCCCGCCTGGCGCAGGTCATCATCCGGCCGGACAAGCCGTTCAGCTTCGAGGACCTGGGCTCGCTGGCGCGCGTGCGATTCCCGTAGGCAGCCGCGCAGGTTCTGCATTTGTGATCAGCGGTTTCCTGCTGCAACAATCCGGCGCAGCAGGACGTTGCACGACCACGTCCCTAGCGGGAGGAAACTGCCGGGCGGGGTGCAGACATGCTCCTCACGACATTGCGGCGCCTGATCCGGGTCGGCCAGCTCACCCTGATCGATGCGCAGGGTACGATCCATGTCTTCGGCCGGCCACCGGGGCCGGAGGTCACCATCAGGCTGGCCGACCGGCGCCTGCTCTGGAAGCTGGCGCTGATACCGGACCCGACCCTGGGCGAGGCCGTGATGGACGGCCGGCTGGTGATCGAGCGCGGCTCGATCTACGACCTCGTCGACCTGTGCGCCGCCAACGTCGCATCGGCGATGCCGGGTATCGTGCCGAGGCTGGTCTACGCCGTCGACCTGATGCTGCGCCGGCTGCACCAGTTCAACCCGATCGGCCGCTCGCGCGACAATGTCGCCCATCACTATGATCTCGACGGCCGGCTCTACGACCTGTTCCTCGATCGCGACCGGCAGTATTCCTGCGCCTACTTCGCCTGGCCCGAGATGGGCCTGGAGGAGGCGCAGGCCGCCAAGAAGCGGCACATCGCTAGCAAGCTGCTGCTGCGGCCGGGCATGCGCGTCCTCGACATCGGCTCGGGCTGGGGCGGTCTCGCCCTGACGCTCGCCGCCGAGCATGGCTGCGACGTCACCGGGCTCACCCTGTCGAGGGAGCAGCACGCCTATGCCACCGCCCGCGCCGCCAGGGCGGGGCTTTCCGACCGCGTGCGGTTCCACCTGCAGGACTACCGCGAGGTCCGGCAGCGATTCGACCGCATCGTCTCGGTCGGCATGCTGGAGCATGTCGGCGTCAATCATCTCGGCCGCTACTTCGCCCGGGTGAGTGAGCTGCTGGAGCCCGAGGGCGTAGCGCTGATCCATTCGATCGGCCGCATGGCCGGGCCTGCCGCCACCAGCCGGTGGATCCGCAAGTACATCTTCCCGGGCGGCTACATCCCGGCGCTCTCGGAGGTCACCTCGGCGGTCGAGCGCTCGGGCATGTGGGCCACCGACATCGAGATCCTGCGCCTGCACTACGCCATGACCCTGCGGCAGTGGCGCGAGCGCTTCCTCGCCCATCGCGACATCGTGGCCTCCCGGCTCGACGAGCGCTTCTGCCGGATGTGGGAGTTCTACTTGGCGGCGTCCGAAGCCTTCTTCCGGCGACAGGACGGCATGGTCTTCCAGATCCAGCTCGCCAAGCGTCGGGACACGGTGCCGCTGACCCGCGACTACATGGCCAGGGCCGAGCTCGTGGGCAGACGCCTCGAGCCGATTGCCGCGGAATAGGCGCACACTCCGCTCCGCTTCATGAACCCGAAATGACTCAACGTATGCTTGAGTTGTGCAGGAGGCTGTGCTGATCGTCGGTCAGAGAGGCGGCGTCGGTCAGCGAGCAGCCGCCACGCGCGGGGAACGGGGAATGGCGGACATCACGGGCACGCCCGGCAACGACAGCCGGTCGGGCACCAGCGGCCACGATCGCATCACGTTGCTGGCCGGCAACGACACGGCGTTCGGTCTCGGCGGCAACGACACGATCTGGGGTGACGACGGGCGCGATACGCTCACCGGCGGCAGCGGCCTGGATACGCTCTACGGCGGCAATGGCGACGACCGGCTGTTCGGCAGCGAGGGAGCCGACCAGGCCAGCGGCGGCACCGGCAACGACGTGCTGAGCGGCGGCGCCGGCGACGACACCCTCTACGGCGATGCCGGCGACGACAGCATCAACGGCGATTCCGAGGACGACTATCTCGACGGCGGCGACGGCAACGACATCGTCAGCGGCAGCGCCGGCGACGACCAGCTGTTCGGCGGTGCCGGCGACGACCAGCTGTCGGGCGGCTCGGGGCTCGACGCCTTCTTCGGCGGCGACGGCGTCGACAAGGTGGTGTTCGCCGACTATGGCGGCGCTGTGGTGGTCGATCTCATCACCGAGAAGGTGAGCTTCCCCGGCTCGGCGCTGTCGCAGGAGCGGCTGTCCGGCATCGAGGCCGCCGCCACCGGCTACGGCAACGACACGCTGATCGGCGATGCCGGCGCCAACGCCTTCGACGGCGGCGGCGGTGCCGACACCATCTATGGCGGCGATGGCGCCGACCGTCTCGAGGGCGGGCGCGGCGCCGACTATGTCGTCGGCGGCGTCGGCCAGGACCTGCTCTATGGCGGCATCGACAAGGACAGGCTCGCCGGCGGTGCCGGCATCGACACGCTCTATGGCGGCGACGGCGCCGACACCCTGGACGGCGGCGACGATACCGACGTGGTCTATGCCGGTGCCGGCAACGACCGCGCCAACCTGTTCGGCACCGGTGACGATACGCTCCATGGCGAGGCCGGCAACGACCAGTTCTATGGCGCCTCCGGCAACGAGCTGATGTCGGGCGGTGCCGGTGCCGACGTGCTGTTCGGCTACCTCGGCAACGACCGGCTGTTCGGCGATGCCGGCGACGACTGGCTCGACGGCGGTTGGGGCAGCGACCTGCTGGTCGGCGGCGCCGGCGCCGACTTCATGGGCGGCAATGCCGGCAAGGACGTGTTCCGGTTCTTCGACGGCGACCTGCTCGTCGGCGAGTCGCGCGACCGGATCTCCGACTTCACCACCGGCAGCGACCGGCTCGATCTGTCGACCATGGACGCCAATACCGGCGTCGCCGGCGACCAGGCCTTCACCTATATCGGCTCCGCCGCCTTCACGGCCGCCGGCCAGGTGCGGGTGGTCTCGGGCGGGGAGGGCACGCTCGTGCAGGTGAACACCGGCGGCAGCCTCGCGGCCGATGGCGAGATTCTGCTCTGGGGCGGCAACGCCATCGCCCAGTCCGACTTCCTGCTCTAGGCCGGAACCGATGGCCGCAGCGGACGCCTCCTATCGCGACGCGGTGCGCATGGAGAGCGTCCGCATGGCCTATGGCAACGTCGTCGCCCTGCGCGACGTCGACTTCGCCGTCGGCCGCAACGAGATCGTCGGCCTGATCGGCGACAACGGCGCCGGCAAGTCGACGCTGATCAAGGTGATGACGGGCGTCGAGCGGCCGACCGCCGGCCGGCTGTTCATCCGCGACGCCGAGGTCGACTTCGCCGACTGGTCGGTCCGGCGCGCCCACGACCTCGGCATCGAGACCGTCTACCAGGAGAAGTCGCTGGGCGAGAAGCAGCCCTTGTGGCGCAACTTCTTCGTCGGCCGGCAGATCACCAACCGGCTGGGCTTCATCGACGTCAAGGCCGAGCGTGCCATCGCCGACGACATCTTGAGGAACCGTATCGGCTTTCGCGGCGTCGGCATCGATTCCGACAGCCCGGTCGCCAAGCTGTCGGGCGGCGAGCGCCAGGGCGTCTCGATCGGCCGCGCCATGCACTTCCAGAAAGACCTGATCGTCCTGGACGAGCCGACCGTGGCGCTGGCGATCAAGGAGGTGCGCAAGGTCCTGGACTTCGTCCGCGGCATCAAGGAGCAGGGCAAGGCCTGCGTCTACATCGAGCACAACCTGGCGCACGTCCACGAGCTGGCCGACCGCCTCGTCGTCCTCGACCGCGGCCGCATCGTCGCCGACATTCCTCGAGGCCAGATCACGCTGGCCGACCTCACGACCTTCCTGCTCGACCTGCAGCACGAGAAGGCGCAGGCCTGACCTCTACTGCGGCTGGATCAGGGCGACCTGCTCGTTGCCTGCCGCCTTGAGCCGCCGGACATAGTCGTCGGGGCTGATCGGCGTCTGCTTGCTGCCGATGCTGTCCAGGCAATACCAGTCGCCGTCCTGGTCCTTGCGGAAGGCCACGAAATGCTCGGGCGTCATCGTGGCGATGATGCAGCGGTCGCCGTTGATCGCCGGTAGCGTCTTGGGCAGGCCCGGATACTTGCCGCCGAGATCGACATTGGTCAGCGCGTGGTCGTGGTCGAGCGTGCCCTGCTGGTGCAGGAACTTCAGATAGTCCGTCACCTGGTCGGGATAGTTGCCGCGGCGGGCGTCGACGTCGCGCCGCTCGACGACGATGTCGCCGTGGGTCAGGTCGAGCTCGCGGATCATATTGTGGGCGGTGAGCCCCTCGTCGCTCACCAGCCCCCGACCCAGCATGGCGTTGATCGCATGGCGCGCGCAGGAGGCGTGCGCCTGCGGCTCGACATAGAACTGCCCACCCTTGGCGATCGCGGCGGTGGTGTCGCGCGGGCCGGGTACCGTGTCGACGGTCTGCGCCAGCTGCGTCAGCGCCGCCAGGTCGTGGCGCGTCGCCAGGCCCGGCACCCTGGCCTGGAACCCGGTCTCGGGCCGTGGCACGGAGACCGTGCTCGATGGCGAGGTCGTCGTGGCGGTACTACCGCCACCACCGCTGGGCGGTGGCGGCGCCTGCAGCACCACTTCGGCCGCCACGCGCTCGAACTTGCCCTCGCTCACCGTGTCCCAGCGGATCAGCGGCGAGTTGAAGTTGTTGACCTGGTCGCCCAGGAGCTGCGTCGGCACCAGCGCGATCTTCTTGGGCGTGTAGCTGGCGTCGTCCTGCAGCAGCCGGTTGGCCCGGCCCTCGAGCCGGGCGGCGGCGGTCTCGCGCTCGCTCCGGCTCAGGCCGATCCCGGCCCCGCGGCCCTCGCGGATGTCGTTGGCCTCGACCAGCAGGTCGTTGACCTGGCCGCGCACGCCCTCGTCCAGCCCGTAGGTGACCGAGATGAAGTCGTTGGCGACGGCGCGGTCCAGCAGCTCCATCGTCGCCTCGCGCAGCGCCGCGTTCTTGGTCAAGAGGTCGATCACCCGGTCGTCCGACACCGCCGCCAGCGCCCCGCGCGACGTGGTGTTGACGGTCTGCAGCTTGACGATCTCGTTGCCGACGGCGAACAGCCCGTCCGGCAGGCGCACCTCCTTGGTGCGGCGGGTATAGGACTCGGTGACGGCCAGCGTGCCGCTGACGATGTCCTGCATCATCTGTGGGCTCGACAGGTCGTAGCGGCTCTTGCCGGCCGAGTTGGTGCCGAAGGCGCCGTCGACCGCCTGCTGGCCGCCCGACGCCGACATCGCCTCTTGCGTGGCCAGGCCCGAGAGCATGGTGATCTTGCCGTAGAGCCCGGCGGTGGCGCTGGCGGTGACCGCCACCTCCACCGAGCCCAGCCGGGTGATCTGGTTGGCGTTGGCGATGTCCTGCCAGACGCCGGTCAGGCTGGCGCTGACGCCGACGGAGGCGCCGAAGGTGACGAAATCGCCCTTGGCGCTGCCGCCGGTCATGTCGGTGCCGGTGAACTTCTCCAGGATGTCGCCGCGCGTCTGGGCGCTGAGGCCGACCGCACCCTGCGCCTTGCGCTCCAGCACCGGATAGACCTGCGCCGCCTTCGACCAGTCGGAGGGCTCGAGCCGGCCCTTCTCGCTCATCGCCTGCAGGAACGAGCGCAGGTTCGCCAGCCCCTCGGGCGACTTGGGAAAGCGCAGCATGGCGCCGCTGATGCGGTGCCCGGCGAGATCGGCCGAGGCCGTGGCCTCCACCACCTTGCCGTCGATGATGACGTCGCCGCCGACCCGGCCCTCGAGCCCGGCCTTCATGTGCAGCTGGTAGCCCTCGGGTGTGAGGAAGATCTCCATGGCGTTGACGTCGCCCATGGCCAGCCGCGCCCTGACCTTCACCGTGTCGCTGGGCTCGATCGGGATGCGGCCGCTGTTGACCGTCACCCGGTCGCCGGTCTGCATGCGGATGCGGTCGCCGTCCTTCATGCCGCCGACCGTGGCCAGCAGCGTGCGCATGGTGCCGCGGTCGATGCTGCCCTGGTGGGTGACGAGGTCGATCGGGCCGCGCAGGCCGTCGTCGCCGCTTTCCAGGTGCTCCCGGAGCTCGGCGGAGAGCGTCGTATCGGCGCGCCAGGACCTCAGCTCGTCGATGCCGAAGGTCTGGTCCAGGATCTGGTCGATCTCCGGCCGGAACAGGTCGACCGGCAGGCCCCACGACTTCAGCGTCTGCTCGATCGCCGGCCGATGGTCGGCAGGCACATAGTCGTCGAGCGGCGTGTTGCCCGGCCGGGCCGCCAGCGCCGCCGCCCGGATGGCGTTCTGCACCACCGGGAAGCGGACCATCAGCTCCTCCTGGCGTTTGGCCATGGCCTGGTCCTTGGCCACGATCGCGTTCTCGATCTGGCGGCCGAGCAGCTTCTTCTTGTCAGGCGCCTCGCGGATGGTGACGATCGCTTCCGCGACGTCGCGCAGATGGGCGAGCTTGGCGAGATCGGCCCGCTGTGGCGCGCTGCCGCCGATCTTGCCGAAGAAGCCGCGCTTCATCCGCTCGGCGTCGAAGCCCTTGAGCTTGGCGAGATCGGCGTCGAGCTGCGCCTCGAGGGCCTGGCGGTCCGCCGGGTCCGTCGGCGGCGAGGTCCGCAGCCGCTCGTCGATGTCGAGCGCCCGGATCAGGCGCTGGGCACTGGCGAAGCCCTTGGGATCGTCGGGATCGACCCTGAGGTTCAGGAGCTGCGCCTGCTGGCGCAGCGTCTCCCTGGCCGTGGCGACGTCCTTGTCGACATCCACCAGCTGCTGCACCGAGCCGGCGATGCCGGCTTCCAGCTTGTCGATCTCGGCGGTGCTGTCGGCGATCAGGCCGTGCAGCCGCTCCGCAAACTTGTCGGTCTTCGGCGCATCGATGGCGAGCATGCCGAGCTTGGCCTGGAAGCCCTTGGCCACGTCCGGGTTGTCGGCCTGCAGCGTGAAGTCGTCGAACTTGCCGCTGACGTCCTGGAACACCTGGTCCAGCAGCCCTCGCGCCTGGCCTTCCTCCGAGAAGGCGCCCTGGCCCTTCATGAGATCCTGGCCCAGG
Organism: Geminicoccus sp.; assembly: GCA_035326425.1. Lineage (GTDB taxonomy): Bacteria > Pseudomonadota > Alphaproteobacteria > Geminicoccales > Geminicoccaceae > CALKJU01. The sequence goes on along the minus strand of DAOLFG010000015.1, from coordinate 29,907 downwards.
GTCTGGTTGACCATGCGGTCGATCAGCGTGTTGACCGCCTTGGTCACCTGCGCCACGTCGGCGCCGCTGCGCAGGCCCTGGGTGTGGAAGCCCTCGACCGCCTTGGTCAGCTCGTCGATGTCCTTGCCACTCAGCCCCATCTCGCGCAGGTCGGCGGTGTCGAGCCCGAGCTCGCCCAGCACGCCCATCTTCGTCGCCGCGTCGACCTGGCGCCGCAGGCTCGCGACCTCCTCGTCGCTCGGCAGCTCGGCCAGCGCGTCCCGCAGCTCGTCGCGGCGGGTGTCGATCTCGGTGCGGCGGAGCACCGTCTCGCCGAACTCGACCCCTGCGTCGATGAGATCCTGCGCCTCCGCGTCCGAATCCCCCTGGATGGCCTCGAGCTGCGACTGCCTCGTGGCCAGCCCGAGATCCTCGCGGTTCAGCTCGGCCAGCTCGTGTTCGATCTCGCCGCGGGCTTCGAGTGCTGCCCCGAGCTTCTCGACGGCGGTGCCGCCGCGGCCCTCCAGCCGGTCGGCCTCGCGGCGCAGCAGCGCCACGCCGGCCGCCAGCAGCGCCACGTCGCGCCCGGCATCCGAGCCGCCCTTGTTGCGGATCGCCGCCATGAACTGGCCGTCGATCCCGACCCCGCCCACACCCTGTCCCTTGAACAGGCGCTGCGGGTCGCCGCGCATGCCGAGCTTGTACCAGACGCGGTGCTCGGTGGTCAGCGCCCGCGCCAGCTTGCGCTCGGCCTGGGCCAGCTGGTGGCGGACCGTCACCGCCTTCTCGCGGTTGGCCTGGATCGTCGGGTCCTTGTCCGGCTTGGCCTTCACCGCCGCAAGCTTCAATGCCAGCGCCGCGTCGTCGAGCCGGCTGTCGCCCATCAGCAGATGGTCGACCATCGTGCCGTCGCGCAGTCCGCTCGCCATGGAATGCAACGTCTCGGCGGCGTCGTTCTTCTGCCGCTCGACCGGCGAGCGGCTCCAGGCCTGCATGGCGCCGAACTCGGACAGCCGCTTCATCAGCGCCGAGGTCAGGTGGCCGCCATCGTCCAGGCGGCGCAGCTCGTTGACCGCGGCGTCGAGATGCTCGGCCGTCGAGCGCGGTACCTCGTCGGGATGCAGCCGCATCCGCGGGTCGACCAGCGGCGAGGCGTCGCGCAGGCCCGGCAGGTGCAGCAGCGCCAGCTCGCGCAGCAGCGAATCCCGCAGGCGCTGGACCTCGACCAGCTCCTTGGCCGTCGCCGGGTCGGAGGGCTTGGCGGCGATCTCCTGCTCGAGCCCCTTGACCTGCTTCAGGGCCGCCTCGAGGTCGCGCCCCAGCTTCGTCGTCTGGTCGCGCCGCTGCGCATCCAGCGCCGCCCGCGTTTCGCCGCGCAGGCCCGGCACCTCGATCTGCGAGCGCACGCTGGCCAGCGCCTCGGCATCCTTGCGCAGCTCGCCCAGCCTGGTCGCCAGCTCCTCGGCCTTCGGTGTCGACGGCGCCGTCGTGGTCGCTGTCGTCGTGGTCGCTGTCGTCGTGGTCGGCGGCGGGCTCGCCTTGGGTGCCGTCGATGGCGCGTCGCTCGCCTTAGACGTGGTACCGCTGGTGCTCGGGGTCAGATGCCGTCCCCGCAGCCTTTCCAGGTCCTGCAGCCCGGCCTGTCCCTTGCGCGCCAGCATCAGGCCGCCGCCGCCCGCCCGCTGGTCGACCAGCTTGACGTTGGATTGCCCCGATCCGGTGATCATGGCCTTGAGGCTGCGGAAGGCGCTGCCGATCCGCGTCTCGTCGCGGCCGCCCACCGTGCCGCGGTTGCTGACCCCGACACCGATATAGGGAATGTTGACCGACCCGGTGCCCTGGAGCGACATCTCGCCCGTCTCCCTTCAGCCCCGTACCCACATCTCCGGCCCGGCCGGGGCCGGCTCGTCCGGCATCGGCTCGGCCTGGCCGTCGCCCGCCGCCGCCTGCCGCAGCTCGTCCTGCACCGCCAGCGCCCGCTCGACGAAGCCGGCCAGCGTCACGGCCAGCTCGCCGGGATCGAGATCCGTCGCCGGCTGCCGCCACGTCAGCGTGACAATACCGCTGTCGCCGTCGAGGCCGATGGTGGCCCCGCCGGTGACGTCGGGCCGGCGGTTCAGCAGCATCGCGCGCCGCAGCATCGTGTCGAGCAGCGCCACCGGCGGCCGCGCCAGCTCGGCCTCGAGCTGCACGACCTCGCCGCCCTCCTCGGCCGCCAGCGCCACCGTCAGCCGGCCGTCGACCACGAAGCCGTAGCGGCCCTGATCGTCGGCCTGCAGCTCCAGGCCGGTCTCCTGGCCCAGCCTGTCGACGACTTCCGCCAGCGCGGAGCCTGCGTCCACCTGCGTTTCCTCGATGGTTGCCGGCCGTTGCGGATCCGGCCGGGCCGCCCAGGCATATCCAAAGGCGCTTTCGCTGTCACGCCGCCTCGACGGCCGACAGGCTCGCCGCCGCCCGCGGCGTTCCGCTCTCGTGGCTGGCTCCACGCCGTTTCTCTATGGGAGAGCGACGAGCATATCCCGATGCAGACAGTCATACGCCGTTAATCTTGATGGTTCCTTGCCACTACGTCTTTCTTTCGACTGGGATGGGGCGGACGGAAGATTGTTCATGGCCACGACGATTACCATCAGGGCGCGAGCCGAGATCGGTTCGGATCTCGCCAAGCTGCGCCTGCTAGTGGACGGGCAGGAGGTCGCCACTTCCTCGGTCACTTGGCAGGAATTCGGCGACCTGACCTTCACGGTCGACGACCTGGCGCCCGACCAGGCGCACCGGATCGGCGTGCAGCACTACAACGACACCACGACGCGGGCCCTCTACATCGAATCGGTGACGGTCGGGCAGACCACGATCGCCGCCAGCCAGGGAGTCCAGGACGTCGGGGCCCTGGACGGCCAGAATCTGAAGGGTGGCAGCGCCGCCGGCAGCATCCAGTTCAACGGCACGCTGCTGCTCGACTTCCCGGCCGAGAGCTTCCCGGCGCCGTCGCAGCCCGAACCCCAACCCGAACCCGAGCCGCCGGCCACGGGCGATGTCACCGTCATCGTCGTCCGCGCCCACGCCGCCGAGGGCTCGGACCTGTCGAAGATGCGGCTGCTGATCGACGGGCAGGAGGTCGCCGCCGCCACCGTGACGGCGAAGGACTACACCGAGCTGCGGTTCGAGGTGGCGGGCATCGCTGCCGGCGTGGAGCACCAGATCGGCATCCAGCACTACAACGACACCGCGGCGCGTGCGCTCAGCGTCGACTGGGTCGAGGTCAACGGCGTCCGCCTGGACGGTGCTGCCGGCGTGCAGGACATCGCCGCCCTCGACGGCCAGAACCTGATCCGCGGCGCTGCGGCCGAGACCATCAAGTTCAACGGCACGCTGCTGCTGACGGCACCGGCGAGCGCCTTCCCGGCGGGTGCTGCCGACTACGCCCGGACCGCCGAGGCGTTGGGTGCCGTGATGCATCTCGACCTCCCCGCCGCCGGCGATGCCGGCCGCGACGCGGTGGGCGGGCTCGATGCCGAGCTGCTGGGCGGCGTCGGGCACGGCGCGGCGCTGCTGCAGGGTCGGGCGCTGCACTTCGACGGGGTGGACGACCACCTCGTCGTGTTCACGCCCGGCGGCGACGGCCGCATCGACCTGATGGTGCTGGGCGACAGCCTGTCGTCGCTGTCGACGGCGCATATCGGCCCTGCCAACAGCTATCCGACCCAGCTCGGCAAGGCGCTGGCGGCGGCCGGGCACGGCGACGTCGACATCGTCGCCTACTCCAAGAGCGGCGACACCACCGCCATGGGCCTGGCGCGCCTGCAGGACTATCTCGCCGATCCGACGAAGGAGCTGCCCGACGCGATGGTCGTCGAGCTCGGCACCAATGACAGCCTGCGAGCCCTCTCCATCGCCGGGGTCGAGGCCAATCTGCGGACGATCCTCGATCTCTGCGCCGACCGCGGCATCGAGGTGATGCTGGCGGGCACGCAGGGTGCTTGGCCGCTGCTCGGCAAGGGCTACGGGACCTCCGGCGAGGTGGCGGCATTCGAGCGGCTCTTCGCCGATCTCGCCCAGGAGTACGGCAGCGTCCTCTACCGCAACTTCCTCGATGGCGTCCTCGGTGATCCGACCCGCCTCACCACCGACAATCTCCATCCCAACGCCGCCGGCACCCGGGTCGTCGTCGCCAACACGCTGCCGTCGGTCGAGGAGCTGCTCGACCGCAGCGCCCACGCGACCGATCCCGATCCGACCGAGCTGGCCAGCGGCACGCTGGCGTTCTGGTTCCGCGCCGACGACCTCGCCGGCGTCCAGGGCCTCTTCTCCAAGGATTCGGCAGGCGCCAATGCCGGCGACACCTCGCTCTGGCTCGACGGCAGCCGGCTGGTCCTGCGGGTCGAGGACGCCACCGGCAGCCACCGCATCGAGGTCGGCGGGATCGAGGCAGGCGAGGCCGTGCATGTCGGCTTCACCTTCGACGCCGCCGGCACCAGGCTCTATGTCAACGGCGGCCTGGCCGGCAGCGACGCCTTCCATGTCGACTGGCTGGCCGACCCCGACCCCCTGGTCTTCGGCGCCCTGGCCGACCAGTCGAGCCGCGGTGCCGCCGACACCCTGCGCAGCCATTTCCACGGCAGCATCGACGAGATCAGCCTGTTCGCCAGGGCGCTGACCGGCGCCGATATCGCACAGCTGTTCCAGTCCGGCCTGCAAGATATAGTCTAGCTCAAGTCTAGCAACATGGCTGTTCTTGGCGATGTCTGAGTGTTAACCGGCGATTCACGTTCCGGCTCTATTTTGTTTTTCGCTGAGCTGGAGCGCGCATGTCTGGACGAGAAGACCGCCTGACGAGTCTCGATGGCTTGCGCGGCTTGGCTGCCCTGGCCGTCGTCGGCTACCATTACACGACCGATTTCGTAGAGGACTACGCGCCGCCGGACTGGGTCGGGATCGACCTGGCCTATGGCCGGTTCGGCGTCACGCTGTTCTTCATCATCAGCGGGTTCGTCATCACCATGACGCTCGAGCATACCCGCTCGGCCGGCGACTATCTGGTCTCGCGCTTCGCGCGGCTCTATCCCGCCTATTGGATCGCCGTCCTCGTCACCTTCGTCGTCGTCACGGCACTCGGCCTGCCGAACTGGCAGCGCAGCGTCCCGGACCTGCTGGTCAACCTGACCATGCTGCAGTCCTTCGTGGGCCGGCCGGACATCGACCAAGTCTACTGGACCCTGGCCTTCGAGCTGACCTTCTATGTGCTGATGCTCGGCATCTGGCTGTCGCCCCTGCGCAGCCGGCTGGTGCCGGTGCTGTGGGCCTGGCTGGCGATCGTGCTGCTCTACGAATGGCTCGAGCCCGAGCTGCCGACGCTGGCAGCGCGGGTGTGGCGCAAGCTCATGGTGCTGAAGTTCGCCCATCTGTTCATCGCCGGCATCGCGCTGCGGCAGATCCACCTGCACGGGCCGAGCTGGAGCCGGCTGGCGCTGCTCGCCGCCTGTGTCGCGGCCCAGGCACTCCATCCCGAGCTGGCGCCGATGTGGACGACCGCGGCGCTGCTCGGCCTGGTTGCGCTGGCGGTGGCCGGCTGGCTGCCGGCGCTGAGCTGGCGGCCGCTGCTCTTCCTCGGCACCATCAGCTACACGCTCTATCTCGCCCACCAGCACATGGGCTACGCGGTGCTGCTCCGGCTGTGGCACGCCGGCGTGCCCCCCGAGGCGGCGGTCCTGCTGACCATGGCTGCGGCCGTGGCGATGGCCTTCGCCTACACGCGGCTGGTCGAGCGGCCGGCGCTTCGCTTCATCCGAGAGCGGTGGGCGCAGCACCGCGAAAGCCGCAAGAGCGACCGCGATGTGCTTTCCGCTCCGGCGCCGCGGCCCGGATAGAAGGATCGGCCAGCTAGCCGCCGACGCCCACCTCCGCCGCGGTGAGGTCGAGCGCCTTGCGCGCCAGCCGCACCAGCTCGTCGACCTCGGCCTCGCCGATCACCAGCGGCGGCGAGACGATCATGGTGTCGCCCACCGCCCGCATGACGAGGCCGTTGGCGAAGCAGTGGTCGCGGCAGATCAGGCCGGTCCTGCCGCGATCGGCCAGCCGCTCCAGCGGCGCCTTGCGCCTGACCAGCTCGACGGCGCCGATCAGCCCGACGCCGCGCACCTCGCCCACCATCGGATGGTCGGCCAGCGTCGCCAGCCTGGCCTGGAAGTACGGGCCGATCTCGCCCTCCACGCGCTCGACCAGCCGCTCGCGCCGCAGCAGCGCGATGTTGGCCGCAGCCACGGCACAAGCCACGGGGTGGCCCGAATAGGTGAAGCCGTGGAAGAACTCGCCGCCCAGCTCCAGCGTCTCGGCCACATGGTCGCGCACCACGACGCCGCCGATCGGCAGGTAGCCCGAGGACAGGCCCTTGGCGACCGCCATGAGATCCGGCTCGAAGCCGAAATGCTGGCAGCCGAACCATTTTCCGGTGCGGCCGAAGCCGCAGATCACCTCGTCGCTGACCAGCAGGATGCCGTGCCTGCGGCAGATGCGCTGGATCTCCGGCCAGTAGCTGGCCGGCGGAATGATGACGCCGCCCGCCCCCTGGATCGGCTCGCCGATGAAGGCGGCGACGCGATCGGCACCCAATTCCAGGATCTTGGCCTCCAGCTCGCGGGCGCAGGCGAGGCCGAAGGCATGCGCGTCGAGCTGCCGGTCGCTGCCGAACCAGTAGGGCTGGGCGATGTGGTGGATGCCGGGGATCGGCAGCCCGCCCTGGCCGTGCATCGCCTTCATGCCGCCCAGGCTGGCGCCGGCCACCGTGCTGCCATGATAGGCGTTCACCCGCGCTATCACGTGGCTGCGGTGCGGCTGACCGCGCACCGCCCAGTAGTGCCGCACCATGCGCAGCACGGTGTCGTTGGCCTCCGAGCCGGAGCCGGTGAAGAACACCCGCCGCATGCCCTCGGGCGCCACCTCGGCGACGGCGCGTGCCGCCTCGACGGTCGGCATGGTCGAGGTCTGGAAGAACTGGTTGTAGTAGGGCAGCCGCTCCATCTGGCGGCTCGCCGCCTCGATCAGCTCGCGCCTGCCGTAGCCGACATTGACGCACCAGAGGCCGGCCATGCCGTCGAGGATGCGGTTGCCGTCGGAGTCGGTGAGGTAGACGCCCTCGGCGTCGGTGATGATCCGGCTGCCCTTGGCGTTCAGCGCCGCGGTGTCGGTGAACGGGTGGATGTGATGCGCCCGGTCGAGATCCTGCCAGTAGCCGGTCTCGTTGTTCGAGGCGGGGGACGGCATCGCGGCGAAACTCCAACCACTGGCGTGATCACAACACTCACGGCGAATTTTGTGATCACAATATTGGCTTGTCAAGCGACGGCCGGTGTGCTCCCTGCGGCGCGTCTCTCGCGCAGGTGACGACTGATGCGCCAAGTCCCGCCGGCCCAGGCCGTGACAGCGGGCCTGCTCACCGCCCTGGTGGGCTCGGCCAGCTCCTTCGCCGTGGTGCTGCAGGGGCTGGACGCCGTCGGCGCCGACCCTGCCCAGGCGGCTTCGGGCCTGATGGCGCTGTTCGTGGCGATGGGCCTGTGCGGCGTGCTGCTGAGCTGGCGCTACCGCATGCCGATCAGCATCGCCTGGTCGACGCCGGGTGCCGCGCTGCTCGTCAGCGCCGGCGCACCCGAGGGCGGCTTCGCCGTCGCCGTCGGCGCCTTCCTCGTCGCCGGCCTGCTGGTGATCGCGGCGGCCGCCTTCAGGCCGCTCGGCCGGCTGATCGCCGCCATTCCCACCTCGATCGCCAGCGCCATGCTGGCGGGCGTCCTGCTGCCCTTGTGCCTGGCACCGGTACGGGCGGTGGCGGCGATGCCGGTAGCCGGCCTCGCCATCGTCCTGGCGTGGCTGCTGGTCGGCCGCTGGGAACGCCTGCTGGCGGTACCGGCGGCGGCCGTCGTCGCCATGGTGTTCATCGTGCTCGGCATGTCGGCCGGGGCGCTGTCGGGCTCGCTGCTCCCGGCGCCGAGCCTCGTCGTGCCGGCCTTCTCGCCGGCCGGCCTCGTCGGCATCGCCCTGCCGCTGTTCCTGGTGACCATGGCCTCGCAGAACATCCCCGGCCTCGCCGTGCTGTCGGTCAACGGCTACCGGCCCGAGCCCGGCCCGCTGTTCATCGCGACCGGCCTGTTCAGCTTGGCCGCGGCGCCGTTCGGCGGCCATGCCGTCAACCTCAGCGCCATCACCGCCGCCCTGTGTGCCGGACCCGATGCCGGACCCGACCCGCAGCGGCGCTGGTGGGCGGCGGCGGTCGCCGGCGCCGGCTATGTCGTCCTCGGCCTCGCCGCCGGGGCGGTGACGGCGTTGGCCGGCGTGTCGCCGCTGCTGGTCCAGGCCGTGGCCGGCCTCGCCCTGATAGGCGCCTTCAGCGGCTCGATCGCCGGCGCCCTGGCCGATCCCGCCGAGCGCGACGCCGCCGCCGTCACCTTCGTCGTGACCGCCTCGGGGCTGGCGCTCGCCGGCATCAGCGCCGCCTTCTGGGGATTGCTGGCCGGCAGCGCCGTGCTGCTGCTCGGCCGCTGGCGCGGCTAGCCGGCCCTGCGTGCCTCGCCCATCGCCGCCGCCATCAAGGCGTGGCCATCGGCGATGTCCGCGGCGATCGCCCGGCGCAGCCCGGCGGCGTCCCGGCCCGCGATCGCCGAGAGCGCCGCGCGGTGGCGGTCGACGAAGCTCGCGGTGCCGAGCCGGCCCACCACGAGCCGCAGGAAGGGGCCCACCTGCAGCCACAGCGATTCCACCAGCGGCAGCAGCACCTGCGAGGGTACCGAGCGGTAGAGCGTCATGTGGAATTCGTGGTTGAAGCGCATGTAGCGCTCGGGCTCGCCCTGCTCGAGCGCCAGGTCGACCTCGCGATCGAGCCGCCGCAGCGCCTGCAGCCGGGCGGCGTCGATGCCCGGCAGCGCCCGCTCGGCCAGCTCACCCTCGAGCAGCACCCTCGCGGTGCCCAGCTCCTCCAGCCGTGCCGTCGACATCTCCGGCACAGCCACGCGGCGGTTGTCGTGAATGACGAGCGCCCGCTCGGCCACGAGCTGGCGCAGCGCCTCGCGCACCGGCATCGGGCTGACGCCGAGCTGCTCCGCCACGCCGCGCAGCGTCACGCTTCGACCCGGCACGAACTGGCCGGTGACGATCGCCTCGCGCAGCTGCCCGTAGACCCAGCGGTTGAGCTGCGGCCGCTCCGCCCCGCCGTCGCTCCCGGCCATCCCGTCCGATCTCCCGTCTCGGCTTGACTCGGCGATATTGTGATCACATCATCGACGGGTCAAGATCGTGATCACGAACGGGAGCTTCCCTTGTCTGCCGAGGCCGCGGCGTTCCTCGCCGCCAATCCCGACGTCGAGACCATCGACGCCTTCATCGTCGATCACAATGGCGTCGCCCGCGGCAAGCGGCTGCCGGCCGACGGGCTCGCCAAGATCTTCGACAAGGGCCTGTTCCTGCCGCGCTCGGTGCATGCGCTCGACATCTGGGGCAACGATGTCAGCTCGGCCGGGCTCGACCTGCAGAGCGGCGACGGCGACGGCCTGTGCATGCCGGTGCCCGGCACGCTGAAGCGGGTCGCCTGGAGCGAGCGGCCGGCGGCACAGGTGATGCTGCAGATGCTGGGCCACGACGGCCGGCCGTTCGCGGTCGAGCCGCGCGCCGTGCTGCGCATGGTGCTCGACCGGCTGGAGGAGATGCGGCTGACGCCGGTGGCCGCCGTCGAGCTCGAGTTCTACCTGGTCGAGCGCGACCGGGCCGAGGGAGCGATGCCGCGGCCCGCCGCCGACCGCGACACCGGCCGCCGGCCGCGCAATCCCAACGTCTACAGCCTGGACGAGCTCGACGCGTTCGCGGCCGTCTTCCGCGACATCTCGGCCTCCGCCTCCGCCCAGGCCATTCCCACCGACACCCTGATCACCGAGCACGGTCCGGCCCAGTACGAGATCAACCTCTGGCACCGCCCCGACGCCGTCGAGGCTGCCGACTTCGCGGTGATGTTCAAGCGCGTCGTCAAGGGCGTCGCCCGCCGCCACGGCGTCGAGGCCAGCTTCATGGCCAAGCCCTTCGGTCGCTCGGCCGGCAACGGCATGCACGTCCATCTGAGCCTGGTCGACGCGGAGGGCCGCAACGTCTTCGACGACGGCGGCGCGGGCTCGGCCACGCTGCGCCATGCCGTCGGCGGCCTGCTCGGCACCATGCCGCAGATCATGCCGATGCTGGCGCCCAACCCCAACTCGTTCCGCCGCCTGCGCCCCGGCTCCTACGCCCCCACCACCCCGACCTGGGGCTACGAGAACCGCTCGGTTTCCTTGCGCATCCCCCAGGCCGGCGGCGCGGCGCGGCGGATCGAGCACCGTGTCGCCGGCTCGGACGCCAACCCGCACCTCGTGCTGGCGGCGATCCTCGCCGGCGTGCACTACGGCATCGCCAACCACATCGAGCCGCCGGCGCCGTCGACCGGCAACGCCTACGAGCAGAGCACCCGCATGCTGCCGCCGAGCCTCGCCGACGCGCTCGACGAGTTCGAGAAGTCGCTGTTCGCCAGGCAGTATTTCGGCGACGAGTTCTGCCGGGTGTTCGCCGAGTGCAAGTGGCAGGAGCTGGACACCCACACCCTCGAGGTCCCGGCCAGCGAGCACGATGCCTACCTGACGGCGCTGTGAGGCGCCGCCGGCTCAGTCGGCGTGGAACACCTCCTCCATCGAGGCCCACCACTCGCCCTTTTGGCGCGTCGCCAGCGGCGCCTGCAACGGACCGCAGACCGACCACCATTCCTGCGTTTTCGGATCGGCGGCGATCGCCCGCATGTCGGCGTCGAAGTCCTGCCCGTGGTACTCGAAATAGCTGAACATCAGGTTCTCGGGCTCCTTCAGGAAGATCGAGTAGTTGCGGATGTTCGACGCCTCGATCCTCGCCAGCACCTCCGGCCACACCGCCGCGTGCAGCTCCTTGTAGCGCTGCGCCGCGCCCGGCTGCAGCCCGATCATCGATCCGACCCGTCGCATCACGCCCCCAGCCTGTAGACCCGCGCCTCCCACGGCCGGAGCGTGAAGTGCCGGATATCCTGGCCTTCGTCGACCGGATAGTTGGCGATCAGCAGCTGGCCGCCAGCCGCGTGCAGCGTCTCGGGCGCCTCGAACACCGGCCATTGCGGCGTGAAGTTGAGGATCACCAGTAGCCGCTCGTCGGCGGTGACGCGCAGGAACGCATAGATCTGCCTGTGCTGTTCGAGGATCGGCTCGTAGCGGCCGTAGACGATGACCGGCAGCTCCTTCCGCAGGCGGATCAGCCGGCGATAGTAGTGGAACACCGAATCCGGATCGGCCATCGCCCGGGCGACGTTGATCTCGCGGTAGTTCGGGTTGACCCTGATCCAGGGCGTTCCGGTGGTGAAGCCAGCGTTGGGGCCGGCGTTCCACTGCATCGGCGTGCGGGCGTTGTCGCGGCCCTTGGCATGGATCGCCGCCATTACCTTGGCCGGGTCGACACCATGCTCGACGACCTCCTGGCGGTACATGTTGAGGGTCTCGATGTCGCGATAGTCGTCGATCGAGGCGAAGCGGACATTGGTCATGCCGATCTCCTCGCCCTGATAGACATAAGGCGTGCCCTGCAGCATGTGCAGGAAGGTGGCGAGCAGCTTGGCGGAGTGGACCCTGTGCTCGCCGTCGTCGCCGAAGCGCGACACCGGCCGCGGCTGGTCGTGGTTGGAGAGATAGAGGCTGTTCCAGCCCTTGGCATCGAGCTCGCGCTGCCAGCGGCCCATCACCCGCTTGAGATCGAGCAGCTCCATCGGCTTCAGGCCCCACTTGCCGGTGAGCGAGCCGGGCTCGCGGTCGAGATCCATGTGCTCGAACTGGAACAGCATGTTGAGCGGGCCGGTCTCGGCGTGGGTCAGGTCGAGGGCGTGCTCGGGGGTGGCCATCGGCGCCTCGCCGACGGTGATGATGTCGCGCCTGGAGAGGACCTCGCGTTTCATCTCGGCCAGGAACTCCATCAGCCGGGGTCCCTGCACGAAATACTGCCCGCCCCACTGGTAGGGACCGTTGGCGGTCACCGGCGCGTCGGGCAGCCCCGGCACCTTGGAGATGAAGGTGATCACGTCCATGCGGAAGCCGTCGATGCCCTTGTCGAGCCACCACAGCATCATGTCGTAGATCTCGCGGCGCAGCCGCGGGTTCTCCCAGTTGAGATCCGGCTGCTTCCTCGAGAACAGGTGAAGATAATATTCGCCGGTGGCGTCGTCGTATTGCCAGGCCGAGCCCGAGAAGCAGGACTCCCAGTTGTTGGGCTCGCGGCCGTCCTTGCCCGGCCGCCAGATGTAGTAGTCGCGATAGGGACTGTCCTTGGACTTTCGCGACTCGACGAACCAGGCGTGCTCGTCCGAAGTGTGGTTGACGACGAGATCCATCACCATGCGGATGCCGCGGGCGTGCATCTCCGCCAGCAGCTCCTCCCAGTCGGCGAGCGTGCCGAGCTCGTCCATGATGTCCCGGTAGTCGCTGATGTCGTAGCCGTTGTCATCGTTGGGCGACTTGTAGACCGGCGACAGCCAGACGACGTCGACGCCCAGCTCCCGCAGATAGTCGAGCTTGGAGACGATCCCCTGCAGGTCGCCGATGCCGTCGCCGTCGCTGTCGCAGAAGCTGCGCGGATAGATCTGGTAGACGACGCTCCGCTTCCACCAACGCTGGGTCATCGGCGATGCTCCTCGGGAATGGCGTCTATCGGTCTTGAAAATTGAGCGGCGCCATGTCGAACGCAACCAAATCGCCGATGTTTCCCGGCGGAATTTCGAGCCTCGCTTCTCTACCGCGCAGGTCCCGGGAAAACCCGGCCGTCGAAAAGCTTGCGGGCTGTGCGCAGCGTGCCGGCGCCGGTGACGGCTCCAGAGGCGTCGCGCTCGATCAGCACCTCGGCGGCGCCTGTCGGATGCTCGATCAGGAACCGGCCGTCCGACGGCAGGCGGGCGAGGCCGCCGGCCGGCGTGCCGGGAAGGGTGCAGGCTGTGGCGACGCTGACGGCGGCGAAGACTCCGATGGTGGCGTGGCAGCGGTGCGGGATGAAGCTGCGCGTCGAGATCGTGCCGCCGGCCGTGGGGGTCGAGACCAGCGTCATCTTCGGCACCGATTTCTCGCGCACGTCGCCGAGGCTCATCAACGGTCCGGCCTGCAGCCGGATCGCCTCGATCCGGGCCTTGAGGCCGGCATTGCCGTCGAGCTCGTCGCGCGATTCCCGGCCGGTGACGCCGAGATCGGCGGCGCGCATGATCACGCACGGCATACCGTTGTCGATCAGCGTGACCTCGACGCCGTCGATGACGTCGGCGGGATGGCCGGTGGGCAGGAGTGCCCCGCACATCGAGCCGGCGATGTTCTGGAACATCAGCGGCACCGCGGCATGGCTGCCGGGAACGCCGTCGATCCTGGCGTCGCCGGCATAGCTCACCCGGCCGCCCGGCGTGGCGATGCGGGCCAGAGCCACCTCGCCGGTGTTGACCATATGGATGCGCACCGGCGTGACATCGCCCGTCGGCCGCACCAGGCCGCGCTCGATGGCGGCGGGCCCGACGCCAGCCAGGATGTTGCCGCAGCCCTGGGCGCCCGAGACCAGCGGCTGGTCGACGAAGACCTGCAGGAAGAGATAGTCGACGTCGGCGTCGGGCCGGCTCGGCGGCGACAGGATCGCGACCTTGGAGGTCAGGGGATCGGCGCCGCCGATGCCGTCGATCTGCCGCGGATCGGGGCTGCCCATGATGCGCAGCAGCAGGGCGTCGCGTAGGGCAGGATCGGCCGGCAGGTCCGAGGCCAGGAAATAGGCGCCCTTGGAGGTGCCGCCGCGCACCCACAGGCAGGGGATGCCGTCGTCAGACATATTTCAGCCCCTTGGCCTGGAGCGCCGGCCGCATGCCGTAGATGTCGAGGCCGAGCTCGCCGGCGGCCAGCCGCCGGCGCTTGGCCTCCTCGTTGGCCAGTCGCTTCTCGGCGGCGGCGAGCACGGTGGCTGCCTCCTGCCGCCTGACGACGCACACGCCGTCGTCGTCCGCCACCACGACGTCGCCGGCCTCGATGTAGGCGCCGGCGCAGACCACCGGCACGTTGACCGAGCCCAGCGTCTCCTTGACCGTGCCCTGGGCCGAGACGGCCTTGGACCAGACCGGGAAACCCATTGCCGTCAGGTCGCGCACGTCGCGCACGCCGGCGTCGATGACCAGGCCCCGGCAGCCGCGCGCCTTGGCCGAGGTGGCCAGCAGGTCGCCGAAATAGCCGTTGTCGCAGGGCGAGGTGGGTGCCAGGACGAGCAGGTCGCCGGGCTTCAGCTGCTCGATGGCGACGTGCACCATCCAGTTGTCGCCGGGCGGCGCCGAGATCGTCACGGCCGAGCCGGCCACCTGGGCCCCGGCATAGATTGGCCGCATGTGGCTGGCGAGCATGCCGCGGCGGCCCTGCGCCTCGTGGACGGTAGCGACGCCGGCGCGGGCGAGGCCCTCGATGACATCCGCATCGGCACGGGCGATGTTCTGTACGACGACGGCCATGCTCAGTGTGCTCCCCGCTGTACCGGCGGCGTGCCATGGGTGTGGAAGGTCTCGATGGTCTTGAGGCCCCAGGCCTGGCCCTTCCTGCGGTCGGCCTCGGTCCAGACGACCGGCTGCCAGTCCGGCGCCAGGATCAGGCGGGCGCCGGCATTGGCCAGCTCGACGCGGTTGCCGGCCGGCTCCCAGACATAGAGGAAGAAGGTGCCCTGGATGGCGTGCTTGTGCGGCCCGGTCTCGATGTGCACGCCGTTCTCGAGGAAGATGTCGGCGGCGCGCAGGATGTCCTCGCGCTGGTCGGTGGCGTAGGTGACGTGGTGCAACCTGCCCTGGCCGCCGCCGTGCTCCTCGGTGCAGGCGAGGTCGTAGGTCTTGTTGTTGACCGTGAACCAGCAGCCGCCGATCCGGCCGTTGTCGAGCCGGATCATCTCGGTGACACGCGAGCCGAGGCAGGTCTCCATGAAGGTGCGGAACTCGGTGACGTCCTCGCTCAGCAGGTTGAGGTGGTCGAGCCGGCGCGGGCAGCAGCCGCGGCCGTGGAAGCGCTGCGCCAGGTTCTTCAAGGCCGGCCGCTCGCCCGCCGGCGGGCTGTAGCGCACGGTGTCCCAGTAGATCTCGAAGACGTGGCCGAACGGGTCCTCGAAGCGGAAGGCGCGGCCGTGGCCGAGGTCGCCGTCGACCCAGCCGATCACCTTGTAGCGGCTGGCCTCGATCGCCTTCACCCGCCGCATCAGCGCCGCCTCGGAGGAGGCTCGGTAGGCGATATGGCCGACGCCGGTGGTGTGGTGGCGGGTGAGCTTGAGGGTGTGGAGCTCGTAGTCGTCCCAGGCCCGCAGATAGGCCGAGCTGCCGTCCTCGTCCGACAGCGTCAGGCCGTAGACACGGGTGAAGAAGTCGAGGCTCTCCTCGTACCTGTCGGTATAGACCTCGACATGGCCGAGATGGGCGATGTCGTGGATAGGCTCGTTCATGCTCATCTCGTCGCCTCCCTGGCGCGGAGTGCCGCGTCCAGCCGCGGATAGACCCGCCGCGCATTGTCCTCGAAGATTTTCCGGCGGTCGTCGGGGCCGAGATGGTGTGCCGCCTCGATGTAGCGCCGGGTGTCGTCGAAATGGTGCCCGGTCTCGGGATCGATGCCGCGGACGGCACCGATCATCTCGCTGGCGAACAGGATGTTGTCGACCGGGATGACGCGGGCCAGCAGGTCGATGCCGGGCTGGTGGTAGACGCAGGTATCGAAGAAGACGTTGTTCAGCAGGTGCTCGCGCAGGAGCGGCTTCTTCAGCGCCTGGGCGAGGCCGCGATAGCGTCCCCAGTGATAGGGTGCGGCACCGCCGCCGTGCGGGACGACGAAGCGCAGCGTCGGGAAGTCCCTGAACAGGTCGCCCTCGATGAGCTGCATCACCGCCGTGGTGTCGGCGTTGATGTAGTGGGCGCCGGTGGTGTGGAAGCAGGCGTTGCAGCTGGTCGAGACGTGGATCATCGCCGGGATGTCGTATTCGACCATCTTCTCGTAGATCGGATACCAGTGCCGGTCGGTGAGCGGCGGGCTGGTCCAGTGGCCGCCGGACGGGTCGGGGTTGAGGTTGATCCCGACGAAGCCGTACTCCTTCACGCAGCGCTCGAGCTCGGGGATGCAGGTCCGGGGATCGACGCCCGGGCTCTGCGGCAGCATGGCGGCGCCGATGAAATGGTCGGGAAAGAGCCGCGACACCCGGTAGCACAGCTCGTTGCAGATCGCCGCCCATTCCGACGACACCGCGAAGTCGCCGATGTGGTGCGCCATGAAGCTGGCGCGCGGGCTGAAGATGGTGAGGTCGCTGCCGCGCTCCTTCATCAGCCGGAGCTGGTTGGCCTCGATCGACTGGCGCAGCTCGTCGTCGCCGATCCTCAGCTCGGATACCTTGGGCCTGGCCGAGGGATCGTGGATGCCGGCGACCTGGCGGTTGCGCCAGTCCTCGAGCGCCCTGGGTGCCGTGGTGTAGTGGCCGTGGCAGTCGATGATCATGGTGGCTCTCCCTGTCGGCTCTAGGCGGCGGCCGGTGTCGGCGCCTGATCGGTGTTCGTGCGCTGGGCCGCCATGATGGCGACCGCGGCGGTGGCGGCCGGGACCGCCAGCATGGCGAGGATGCCGCCGAAGCCCCAGCCCATGCCGAGCAGCGCACCGCCGACGGCCGAGCCGAAGATGCTGCCGAAGCGGCCCATGCCCAGCATCCAGCTGACGCCGGTGGCGCGCGCGGCGGTGGGATAGCAGCCGGGCGCGAAGGCGTTGAGGCCGGTCTGGGCGCCGCTCATGCAGAAGCCCGCCGAGAAGGTCAGCACGGCCAGGGCCGGCGACAGCACGCCCAGCTTCGACAGCGCCAGGATGCACAGGCCGCCGCACAGATAGGCCGCCCCGATCACCGGCGCCGGGCGCACCCGGTCCATCGCCCAGCCGACGATGACGGCGCCGATCGTGCCGCCGATCTGGAACATCGCGGTGACGTTGGCGGCCGTGGTGATCGACAGGCCGGCATCCTTCATCAGCGTGGGAAGCCAGCCGGTCAGCAGGTAGATGACCAGCAGGCCCATGAAGTAGGTGACCCACAGCGCCACGGTCGTGCGGCCATAGCCTTGCGAGAACAGGATGCCGATGGGCTTGCGGGTCGGCAGCGGCGGCTCGGTCGAGACGAAGGTCTCGGCCCCGGTGAACCGGGTGGCCGTCACCCGGCCGAGATTGGCGGCGATCCGCCTGGCATCCGCGCCGCGCAGCGCCAGCCAGCGCGCCGATTCCGGCAGGAACAGGGCGAGGACCGGCACCAGCATCAGCGGAACGATGCCGCCCAGCAGCAGCACCGAGCGCCAGCCGTGCAGCGGGATCAGGTAGCCGGCGGCGAAGCCGATCACTGCCGAGCCGAGGTTGAAGCCGGTGAACATGATGGTGATCATCAGCGACCGGCGGCGCTGCGGCGCATACTCCGAAAGCAGCGTCGAGACGTTGGGCATCGCGGCACCCATGCCCATGCCGGCGAGCAGGCGGAGCAGCGCCATCTCGGCGGGCGACGAGGCGTAGGCCGCGGCCAGGGTGAAGATCGCGAAGGTCAGGACCGAGGCGATCAGCACGATCTTCCGGCCGAACCTGTCCGACGAAGGACCGGCCAGCAGGGCACCGATGACGAGGCCGAAGGGTGCGGCGCTGATCACCATGCCGAAGGCCGGCCGCGAGATCGCCCACTCCTCCAGGATGGAGGGGGTGACGAAGCCCATGATGGCGACGTCCATGCCGTCGGCGACGACGACCAGGAAGCACATGGCGACCAGGAACCATTGGAAGGCCGATATCGGCTGACTGTCGATATGGGCCTTGATGTCTATCCGATCGGATACGGCGAGCGATGGCAAGGACGGGCCTCCCGTGGTTGGTGGCCTCGCTGCTACGCGCTCACCCCGTTCGCGTCGTATCGTTTGTCCGCCCGCTGTTATTACCCGCGGTTATATCCTGCAGGTCCCGCTCCCATGACCTCGGCGACATGGGCGCGCAGGGCCTCGACGAAGGCGCGGCCCGCCGCCGGCAGCGGTCGGTCGCGCGGCAGGATCAGGCCGGCCGGCCGTTCCGGCGCTCCGATCGGCAGCGGCACGACCCGCAGGGTGCCGCGCAGCAGGTCGCCGGCCATCATCAGCCGCGGCATCACCGAGATCAGGTCGGTCGCCAGCAGCATCTCGCGGATGAAGCCGTAGGAGCTGGAGCGCAGCGAAGGCGCCGGCTCCAGGCCCAGCTGCGCCAGCAGGGCCTCGATCTCCTGGCCGACCCGCTGTGTCACGGTGGGCAGCACCAGCTCGTAGCGGCGCAGCTCCTCCGGCGAGACCGTCCCGAGCGAGAACACGGGATGGCCGGCGCGCGCCAGCACCGAGATCGGCTCGGTCCAGAGCGACTCGCGGGCGAAGGCGTCGGGCAACGGCGGCTCGTAGAGCCGGCCGACGACGAGGTCCAGCTCGCCGGATGCGAGCAGCGGCAGCAGATCCTCGGTGCGCCCCTGGCGCAGCCGGACCTTCACCTCGGGATGGCTGGCCTTGAGGCGGACCAGGGCACCCGGCAGCACGCCGGCGGCCGTCACCGGCAATGCGCCCAGCGCCACCGTGCCGCCGGGACCGGACAGCTCGTCCAGCTCCTCGTCGAGCCGACGCAGCTCGGCGAGCACGCGGCGGGCCGAATGGACGAAGGCCATGCCGGCGGCGGTCGGGCGCATGCCGCGGGCGTGGCGGTGGAACAGGCGGAGCTGGAGCAGATCCTCGAGCTCGTGCAGGCTCTTGGTCAGGGCGGGCTGGCTGAGCCCCAGCGCCGCCGACGCCTTCAGCAGGCTGCCATGCGCCGCCACGGCATCGATGGCCCGCAGCAGGGGCAGGCGCAGACGCTGGTCGAGATATCGCCGCGCGGTCATGCTGCGGACTCTAGCGGTATCGGCATCGGCTGATAGTGTCTCGACGCGAACGTCAGGGACGCGTCGCCGATGTCCGATCACTCCTCTCCCCAGCCCTCCGGCATCGCCGTCCTCGGCATCGGCGAGGCGGCAGGCGCCTTCCTCGGCGGCTGGGACCGGCGTGGCGCCCGCATCGCATCTTTCGACATCAAGTCCGCTGCCGCCGACACGCTCGGCTGGGTCGAGCAGAGATGCGTCCGCTTCGGCGTCGAGCACTGCCCGTCGGCGGCCGCCGCCCTGCACGGCGCCGGGCTGGTCGTCAGCCTCGTCACCGCCGACCAGGCCGTGGCCGCGGCCGGAGATGCGGCCTCCCACCTGCAGGCGGGCGCCCTCTATGTCGACGGCAACTCCTGCAGCCCCGACAGCAAGCGCCGGGCCGCCCGCCTCGTCGAGGCCGGCGGCGGCCGCTATGTCGACATGGCGATCATGGCGCCGGTCCAGCGCGACCGGCACCGCACGCCCGTCCTGCTCGCCGGCCCGCACGCCGCCGTGGCGTTGCAGGCGCTGGAAGACCTCGGCATGCGCGTCGACGTCGCCGGCGACGAGGTAGGGCAGGCCTCCAGCATCAAGATGGTGCGGTCGGTGATGATCAAGGGCATCGAGGCGCTGACCGCCGAGTGCATGCTGGCGGCGCGGCGCGCCGGGGTGATGGACGCGGTGCTGGCCTCGCTGCAGGAGAGCGACCCGCAGCTCGACTGGCGAAAGCGCAGCAGCTACTGCCTCGAGCGGATGATGGTGCATGGCGGCCGCCGCGCCGCCGAGATGCGCGAGGTGGCGGACACCGTGGCGGCGCTGGGCCTCGCCGAGCGCATGTCCCTCGCCAGCGCCGAATGGCAGCAGGAGATCGGCGATCTGCGGCTCGCCGGCGGCGAGGACCGGCTGGAGGAGCGTGCCGACCGGATCCTGGCTGCCCTGGAGGAGGCGAGGCGCGCCTGACCCGTGCGAGGCCTCAGCCTCGGGCGATGGGCTGCGCCATGATCCACAGGCTCAGCATCGTATAGGCGATCATCAGCACGATGATCGGCAGCTGGCCGCGCAGCCCGATGGCGCACCTGTGGGCGACCTGCACCGCCAGCGCATGACCGGCGACGATGCCGCCCACCGCCGTCAGCCAGACCAGGCGCATGTCGACGCCCCCGATGTCGACCTCGTGGCCACGCGTGCCGAAGAGATTCCAGCCACGGCCCAGGGGATCGGACAGCAGCGCCCACAAGTCCTGGCCCTGGATCAGCAGGTAGGAGAAGTAGTGGGCGAGATGGTAGCCGATCGCGATCGGCACCAGGCTCAGCGCATAGCGACCGGCGGTCTCGGCCACCGGCCGGCCGTCGATGCGGGCGGCGATGGCCGCGGCAGCGAGGTAGGCTGCCGCGAGCGCCAGCGGCGCCGCCAGCAGGCCTGCGGTCCGGACCAGCGTCTCCGCGCCGACATAGCCGAGGATGTGGACGACGCCGCGGTCGTAGAGCCACGAGATCGCGGCACCCTCGACGCGCAGCCACGCCATGGTCTCGGCGATCCCGTCGAAGCTGACGGTCGCCAGCACGGTGAGCACGAGCGCCGTCAGCGAGGCCGTGGCCGGCTCGGGCTGCCGAAGGCCGGCGCCGTAGGGGCGCAGCACCAGCCTGCCGTCGCGGGCGGAGATCGGCGCGAAGCGGCCGAACAGGCCGAAGACCAGTGCGAAGACGTCGCCGCGCTCGCGCCAGCTCTCGACGCTGAACAGCGCCATCGCCGTCCAGGTGAGCAGCGAGTAGGCGAGGATCGCCGTGGCCAAGCGGCCGGGCATGGCATTGGACGGCCAGACCAGCTCGATCCAGGCGAAGGCGAGGAAGCCCGCGACGGCCGGCCAGACGCCCAGCCATTCGGGGAGCCGCAACGGCGGCGGCCGCTCGCCGACCAGCCGGCGGCCGACGGTGGCCCAGGGATCGACGACCGCCCAGACATCGCCGATGAGCGCGCAGACGAACGTCATGCCCACCCACCACCACACCCAGACGACGACCGGCAGGATGTTGCGGTCCCAGTGCTCCCGGCTGCCGAGGAAGCCGGCGACGAGGAGGAGGGCGAGGAGCAGGACGGCGACGACACGGACCACGGCCACCAGGGTGCCGGCGATGCGGGGCAGGCGAAAGGTCAGCTGGCGTTGCGGCCTCGGGCCGGGCGGGAGAGCGGCGGCGACGAGGAAGGAGAGTGCCACGGCGGCACCGGCGCCGGCGACATAGAGCCCCAGAGGCAGCGGCAGGTCGTAGCGCTCGGGGAAGGCATGGGCTCGCGCCCCGAGCGGCAGGAAGAGGACGAGACAGGCGGCCCATGCGATCGGCATGGCCGATTGGGATGCCGAGCGACGGCCCCGGATCATCGGCGACAATGGCAGGCCGGGCCGGCCGTTCGGCAAGGCCGGCATGACCAGAAGCAACGTGCCATCCCCGACAGGGGTGCTACATCCACGCGGGCGGCACCGGTGTGGCGCCGGCGAAGGAGAAGAGGCCGATGGCGGCCGCCAGCCAGGCTGTTCCGGCGCGAATGCGGCCGATGCACGGCATCCTCCTGGTGGTGCTGGCGACGCTGGCCTTCGCCATCGGCGACACGATGACCAAGCAGCAGGCCATGCGCCATCCGGTGGCCGTGGTCATCGCCGTGCGCTACCTCGTCAATCTGGCGCTCCTCACCCTGTTCCTCGGACCGCGGCTCGGTGCCGGGCTGTGGCGGACGGGACACCGCTGGCTGTTGCCGTTGCGCGGTCTCTGCCTGGCTTTCGCCTCGCTGACCATGGGGCTGGCGCTGCAGGTGATGCCCTTGGGCGAGACCGTGGCCATCACCTATCTGGCCCCCTTCGCCGTGATGCTGCTGGCGATCCCGCTGCTGGGCGAGCGGGTCGGCCCGGCGAGCTGGATCGGTGTCGCCACGGGATTTGTCGGTGTCCTGTTGATCGTCAGGCCCGGCGGCGGCCTGGCACCGCTGGGTGTCGCCCTGGCGCTCGCCAACGCGGCGTTCGCCACCGGCTACCATCTCCTGACGCGCCATCTCGCCCGCTCCGAGAACGTCGCCGCGATGCTCTACCAGGCGGCCCTGGTCGGCACGCTGTTCTTCGGCCTGCTGGCGCTGGGCTCGCTCGACGGTCTCGCGGTCGGTTTCGCTGACCTCGCGACGATGGTGCTCATCGGCGTGTTCTCGACGCTCGGCCACTTCCTGTTCACCGCGGCCTATCGCGAGGCCCCGGCAGCACTGCTGGCCCCGGTCAACTACGTCCACCTCGCCTGGGCGGGCGGGCTCGGCTGGCTGGTCTTCGGCCACCTGCCGGACAGCCTCGGCTTCGCCGGCATGGTGCTGGTCTGCGCATCGGGGATGCTGATCGCCTTGAATGCAAGGGGCGCAGGGCCAGGGCGCCGGCGCGACTCCGGACAGGCGAGCTGAGAGCCGGCGCACCGGACCGGGACAGGGCGGAGCCTCCCGCCCACTTGGAACGGCTACCGACCATGGTCGGCCGGCGGCAATACCGTTGTGAACGCCCGTTTGGCATGGTACAGTATGAGTATCTAATGATTTTTTCAGGCATATGGCCCGGCCCCGCGGTCATGTGGACGAGCCGTTCGGACGATCGAAGAATTGGCAGCTCCATCCGTGGGCACCGGCGTGGCGGCGGCGCAGCTATCGCGGCCCGCCATTTTGGGCAGAGGGCGATCATGTCGAAGGACAAGATCGGTGGCGCGCGCCAACGTCTCGGTAGCCTCGCCGGGAGCGCGCTGCCTGCCGAGAGCTGGGCCATGGCTGGCCTCGTGTCTGCGCCGCTGGCGGTCGATGCGGCCAACCAAGCCTACGCGATGGCGCAGCCCATGGTCACGCAGGCGCCCGATCTCGCCACGGCAGCGCCCAGCCAAGCGGGACAGGTCCCGAGCGCGACCGTGGACGTCGTCGAGCCAGTCGTCTCGGAGATCGCCAAGAGCTTTCTGGAGTCCTAGGGCGCGCAACACCGAAAGGAGTGTCGCGGGCCGCTTGTCGGCGTCACAACGGAATTGGGCAGAACGGACATGAGCCTGGGACTGTTTGCGGACGATGTCACCTTCCACCAGCGGTTCCTCATCGCCGGAGGCTTCGATCCGGGACGGGTCGACGGCGAATGGGGTCCGCGCACGGATGCGGCCGATCAAGCCTTCATCGCGGAATCCGGGCGGCTCGCGGACACGCTTGGCCGGTTCGATCCGCGCTCCGAGAGCAACCTGCTGACCCTGCATTTGCCGGTCCAGCGCTCGGCGCGCGCTTTCCTGCGCCGAGTCCTCGACGCCGGCATCGACGCCCGGATCATTTCGGGCACGCGCACCTACGCCGAGCAGGACAAGCTCTTCCGGCAAGGCCGCTTCGGCAATCCGGGAAACATCGTGACCAAGGCCCGTGGCGGACGCAGCTGGCACAATTTCGGCGTGGCCTGGGACATCGGCATCTTCGACGGCGGGCGCTACCTGGGCGAGTCCCCGCTCTATACTCGCGCCTCGCAGGTCGGCCTCGATGGCATCCTCGAATGGGGCGGCAACTGGGTCTCCTTCGTCGACCGTCCACACTACCAGCTCCTGCCGGGTACCATCCAGGTCGCCGACACCCGTGAGCTGTTCGAGCATGGACAGGCCTTCGAGTTCGCCTGAGCCGTTCGTGAGGTGGAGCGAGGCCAGGGCCGGATGGATCAGCCGATCCGGCAGCACGCCTCGTAGCGCTCCGCGCAGGTCGCGATCACCTCGTCGCCCGGGCGCTTCCACCAGTTGTCGCGGGAGAAGATCTCGACCTCCTGCGGGCCGGTGAAGCCTGCGGCCTCGATGGCCCGGCGGATCCTCTTCAGGTCGATGACGCCGTCGCCCATCATGCCGCGGTCGAGCAGGAGATCCTTGGTCGGCACCAGCCAGTCGCAGATGTGGTGGGCGAGGATCTGCCGGTTGGCGCCGGCGCGGGCGATCTGGCCGTCGAGCTCGGGATCCCACCAGACGTGGTAGACGTCGATGGCGACGCCGACGCCCTCGCCCAGCAGGTCGGCGATGTCGAGGGCCTGGCGCAGTGTGTTCACGCAGGCGCGGTCGGCGGCGTACATCGGATGCAGGGGCTCGATGGCGAGCGGCATGCGGTTGGCGCGGGCGTGCGGCAGGATGGCGGCGATGCCGTCGGCCACCATCTCACGGGCGGCGGCGATGTCCCTGCTGCCCTCGGGCAGGCCGCCGACGACCAGGACCAGGCAGTCGGCGCGCAGTGCCACGGCCTCGTCGATGGCGCGGCGGTTGTCGTCGATGGCGGTCCTGCGGCGCTCGGGGTCGGCGGCCGGGAACATGCCGCCGCGGCACAGGCCGGTGACCCGCAGGCCGTTGTCGGCGACGAGCCTTGCCGCCTCCGCCAGCCCGATCTTCGCCACCTGGTCGCGCCAGGGGGCGATGGCGCGGATGCCATGGCGCAGACAGCCCTCGACCGCCTGGCGCATGTCCCATTGCTCGCGGACGGTGGCGAGGTTGATCGACAGGTTGGAGACGTCCGGCATCGACGGGTGGCCTTCCTCAGGCGGGGAGCTTGCGGCGGCGGCGGAACAGACCGGCGATGCGATCGTGCAGGAACGGGATGTTCATCACGATCACCGCCAGGATCAGCAGCCACAGCACCATGCTGATCGGACGGGTGAGGAACGGCACGAGCGAGCCGTCGGACAGCACCATGCCGCGCCGGAAGCTCTTGTCGAGCAGGTCGCCCAGCACGAGGCCCAGCACCAGCGGCGCCAGCGGATAGTTCTGCTTGCGCAGCACGTAGCCGAGGATGCCGAAGCCCAGCATCACCCAGATGTCGTAGACCCGCGACGCGATGGCGAAGGAGCCGACCGTGCACAGCACGAAGACCACCGGCATGACGTAGAGCCGCGGCACGGTGAGGATCCTGGCCAGCGGCCGGCTGAGCAGCAGGCCGAAGAACAGGATGCCGAGGCTCGCCAGCAGCATCATCGCCACCGTCTCGTACACGAAGGTGGGATTCTCCAGCATGATGGTGGGGCCGGGCCGGACGCCGTGGATCAGCATGGCGGCCAGCAGCACGGCGGCGGGTGCGGAGCCCGGGACGGCCAGGGTCAGCACCGGGATGACCGCGCCGGGGACGCAGGCATTGTCGCCGGTCTCTGCGGCCATCAGGCCCTCGACCGAGCCCTTGCCGAACATCTCCTTCTCCTTGCTGGCGCGCTTGGCGGCGGCATAGGAGCTCCAGGCCGCGACGTCCTCGCCGACGCCGGGGACGACGCCGATGAAGGTGCCGATGACGCCGGAGCGGATGATGGTGCGCCAGTATTTCACCACGTCCGCGATGCGCGGCAGGATGGAATCGACGGCGCTGACGGTGAAGGCGAGCGGCTTTTCGCGCATGGCGCTCAGCACCTCGGCGAAGCCGAAGGCGCCGACCAGCGCCGGTATCAGGCCGAAGCCGCCGATGAGATCCGGCACGTCGTATGTGAAGCGCGGGAAGGCGTGGATGCTCTCCTGCCCGACCATGGCGAGCAGCAGGCCGAGGAAGCCCGAGATCCAGCCCTTCAGCGGGTCGTCGCCGGTGAGGTTGCCGGAGATGACGACGCCGAACATGGCGAGCCAGAAGAACTCGTACGAGCCGAAGTCGAGCGCGAACTCGCCGAGCACCGGGGTCAGCAGCGCCAGGAAGACCATGCCGATCCAGGTGCCGATGACCGAGCCCGAGGTGGCGATGCCCATGGCCTTGCCGGCGAGGCCCTGCCTGGCCAGCGCATAGCCGTCGAGGCAGCTGGCGGCGCTGGCCGGCGTGCCGGGTATGTTGAGCAGGATGGCGCTGCGGCTGCCGCCGTAGATGGCGCCGACATAGGTGCAGATCAGGATGAGCAGCGCCGTCGACGGCTCCATGCCCAGCGTCAGCGTGGTCATCAGCGCCACGCCCATGGTGGCGGTGAGCCCCGGCAGGGCGCCGATGACGATGCCCAGCAGCGACGAGCCGAAGGCGAAGGCCAGGATGGCCGGCGTCATGAAGTGCCAGATCGCCTGGCCGAACATCGCGAGGCCTTCGGGCATCAGGGCAGCCGCACGAGGAAGAGCTTCTCGAACAGGAAGTGGATGGCGCCGCCCATGATCAGGCCATAGGCGCAGGCGAAGCCCAGCCGGCGCAGGCCGGCCTCGCCCTGGCGCCAGGACAGCATGGCGATGAAGGCGGCGATGAAGATGGCGGCGGCGAGCCAGAACGGCAGGCCGTGGCCGAGCAGGCCGAGGGTGAAGACCAGGCACAAGGCCAAGACGGCGAACAGGCGCCAACGGCCCTGCCGCGCTTCCTCGGGCGTCTCGTCCGGGGCTTCCTCGGTCGCGGCCGGGCGGGCGCGCAGCGAGCGCAGCAGCAACAGGCCGCCGCAGATGGTGAGCACGACGCCGATCAGGCCGGGCACGAGGCCGGGAACCGACCACGGGTCGGCTCCCTGGCCCTCGAGCCTGTCCATCACCCAGGACTGCTGGATGGTCAGCAGCCCCAGCGCCAGCCAGAAGGCCGACGCGACCAGATCACTGCGCGCCATCGCCGGTCAGGGACGCGGGATGCCGAGCTTCTCGGGCGACACCTTGGCCTTGCCGCCGTCCTGGATCACCCAGGCGGCACTGGCGATCGCCGGCTTGACGGCGGCCAGCGCCTCGTCGCCGTGGCTGGGGCGGAAGATGGCGCCGCGCTCGGCCGCGTACTTCTTCAGCGCCGCCGAGTTGGCGATGGTCCCGGTCCAGACCTCGTCGAGCGCGGCCGTGATCTCGGCCGGCGTGTCCTTCGGCACGAAGACGCCGAAATAGTTGGCGTCGGGCTTGTAGTCCGGGAACCACTTAGTGATCGGCTCGATGGTGCCGACACCTTCCAGCTCCAGCGGATTGTCGGAGATCACGGCCAGGGCCCGCAGCTTGCCGCCGCGCAGCATGTCGGCCTGCTCGACGCCGAGCTGGGTGGTGACCTGGGTCTCGCCCGAGACGGTGGCGATCACCGCCGGGTTGCCGCCATCGTAGCTGACGTGCTTGTAGGTGACGCCCGCGGCCTTCGCCAAAGCCTCGATGCCGAAGAAGCCCGAGGAGTTGACCCCGGCGGTGGCGACGGTGACCGAGCCGGGCTTCTCCTTCATCGCCTTCACGAGGTCGTCGAGGGTCTCGTAGGGCGAGTCGGGGTTGACGCCGATCACCGACTGGTTGGCGACGGCGAGGTAGAGCCGCCAGTCCTCGATGCGGGTGTCGAGCAGGCCGGAGACCGGATAGGTGCCGAGGTCCTTGGCGGCACCCGAGGCCAGCGTGTAGCCGTCATGGGCGGCATCCAGCACGCCCTTGGTGCCGATCGAGCCCGAGCCGCCCGGCTGGTTGACCACGACCACCGTCTGGCCCAGCGCGTTCTGCAGCTCGCCCGCCACGACGCGGATCACCTGGTCGGTCGAGCCGCCGGCGGCCCAGGGGACGATGATGTTGATCGGCCGCTCCGGCTTCCAGTCGGCCAGCGCCGGCCCGGCGAGGGCTGCACCGGCCGCAAGGGCAGCGGACAGGATCAGGTGACGACGGTCCATCGCTCTATGCCTCCCGTTATGATGAATTCGGACTACTCGATGCCGTGGACGGCCGCCACCCTTCGCATGCGGGCCGCGGCCAGCTCCGGGTCGCGCAGGACCCGCGCGTCGTCGGCGAGGCGGAACAGCTCCGCCAGATGCGGCAGCGAGCGGGTGCTCTGCTGGCCGCCCACCATGGTGAAATGATCCTGCAGGCCGTTGAGATAGGCGAGGAACACGACGCCGGTCTTGTAGAAGCGGGTGGGGGCCTTGAAGATGTGGCGGCTGAGCGGCACCGTCGGGCCCAGCACCTCGTGGAAGCCCTTCTCGTCGCCGGCGGCGAGGCGGGCGAGGCCGGTCGAGGCCGCCGGTGCCACGGCGTCGAAGATGCCGAGCAGGGCGTCGGAATGGCCCTGCTCGTCGCCGGCGATCAGCTCGGCATAGTTGAAGTCGTCGCCGGTATACATCCGCACCGGCTCGGGCAGCCGGCGGCGCATGACGATCTCCTTCTCCTTGGAGAGCAGCGAGATCTTGATGCCGTCGACCTTCGAGGCGTTGGCGGCGATGACGTCGAGGGCGGTCTCCATGGCCGCCATGTGGTCGGCCGAGCCCCAGTAACCGGCGAGCGCCGGGTCGAACATCTCGCCCAGCCAGTGGATGATCACCGGCTCCTTCACCTGGCCGAGCACGCGGTCGTAGACGCGGGCATAGTCGTCGGGCGAGCGGGCGGCCTTGGCGAGCGCCCGGCTGGCCATCAGGATGATGCGGCCGCCCATGGCCTCGATGACGCCGATCTGCTCCTCGTAGGCGCGGATGACGTCGTCGACGGTGACATCGGGGCTGGGCGCCAGGTGGTCGGTGCCGGCGCCCGACGCGACCAGGGCGTCCTCGCGACCCCTGGCGGCGTCGAGCGAGCGGCGGATCAGCTCCTGCGCCCCCTTCCAGTCGAGGCCCATGCCGCGCTGGGCGGTATCCATGGCCTCGGCGACGCCGAGCCCGAGATCCCAAAGGTAGTGGCGGAAGGCGACGGTGCGGTCCCAGTCGATGGCGACATCGAGCCAGGGATCGTTGTCGGCCAGCGGGTCGGCGACGACGTGGGCCGCCGAGTAGGCGATGCGGTTGAACTTCGGCACGCCACCCGTGGGTGCGGGCAGCGGTGGATTTTTGACGGCGTAGCTCTCGATCCCACCGTCGCGGCCGGGAATCTTGACGATCGGCATCTCAGGCCTCCAGCGAGGGAACGTCGAGCCAGCGGCGCTCGGCCCAGCTCTTCAGCCCGAGCTCGGCGAGCTGATTGCCCTTCGCACCTTCCATCAGGTCGTAGCGGTAGGGTGCCCCTTCCACGACGTGGCGGATGAACTCCTCCCACTGCGCCTTGAAGCCGTTGTCGTGGACGATGTTGTCCGGAACCTCCTCCCACTGCGAGAAGAAGTCCATCTTCTGCGGCTGGTCGGGGTTCCAGACCGGCCGTGGCGTGTTCACCCGGTGCTGAGTGAAGCAGCGATGCAGGCCGGCCACCGCCGAGCCGTGGGTGCCGTCGACCTGGAAGGTGACGAGGTCGTCGCGGCGGACGCGCACGGTCCAGGACGAGTTGAGCTGGGCGATGACGCCGCCTTCCAGCTCGAAGGTGGCGTAGGCCGCATCGTCCGAGGTGGCCTTGTAGGCCTTGCCTTTCTCGTCGAAACGCTCGGGGATGTGCGTGGCACCGAGGCAGCTCACCGCCTTCACCGGCGCCACGGTGTTGTCGAGCACGTAGCGCCAGTGGCAGAGCATATCGAGGATGATGCCGCCGCCGTCCTCCTTGCGGTAGTTCCAGCTCGGCCGCTGCGCCGGCTGCCAGTCGCCCTCGAACACCCAGTAGCCGAACTCGCCGCGCACCGACAGGATGCGGCCGAAGAAGCCGCTGTCGCGCAGCATCCGCAGTTTCCGCAAGCCCGGCAGGTAGAGCTTGTCGTGAACGACGCCGTTCTTCACCCCCTTGACCCGGGCGAGCCGGGCGACGGAAAGCGCCTCCTCCAGCGTCTCGGCGATCGGCTTCTCGGTGTAGACGTGCTTGCCGGCACCGATGGCCCGGGTCAGCAGCCCGGCGCGCATCTGCGTCGAGCCGGCGTCGAAGAACACAGGATCCTCGCGGTTGGCCAGCGCCGCATCCAGGTCGCTAGTGTGCCGCGCGATACCGTGCTTGCGCGCGATCTCGCCCACCTTCTCGGCATTGCGCCCGACCAGGATCGGGTCGGGCATCACCTTGTCGCCGTTCGAGAGCGTCACCCCGCCCTGGTCGCGGATGGCGCAGATCGAGCGTACCAGATGCTGGTTGTAGCCCATCCGGCCGGTGATGCCATGCATGACGATGCCGAGGCGCTGCGTGGGCATTTTTGGCGGGGTCTCCCTGAGCCGCGTGGCGGCGCTTGTAACTATCTGGTTAC